>RDZY01000007.1 GCA_004294135.1 Sphingobacteriia bacterium
CGCTACGAACCCATCTTTAGCGAAGTATTACTGCAATGGGCATTGCACAATAATATCACCCTGCTTGCTACTCGTGTAGCCAAGCCCAAGGATAAGGGAATGGATTTATTCCGATTACCTGAACACCCCAACCTACGCGGCCCTGATGCCTATCAATAAAATCGTTATTTAATAAACCACTTCAAAAAAGTAAACACATGAACCAACAAAGCACACTAGAACAGTTACAAGCATTAAAATTAACGGGTATGGCAAATCGTTTTCCAGCCCAGTAGCTAAATGATATATTATGATAGGGCGGGGTATTAGGTGCAACTACTTACCCTAATTTACCGTATCTTTATTGCTAATAATATTAGTCTTTTGAACCTGCAAATGCAGAATTTTTAAAACTAAATTTAATAGCATAATTTATTTTTAATAGTATATTGATAATCAAATAATTATAAACATAAGTTTGTATTTTATCATAACTTATTTAAACCTTTAAATGGGTTATTGTGTTCATTACAGCGTATCGTTAAACAAGATGTATTATGCAGTCATTATTAATTGAAAATCAATACTTTGGGACGGTTAGTTATTATAAAATTTTGTTTCAATATAAATATATAAAAATTGAGCAATGTGAACTTTATCAAAAAGCCAGTTTTAGGAATAGGTGTGTAATTCCAGGGGCGAATGGATTGATTCATTTGTCGGTTCCCCTTCAAAAAGGGCGCGACCAGAAAGCATTTTTTAAAGAGGTTCAGATTGCCTACAAAACCAATTGGGTAATTCAACATTGCCGTTCTATGGATGCCTGCTACAATCGGGCTCCTTTTTTTGAATATTATCGGGACGAGCTTTATGGGATATTGAAAGAAAGGGAGCCCTCCCTTTTTAAACTGAATTGGAACTTGATGCACTGGATATTTAAAAAGTTAAAGTATCTCCCTGAGATAGAGTTGACCGATCAATATATTCAAAATCCCGATCAGGGTATTAGAGATGCTAGAAACCTTATTTTGCCAGGCAAAGATTTAAGTGGAATTCAGGTAAATCGGTATGCTCAGGTTTTTGAGGATCGGAATGGTTTTCAGTCCCCTTGCAGTGTGCTAGATATATTGTTTAATTTGGGGCCATCGGCAATTGATTGGCTGAGAGACAACGATAATCAATTTTAATGTGTCTATAACTATAGTTTGAAGAAGATCGCTTAATATTGTTAATTAATTGTCTGAAATACGAATGCCCCCCAGCCGTAATGAAGAAAAGTATTATTGTCCTGTTTTTTTTACTGATTTGTTCTGGCTGTATACTGCAGGCTCAGGAATTCTCGAATAAGGGAAAGGATTTTTGGATTGCGTATCCTGCTCATATAGATGGCACTGGTTCTGTAATGGGTCTATATATTACATCTTCGATCAATACAAATGTCACTGTACAAGTTGGAACCTCAACTAATACATTTGCTATTTTAGCGAATCAGGTAAAGAGATACTTTATAGGGTCTGGTACAGGTTTTGACGCCTCAAGTTCATCGGTATATTTAGATATGGTTGATGGGATTAAATCTAGTGCAGCAATAAGGGTTACATCAGAAGCCCCTGTTGTAGTTTATTCTCATATTATAAGATCAGCTAGGAGCGGTGCAACTTTAGTACTCCCCTCAACAGTTCTCGGAACCACTTATGTAGCGTCGGGTATAAACTCAGTTGGAACTAGTCCAAAAACAGGTGATGGAACAAATGGTGGTATTGGTCAGTTTACAGTTGTGGCTACTCAGGATAATACTATAATTGAAATTGACTTGACTACAAGTGGGGGAACGGGAAGATCGGCAGGTCAAAAATATACAATTACTCTACCTTCAGCAGGAGATTGCTATCAATTTCAAACCTCCTCACTAGGCGATATTTCTGGCACTAGAATAAAGTCAATTGCTTCAGGCGCTTCTGGCTGTAAACCTATAGCAGTATTCTCAAGTTCTACATGGAGTACATTAGATTGCGCCAGCGCATCAGGAGGCGACAATCTATATCAGCAACTTTTTCCTACTCGTTCATGGGGTAAAGTTTTCGTAACAGCTCCGTTTATAAATCGACCGAGCGATATTTATCGAATTTTTCTTGACGATATTACTTCGACAGTATCTGTACAAGATAATGGGGTTAATCAACTTCTAGGCTCATCAAATTATAATACAACTGGAAGATTTTATTTTTATAAAACTTCCAATCCTATTATTATAACAGCATCTTCTCCTGTTTCAGTAGCACAATTTATTAGCTCTCAAAATTGCAAGTCTGGTTGTACAACAAGTACTAATGATCCCTTGTGTTATGCTGATCCAGAAATGGTAATGCTAAATCCAGTAGAACAAACTTTAGGTGATATTACTTTCTTCTCTGCACATTCAAATTACGTACCATCAGGTCAAACCTCAATTTCTCTCCACTATGTAAATATCGTGATTCCTAAGTCATTTAAAAATTCACTAAAGATAGATGATGCCTCTCCTAAATCTAATTTTGTTGATATTCCTAATAGTAATTTCGCTTACTTACAAGAAGATCTAACTATTGCCTCTGCTTCCAATCCAATTCATCGAATTAAAGCAGATACTGGTTTCACTGCAATAGTATATGGGTATGGGAGAGTTGAATCATATGGTTACAATGGAGGCACAAATATAATTGACTTAAACCCTCCGATTACGCTTAAAAATGAGTTTTCATCTTCAAATGTTGCTTACTCTGCAACTTGTAGTAATACTCCATTTAAAATTAATTTATCACTAACTTATCAGCCAAAATCTATTAAAGTAGATTTTGGAAACGCAAGCGGACTTAACGGGGCTGTTATTAAAACATATAATTCACCACAGTTTAATTCTTCATTAGTTTCTAATGGGAAGACTTATTATACATATGAACTTGATGAAACTTATAAATTTGCAACAAGTGGAAAATATTTAATTGGGGTTGCTACTACTTCTGATCTAGTTCAATCGGACGGTTGTAGTAACTCAAATGAACAAGAAATTACCGATAATATCATCGTTAACGATCCACCTACTGCTAATTTTAATATTACCAGTAATGGCTGTATCAATAACCAAGTTGCTTTCACAGATGCTTCTGATGGTATTGATAGGCCCATTGTGAAATGGAACTGGACTTTTAGTGATGCTGCTACTTCAATTCTACAAAATCCGAATAAACTATTTGCCACTGCGGGTAATTATACCGCTAAACTAACCGCCATTACCGATTATGGCTGTGTTGCTTCGGTTACCAAAGACATTAAAATATCTAACAAACCCATCGCCGCTTTTACTGTGCCTGCCTCTATCTGCGAAAAATCATCTATCTCTTTTACAGATGCTTCTACCATTGTTGCTGGATCTACTGCCAATACCATTGCCCAATGGAGGTGGAATCTAGATAATGGCACTGGGGTGCAGACCGTGAATACCAACGCTACTCAAAACTTTACATATACCAGTTGGGGTAATAAAAATGTTTACTTGGTTGCAGAATCCAATACTGGTTGTATCAGTGATACTTTCCGTATGCCTGGTTTTAAAATCAACCCAGTTCCCGAAGTCGGCTTTATATTACCCGAAGTTTGTCTCGCTGATGCTACTGCTCCATTTCAGGATACCAGTAAAATTGCAGATGGGAGCGAAGCAGGGTTTACATATTCTTGGAATTTAAATGCGGGTGTTCCAGCTATTATTCCAGCTCCTATACCTTCTACCAGTATCATAAAAAATCCGAATCCCTCTTATAAAAAATCAGATAATTATACAGTCAGTTTAAAATTAACTTCCAATAATGGATGTATAGCAGCACTCAGTAAATCATTCACGGTAAATGGAAGTATCCCTATACCTAAATTTGAAGTAGAACAAGCTAATCCGTTGTGCAGCAATGATTCTATACGAATCAAGAACCTATCAACAGTTGACTTTGGAGTGATTACAAGGCTAGATATTTTTTGGGATACACTGAATAAGCTTATCCCTAAAATTCCTGATGAAAATCCCTACATAAATAAACAGTATGCAGTAAAGTACAATAACTTTTCAGCACCTGATAGCATTCCTTTTACCATTAGTTTGGTGGCTTTCTCTGGAAATTCATCCGCTTGCTCTAGAAGTATAAAGAAAATAATTTACGTAAAAAACAGTCCCGCTGTCGCTTTCTCCGATATCCGCGATATCTGTTACGATGCCGCACCTAGGCAGCTCAATCAGGGAAGTTTTAGTTCTGCTTTAACGGCTTCGGGTAATTATTATGGTAAGGGTATTAGTGCGGGTGGACTATTAAATCCCATCACCACTGGTGTTGGTAATGATACCCTCAAATATTTGGTGGTGAATACGGCTGGTTGCCGCGACTCTGCCTTTCAGCCTCTCACTGTTTGGCCTTCTCCCATTGCCAAATGGGGCGTTAGCAATCCCCTCTGTGAAAAAAATAATATCCCTTTTACCGATAGCTCTCTGGCTAATTTTAGTAATATCACCCAGCACAAATGGGATTTTGGGGATGGTAGTACCGAAAACCGCAATTCTGCCGCTGTTTTCACCCATAGGTTTGATACGGCTAAAAATTATACTGTCGCCCTTTCCGTTGTAACTGACAGTGGTTGTATCAGTACCATCAACACCCAATCCATCTTTACCAAAGATTTACCCAAACCCGCTTTCAGCCTCCCCATCATTTGCCTTCCGGATGGGAGGGGAAGTTTTACCAATACTAGTAAAATAGCCGATGGCTCGGCTGATTTATTCAGCTATGCTTGGAATTTTGGTAATCCCAATGACCCCACTCCATCACTGTTGAAAGTCCCTACCCATAAATACAGCGCATTAGGCCCTTACAATGTAAAACTTAAAATAACCAGTAAAGATGGTTGTATTGATTCTCTTACCAGAGTTCTTAATACCATTTACCCTTGGCCTAAAGCCAATTTCAATATATCTGCTGCTGCTATTTGTCTCGGAGATTCCATCAAGTTTACCGATGCTGGGAATGGCATTAGCAGCCCGCCAAATACTTGGCGCTGGAATTTTGGGGATGGTAAATTGTCTTCTTCCCAAAATCCTACCAATACCTTTTCCGATTCGGGTTCTTTTAATATCCGTTATTTCTTTTTTAATGGCCAAGGTTGTGTGAGTGATACTGTTTCTAAAACAATTATTGTGCATCCCTATCCCAAGCTTATTTTGGGGCCTAAAATAAATGTACTAGAAGGTGGCACTGCCGCTATCAAACCGCAATATATTTATGGATCGGATTTGTCTTATTTATGGACACCGCCCACTTACTTAAACAATCCAATAGACTCCATCCCCAAAACCTCCCCCTTATCTGATATCACTTATCGGCTAAACTTAACGGGTATTGGTGGCTGCACTGTTACAGATACTATCTTTATAAAACTATTATTAGCACCCTTGGTTCCCAACGCATTTTCTCCCAATGGAGATGGTATTAATGATCGTTGGCGCATTCAATACCTAGAAAGCTATCCGGGTGCTACGGTACAAGTTTTTAATAGATATGGTCAAGTAGTGTTCAGCAGTTTTGAATATTCCGTAAATTGGGATGGTAAATTAAATGGCAAACCACTTCCAATTGGGACTTACTATTATATTGTTGATCCTAAAAATGGTAGAAATAAAATTACTGGATCAGTAACCATCATTTTATAAAATGAAGAAAGGTTTAATTTTATATAGTTTACTTATTTTGTTAGGGTTGAATGCTTTAGCACAACAGCGGCCTTATTATACCCAATACATCATGAATAATTATATCATCAACCCTGCCGTTGCTGGAATTGAGAACTATTGGGATATTAAAGCAAGTCACCGTATGCAATGGGTAGGATTACAGGATGCACCAGTAACCACTTATATTACGGTTCACGGGCCTTTAAAAAAAAGCGATTATGAAAGAGAATCTGCAACCAGCTTCAGAGCAAGGGGGCAGAATCCGAGGGGTCAGGCATATTGGCGAGATTATACAGCGGCTGATCCGCACCAAGGCGTTGGCTTTACCATTATGAACGATAAAACGGGTCCACTCAGCCGTTTTGCTGCTTATGGTACTTATGCATATCACCTAGGTTTATCTCCCACTATGAACTTATCAGCAGGATTTTCTGCAGGGTTTACCAACCTAAGCCTCGATGCGTCTAAACTGAATTTTGGGGGGACTACCGTTGATCCTGCGGTGGCAGGTAGTGGACTAATTAATCGACTAAAACCTGATATCAGTGCTGGCTTATGGCTTTATTCAAGAGATTTTTTTGTGGGTTTATCTGCCCAACAAATCATTCCCCAAAATGTGGCTTTTTCTGATAACCAAGTCTCGCTTACAAAGGGTAAGCTGGTGCCACATTTATTTTTAAGTGCTGGTTATAGAATGCCCCTATCGGAAGATATTAGTTTTTTACCCTCCGCCCTTATTCGATATATCAGCCCATTGCCCATGGGGTTCGACCTGAACGCAAAATTTCAATACCAAGATATTTTATGGTTAGGCGCTTCCTATCGGTATAAAGACGGATTCGCAGCTATGATGGGCGTGAACCTGAACAATAATATCAATATTGGGTACTCCTACGATATACAGACCTCACAGCTTAATACAGTAAGTAAAGGTACCCATGAAATACTTATTGGTTTTTTATTGGGTAATAAATTCGGTGATTGGTGCCCCACTAAATTGTGGTAGCCTATTTCAATCGCCTTTAATAAAATATTTATAAGCATTTATCAGGCCATTGGTAGAGGAGTCGTGACTCGTTACCTTTTCCGCAGTTAATAATTCTGGTAGAATCTGGTTGGCCAATTGCTTGCCCAATTCAACACCCCATTGGTCGTAACTAAAAATATTCCAGATGATGCCTTGCACAAAAATTTTGTGCTCATATAAAGCAATCAACATGCCCAATGATGTTGGGTTGATAGATTTCAGCAACAATGAATTGGTGGGTTTATTACCCGGGAATACTTTAAAAGGAGTGAGGCGCTTAATCTCATCTTCATGCTTACCCGCTTTCATGAATTCTACTTTTACTTCATTTTCTGACTTGCCATTCATCAGTGCTTCTGTTTGCGCAAAGAAATTAGAGAGTAGTTTGGCATGGTGATCACCCAACGGATTGTGGCTGAAAGCAGGCGCAATAAAATCACAGGGAATTAAGGGCGTTCCTTGGTGAATTAATTGGTAAAATGCGTGCTGGCCATTGGTTCCAGGTTCGCCCCAGATAACAGGCCCCGTACTATAATTTACGGGATTGCCATTGCGGTCAACACTTTTCCCATTGCTTTCCATATTGCCCTGCTGAAAATACGCGGCAAAACGATGCATATATTGATCATAGGGAAGGATGGCTTCACTTTGAGCACCAAAAAAATTCGTGTACCATACACCCAATAATGCCATGATGACGGGAATATTTTTGTCCAGCTTTTCATGCTTAAAATGTTCATCGGCCAATTCAGCACCCTTTAGTAATGCTTCAAAATTTTCGTACCCAATGGTGAGCGCAATGGACAAGCCAATGGCACTCCAGAGTGAATAGCGACCACCTACCCAGTCCCAAAATTCAAACATATTGGCCTTGTCAATACCAAATTCAGTCACCGATTTTTCATTGGTGCTGAGGGCGGCGAAATGTTTGGCAACGAACTTTTCGTCTTTAGCGTGCTCTAGAAACCAAGCCCTAGCAGTATGCGCATTGGTCATTGTTTCTTGGGTGGTAAATGTTTTGGATGCAACCAAAAAAAGGGTTTCGTCTGGTGTGATTTTTTTAAGGGTCTCGGCTATATGCGTACCATCTACATTACTCACAAAATAGGATTGTATGCCTTCTACCCAAAATGGTTTGAGGGCTTCGGTAACCATAACGGGACCAAGATCACTACCTCCAATACCAATATTTACAATATACTTAATTTTTTTACCCGTATAACCCAGCCATTTGCCACCATGAATCTGCTCGCAAAAAGCTTTCATCTGCTGTTGCACCTTCCTTATTTTAGGCATAATATCTTTGCCTTCTACCAAAATTGGGGTATCGGAAAAATTACGAAGGGCGGTATGCAATACTGCACGATATTCGGTCTCGTTTATTTTAATACCAGCAAAAAGATCGTGGATAGATTCTTGTAGTTTGCATTCATCTGCCAGTTGCAAAAGGAGTTGCATGGTTCTGGGATTGATGATATTTTTAGAATAATCAAATAAAAGCTGATCGAGGCAAAGCGAAAATTTTTGAAAACGTTCAGGATCATTTGAGAAAAGATCGCGCATATGGCGACGATTCATTTCAGCTTCGTGATGTTTTTTTAATAGAAACCAGGCTTGTGTACTTGTAGGATTAATTCTTGGTAGCATATATTTTAAGGCAGCGTTTTTTTGGCCGATGAAGATACTTATAAGCACTGAATAACCCTAATGGTTTGAGCCACCATATTGGGCCAAATATTCAAATGAACCACCGTTCTTATACGTGTAGGGGTTAGTACAATGGCTGAAATGCCCTGTTTTGCTAAGTTATTTAACAAATTATTATTGGGTAAGCAATGATTTGCCTCTGATAAAATAATTGTTGATTTTTACCTGAATAGACATAATATTACCATTTTTATCTATTTTGTCAAGTTTTTCAACAGATAGTCGTTAAATTGGTTCTATAATCGTACTTTCGCCATTTTACGCCATACAAGAAAATTTTCATGTAAATCAAGCGTTTTCATAACAATTTAGATCATATACTCGTTATTTTTAAAAGCAATATACCAATATGAGGCAACTCAAGATCGCTACCCAGATTACCAACAGAGATTCGCAGGCAGTAGAAAAGTATTTACAGGAAATTTCTAAGATCCCTATGATCAATCCCGAAGAGGAAACTACTTTGGCGCAGAAGATTAAAATGGGGGATCAAAGGGCATTGGATAAATTGGTTCAAGCGAATTTGCGTTTCGTAGTATCTGTTGCAAAACAATACCAGCACCAAGGGTTATCGCTCAGTGATTTGATTAATGAGGGAAATTTGGGATTGATTAAAGCGGCTCAACGTTTTGATGAGACCAAAGGTTTCAAATTTATTTCATACGCAGTATGGTGGATTCGCCAGTCAATATTACAAGCTTTGGCAGAACAAGGTCGCTTGGTTCGTTTACCCCAAAATAAAATTGGCACATATAATAAAGCCAATAAAGCCTATATGGCATTTGAGCAGGAGCATGAGCGTGAGCCTTCAACCGAAGAGTTGGCAGAAATTTTGGAGATGAGCGAGACTGAAATCAACAATATCTTCCAAAGTAATACCCGCCATACTTCATTAGATGCACCTGTGCACGAAGCAGAAGATGTTGCTATGGGCGATTTATTAGAAGGTTCTGATGATACCGATGAAGACGTAATGAAAGATTCTTTGAGAGAAGAAATACGCAGGGTATTAAAATCACTCAGCCCAAGAGAAGCCGAGATTGTGAATGCATATTTTGGATTAGATGGTGAGAATGGTGTTACCATTGAGCAGATTGGGATGAAGTATGATCTTACCAAAGAGCGTATTCGTCAAATTAAAGAACGTGCTATTAAACGTTTACAAAAAGCGAGATACAGCAATGCGCTGAAAGCATATTTGGGTTAATTCTTCTAGCAGAGGAATTAAGGTTTTTATTTTATTTGGCGCCTCCTCCATTCAATAGAGGGGGCGTTCTTGATTCATTTTTTATAGATCAAAATCATGGTGAGGGTTATTAAAAAAAGGATATTGTTTACACTGATGGGGCTGGTAATATTGTTGGGTTGCGAGAAAGATATAACTTTTGAGCCATTGCAACAGGAATCCAAATTGGTGGTGGACGCAGAAATCGAAAATGGGCGACCTCCCATTGTTGTGCTTTCTAATTCACTCAATTATTTTTCTACCATTGATACTGCTGCATTATTCAATTCTTTTGTAAAAAATGCCGTCGTAAATATTTTCGATGGCACCAAAAAACATACACTCCGTTACTTTGAATTTCGTTCTTCTAATGGAATCCGTTATGCTTTCTATACCAATGATCCGGCTGATCCTTCAGGTGTACTTTTAGGAGCAGAAGGGAAAACCTACCGCCTTACTATTGAAACAGGAGGAAAGCTTTACAATAGCACCACCACCATTCCAAATATTACCAAGAAAGTTGATTCACTTTGGTGGAAATCGGTTCCGAATAGACCAGTGAATGATAGTTTTAGGGTATTAATGGCTAGGATCACTGATCCTCCGGGATTGGGTAATTATATCCGTTATTTTACCAAAGTAAATAGTGAAGATTTTCTACCCGGCTTTAACAGTGTTTACGATGATGTTGTAATAGATGGGAAGACTTATAATACCGATGTAGATAAGGGCGTAGATAAAAATCGGATACTTGAAAGAGAGAATTTCGGCTTTTTTAAAAGCGGAGATACGGTCACCGTGCGGCTTAGTAATATTGATAAAGCCAGTTTTGATTTCTGGCGTACATGGGAATTTACTTTCCAATCTATCGGTAACCCTTTCTCGGCACCTGGTATTGTAACCGGAAATATTAATAATGGAGCATTGGGTGCATTCTGTGGATATGGATCACAGTATCGGCGTATTATTATCCCCAAATAAAATAAGATGGTGAAAAATCATTCACGTGGTTATGCCGTTGAACAATACATTTGTTGACCGAAAAAAATTGGATTATGGAACAAGGAGTAGTAGAAAAAGTATCAGTATTGATTATTGGGTCTGGTCCCGCAGGTTATACAGCCGCTATTTATGCAGCGCGCGCCAATATGAAACCATTGTTGTATCAAGGCATACAGCCGGGGGGGCAACTAACCATTACTACCGAAGTAGAAAATTATCCAGGCTATCCCGATGGTATTCAAGGCCCAGAAATGATGGTTCATTTTGAAAAACAGGCTGCAAGAATGGGGACAGATATACGGTATGGACTGGCAACAAAAGTGGACTTTAGTGCAACTCCTTTTAAGGTTTGGATTGATGAAGAAAAAGAAATACACGCCGATTCAGTCATTATATGCACCGGTGCTTCTGCAAAATGGTTGGGACTGCCCAGTGAAGAGCGATTGAATGGATTTGGCGTTAGTGCTTGCGCTGTATGCGATGGTTTTTTCTTTAAAGGAAAGGAAGTAGCCATTGTAGGTGCAGGGGATACTGCTGCAGAAGAAGCATTGTATTTAAGTAAACTATGCACAACGGTTCATATGTTTATAAGAAAAGATAAAATGAAAGCCAGTAAAGTGATGCAGGATAGGGTATTGGCTTCACCCAATATTAAAGTATATTGGAATACCGATACAGATGAAATTTTAGGAGAGAAGAAAGTAGAAGCCGTACGTATTAAAAATAGCCAGACCCTTCAAACTCAAGATATTCCAATAAGTGGATTCTTTGTAGCCATTGGTCACCAACCCAATAGCCATATTTTCAACGGATGGATTAATATGGATGAAACAGGTTATATCTTAACCCAACCTGGCACCACCAAAACAAATATAGAAGGGGTATTTGCAGCAGGGGATGTGCAAGATAAAAACTATCGACAAGCAGTTACAGCAGCCGGAAGCGGTTGTATGGCGGCACTAGATGCGGAACGTTACCTAACTGCAAAAGGGCACTAAGGTTTGGCGGAATTTTAATAAAAATGCTAGATTGTTAACCAAGGATATATGATGAAAATTCACCTTAGCAAGCTCTACTTCTTTGCATTCCACGGAATTTATGAAGAAGAGCGCTTATTGGGTAATGACTTTGAAGTAAATATTGAAGTAGGATTCGCACCTGCTTCCTTGCCAGTACTTCATATTAAAGATACCATCAACTATGTGGATGTTTACGGACTTGTGAAAAAGCGCATGTCCATACCCACCGCCTTATTAGAAACACTGGCTACGGATATTGCCATTGCTATTTTGGCACAGTTTTCTCTTGCTGAACAAGTATTCATCTCCATCGATAAGGTTCGTCCACCCATTGAACAATTCAAGGGACGATTGGGAGTATCTTTTGAACTTAAAAGAAACAAATAATGCGGCTGCGATTTTTATTGTTATTTACGGTGCTTTTTTACAGGTCCCAGTTGCTATCAGCCCAAGATATTGACTTGCTGTTTAAAGAAGCTGATAATTTAGAAAGGGTTCAAAAAGAAGCCGATGCGCTGGAGAAATACAAGCAAATACTCGTATTAGAGCCTGCCAATATTAAGGCATTGGTAAAAGCGGCCGAGTTGGCTGTTTCTAATGGTTCAAGGTCACCAAAAAGCAATGATACACGCCTATTCTACGAATCGGCATTGGCTTACGCAAAGCGAGCCATTGCCGCTGATGCCAATAATGCCGATGCCAACTACGCAATGGCAATGGCCTGTGGAAGGTTGACGGACGTGGAGACTGAGAATAAAAGAATCGTAGCCTTGGTGAAAGACGTAAAACTTTACGCTGACAAAGCTGTTTCTGTAAATCCAAATCACGCCAAAGGCAATTATACATTGGGCAAATGGCATTATGAAATGGTTACTTTATCTGGCTTCAAAAAAGCTGCAGTAAAATTATTTTATGGTGGCTTACCCGATGGAGACCTAGATAAAGCTATTTTGTATATGGAAAAGTGTAAGTCGCTGGCTCCTTATTTTGTGGCGAATCAACTGGATCTGGCAAAAGCATACAAAGAAAATAGACAACCCGCCAAAGCCATTGAATTATTGGAGAAAGTAGTTAAATTGCCTACCAGAACTGCGGATGATGCAGCCCTTAAAACTGCAGCAGCCAATTTACTAGCATCATTACAATAAACCTTTATGCATTTAACTGAATTATTTCAAGGAGCTGTAGCCAACAGCAAAACATTGCTTCAAAAGCCTGATAATGATATTTTATTAAAATTATATGGACTGTTTAAGCAAGCTACAGAAGGTGATAATGAGCAGGATGGCCCCGCCAACGCCTTCGATTTTGTGGCTAAATTTAAACACGAAGCTTGGGCTAAACTAAAGGGACTAACCAATGAAGCTGCTATGCAGCAGTATATTGATTTGGTGAATCAGCTCAAAGGCTAGATATTCATCTTTTTCCATTTATCGCTTTTCATATACCAGAATGAAGGAATAAACATGATGGCCCAATACAACCATTCACTTCCCCATCCCCAAGTAATGGACAGATTCATTTTTTCCAATACGATGTAAACGTATAGCATATAAAAAACTATGGTAGCAATTTCTGTGTAAAGATTCATTTTTGAATTACCTGTTCCCGTAACTGCACTTACCCATACTACGGCTACTGACATTAAAATCATGGCGAACGATACAATTCTGAGTACAGGAATACCGGCGGTGATAAAGTCTTCTCCTTGTCCGTATATTCCCAGAAATGCCCTAGGAAATAAGTTTAAGAATATAAATACTACCACAGCGAAACCGATACTCCATTTCAGAATTCGGTAAATTAAAGGCATTACAGTTTCTTTTTTATCCTGCCCAATTACATTGCTCACCATGGTATTGGTTGTAGCGGCAAATGCCCAAGTAAAGCACCCGAAAAAACCAAATAGGTTGCGCATGGTATTGGAAATGGCCAAATCTCTTGCACCATGATGCTCAATAAGAATATAAAAATATTCCCAGCTCATAATGCTGATAAGGTGCTGTAAAATAAGTGGATAAGATTGTGTAAGTATTAATTGGGTATATGCTTTTTGATAGGTTACCTTCTTAAAAATCTGCATTTTTTTACTAATTCCATTGAATCTTATCACCAGAAATACGGCAAATAAGCCCGCAAACTCAGCAATGATAGAAGCATAGGCTGCGCCATTGAAACCTAGGTTGGGCATACCCATTTTGCCGTAAATAAAGCCATAGTCGAAAAATACATTCACCACTGCTTCAGATGCAGTTCCCAGTATCAGCAGTTTGCTTTGGTTAATACCCACCAATAGTGCATTCCGCATTTGATAAATGTACAGAATGGGTAGTCCCAAAATTCTAATATACAAAAAGTGGATGGCCATTTGAATGCCTTCTTCATCGTGAAGCGACCATTTAAGTACCATTGGAGCAACCAACCAAGTGAGTAGAATACCCAAGAAGGCAAATACCATTGCAATTCTTACACCATGCCAAAAAAGGGTTCCTATTTCATCTATCCTGTTTTCACCAGCCCTTCTTGAAATTAATGCCTGTAAACCATTGTTTAATCCATTTCCGACTACCGCAAATAGTAAATAATAAACCCCAGTAATTCCCGCAATGCCCAGTTGCTTTTGACCCAAACCACCCAGAAAAATATTGTTGGTGATAAAATTTAGTTGTGGAACTATAATAGAAGCAGAAATGGGCAATGCAATGCGAAGAATTTGCCTATTGCCTGTGTCGATCTTCAAATTCATTGAATTGTTACTACTCATAATGAAGCGCAAAGTTAGTATTTTGAAGGGTGAGCTGTATCTATCTTGGTTCGTTAATGCTTTTTTATATATTATTGCAGCGTAATTAGCGTGAATGGCCATTAAAAAAGCAGGTTTTTATCAGGAGGATCCCATCAGTGGTTCTGCATTTCAACTCTTTATTGAGCTGGATGATCAGGAATTGATGTGCATGTCTAAGTCAATCGAGAGTGGACTGGTTGTTGCTTTTGAACTCTTTAGTCTAGAAAAAGATGCCAATGAAGATTGGAATGATATATTTTATGAGATTAAAACAATCTCCAAATTATTCAACCAAACTTTTAAACAGGTTACCTGCTATTTCAATACCGTTGAAGCCGTGTTGGTACCAGAGAAATACTTGACTGCTACTTCTGCTGAAGATTATTTGAATCTTATTTACGGAGAAAGCAATCGGATGGAAGTGAAGTACGAAAAGCTGAGCAGTACCAAAGTATTCATCAATGCTTACCGAATTAGAAAATCATTGTCAGAATTACTGAGTAGACAATTTATTATTTTTCAGACTGCTCATGTCTACTCTTCTTTGTTGAATGATATTATGAGTAGGGATATTGTACAGGAACAGTTTGTTAAAATACAGTGCTATACCCAACATTTTATATTGGCTATTTGGAAGGGGGGGCGACTGCAAATGGTGCAGACCTTTAAATTTATTACTGCCGAAGATGCTATGTATTTTGTGTTAAGAGCAACCCAACAATTTGCTATTGATCCTACTGCTGCTGTGCTGGAATTTAGTGGGATGCTTGATATGGAGGCTGATCTGTACAAGCAATTGAAAAACTTGTACACCCATTTTGAATTGGATCTTCTTCAACCTACTGGTATTTTTAGTACCGTATTATTAGAGTATCCCAATTATTATTTTACACCATTTTACAAATTATCGGTATGAGGATTATTTCCGGACAGTGGGGTGGAAGAAAAATACATCCCCCGGCAAATATGCCTAATACGCGGCCAACCACTGATATTGCAAAAGAGGGACTTTTTAATATACTCCAAAGCAGGATGAGTTTTGATGGCATTACTACTTTGGATTTATTTGGGGGCACTGGTTGTATCAGCTATGAACTTGCGTCTCGTGGTGCAACGGAGTTGACCATTGTTGAGAAAGACCTTGTGATGCATGGCTTTATTCGTAAGAATGCCGATATGCTAGGGATTAAAAATGTGCAATTACTGAAATTAGATGTTTTTGTGTTTTTGCAGACCTGCACCAATCAATATGATTTTATTTTCGCCGGGCCTCCTTATGCATTGGGATCTATTGATGAATTGCCTAAGCTGATTACCAGCAGAAAATTAATTGCACCCGGTGGCTTTTTTGTGTTGGAACATACCCCTCGAAATGCCTACGAAAAGTTTGAAGGCTTTTCCTTTGTCAGGAATTATGGCACTACGCTTTTCTCTTTTTTTACTGCACTATAATCGTTAATAAATAAGCAGAGGTGCTGGGTTAATCTACTTGACTCGGATGTCGTTCTCTTCCAGATTTACCTTCATTAAATGAGAATAGTAGGGTGGTTTGTAAAAAATTCTTCCACTGTTCTTTTCCAAGCCCGAAATAGTCAAAACGATTCACCAATCCTGTTTGAACCGTAAGTAGATCGTTGATATCATAACCCACCAATACACTCAATCGATTTTGCTCAAAAAAATTGCCCCTATTGCTTAAAAAAATCTCATTCGAAAAGCTCAGATACCAAGTATTATTTTCAACAATGGGCTTGTTAATGGGAATGATTGCGTTGAGCCTGTAACGAAATCTATTTCTGTATCCGCTGCTGGTAAATCGCTGTTCAAATCGGTAACGGTGTTCCAACTTTACGCGAGAGAGATAATTATTAAGTATGAGTTGTTGCCATAACCTAAATTCACTATTTATTACGGGAGATTTAAAGTCGCCATCAGGTTGGTAAGTAGTATAATGCCCCATAGCAGCAACAAGACTTATTTTTTTCGGAAAGTTATATCCAATACCTCCTTTGTATTCTTGGTAATTGAAATGGTGATAAGCTTGCTGCGAGCGAAGTTGGGTTTCAAAAAAAACATTCCATTTAGTGTTAATGGTATACCTACCTGTGGCTACATTCCAAGTACCTAAGCCTGGTGTTTGGGCATCAGTATTGGTAGTGCAAAAAACAAAAAAAGCCATCCAGAAGCAGGCTTTTTTTAAATATTGATCCATCATTTATTCAGCCTTTATAAGTAATGGAACCATTGTTTGTTGATGTCCCATTTCTCGAATTCTTTGGCTACTTCGGATAAGAAGCTGGCACCAATACTTCCATCTACAATTCTATGATCGTAGCTGAGAGATAAATACATCATGTGACGAATAGCAATGGTATCACCTTCTGGTGTTTCAATCACCATTGGGCGCTTTTTAATAATGCCTACCGCCATAATAGCTACCTGAGGCATATTGATGATGGGGGTTCCCATTAAGCTACCAAAACTGCCTACATTGGTAAGTGTGAAAGTGCCGCCAGTAGTATCTTCTGGCTTTAGGCGACCATTTCTGGCAGCATCAGCAAGTGAGTTTACTGCCTTACTTAGTCCCACTATATTCATCTGATCCGCTCCTTTAATAACAGGTACAATCAAATTACCAGAGGGTAATGCAGTGGCCATGCCAATATTAATGTCTTTTTTCAGGATGATTTTGTCGCCATCTAATGAACAGTTAATATAAGGGAAACGCTTAATTACACTGGCAATACACTCTATAAATATGGGTGTGAAAGTGAGTTTGGTGCTTTCTCTTTGTTCAAATTCTTTCTTTATTTTCTCTCTCCATAATACCATATTGGTTACATCTGCTTCGGCAAAGCTGGTAACGTGGGGACTGGTATGTTTGCTCTCTACCATATGTTTGGCAATAAGCTTACGCATACGATCCATCTCAACAATTTCGGTAGCTCCAGTCAATATAATAGCCGAAGGGTCAGGTATAATTCCCGATGGTATTATTGCTTTATTCACTACAGGTAAACTGGTTACTGGTGGGGTGTATAAAGGAGCTGATGGCGTTATAGGATTGGGTGCTATTTCAGTAGGCGCAGTATAAATAGGTGCTGTTTGTACTGTAGCCATGATAGGAGCAGTTGGTGCAGCAGGTATATTTACTGGCTCAGGAATAGTAACTGGTATGGCCGAAATTGCAGGTGCTGGTACTTGTGCAGATGCAATTTCGGCAACTGGTGTTGCGATTTGTGGTGGCATTGCTACCTCAACTATTGGTTCAATAGGAGTAGGTATTGGCATTACTTCAGGTACCACAGCAGCGGCAATAGGTGCTGGCGCCGTAATAATGGGTGCTGGCGCCATAACAATGGGTGCTGCAACTGCTGGTATAGGTTGTGGTGCTGTAAATACTGGTTGTTGTGGCGCAGGTTGATATACTGGAATTCTTCCTGCTTTTTTATCTACAATATATTGTAAAATATCTCTTTTAGAAACACGGTTGTCGTTACCAGTCCCTGGAATCCGCTCTAATTCGCTCAGACTAACACCTTCACTATTGGCAATATTTAAAACCAAGGGCGAATAAAATCTGTTTGAAGCGGGCTTTACCATTAATTCAATTACGGGGGAAGCGGGTGTGTATGGAACTTCGGGTATGGGTGGTGCAGACATTTCAACCACAGGCGCAATTGGGGTTGGTATTGTTGGTGCTTCAACCACAGGTGCTGGAGGTATAGCTATTGGTGCAGCTACTGCTGTTATTGGCGCAACTATTGGAGCGGCATGAGCGGGGTTTGGTGCAACTGTTGCAGCAGCACTGGCTAATTCAATTCGTGCAATTACAGTCCCGATGGGGACTATATCATTTACATTAAATAAAATTTCTTTAATGATACCCTCATATGTGGACGGAACTTCACTGTCAACTTTGTCAGTCGCAATGTCTAACACAGTCTCGTCAAGCTTAACAAGATCGCCTACATTCTTATACCATTTAAGAATGGTTGCTTCCATAATACTTTCGCCCAATTTGGGCATCACCAATTCAGCTATTGCCATACTGTACTACTGTTTAACGTGGGTAATCCGGTATTTATTTGAACTGTTAGATAGTTTGAATTTGCATATGCAATTCACTATTAATCAACAAATATACTGTTCTATCTACTATACTTGTTCAACTATTTTCCACAATGATACCCCTTAGCATATTGAGTGCATTGGTAGCTGTTAATTCAATATTTCTCCTCCTATCAAATCTGAAATGAAATGATTTAGCTTGCACATTCGTTTTATCTGCCACGGCAACCCATACCAGTCCCACTGGTTTTTCATCGGTAGCTCCACCCGGTCCCATGATGCCACTTACTGCAATGGCATAATCTGTATTCATCAATATTCTTACTTGTTGGGCCATTTGCAGTACCGTTTCTTCACTTACAGCCCCCACGGATATGAGGGTTTCGTGGGGCACACCCAGCATGGTTTCCTTAATAATATTGGCATAGCTTACTACGGCTCCTTTAAAAAAACTAGAGGATCCTGGATGTATGCTGAGGAGGTGGGCTATATAACCACCAGTACAACTTTCGGCAGTGGCTACCGTCGCGCTTTTTTCTTTTAACAGATTTCCTACCACTACCTCCATTGGGTGATCAATATCGGTCACCAAATATGGCGCGACCGCTGTTTTTAATTGACTGAAATAATGGTCTAAATCTTTTTCCAACAGGGATGCATTGTTGCTCCAAGCAGTTAGCCTTAAACGAACCATACCATAATTGGGCAAGTATGCCAGCTTAATATATATTGGCAATTGCTGTTCAATATCTTTGATCAATTCTGCAAGAAATGATTCTCCAATACCTGCGGTTAGTAAGGTTCTATGTTGAATATAACCAGTATTGAATTTTTGGGGAATCATTGGAATTACATGGTGTTCCATGATCCATTTCATTTCATGAGGCACGCCAGGCATGGCAATAAAAATCACCCCATCCTGCTCAAACAACATACCCGGTGCGGTACCTCTTTCATTTTTAAGCACGGTGCAAGTATCAGGCACTTCGGCTTGTTTGGCATTGCGCTCAATCATGGGTCTTTTCAACACCTGCTCAAAAATATAGGTTACATGGTCTAGGGTTGGTTGATGCACCACCATCTTAGCGTGAAAATAATCGCACAATAATGGCTTGGTAATATCATCGGCGGTAGGCCCTAGCCCGCCCGTAATTAATACAATTGATGCGTGCTGTTTTGCCTCATCAAGTGCATGAATAATATCACTACTTGTGTCTCCAACCGCTACCCGTTGTTTTACAGCAATACCAATTTTATTCAATTCCTGTGCAATCCAACTACTATTGGTATCTATCACTTGCCCTATTAATAATTCATCACCAATAGTGATGATGGAAGCATATATTTTTTGGTTCATAGTCCTGATTATTTGTAAAATTACCAGCTTATTGGTTTAGCTCGTATGATCATCTGAAAAAAAAGGGGTTAGTGACAACTTTAAATTTGCGGGCATAGCAGTTCTTTTGCCCGTTGCTACACTTATAAAATAAAGGGTTACTTTACCTGTGGTGAGTAATTTCTCTTTTTCATTGTAAACTTCGTGGTGAAAAGCAATTTCATGCTCCGCAGGCAATTCTTTTAATATGGTTTTAATGGTAATTAATTCATCGTATTGGGCGGGTCTGAGAAACTTTACTTCCATCTTTACTACTGGCATACGAATGCCCATTTCTTCCATTTTTTTATAGGTATATCCGAGCGACCTAATCCATTCTGCCCTGCCCACTTCAAAATACTGCGCATAATTGCCATAGTAAACAATATTCATTTGATCGGTTTCTGCGTATCTCACCCTCACCATTGTATTGTATTCGTACATATTCACTATTTGTTGACAAACTTACAACCTTATCCTGTTTTTCCACAAAGCACTGCTTTCTTCCAATCTACACCACTCTGGGATTATCTTTAACAAGCTTTTGCCACTTTGTTTGGATAAATAAAAAAACCTTTGTACTCAATTATTTCCTGCCCATGCGTTGTTTCTTTATTCCTATAACGTTTTTTTTACTGATTGGTTTTGCTCCATCTGTTGCTGGGCAGTTCACACTTTTGAATAACGACCCAGATGCTTCATTTAAGCAAGCCAAAGTTTTATACCAACAAGGGCAGTTAAGTCTCGCCTATCCTGTATTTAAGCAATTGCACCACCTTGGCATGGCGAATGGGAATATGCCCGTGCAATTGATGTTGGAAAATAAATATTATTATATTATTGCTGCATTGGATCTTGATGAAACTGGCGTAGAAGAACTTGCCAAGTCTTATATTGATGCCTCGGAAAGTGTTGCCCATGCTCAAATGATGGCCTTTCATCTTGGAGAATACTATTACCGCAAGCAGGCATTTGCGGAGGCACTTTCGGCTTATGAAAAAACCAATATTGCCAATTTAAACAATCTTCAGATTGCCAATATGAAGTTTCACCAAGGCTATGCTTATTTCGTGTCCCAAAAATTTGAAAAAGCACTGCCTCTTTTCAACAGTATTCGACAATTGCCCAATCACCCCAACTATAAAGATGCCAATTATTACTATGGATTTCTTGAGTTCAACAATAAAAAGTATGGATCGGCTATTGAATCGTTTCTAATTGCAGAGAAAGATCCGGACTATCAAATGGTTGTTCCTTTTTATTTGGTTGAATTGTATTATTTCACTGGAGAAAAAGAAAAAGCGTTGACTTATGGTGAGCAGGCTATACAGCGTACGGGACAGTATTATGACTTACAATTGAAACAATTGGTGGGTCATATTTTTTTTGAACAACGCAAGTTTTCTAAAGCACTTCCTTACCTAGAATCCTTTGTGGGTGCTAAAAATAAAGTGAGGCGGGAAGATCTATATGAATTATCCTACTGTTATTATGAAGCAAAAAAATGGACAAAAGCCATTGAAGGATTTAAGCAGATTGGGGGGGCAAATGATTCATTGGAACAAAACAGCATGTACTTATTAGCAGATGCCTATTTAAAAACAGGTGATTTGCAGAATGCCCGCAATGCTTTTCAGTTTTGCGCGGCTAATAATAGCAATAAAGTACAAAAAGAGGTATCGGCTTTTCATTATGCCAAACTTTCTTATGACCTCAGCTATTTTGATATTGCTGCAAAATCATTTCAACAGTTTTTGAATAACTATCCAACTTCTACTTATCAGTTGGAAGCAAGGGAGTTGCTCGTCAGCACATTGGCCAATACCAATAATTACAAAGATGCCCTAACCATTTATGCTCAACTGGGGAATACTCGTTCTGAAAATGCGTTAAAAATTTATCCGCGGCTTCTTTATGGTAGGGTGGTTGAGTTGATTAACGACCAGCATATAACCGAAGCAGAACAGCTACTGAATCAACTAATGGTAGTGCCTTATAACGCTACCCAGTTGCCCTTGGCTAATTTTTGGAAAGCTGAGCTTGCGTATCGTTCTGGAAAAACGGATGAAGCCATAACTTACTCAATAGATTATTTAAAGTCGCCCATTAGAAATGGAGAAGTGAACTCCTCCAATGCACGCTACAACCTGGCTTATTGTTACCTTAAAAAAGAAAATTATAAAGCGGCCAAAGAACAATTTGAATTGGTGAATAAAAATGCTGCTACTGCTTTAAATGAGGTTGAAAAAGACGCAATATTAAGGACTGCTGATTGTTGGTTTATGCTAAAAGATTATAGATCAGCATTGCCAATATATGAACAAGTAATTCAAAAAAACTGGTCAAATGCCGATTATGCACTTTATCAAAAAGCCATTATTAATGGGGCTCAAAATAAGGCGCAAGAAAAACTAGTATTACTAAATCAATTGGAAGCGGCTTATCCAAAATCTGCTATGCTTCCACAGAGTTATATTGAGATAGCCAATACCCATCTTGCGAATGAAGATTTTGAAAAAGCACTCCCTCCTTTATACAAAGTGGTCAATAATAATCAAGCTATAGCATTGCATCCACAAGCCTATCAGAAATTAGGCATTGCTTTGTTTAACCTCGATAAAAATGATGCTTCATTAGATCAGTTTAAAATATTGGTAAAGCAGTTCCCCAATAGTGTGGAGAGCGAGTCTGCAATTGATTATATCCGAAATATTTTTGTAGAAAAACAGCAGCCTTCTGCCTATATTGATTTTATGAATAACAATGGTAAATCTGTTGGCATAAACGAAGCAGATTCTATTACTTATCGCTCTGCCATGATTCGTTATGAGGCAAAAGACAACCTAGGAGCCGAGTCTGGTTTTACAGAATATGTACTTAAATATCCCAATGGGAAATATGCTGTTGAAGCCAATTATTTTCTGGCAGAAGTGAATATTGTTCAACAGAAGCCACAATCTGCCTTGCCTTTTTATACCGCTGTTGCCAGCAAAGCGCCTAATAAATATGCTGAAAGAAGTGCATTGCAAGCTGCTCGTATTTATTATTTTGACCTGCAAGATTATCCCCATGCTGCCCAATATTTTACGCTATTAAAGCAAAATGCTTTGCAGCAAGAAAATAAGTTAGAAGCAATGCGGGGATTGCTTCGTTGTAACTTTAAAACCCAGCAGTGGGCTGAAGCAGCTCCCAATGCAGCAGAATTATTATTGCAGAAAGGAATTGCCGCAGACGATCAACTAATGGCTGGTTTTGTAATTGCTAGAAATGAACAATTGGCCAATAATTACCCTACTGCATTAGTGGCTTATCAGTCGCTGCTTAACAAGGGAAAATCAGCAATAACGGCTGAAGTTCAATACAGGATTGCAGAATTACAGTTTCAATTGAATAAGTTGGCAGAAGCTGAAAAATCTTGTTTTGAAGTGATAAAAAAATTCGCATCCTATGATATATGGGTAACCAAAAGTTATATACTGGTAGGGGATATCTATTTTAAGCAAGGAGATTATTTTAATGCGGAAGCTACTTTTAAAAGTGTAGCAGAAAATGCAATACTGCCTATTTTAAAACAAGAAGCTGCTGATAAATTGGCAGAAACAATTAAAATAAAAGAGAAAAATAATAAAGTTCAATA
Organism: Sphingobacteriia bacterium; assembly: GCA_004294135.1. Classification (GTDB taxonomy): domain Bacteria; phylum Bacteroidota; class Bacteroidia; order Chitinophagales; family Chitinophagaceae; genus Sediminibacterium. The sequence continues at coordinate 23,574 of RDZY01000007.1, forward strand.
GATCAATAAAGCGACTCACTCATGTATAAATGTTTCAAAATATGCTGTTGGTTATTGTGTTTAGTCTGCTTGAGCCATGCGGTGCATGCGCAGAAAAAAAAGCGTGCAAAAAAAACAACCAAACAGGTTATAGCACCAAGAAAGAAAAAGCAGGTTAAAAAAGTAATTCCTAAAGTGGCTACTCGCACAGCACTTATAAGCATACCAAAACAGGGAAACAATCTCAACACTGCATTTAATACAACAAGCGCTACTGATACTGGGGGGAATAGGACTGTGGTAATTACGTCCTCATTCAAACCATCGTTACAGTATGCCGCTAAAATTAATTTTACGGCAGCGTCTGCTATCACTGATTCTAGTAAGTTGTTATTGAATTATAAAATACCATCGTCTAACCTATTCTTTTCTTATCAACCAATACCTGTGAGTCCCCTGGCTATGCCAGTTGACTCAGCTTTGCCTTGGAAAAACAACCACCGGTTGAAACTGGGAGCTGGAAATTTTAGTGGCTTTTTAGCAGAAGGCAGGTTCTCTTTTGGGGATGGTAAGCAGTCAATTACGACCTTAAAAGGCGATTTTTTACATGCTTCTAGCCCCCGTTTTGCACAACAAACGCATCGGTTCGGGGTAGATATTACCTCCCTATTAAATACGGCAAATAATTTGGAATTTACAACCCACGCCTATTTTAATACCAACACCATGTATCGCTACGGCTACCAGCCTGAAACACTGGTTTACAGTAAGGATCAGTTGTTGCTGGTATATAATTCGGTGAGAATAGAAACTGCCGTAAAAAATAAAACCACTACGCCCGCAGGAATTAATTACAACCCTTCAATTGCTTATTACAGGTTTACCAATAATACCAGCAGTAGTGAAAACAATATGGTGCTGAAACTTCCAATGGAAAAAATATTCACAAAAATATTTTTGTTTAAGTTGGCACTAACCGCCGATTTGGCTGGTTTAAAAACACCTATTGCAAATATCAACAATCATTTGTTTGTAGTAAACCCTGCTATTGTATTTAATACCCCAAATGTTAAAATAAACCTTGGTATTAAGCCTGGATGGGATAATGCCAACTATAAAATGTTGCCCGATATACGAATAGAATCAGCTATTCCCAGTACGGCCTTGTCGGTTGAATTGGGGTGGGTTGGAAATTTTGTAAAAAATGGGTTTCGCAGTATTGCTGCTTTTAATCCGTGGATCGGCAACTTAAATACAATGGCTAATACCAGCATAACGGAGCAATTTATTGGTTTAAAAGGAGGGAAAGCCAACCATTTATCCTTCAATGGGAAATTTGCTTACCAGCAGATTAATAACCAATTTCTATTTTTGAATGAGGCAGGAGATGGCAAAAATTTCACGACCATTTTTGAGCCTGAGTTGAAAACTATAAAATTAACTGGTGAGTTAAACTATGCCGTACAGGATAATTTTTCTGTACTAGCTTCTGCTGCGTTTACACAGTTCAATCAACTTTCTAAAGAGACCCATGCATGGGGATTGGTGCCTTTTGAAGCTACCGCGGGCATGCATTGGAAAGCGTTAAATGATTTGCAAGTAAAGGCTGACTTATTCTACAGAACTGGATCTCTGTATAGGGATGCAGCGTTTCAGGCTAAAAGATTATCACCTGCTATTGATATGAATTTGGGACTTGAATTCAGCCTTCAACCCAAGTTGAATTTATGGCTTCAAATGAATAATCTTTTCAATAATATATACCAACGTTGGAACCAGTATCCTGTTTTTGGTTTCAATGTAATGGGAGGAGTTGTATATTCGTTCCAATAAATGAGTTGAACATGTATCAATACCTTCATAAATACTTGGTGCTCAATCACAAATTGAGCATACCCGATGTAGGTAATCTGGTGATTGAAACCAATGGAGCTAAGTTAGATGCTGCCAATGGATTTTTATTTGCGCCTTCTCCAACCATTCGATTCAAGCAGGAACAAACACCCCCATCAGATAAACTTTTTTTCGATTTTCTTTCTGAAGAAATGGGACTAGATCAGGTTTCTGCCATCAAAAGTTTCCACGATTACCTGTATAAGTTAAAAACTTCATTAACTACCCCCAAAGGTGCGGTTATACCGGGTATTGGTATGATGCGGAAAGAAGAAAATGGATATATTCTATTCACCCCTGAAAAAAACCTATTGGAACTAATGCCGCAGGTAAAGCTGGAGGGCGGGGTTGAGTTTGCCAAAAAAGAAGCAAGGGTTTATCATGAGGACGATGAACGCGATTTATCGGAACAAGAAGAAGAAGATATTCGCGAACTCTTGGGTCAAGATAGTCAATTAAGCGGGAATGATAACTGGTGGGTATATGCGGTTATATTGCTCATGATTGGTCTCGGTGCTTTGTTGTTCTATTATGTTTAATTGATTCACCCAATTATCTACTATGTCATTGATTCATTATACGCGTTGTGCTGTTTGTTTAGGCAAGCATATTCATCCTGTTTTAGATGCCAAAGACCATACAGTAAGTGAATCGGTATTCTCTATTTGGCATTGTAAGGATTGTTCCTTTCGTTTCACACAAGATATTCCTAGTATTGAAAATATTGGGACTTATTATCAGTCCACCAACTATATCTCTCATTCCAATACTAAAAAAGGTATTGTGAATAAACTATACCATTTGGTAAGGAATTATACCTTGGGTACCAAAGCGAGACTGCTACAGAAAGTAACGGGATTAGAAAAAGGCAATTTATTAGATATAGGCGCAGGTACTGGAGCTTTTGCCAATACCATGAAGCAAAAGGGCTGGAATGTAACTGCACTGGAACCTGATGCAATAGCAAGAAACGAAGCCCAAAAAAATTATGGACTAGAACTGGAATTGCCAGCGCGTTTATTTGAGTTCGGTCCCAATAGCTTTGATGCCATCAGCATGTGGCATGTGATAGAGCATGTTCACGATTTAGTAGCTTATATGCGCCAGCTAAATAAGGTTATTCGTGATAAAGGGCGACTGATAATAGCAGTCCCCAACTATACGGCTGCTGATGCAGCAACCTATGGAAAATATTGGGCTGCATACGATGTTCCAAGACATCTGCATCATTTTTCACCGTCCTCCATGGAAATAATGGGAGATCTCCATGGGTTTAGGTTGGTTGCCACCAAAGCAATGTGGTTTGATGCTTACTATGTGGCCATGTTGAGTGAGCAATACAAAAATGGGCGACCCCATTTAATTCGCGCTTTATGGCAGGGGCTAAAGTCTAATTTTAAAGCCATTTCAAATGAAAAAAAATGCAGCTCTGTAATTTATATATTCGAGAAGAAATTGTTTATTGGCCCAATTGAATTTCAAAAAGAATAGGCCATCTTTTGCCAGTAATATAAATATGCTTAGTAGTAGGGTTGTAGGCAATTCCGTTTAAAACATATCCTGCGTCAATACTACGTGGGTCGTATATTGAACCTGCCTCTTTCAGCAGATTTTTAAAATCAATTTTCCCGACCACGGATCCAGACAGGGGATCAATTTTAAGTATATAGTCCGTCATATACTGATTGGAATAAATAAATCCTTCAATATATTCAAGTTCATTTAAGCTGGATATATATCCATTGTTATCGCTCACGCCAATCGTCTTCTCAATTTTAAAAGTAGTGGGATTTACCATGTAGAGGTTGCTGCCTCCTGTTGATATAATTAAGTTACTGCCATTGTTGGTAATGCCCCATCCCTCGTAAGGCCACTCAAATTCTTGTAATTTTTTAAAGGTCTTTAAGTCGTACACATGTACTAGATGATTAGTCAAGGTTAGTTGATAGATTTTATTGTTGAGTATGGTAATGCCTTCTCCAAATTCATTATCTGGAATGGCTAATTTTCTCAAAGCCTTGCCGCTGTTTAGTGCTACTTCTAATAATTTACTTTCTTTCTCCATGCCCGTACTTTCATAAAGTTGGTTATTATGCCAAATCAATCCTTGTGTATAAGAGCTGGTATCATGCGGATACAGTTTTATAATACTGTAGTTAATTACAGCAGGGGAGGGCACAATATTGGCATCAATTTCAGGTTCTTTGCTGCTTTGTGATTCACAACTGGCTAAGCAAAAAATAAGGAATAAAAGCGTGTATATTTTTCTCATAATCAAATTGACAGTTCTAAATTAAGTAGAATAGATTGAATGGAAAGTTAAATTGTTTGAAGTGTGTTTTTGGCAACGGTCTCTGCCATTATTGGAGTAAGTGCTACGCCAATTCCATTGCAAGCAATAGCTGCTGTAATATGTTCACTTGTTTGCTCACACAAAGGTTTTTTGTTTTTGGTGAAACCCATGATGCCACTCCAGCTTTGTTCAATTTCAATTGGAGTATTTGTAATAAAATGGGTTTGTAAAAAATAAAGCAGCGCATTTCTGATTTCATCGGAACCATTCAAATTAGTGGTTTGTTCTGCAATCATATTGGTGTTGCGTGCGCCACCCAATAAAATGCGGTTGCCAATATTTCGCCAATAATAAAAACCTTCATCAAAATGAAAAGTACCCTTGGCAAGTAATCCATCAATGGGTTTGGTCATCACAATCTGCCCCCTAGCGGGCACCACGTTTAAGGTGGGAAATAATGCTTGTGTAAACCCGTTGGTGCAGCCAATAATATGCTTCGCTTTTAGCAATCCATTCAATTTTGTGTGGATAGTTACCATTGAATCATCTTCTAACTTGGTTACTTCTATGCCAAATAAAAATCGTACTCCATTTTGCACCGCTATTTTGGTGAGTTCTGTTACCAACTTACCGCTGTGGATACCCGCTTCTAATGGATTGTGCACTAGATAATCAAAATTAGAAAGCCCCCAAGTATGCAAGGGTTGGGTAATAAGTGAGAAACTTGCTGGACTACCTGTAATTGGTTGAAGCAACTGATTGAATCTTTGAATATGATCTACAAGATTGGGTGCGGCGGTATGCGAGTTTAATATGGCTTCATAGCCACCGCATGCATCGTAATCAATGCAGGTTGGCGATAGGTAGGATTTTATTTTTTCAATGCCTTTAAAACGTTGTTCTACCAGTTGGAGCATGGAGTTACTGCCCATTTCAGATTCGTCTGCCAATAATTCGGTGAGGCTACCGAAGCAGGCGAAACCAGCATTACGCGTAGAAGCACCAGTAGGTATGCTATTGCGTTCTAAGATAGTAATGGATAGGGAAGGGGCTGTTTTTTTTAATTCTAGTGCAGTCCATAAACCCATCAGCCCACCCCCAATGATGATGATATCAACAGGAGCAAAATAGCTATCATTTTCCCAGAAAGAATGCATTTCAAAGGATGGGTGGTGAATAAAAAAAATTAATTATTTACACATTAAATCTAAAATGCATGATGTCTCCATCTTTCACCAAATACTCCTTTCCTTCAATGCGAAGGCGGCCATTATCGCGACAGGCAGCTTCGCTTTCGTACTTTACAAAGTCGTCATAGGCAATCACTTCTGCTTTGATGAATCCTTTTTCAAAATCGGTATGAATTACACTTGCTGCTTGTGGTGCTTTCCAACCCTTGTGAATAGTCCATGCACGAACTTCTTGTACTCCGGCAGTAAAATAAGTATCTAAATTCAATAGCTGGTAAGCGGTACGAATAAGTCTGTTTAGGGCAGGTTCGGTCATCTTATATTCTTCCATAAACATCTGCTTATCATCGGGCTGTTCCATCTCAGCAATCTGGGCTTCAATATTATTGCACATTACAATTACTTCTGCGCCTTCTGCTGCTGCTATTTTTTTAAGTGCTTCTGAATATTTATTACCAGTATGCATATCTGCTTCTCCCACATTGGCAACATACAAAACAGGCTTATCTGTGAGTAGAAAAAGATCAGCTACTGCTGCTTTATCATCCTTACTCAAGCCGAGCGAATGAATACTTTTTCCAGTGTCAAGGTGGTTCTTACAACGTTGCAAAATTTCGAATTCAGCTTTTGCTTTGGTATCAGAACCAACACGAGCCATTTTCTCTACCCTTTGCATTTTTTTCTCCACACTTTCTAAATCTTTCAACTGTAATTCGGTGTCAATAATTTCTTTGTCGCTAATAGGATTAATAACGCCTTCTTCTCTCAGTACATTCTCGTCTTCAAAACAACGAATTACGTGTATGATGGCATCTACTTCACGAATATTACCCAAGAATTTATTGCCCAGTCCCTCCCCTTTGCTTGCGCCTTTAACGAGGCCAGCAATATCTACAATTTCCATTTGGGTAGGGATGGTTTTATTGGGTTGTACCAATTGGGTTAGTTTATTTAATCTTTCATCAGGTACATCTACCAAGCCCACATTGGGCTCAATGGTGCAGAAGCGGTAATTGCTTGCCTGTGCTTTTGCACTATTGCTAACCGCATTAAAAAGGGTTGATTTTCCTACGTTTGGTAATCCTACTATGCCTGCTTGTAAAGCCATTTTTTTGGTTTTGAGGCTGCGAAGGTAGTATTTCTTATCTTAGCCGCATGGCACTCAACTATGTTTGGATCTTGTTTTTTTTAATTGGTCTCGTTATTGCGCTGTTCAAACTGATTGTATTTCAGGACTATGAAATATTTAAGAAGTTGGTAGAAGGAATTTTTGATGCCAGTAAAAGTTCTGTGATGGATATTGCCCTGCCTCTAACTGGGGTAATGGTATTTTTTATGGGATTGATGAATATTGGGGAGAAAGCTGGAGCCATTAATTTTTTAGCTAGAATATTGAATCCATTTATGAAGCGACTGTTTCCGGAAGTGCCCGAGAAGCATCCAGCGATGGGGCAGATGGTGATGAATTTTAGTGCCAATATGTTGGGTCTCGACAATGCGGCAACCCCCTTCGGACTAAAAGCTATGGAGAGTTTGCAAACCCTCAATCCCAATAAGGAGACCGCCACTAATGCTCAGATCATGTTTCTAGTGTTGCATACAAGTGGACTCACCCTTATTCCACTGTCTATTATTGCTTATAGGGCAGGGGCGGGCAGCACCAATCCCACCAGTGTATTTGTGCCATTAATGCTGGCCACATCGGTAGCAACCATTGCCAGCATTGTAATTACTGGTATGTATCAACGGTTGAAATTTGATCGGGTATTGATTGCTTGGATTGGTGGAATTTCAATGGTTATTTTTTTATTTGCTTGGTTTATTCATTCGCTTCCTTCGCAAAAAGACATTCCAACACCCACTTTATTAACCAAGGAGACTTTCAGTAATGTGCTGGGTAATATTATTTTATTTTTCATCATCTGTAGCTTTATTGTGGGAGGTTATGTGAAAAAAATAAACGTATTTGATGCATTTATTGAAGGAGCAAAACAGGGTTGGGATTTGATTGTAAAAATTATTCCCTACCTCGTAGGAATGTTGGTAGCTATAAGGGTATTTAGAGAGAGTGGGGCATTGGCAGCAATCATCAATGGCATCACTTGGTGTTTTAGTGCAGTAGGAGCCAGCAGTGAATTTGTACCCGCATTACCGGTTGCCATTATGCGCCCTTTTAGTGGGGGTGGATCGAGGGGACTCATGCTAGATATTTTTAAGGTACACGGTCCCGATGGTTTTATTGGTCAGTTGTCCAGCACATTCCAAGGCAGTGCGGATACTACTTTTTATATTATTGCGCTTTACTTTGGCAGCGTAGGTATTAAGAAAGTACGTTACGCCATTTGGGCGGGTATGTTGGCAGATTTAATTGGGGTAATTGCAGCAGTGGGCATTGCCTATATTTTTTTTAAATAAGCTTCAGAACTACAAATAACCGGCTTTATTTGGCTTCACTCATGGCCATTACTATATCCCATTCATCGACGGTTACGGGTTGAACTGAAAGTCTACCAAGCCTTACCAATGCCATATTAGCCAACTGTTTTTCTGCTTTAACCATGGCGAGCGACACAGGCTTTTTTAGTTTTTTAACGGGCTTAAAATCCACCACTACCCAAGCAGCTTCGTCGGTGGTAGGATCTTGGTAAAATTCTTTTACCACTTTGGCAATACCTACTATTTCCATGCCCTCATTGCTGTGGTACCAGAAAGCGAGATCCCCTTTTTTCATGGCTTTTAAATGGTTGCGAGCTAGGTAATTTCTTACACCATCCCAGAAAGTCTGTTTGTCTTTTTCAAATTGATCCCAACTGTATTTAAACGGTTCGGATTTTATTAACCAATAGTTCATACTTAAATATTTAAAAATAAAGCAACAGCTTCTAAAAATTCCTGAATTTAATTCCTTCCTGCTTCAGTATTTCCAAAACGGGATGGTAGATTTCTTTTACAATTGGAATATGCAATCCCCGAAGGGTAATTTTATTTTCCAGTAATAATATTGCAGCAATGCCTAATGGTAGTCCCACTGTTTTGGCCATGGCCGTACTGCGTTCATCATCGCCTTTAACAATGAGGCTGGTCTTTGCTACTTGTGATTCTCCATCTAATTTGAATTCAATTTCATGCAACATTACAACTAGGTCTTTATCTCCCGGTTCAAGCTTCCATTTATTTTCTAATAATTGCTGAAACACAGCAGAAATGGGTTGAATGCCTTTATTTATGAGTCGATGGTCTCTAAGGCCCAACCAGTTGAATTGGTATTTTAATAGATTCGATTGCAGCAATACTTCTTTCTGTTGTAATTGCCTTTCCATCATATTTGCATAGCTGGTATTATGGGTGTCAATCAGGTCTTCATCACTTGTAAATCCTGCTTCAACTACTTTCTGCCAGCCCTTGCAAAAATCGGGATACCGAAAGGTAGCCCGAATAAAAGTAGCGGCAGATTCCAGTCCATAAATCGGGATATAAGAAAGTGAATCGCGATTTGGGTAATAAGCCAATTCGCCAACCCCATCCAATTGAAGGGAGGAACAATCTTTAAAAATAGAAGCATAGTTTTTCTCAACTATTTGGTTTTGCTCCTTGTATATGGCGCCAGCTTTGCCAGCAGTGACAATATTTCTGGGGTTCCAAGTGATTTTATATTGCCAAGGATTGGTATTGAATTCAGGTGCAATTAAACCGCCGCAGTACGACTTAAATGAAGAAATAGCGCCGCCCTTTGCATGAATTTCATCAATAAGCTGCATGGCACTCATATGGTCAATGCCAGGATCGAGTCCCATTTCTCCCAAAAATAGCAGTCCAGCATCGGTAATTTCTTTAGCAAGGGATTGAATAGGCTCATCCAGGTAAGAGGCAGTGAGCAAGTGTTTGCGCAGCATCAGGCAATCTTTGGCCACCAAGAAATGAAGGGTAGGAGGTAGGAGGGATATCACTACATCGGCAGTTTGAATGAGTGTTCTGCGTGCATTCTCGTCTTCAATTTCCAGTTCAACCGCCGTTAAATAGGCTGAGGTAGTTGTTTTGGAAAGGATATTGGACAAATTCAAATCAGCTACGGTAAAATTCCATTGTTTTTCAAAGGTAATTTTGGCCAAATACTGAATTAATACGGTCGCGGATTTACCGGCACCGAAAAGCAAAATACAGGGGACTTTTTCCATAATAAAAATAAATATAGAACAATTGAAAACTATCTATGGAAATCAATCTTTTAGAAGGGGTATTTTATGTGGATAAGTGCCTTTAAAAAACAGCCTTTTTTAGCGATTTTAACCCTTTAAAAAGCTATCTTCGCAGACCTATATATCGGAAGCTATTTTGCGCCCGATAAAAGGGCTAAATCTGAACAAAAAGATACATGGAAGAAAATCAATTGCCAGAACAAACCAGCGATAATGATCGCATCATACAGGTAAATATTGAGGAACAGATGAAGACCGCATATATTGACTATTCCATGTCGGTTATTGTGGGTCGTGCTTTACCCGATGTACGCGACGGGTTTAAGCCAGTACACCGACGGGTATTGTACGCTATGAGCGAGTTGGGCAATAGTAGCAATAAGCCATTTAAAAAGTCGGCACGTATTGTAGGGGAAGTAATGGGTAAATACCATCCCCATGGAGATACTGCAATTTATGATACATTGGTTCGTATGGCGCAAGAGTGGACCATGCGTTATACCTTGGTAGATCGGCAAGGTAATTTTGGAAATCAAGATGGCGATCCGCCAGCAGCTATGCGTTATACAGAAGCGCGTCTTCAGCGTATTGCAGAAGCCATGTTGGATGATATTGAGAAAGATACAGTAAATTTTCAGTTGAATTTTGATGATTCATTAGAAGAGCCAACTGTACTTCCTACTCGTATACCACAACTATTGGTAAACGGTTCTTCGGGTATTGCAGTGGGTATGGCTACTAATATGATGCCGCATAATTTAAGTGAAGTGATTGATGGTTGTGTTGCATATGTGGAAAACAGAGAGGTTACTATTGAAGAATTGATGAGCCACGTAAAAGCCCCAGATTTTCCTACTGGTGGTGTAATTTATGGAATGGAGGGCGTAAAGCAGGCTTTGTTAACGGGTAGGGGTAAAGTGGTGGTTCGTGGTAAATGCAATGTAGAAACCAAGCCCAACGGTCGCGAAATGATTGTGATTACCGAAGTGCCTTATCAGGTGAGCCGTGATACATTAACGGATCGGATAGGGCGACTGGCGATTGACAAAATTGTAGATGGAATTTCCGATGTGGGCAACCAAAGTAATAAAGATGGTACCCGTATTGTGGTGGAACTGAAGAAAGATGCGGTTGCACAGGTGGTGATTAACCAATTGTATAAGCATACCGAATTACAGACCAGCTATGGTATTAATAATGTGGCATTAAGCAAGGGTCGTCCAAGAATTATGAACCTGCGCGATTTGGTGCGTGAGTTTATTGAATTTAGGATGGAAGTAGTGATCCGCCGTGCCAAATTTGAATTGCGTAAGGCAGAAGAAAGGGCGCATATTTTAGAAGGATATTTGAAAGCATTGGATCACTTAGATGAAGTGATTGCGCTGATTCGTGCCAGCAGAACGCCCGATGAAGCCAAGGAGAGTTTGGTTAATAAAAGCAAGGAGCAAAAATGGTACCTTAACTCAGCTATGTTTACTGATCTCACCAATGAGCAGTACACACAGCAAGAAGGGTTATCTGAAATACAAGCAAAAGCCATTTTGGAATTGCGTTTACAGCGGTTGACTGGAATGGAACGCGATAAAATTATTGAGGAATTCAATGGATTGATTGAAACCATCAAAGGCCTTAAAGCCTTGTTGGCCAATGAAGACCTACGATATGATCTGATTAAAAAAGAATTGCTGGAAGTAAAAGCGAAGTTTGGCGATGAACGAAAAAGTGAAATTCAATATTTGGCAGATGAAATGCGTATTGAAGACTTGATAGAGGACGAAGACGTAGTAATTACCATATCTCACTTGGGTTATATTAAAAGGACTTCTGCTACCGAATACCGCCAGCAAAAGCGAGGTGGAAGAGGTGCCGTTGGTTCTAAAACCCGAGAGGAAGATTATGTAGAGCATTTGTTTATTGCTTCCACACACGATACCATTATGTTCTTTACCGAAAAGGGAAGATGCTATTGGATGCGGGTATACGAAATACCAGAAGGAGAGAAGCAAAGTAAGGGAAGAGCCATCCAAAACCTGATTCAATTGCCTGGGGATGATAAGGTGAAAGCCATCATCAATGTGAAAAAAATTGACGATAAAGAATTTGTCCAGCAACACTATATTGTACTTTGTACCAAGAAGGGAATTATTAAAAAAACTTCATTAGAAGATTTTAGCAGACCAAGAGCCAATGGGGTAAATGCAATCACCATTATAGAGGGCGATGAACTCTTGGAAGCGAGGCTTACCAATGGTTCCAGCGAGATCATGATGGCGTTAAAAAGTGGTAGAGCTATTCGCTTTCCAGAAGTTAAAGTGCGGCCAACCGGTAGGGGTGCTATTGGTGTGGGTGGAATTGAAGTTGATGATAGCAAGGATGAAGTAGTAGGAATGATTTGTGTAAATAAAGAAGACCTGGAAAGAACCATATTGGTAGTAAGTGAAAAAGGATACGGTAAGCGAACAGCCATTGAAGATTACCGCATTACCAATAGGGGCGGCAAGGGTGTTAAAACCATTAATGTAACCGAGAAAACAGGAAATCTAGTAGGGATTTTGTATGTGAAAGAAACAGAGGATTTAATCATTACTTGTAAATCAGGCATCACCATTAGAACAGGTATAGTAGCCATACGTGAAGCGGGCAGGGCAACGCAAGGAGTAAAACTGATTCGATTGGATGATACGGATGAAATTGCGGCAATTTCTCAAATTGAGGACCAGACCGAAGATGAAAATCCAATGGTTGAAATCGATGCTGACACCACAGAATCAACCGAAACTCATTCACCTAATACAATCGAAAATACATCTGATACAATAGAACCCAACAACGAATAAAAACAATAAATAATAAAGACATGAAACATTTTATTGCTGTATTACTGAGCATTTTCATCTTGAATATTGCTGTAGCACAAGATTACAAAAAAGTACAGACCGTTTTGTTACTTGGAAAAATTGAAGAAGCTAAAGTTGAAGTTGAGAAAGCACTTGCTGATCCTAAAACCAAAGATAAAATAGAGGGATGGTATTGGAAAGCTAGAATTCATGCCGCCATCTACAAAAATGAAGCATTGCGTGCAAAGTATCCAACCATTCTTGAAGATGCCAATGCTGCATTTAAAAAGTATGTGGAACTAGATCCAAGTTATTCATTCGTAAAAGAAAAGGGAGCAGAAGGTTTCTTTGATATGTACTCAACTTCATTCGGTAAAGGCATAGAAAGTTTTAAAGCAAAGAACTGGCCAGATGCAACGCAGGCCTTCGAGTCAGCCGTTTATTATAGCGATTATATATTCAAAAATAAATGGTCTAGTTCTACAGCTATCTTTGATACAACTTCTATTCTTTACTGTGCTTATTCATTTCAAAATGCCCAGAAAATGGATGAAGCTTCAAAGTATTATGCTCGTTTGGCTGATCGTAAGGTAACAGGTGAGGGATTTGCAGATATTTATAAATTTCTAGTTGACCATTATACCAAATCAAAGAATAAGACCGATTTTGAGAATTATCTAGCAATTGGTAAAGAAGTGTATCCCAAAGAAAATTGGGAAGATTTTGAGATTGAATACATTGATTTAAATTTTGACCTAGCTCAAAAAACGGCCATTTATGAGGAAAGAAATGCCGCAGGTACGCTCACAGAAAATATGTATTTGCAGTTTGGCGACGCTTTTGTAAATGCAAAAAACAAAGAAGGAGTGGACAGTTCTTTACACGATGTATATACCAAAAAAGCAATAGACGCATTTAAAAAGGCGTATGGGAAAAATTCACAAAATGCACTGGCAGCCTATAATACAGGCATCATTTATTACAACTATTTTAATTTGGAAGATGATAAATATGCTGAGAATATAAAAAAATTACAACAAATAAATACCAACAAGCCTGTGGTAAAAGATCCAAAGAAAAAAGCTGCTGCTGATGCAGAGCAGAAGGTGAAAGTTGATGAGATTAAAAATAAAAATTTATTGGTCGAAAAAGCTGCCATAGAAAATGTAGATATAGCCATCGACTGGTTAACAAGGTCTTACCTCATATTAAAAGATAAAACTCCCCGCTCTAATACTGAAAAAAGTGTAATTAATAAATCAGTAGATTTTATTACCAACCTGTATTATTATAAAATGGGACGAGCTAGAGGCAAAGACCCTAAAACTTTTGATTTATTGGAAGCCAAGTACAAGGAATTTGATGCTTTGCACGGTAGTTTTAAGTAATTCATATTTCTATCTTATACCAATGATACCATCTAGAAGAAGTTTTTTAAGGAAAGGTATTTATACCAGTGTTGCAATTTTTGTAGGTGGGCAATTATTGTCGCAGCAAAATTGCATGGATTCAGGTGATGGTATTATTTCAAAGCCCAGTCTGCTCAGATTTTTGGTTGCATCGGATGGCCATTATGGTCAAACTGGAACCAATTACCAACAAAACCTTGATGAGTTGGTCGCCCATATAAAACGAGAGCATGCATTAGAGCCGCTAGATTGCTGCATCATTAATGGAGATCTGGTACACGACGAAAAAAAATACCTGCCTATTGTAAAGCAGCATCTGGATCAATTACCAGTGCCATATTATGTAACCCAAGGCAATCACGACCAAGTTAGTCCCGCAGAGTGGAAGTCAATTTGGGGAATGCCAGTGAATCATACAGCGGTAATTCGCGACCAAGTTTTGTTGATGGCAACTACCTCCAATGAAAAGGGCGAATATATATGTGCTGACTTGGATTGGTTGAAAGCTGAATTGGATAAATATAAAAATCATAGTGCCATTTATATTTTCATTCATATTACGCCTGAAAAGTGGACGAGCTATGGAATTCAATGCGACCAGTTTCTACAATTGCTTACGGAATACAAAAACATTGTCGCGGTATTTAATGGACACGATCACGACCAAGATCATTTTAAAATAAAGAACAATATTCCTTTTTTATTTGATGGACATTATGGAGGTAATTGGGGATTGGATTACCGTGGTTATCGCATAGTGGCTTTTAAAGAGAACAGACAACTTCATACTTTTATGATGAATCCGCACCTAAAATTGAATGAAGCTTATTTTTAGGAGTTCTGGTAGGACAATACACTACTTAACATAATATTAATTATAAGGTAAATAATGTATTCAAATTTGTTATCCAAAAGCTACTGGCACAATTGCTACTATATACCAGCAGTATGGGTTTGATTAATAAAGCATTCTTACCTTAATCGTTTCTTTTACGTCTCTCAGTAATTCCAACGCTTGCTTCGATAATTTCTTGTCAATATCCAACACTACATAGCCAATTTCATCATTGGTTTTTAAATACTGCCCCAAAATATTGATATTGTTTTTTGACAATGCGGTATTGATTGCACTTAGCACACCCGGCACGTTATGGTGTATATGTAAAATTCTATGTGCTCCCTCAATGGGTGGCAATGCAATAGCTGGAACCGTATGTGAACCATTTGTAATTCCGCGCTCTAAATATTGAAATAATTTTGCGCTTACATCTTCTCCAATATTCTGTTGTGCTTCTTCGGTAGACCCACCGATATGAGGTGTTAATAAAACATTAGATAAACCTTGTAATGGGGTTTCAAAACGGTCGCCATTCTTTTCTGGCTCCACAGGAAATACATCAATAGCTGCGCCACTGAGTTGCTTTTCAGATAGTGCATTTGCCAAAGCTTTTATATCAACTACTTCACCACGCGCATAATTAATAAGAATGGCTCCCTGTTTCATTTGCTTTATAGTAGCTTTATTCATCAGATTTTTCGTCTGAGCCGTTTCTGGTATATGCAAGGAAACGATATCTGCTTTACCTAATAAAGTTTTCATATTTCGGGCCGAAACGGCATTGCCCAAAGGAAGTTTGGTTTCGGTATCATAAAATATTACTTTCATTCCCAAAGCTTCAGCCAACACACTTACTTGAGAGCCAATATTTCCATATCCAATTATTCCCAAAGTTTTACCCCTCAATTCATAACTGCCTTTGGCTTCTTTCATCCAATTACCTTGATGGGCAGCCATATTTTTGTCAACAATGCGACGAATCAACATCACACTCGCACCTATTACCAACTCTGCAACGCTTCTGGTATTACTATATGGGGCATTAAAAACTACTATACCTTTTTCGGTGGCCGCTTTTAAATCAACCTGATTCACTCCAATGCAAAAGCAACCAATTGCTTGTAATTTTAGAGCAGCATCTAGTACTTTTTTGGTGATTAATGTCTTGGAACGAATGCCAATTAAGTGTACATCCTTTATTTCTTTAATCAACTCTTCTTCACTTAATGCGCCATTCATTTTACGCACATTAATATATCCATTCTGCTTAAAATGCTGAACCGCCTTGTCGCTTATATTTTCTAGAAAAAGAATATTGATCCGTTCTTTCGGGTAACTGGTCATTACTTGCTTGCTCATGGTTGCAATTTAATAACTATTTGTATTAACATGAAATACATAGTTTTCCACCTAGGTTGGATGGAGTAGGATCAAAGGGTATATTTGTGTTTTACCTGAGAAATATTTTAATGTTGCGATTAATGATTATTCCAGTTTTGAGTCTTTTTTTACTGGCCTGTAGCGGCAATAGCCAATCAAAAGATACCACTGTAACTAAGCCCCCAGTTGTTTTCAACAAGCAAAGTCAAATACATAAAAACCATTACCAAACCATTATTCAGCCCTTGTATGAGAAACAATTGTTGAAGACTGGTTTCAATGGAAGTATTTTATTGGCAAAAAATGGGGAAACAGTTTTTGAAGACTATCAAGGGTTTATTAATTTCAGCACAAAAGCACCCATCACCCCCTCTTCTACTTTTCATTTGGCTTCTATTTCCAAGACTTTCACTGCAATGACCATTTTAAAATTAATGGAGCAAGGAAGGCTTAAACTAGACGACGACATCAGAAAATACCTGTCCCATTTTCCATATTCCAGTATCACCATCAAAAATTTATTATCACATAGAACTGGTCTGCCCAAATACGATTTATTCATGTCTGCCAGCCGTTCATATATTACTCGCACCAAAAATAGGCGCGGAAAAAGGATTAAGCGGACGGTCTATGTAAAAGATCCAGTCTATATTACGGGATTAAGTACCAATTTAGACGTATTGCGGTATTTGGTTGAAATTCGTCCCCCTGTTGAATCTATGCCCAATCGGCGATACAGTTATTGCAATACCAATTATGCTTTATTAGCCTTAGTGATTGAAAAAATTACAGGTCAATCTTACCCAAGATATATGAGAGACAGTGTTTTTACGCCACTAGGCATGAAAGACACTTATGTATTTAGCATTAAAGACACCGCCAATTATATTCCATCATATACCCCAGGTAAAATTCCTTTCGGGTTAGAAAAGTTGGATTGTATTTATGGAGATAAAAATATTTACAGCAATGTGCGCGATTTACTTCAATGGGATCGGGCATTGTACCAAGGTACTTATATCAGTAATACTACCCAGCATATGGCCTACCAACCATTGAGTAATGAAACAAAGGGAAAGAGAAATTATGGACTGGGATGGCATTTATACGTCGATTCACCCAATCCTACCATTGTTTACCATAATGGATGGTGGCACGGTAATAACACGGTTTTTAGGCGATTGATTGGGGATACTGCTACCGTTATCATATTGGGTAATAAATTCAACAGCAATATCTGGTCAGCAGGCAAACTAAGCTCGGTTTTTACAGGTACAATTGATAGTAAACTAATCGACGAATAATAAATTAGCTTAGATTACGTTTTATATCTCACTAACGGTTTTACCCCTATTTTTGCCAACTTGAAACAATTTAACATCTGACACATTTTGCTTATGAACAATCTACTGTTTTATGCCGTTCCGGCGATGGGTATTGTAGGTTTACTCTACACCCTAATTAAGTTCAACTGGGTTTCCAAACAGGATGCCGGTAATGAAAGAATGAAAGAAATCAGCACTTATATTGCTGAAGGTGCAATGGCTTTCTTAAAAGCAGAGTGGAAAATACTCGGCTATTTTGTGGTTATTGTCGCCATTTTATTGGGTTTTATGGCCAATACCAATGAATCTAGCCACTGGAGTATTGCCATTGCATTTGTAATTGGTGCTGTTTTCAGTGCTACTGCTGGTTATATTGGTATGAAAGTAGCTACCAAGGCAAACGTGCGTACTGCCCAAGCGGCTAAAATTAGCCTAGCTAAGGCATTGAACGTTTCCTTTACGGGCGGTTCTGTAATGGGATTGGGCGTATCGGGTCTCGCTGTATTGGGACTTGGTGGTTTGTTTTTAATTATCAAATATTATTTTTCTCCCGACGGTGATGCGGAAGGAATGTTGCGTACCATTGAAGTACTAACCGGATTTTCTCTGGGTGCTGAAAGCATTGCCTTATTTGCACGTGTGGGCGGTGGTATTTATACAAAAGCAGCCGATGTGGGTGCCGATTTAGTAGGTAAGGTAGAAGCAGGTATTCCTGAAGATGATCCTCGTAACCCAGCTACTATTGCTGATAATGTGGGTGATAACGTAGGTGATGTAGCTGGTATGGGCGCTGATTTATTTGGTTCTTATGTGGCTACTGTATTGGCAACTATGGTATTGGGTCAAGAAGTAACGGGACCAAACGGTGCTCAATTAATTGATCAATTTGGCGGTTTATCTCCCATTTTATTGCCAATGCTTATTGCTGGAGTGGGTATTCTTTTATCTATTGTAGGCACTTTATTTGTTAGAATTGGAGAGAATGCAGGATTAAATACCGCTACTGTACAAAGAGCATTGAATATGGGTAACTATGGTTCAATGGTTTTAACTGCTGTAGCTTGTTATTTCTTGGTAACTTATATTTTACCAGAATCAATGATTTTACGAGGGTTAGAATTCACTAGAACTGGTGTTATAGGTGCTATTGCGGTTGGTTTAGTGGTTGGTACTTTAATGAGTATAATCACTGAGTACTATACTGCAATGGGCAAACGACCGGTATTAAGTATTATTAAACAATCGAGCACTGGCCACGCTACCAATATTATTGGTGGTTTAGCAATTGGTATGGAAAGTACTTTCTTGCCAATTTTAGTACTCGCTGGAGGTATATATGGTTCTTACGCTTGTGCTGGTTTATATGGGGTGGCTATTGCTGCGGCTGGTATGATGGCTACTACTGCAATGCAATTGGCAATTGATGCTTTCGGACCAATTGCAGATAATGCAGGTGGTATTGCAGAAATGAGTGAGTTACCTGCAGAAGTAAGAGAGAAAACAGATATTTTAGATGCAGTTGGTAACACTACCGCCGCAAGCGGAAAAGGTTTTGCCATTGCTTCTGCTGCTTTAACAGCACTAGCATTATTTGCTGCATTCGTTGGTGTGGCTATGCCAGATAATCAACATATTGACATCTATAAAGCAGATGTGTTATCGGCATTATTTGTTGGCGGAATGATTCCTTTTATCTTCTCTTCCCTAGCCATTAGGGCTGTGGGTGAAGCAGCTATGAGTATGGTGGAAGAAGTTCGTCGCCAGTTCAGAACTATTCCTGGTATTATGGAAGGAACTGGTAAGCCCGAATACGATAAATGTGTGGCTATATCTACAGAAGCTTCTTTAAAGAAAATGATGCTACCTGGTGCTATTACTATAATTTCTCCTTTGTTAATTGGGTTTATAATGGGACCAGAAGCATTAGGCGGGTTTTTAGCAGGTGCTACCGTAAGTGGTGTATTGATGGGAATTTTCCAAAATAATGCAGGTGGTGCTTGGGATAATGCTAAGAAATCATTTGAGAAAGGAGTAGAGATCAATGGGGAAATGTATTACAAGAAATCAGAACCACATAAGGCATCAGTAACTGGTGATACAGTAGGTGATCCTTTTAAAGATACATCTGGTCCTTCTATGAATATTTTAATTAAACTAATGTCTATTGTTTCCTTGGTAATAGCTCCTACCCTTGCTACCATTCATAAAGCTAAAAGCGCTGATAGTAAGATAGAGAAAAAAGTAGAAGTGAGTATCATCAATAGCGGTAAAGACAGCAGTAAAATGGCGGTTTCTTTTACTGCTTCTAAAGACGGAATAGATCAATTGGTGGAAGCTATTAAAGCCGATGGATTGGTAAAAGATATTAATAATGTAAATGTTAATATCAAAGATGGCAAGCTGATGATTAACGGTGTTGAGCAAGCTGATGATGTACTAAAAAAATATGGTAAGTATTTAATTAGTGCAGATAAGGAAGGAATAAAAGTAAATGCTGAAATTATTAAAAACTAATTTTCATTTATTGCATAAAAAAACTCCCCATGAAAATCGGGAGTTTTTTTATGCAATAAATTTTTAGAAATCAATTACCACTTATCTACTTCTTCGGTAGCAGTATCGTTTACAATTGGTGTATCCGTTACAGCTGTTACTGGTGTATGTGTATGTATTATTTCGGGTGTTTCTTCTATAATATCACTGGTTGCAACTTCAGCAACTACTGGCGCAGTGCGGATATATGATTCGCCATTTTCACCTTCTGCATCTGGGTATTCATGGTTAAAAGCATCAAAGTCAAAGTCGGGCATTAGTTCTGTCTTCACATGATCAATGGCTTCGCCAAGGGCCTTAATGAATTTATTAAAGTCCTCTTTATACAAAAAAATCTTGTGTCTGTCGTAACCATTGTTATCAAAACGCTTTCTGCTTTCGGTGATGGTAAGATAGTAATCATTGCCACGTGTGGCTCTCACATCAAAAAAGTAAGTTCTTCTCTTTCCAGCTCGGATGCGTGTGCTGTAAACACTATCCATTTTCTTGTCGTTATTCTCGTACTCCACAGTTAATTTTTTTGGTTAACGGTTTGTTAATGATTACAAATATAGGGATGTTTCGGAAATGGCAAAATAAAGCTATTGTATATAGAAATTGTTTAGCAGCTTCTAAGGGTTGATCTGGTTATTTATCTTCCTGCGTCTGCAATTGGTAAAGTGTTGCATAGTAGCCATTTAATTGGAGGAGCGACTCATGGGTACCCTGTTCAGCTATTTTTCCATCTTCAAGTACTATGATTTGATCGAATCGAAATCCTGAAAGAATTCTATGGGTAATTATCAGTGCAGTTTTTTGTTGTAGGTATTCGTATAAGTTGCCAATAATGGTCTTTTCCGTTTTTGCATCAACGGCACTTAGGCAGTCGTCGAAAATTACAATTTCAGGATTTTTAATGAGCGAACGGGCAATGGAAATACGCTGTTTTTGTCCCCCACTCAATGTTACGCCACGCTCTCCTATTAGTGTTTCATAACTTTTGTTGAAACCCAATATTTCTTGGTGAATGCTGGCAAATATTGCTGCTTTTTGTACGGTCTCCATGCTGGTAGAAGGATCTACACCAAAACGAATATTGTTGGCCACTGTATCACTAAAGAGGAATATATCTTGTTGAACATAGCTTATTTGGCTACGCAGATGCTGTAAGTTAAACTGGCTTAATGCTTTTCCACCAATGGTGATGCTTCCTTTATCTGGTTCATAAAATCGCAGCAACAGTTGTGCAAGGGTAGATTTGCCACTTCCTGTTTTGCCCAGTATAAGTATTTTTTCCCCTTTTTGAATGGCTAAATTCAATTGCTGTATGGCTTTAATACCCGTATTGGAATAAGTAAAACTCACGTTATTGAATAGAATTTCCCCACTCACTTTTTCAGAATCTGGGTTATGGTTATGGTTGCGAATATTGGGGACAGTTTCTAAAAATTCGTTCAGTCTTTTCTGTGAAGCGGCTGCTCTTTGAATCATACTGGCCGTCCATCCAATTGCACTTACTGGAAATGTGAGCATATTGATATAGATCACAAATTCAACAATAGTGCTTACTTTGGAAGGATCTTCTAGGGCATGCATGCCACCCATGAAAATGGTTACGAGGGTACTGATTCCAATCATTAATGCCATACTCGGAAAATAGAATGCTTCTACTTTGGCCAAACCAATTGCCTGTTGCTTGTATGCTTCGCTGTTTTTTTCGAAGAAACCCAGCATGGCTTTTTCTTGAACAAAAGATTTAATTACACGAATACCTGAATATGATTCTTGCGCATTGGTAGTCAGGTCAGAAAGATGCCCTTGAATAGCTTCACTTTTTTTGTTGATGATACTATTTACCCAATAAATGGTGATGGCTAGCAGGGGCAATGGAGCTAATACGTAGAGGGTAAGTTGTACGTCTTTTCTAAGCATATTAACAATGCAGAAACCAATTAGTGTGGTTAGATTAATGAGGTACATAATGGCGGGGCCGGTATACATTCTAACGCGACTAACGTCTTCCGACATCCGGTTCATAAGATCGCCCGTACTATGTGTTTTATAAAAACTAGTATCCAGTTGCTGGTAATGTTGAAAAATCTGATTTTTCTGATCAAACTCAATGTGGCGGCTCATTACAATAATGGTTTGCCGCATAAAAAATAGGAGAATACCTCTTATGATGGCAATGAATAAGATGGTCAAGCTACAGATAGCAACCAGCCAGCCAAAACTGAATTCAAAGCTATTGATGAGAGAGATAAATCCATTTACAACGGAATCGTGTGCATCGTATTTTGGGGATGCTTTGGCTCCGGGTAGTTTTTGCTGTACAAGGTTGATAACATATCCAGTAATTTGAGGAGCCAGCACAGCAAAATAGTTGGAGGCGACTACAAAAAATATTCCGATAAAAAATCGCTTACGGTATTTCCAGAAAAAATGATTGAGGGATGCTAACTGTTTCAAATCGATGGGTTGGGCGGCAAATATACAAGATAATATTCTAGGGCTTGTGCTTGCTTAAATAGGCTTGAATGGTTGCGTAACAGCCAATATTTATCCCTTTGAATATTCCAAAATATCAGCAGGCTGGCAGTCCAGTACTTTACAAATAGTATCCAATGTACTAAAACGAATGGCTTTTGCTTTGCCTGTTTTTAATATGGAAAGATTAGAGAGCGTGATTCCTACCTTTTCTGAGAGTTCGTTCAGCGACATTTTTCTTCTTGCCATCATCACGTCTAAGTTTACAATTATGGGCATATTTATACAGTTAATTCGTTTTCAGATTGGATTTCAATTCCACTTTTAATTATTTGGGCTATTACAAAAAGGGATATACTCATAAAAAGCCAGATCTCTGCTCCTGCCAAATGTAAATTTTGTAGTGCAGGCATTTCTATACCTTTCTTCATAATCCATTCAATATAGTTTGCTCCCCATAGTGTGAAGACACTAATTCCTAAAGCTAAATATCCTAAATTAAGAATAAAGCGTCTTAGGTCAATACTAAAGGGCTTCGATAAATCTAGTTTTCTACTGTAAAGATATTTTACTATTACGTAAAATAAACAAGCTTTCAGTACAACCACAATATTGATAAGTGTGGTTGTTACAAAAAAATATCCATGGTCAAATTGGTAGAGACTGGACAAATCCAAATGATTCCAAAAATATTTCGCACCAATTGGGTTCAATACCAATGCATAAAAACTATTGAATAAAAAGCCCCCGGCTTCAATACAAACACCAATGAAAATAATCCACGATAGCACGTTTAATATTTTCAAAATTTGTGGTGAGCTGATTTTTATTTGCATAAATATAATTTTAAATAGACGGTAAATATAAATAAATATTTGTTGATAAGCAATAAAAAATAATTCTCTATTGAAAATATTAACTTTCACATTACTAGAACCCTGTTCAATACAAATAAAATGTAAAAGGTGGAACTCACAATTAGAAATGAATAAGATCTACCTTTCTTTCAATCAAACAGCTTATTTTCGGTTTATGCTCGCATCACTCGTAATTGTTAGGTATCCTCGTTGGTTGGGTTGGATAGGATTTTTGTCAATGGCCGTTTTTAGATTTCCCCTTTGGCTAAACTCTTCCATCTCTTTCTGGAAATTAATGGGCTGTGGCAAAAACGGCAGCTTCGATAAAACACCCGATTGGCGTCAATGGGCTTTACTTATTGTTCATCCTTCTAAAAAAAACAATCCTGATCAACCCCTCATTCCTCTATTTATTTCTAGCTGGTGGAATATATTCGGTTGCGAAAAATGGACGCTTTTACTAGAACCCATTGAAGGTCACGGATATTGGGATGGAAAACTTGCTTTTGGTGACCTACCCAAACAATCTGACTACTTGGGTCCAATTGGCGTATTAACCAGAGCCACCATTCGCATCAGCAAACTGGGTAGGTTTTGGAGTCACGTTGACCGTATTGCGCAGCAAATGGCGGGTGCTAAAGGGTTTATTTGTTCCGTTGGCATTGGTGAAATGCCCTTTATTAAACAAGCTACTTTTAGTATATGGACGGGCAAAGAAGCCATGAAACAATTTGCTTATAAAATGAAGGATCACGCCGATGTTGTGCGAAAAACACACCAAGAAAAATGGTATAGTGAAGATATGTTTGTTCGATTCCGCCCCATCTCTTCTACTGGCTCTTTGAACGGCAAACTACCATTTAAAATAATTTCGTAGTTTGCACTCACCAATGAATCATTGTACTACCATATCTTTCCTTACTGCACATTTCGCATGGATGTACCGCGGGCTCAACTCTATGCCCGATCATTGAGTACTTATCCTGTTATTTTAAGTATTAAGATTCAATTGCTATTGCTCAATCGTTGCCAAAACATTGTTCAATTGTAGTATTGGTAATTCCTCATTCAACCCACAACAAATAAATATGCAACTCAACGTTAATTCCGAAATAGGTACCCTTAAAAGTTTACTTGTTCACAGTCCCGACAGCGGCCTTGGTAAAGTAGTGCCGTCTAAAGCTCAGGACTGGCTATTTGAAGACATTGTTCACTTAGATACCATCCGAAAAGATGAATACGACTATTACACCAAAATCTTACTCTACTTTTTAGATCCAGAAAAGATAAAAGGCAAACTGCATAAAATTGATGAACCATCTGCAAGGCGTAATTTTTACAAGCCCGACCATGCAGATTTTCACCGCTCCGACAAAGTAGTTGAGCTACAATGGTTGCTGGCAGAAATTCTGGAAGATCATGATATTCGATCTAAATTGGTGGCATCTGTTTGCGCTATTGAAGGTTGTACCTATCATACCCAAAATGAATTGCTGCAATATATACCAACAGAACTGGCCAAAACATTTATATCAGGCACTTCAAAAACTGCTGAATTATTATTTGCCCCCATCCCCAACTTTATTTTTACAAGGGACATCGGCATCACCATTAAAGACCATGTATTACTGAATAAACCAGCTAAAAAAGCAAGAACCAGAGAAGCTTTACTGGCTAGGTATATTTTCTTCAACCATTCTTTTTTTAAAGGGTATCGCAATAATATTATTGAGCTGAGCGACTCCAACCATAGCTTTTTATTACCCAAAGAAGACGATGACAGAAAAATAACCCTTGAAGGTGGTGATATTATGGTGGTGAGTGATAAACATATTTTAATAGGCGTAAGCGAAAGAACTTCCTCCGAAGCAGCCGTAAAAATTACCAATACACTTTTCGAAAAAGGATTGATGGATAAAGCTACCATTGTTAAAATTCCAAAGAAAAGAGATTATATGCATATTGATACTGTTTTCACCCAAGTGAAAAGAGATGTATGGGTTATGCTGGGAAATTTCTCGCGAAAAGCAGTAAAATATGAAGATCAAAATTCAGTGGAAAGATTGCTGGAAATAAAGAAAGAAGAGAAAATAAAAATACTTCAATTCCACCGCAAAAGTCCCGATAACCCCATTAGTTTTGAAAGCTTGGAAGATCTATTGGTAGACATCAGTAAGAACGACCTGCACTGTGAACATGAAGTGAAATTTATTTTCTCTGGCAACAATGAATTCCCTTACAGTGTAAGAGAACAGTGGACCGATTCTTGTAATTTATTGGCACTTAAAGAAGGCGTTGTACTTGGCTACGATAGGAATGACAAGACCATTGAAGCTTTTAAAAACGCTGGCTTTAATATTATTGGGGTAAAAGAATTATTGGCAGCATTGGAAGCTGGAACCATGCATGTGGAGAGTATAACGGATACTTTTATTTTAATGC
Source organism: Sphingobacteriia bacterium (assembly GCA_004294135.1). Lineage (GTDB taxonomy): Bacteria > Bacteroidota > Bacteroidia > Chitinophagales > Chitinophagaceae > Sediminibacterium. The sequence goes on from RDZY01000007.1 coordinate 49,232, forward strand.
CTTCTGCTGAACTTTCCAGGGCAAGAGGTGGATTCCATTGTATGAGTATGCCACTTTGGAGAGATTCAATTGATTCATAAAATAAATACCATGCAACACAGTTCACACTTGTTAATGATACAGCCTATCCAGTTTAATTTTAATGCTGAAACTGCTGTAAACAATAGTTTTCAAATCAATTCCAACGATGATTTGGTTTCAGAAAAAGCTCGAAATGAATTCGAAGATTTTATGGGTGTATTAACCGCGCATGGCATAGATATTACCGTAGTAGCTGATACGCCCTACCCGTATACCCCTGATTCTATTTTTCCAAACAATTGGATCTCTTTTCACAGCGATGGAACCGTATGCCTCTACCCCATGTTTGCGGTGAATAGAAGAATGGAGCGCAAGCAGTCTGTTCTCCATGCTATTGAAGAAAAGTTTTCCATCTTACAGAAAATAGATTTTACGCATTTTGAAGCAGAAAATATTTTCCTAGAAGGTACTGGTAGTATGGTACTGGATCGTGATCATAAAATTGCATACGCGTGTTTATCACCCCGAACGGATTTGATTGTGTTAAATGAATTTTGTAAAAAAATGGATTATCAACCCATTGCATTCCATGCAGTGGACAGTAGTAATAAAGCAATTTACCATACCAATGTAATGCTATGTGTGGCTGATGAATACATGGTGATCTGCCTAGATGCTATTTCAAATTTAGCAGAACAAAAAATGGTGATTGAAAGCATTGAACAGACGGGCCAAAAAATAATTGCTATTAGTCTAGCTCAAATGAATTGTTTTGCAGGAAATATGTTGCAAGTACATAATAATAAGGGCAATAAATTCTTGGTGATGTCGTCTCAGGCATTTCATTCACTCGACAAGAAACAGGTAGCTGAAATAGAAGCATTTAATCCCATCATTCATTCAGATTTAACAACCATTGAAACCAATGGCGGTGGAAGCGCAAGATGTATGATGGCAGAAATATTTTTACCCTTAAAGTAAATTTTTAAAACTAAGCTTTACCCCTTCTTCAAATAATAGGGGTTGATAGTTTAGTAGTTGCCGTGCTTTATCTATTAAAAGTCCCGAACGTTTTGCACGTAGAACAGGCTCAGGAAAACTAAAGCTATCTACTTTTGTAACAAGCGCAGCATTAAGTGCTAATATTTCTGCTACTTGAATAGCCATTGCATAAGGAGTTAAAATTTCGGGGCCAGCTAAGTGAAAAATTTCATGCTTTTTCTGGACTATAATCTGTTCTATTCCTTTACAAATATCAATCATATAAGTGGGTGTTCTGAACTGATCATCTACTACTTTTATGGATTTGCCAACAGCCAGATTTTGTTGTACCCATTGTATAAAACTGGGTCGCATACCTTCCCAATAAGATCCATAGATAAATACTGGTCGCACAATACTATAAGTAAAAGCAAAAGTCTTCACAAATTCTTCCGCCATTAACTTACTCTTTCCGTAAAAATTGAGTGGTTGTGGTAATGCATCTTCGGGATGAGGTCCATTTTCACCAAAAATAAAATCAGTCGATATATAAATAAATAGCACCCCATGCTTATTGGCTGCATCAACAAGGTATTGGGTGGCCGTTACGTTGTGCAAGATACATGCGTCCTTATTTTGTTCACATTCATCCGGTTTACTCATGGCTGCATTGTGAATAATGATATCTGGTTTTATTTGATCCACCATCTTATTCACCGAACTAACGTTTGTTAGTTCAATAGATTGATAAAAAATATTTTTATGGAACGGAATTCTAGATTCATTTCTAGAAACTGCATATACATCAAACCCTTTATTAGCAAAGAATAAGGAAGCATGTTGACCAAGAAATCCATTTGCACCTGTCAATATTATTTTCATAATACAATGCTACAAAAAATACCATATAATGTTCCAATGGTCATTTCCTTTCAAATCCGTATTTTTGGGACTCCGTGTATACAATACACATTTATTGAATAGGCGATTTTCGCCAAATAAAGAGAATATTTGATCATGGGTAGTAAAAAAGTTACAAAAATTGGTGTTCTAACATCTGGAGGCGATGCGCCAGGCATGAATGCAGCTATTAGAGCAGTGGTGAGAACGGGTAATTATTATGGGTTAGAAGTGTTTGGTATCATGAGAGGTTATAGCGGCATGATTGATGATGAAATTAATCTGATGACATCCCGCTCAGTTGCCAATATCATTCAGCGAGGTGGAACCATTTTAAAAACAGCAAGAAGCAAAGAATTTTTTGAACCAGAAGGTCGAAAACTGGCTTATAATAACCTTACGAAACGAGGTATAAATGGTTTGGTAATCATTGGCGGTGATGGTAGTTTTAAAGGTGCACAAAAATTCAGCAATGAATTTGATATCCCCTGTATTGGTTTACCGGGCACCATTGATAAAGACATTGCAGGAAGTGATTTTACCATTGGTTTTGATACTGCTGTAAATACAGCTATTGAAGCAATTGATAAAATCAGGGATACTGCTGATGCACACGACCGTTTATTTATTGTAGAAGTAATGGGCAGAGATGCTGGTTATATTGCTTTGCACAGCGGTATTGCTACTGGTGCAGAAAATATCTTGATTCCAGAAACCGAGACAGATATTGAAGCCCTAATAGCTTCTTTATCGGAGCAAGAAAAACGTAGAAAATTAGTGAATTTAGTAGTTGTAGCCGAAGGTGATAAGTTTGGCGCGACTGAAATTGCTTCCATTATTAAAAAGCGCCTCCCCAATGCAGATACCCGTGTTTGTATTTTAGGGCATATTCAAAGAGGTGGATCACCCAGTTGCCTTGACCGCCTAATTGCCAGTAGAATGGGCTTTCACGCAGTAGAATGCTTAATGAATGGAACACACAATGTAATGGTAGGGATATTGAACAATCAATTACACTATACCCCACTTGATCTTGCAATAAAAGCCAAACAAAAAATTTCAGAAGACTGGTTAAGAATTGTTAAAATTCTCGCCAGCTAACCCCCTAAAATTAATCATACCAAGATGTCAAAAAATTTAGAAAAGTACCTGTACAAGAACATGGACAAAGTTGCGGGCGTTCAACACGTGATGCATAGAACAAAAATTGTAGCTACTGTTGGTCCCGCCTGTGATACCTACGACAAATTACTCGACCTTGTGAAAGCAGGTGTGAATGTATTTCGTTTGAATTTCTCGCATGGCAATCATGAGGATAAACTGGCGATTATTGAACATATTCGCAATATCAATTTAACCCAACCTTATAATATTTCTATATTGGCTGACTTACAAGGGCCTAAACTTAGGGTGGGTGATATTGCCAACAATGCATTGCAATTAGATATTGACGATATCCTCACTTTTACCAATGAAAAGTGTGTGGGTACCAAAGAAAAAATTTATGTTTCTTACCCCAACCTTGCTGGAGATGTAGTATTGGGTAATATTATTTTGATTGATGATGGTAAAATTGAAGTCAGAGTAGTTGGCATTGAGAAAAATGGTGATGTTAAGGTAAGGGTAACTTTGGGTGGTATTTTATCCTCTAAAAAAGGACTTAACTTACCAGATACTAAAATTTCATTGCCTGCATTAACTGAAAAAGATTTGATTGATCTGGAATTTATTATTGAACAAAAATGCGACTGGGTAGCGCTTAGCTTTGTAAGAAGCGTTAAAGATATTGTTATACTCAGAAGTAAATTGGATGAGAAAAATAGCAAGACTAAAATCATTGCTAAAATAGAAAAGCCAGAAGCACTGGTAAATATTCGTGATATTATTGTAGAAAGTGATGCCATCATGGTTGCCCGTGGTGATTTGGGTGTTGAATTGCCAGTAGAACAGATTCCGTTGATTCAGAAAGAACTTATCCGCAAGTGTATTCACAGAGCAAAACCTGTAATTGTTGCTACACAAATGATGGAGAGTATGATTGATCGCGTAAAACCCAACCGAAGTGAAATTACCGATGTAGCCAACGCTGTTTTGGAAGGTGCTGATGCCGTAATGCTGAGTGGTGAAACCGCTGCTGGTAACCACCCTACATTGGTTGTTGAAACCATGCGTAAAATTATTGCAGAAGTTGAAAAGAAAGAATACCGCTACAACCGTTCCGAAGATTTAAAACCCCAGCCTCACTCCCCTTCTTTTCACAGCGATGCCATGTGTTACAACGCTTGTAAAATTGCCGAAGATGTTGAAGCCAGTGCATTAATTGGAATGACCCAAAGTGGTTATACCGCATTTATGCTCAGCAGTTATAGACCTTCTTCACCCTTGTTTATTTTTACAAAAGAAAAAACATTGGTGAACCAGTTAAGCCTAAGCTGGGGAGTACGTGCATTCCATTACTCAGAAGAAGAAAGTATTGATGATATTGTAAAAGACCAGATTGATATCTTAAAAGAAAGAGGTTTTATACAAGTGGGTGATGTTGTTGTGAATACGGGTAGTACACCAATTGACCTTCACTTACCTACCAACCTAATAAAGCTAACCAAGGTAGATTAATTTAAACTACGGCCTAATTTATAAAAAGATTCCTCCATAAGAGGAATCTTTTTTAATTTGAGAATTCTTTCAACACTAAGAAGCTATTTAAACAGGTTAGTTTCTAATAAATCAGAATCGTATGAAAAAAATGATGCTTGCCTTTTGGTTACTCTCTTTTGTTATTGCAGGTGCACAGCAAAACGAAATCATTCCAAGACCAGATTCTTGCATCATTGGAAAAGGTTTTTTTTCAATCAATCAGAAAACTAAAATTGTTTTATTGGGTTCTGGCTTAGAAAAATCAGCCCTGTTTCTACAAGATTACCTCCAAAAAATGTACAATATCCAGTTACCCATTGTAAAAAGTGAAAATGGCACTGGAAATATTATACTGAATTACCACAAAATAGCATCTGCCATTTCTGGCGCTTACCAAATGGAAATAACCGATCGCCAAGTAAATATTGGCGGGGATAATGCTGCTGGCGTATTCTATGGTATACAATCGCTTATTCAACTACTCCCCTATAGCAAAAATAAAGCATTAAACATTCCGCAGCTATCACTAAAAGACCAACCACGATTTGCTTATAGAGGGTTGCATTTAGACGTTGGCAGGCATTTTTTCTCTGTCGACTTCATCAAACGGTACATTGATTTTATTGCCATGCACAAAATGAATGTTTTCCACTGGCACTTAACGGAAGACCAAGGCTGGAGAATTGAAATTAAAAAATACCCCAAACTAACTTCTGTTGGCGCATATAGAAATGGTACAATCACTGGTCGCTATTATGGCACTGGCAATACAAATACGCATTATGGCGGCTACTATACCCAAACTCAAATAAAAGAGATTGTGCAATATGCGAGCAATAGATTTGTAGAAATAATACCAGAGATTGAATTACCCGGTCACGCTTCAGCTGCCATTGCAGCTTATCCTGAACTAAGTTGTTTCCCCAGCGAGTCCTCCAAATATCCTGCTCAAACTGTTTGGAATGGCTCCAAAGAAGGCAAGCAGGTGCAACAGACTTGGGGAGTATTTGAAGATGTTTTTGTGCCTAGTGAAAATACATTCAAATTTTTAGAAAATGTATTCAATGAAGTGATTGCAGTATTTCCCTCAAAATACATTCATATTGGCGGAGATGAATGCCCCAAAGAGTCTTGGAAAAGATCCGGATTTTGCCAACAACTCATCAAAGAAAAAGGATTGAAAGACGAACACGGCTTACAAAGTTATTTTATTCAACGAATAGAAAAATTCTTAAACAGCAAGGGCAAACAAATTATTGGTTGGGACGAAATATTAGAAGGTGGCCTCGCCCCCAATGCTACCGTAATGAGCTGGAGGGGTGAAAAAGGAGGCATTGAAGCCGCCAAACAAAAACATGCGGTAATTATGACACCCGGTGAGTGGATGTATTTTGACCATATGCAAAGTAGAAACGAAGACTCTATCAATATTGGTGGATATACCACCATTCAAAAAGTATATAGTTATGAGCCGATCCCCTAGGGGCTGAGTGCCGATGAAGAAAAAAAAGTACTGGGTGCGCAAGCAAATGTGTGGACTGAATACATGACCAATAGTGCCAAAGTTGAGTATATGGTTTTCCCAAGAATAAGTGCATTGAGTGAAGTATTATGGAGTAAAAAAGCAAATAGGAATTGGGGGGACTTTGAAAAGCGATTACAAAATCAGTTTAAGCGATACGATTGGTTGGGAATCAATTACAGCAAAGCTTATTTCGATCCAATAAACAGTATAACCTTGCCTCAATAATTATAGTCGAAACCCGCAATAAAATGCATAATTCTGCGGGTTTTCGAGTAATTAATATTGTAATATGATAAGTTCAGGTTATTTTAGCGATGCAAAACAGTTTAACTATGGTAGATTCATTTGAAAAAATAGAAGTAAAAATTTATACTTCAGCAAAAATAGGTGCCGCATTTGTGGCAAAAGAGATTGCAGCATTAATCAAGGGAAAAGAGCAGAGAGGAGAACACTGTGTATTGGGTTTAGCAACTGGATCTACACCTATTAATTTATATGCAGAACTGGTTAGAATGCATCGGGAAGAAGGTCTCAGTTTTAAAAACGTAATCAGCTTTAACTTAGATGAATATTATCCGATAGATAAAACAGCCTATCAAAGCTACTGGAGTTTTATGCATCGGCATTTATTTAATCACGTTGATATTAACCCAGCTAATATTCATTTACCCAATGGTAATGCGCCAAAGGAAGAGATGAAAAAATATTGTGAGTCGTATGAAAAAGCAATTGAAGCTGCAGGTGGCATTGATTTGCAAGTATTGGGGATTGGACAAAATGGGCATATCGGTTTTAACGAACCCGGTTCTAGTATACTTTCTAAAACAAGATTGGTAAACTTAGAGAACAGTACTCGATTGGCGAATTCATATGAGTTTGAAAATATTTCTAAAGTGCCGCGACTGGCTGTTACCATGGGTATCAGCACCATTTTAAAAGCAAAACGAATTGTTTTAATGGCATGGGGTAATAAAGCTGGCATTGTTGCCAAATCGGTAGAGGACAATATAACCGAAACCGTTCCTGCCAGCATACTTCAGCAACACAACGATTGTTTATTTGTGGTTGATGAGTTGGCTTCTGTTGAGCTTACACGCATAAAATCGCCTTGGCTTACTGGAGATTGTGTATGGACCAATGCTATGATAAAAAGGGCGGTTGTTTATTTGGCATTAAAATTAGAAAAATCTGTTTTAAGTCTCACCGCCGCAGATTATACTGAAAATGGATTATCAGATTTATTGGTAGAAAAAGGGGAAGCTTACGAAATCAATCTGCAAGTATTTTATATGCTCAGAGATTCATTAACAGGATGGCCAGGAGGCAAACCAAATGCAGTTATTCCAGCACACCCAGAAAGAAGTGAGCCCTATCCTAAAAAATGCGTTATCTTCTCTCCACATCCTGATGATGATATCATTAGTATGGGTGGTACATTTATGCGATTGCACGACCAGGGGCACGAAGTGCATGTAGCTTATCAAACCAGTGGAAATATTGCTGTAACCGATGAATTTGTGACTCGATTTATTGATTTTGCAGTAGGATTCGAAGAACTCTTTGGAATGGACAATAGCAAGAGTAAGGAACAGTTACTCACCGCACAAAAGTTTATTGCTACAAAAAAGAAAGACCAGATGGATACGAAAGAAATTCGTTCTATTAAAGGGTTAATCAGAAGAGGGGAAGCAAAGGCAACCTGTAGGTATGTGGGCTTAACAGAAGATCGTTGCCACTTTATGAATATGCCTTTTTACGAAACGGGCGCAATAGAAAAAAAACCATTGGGAGAGGAAGACATCGTACTAACGATGGAATTACTTCAGCGGTTAAAGCCACATCAAATATTTTGCGCAGGAGATTTAGCGGATCCACATGGTACGCATAGGGTTTGCTTAGAAGCGGTATTTGAAGCACTGAAGCGATTAAAAGCTGCTGATGAGCCTTGGATAAAAGATTGTTGGGTATGGTTGTATAAAGGCGCATGGCAAGAATGGGATATTGCAGAAATTGAGATGGCCATACCTATGAGTCCCGATCAGGTAAAGAAAAAACGCTTCGGGATTTTTATTCACCAATCACAAAAAGATATGGTTCCTTTTCAAGGGTCGGATAATCGAGAGTTTTGGCAAAGAGCAGAAGATCGCAATGGCAATACTGCTAATTTGTATGCTGCACTTGGAATGACTAAATATGCTGCAATGGAAGCATTTGTAAGATGGCATTTCTAGTTGTACTATTGCAATATGAATGAAGCATTGGCTACTTCCTGGGAAAAGCATTTGAAAAATAAAGATTTCAAGCTTAAATTACTAATAGGATTATCATTACTAATCCTACTTATTCCTGCATTGCCTGTTTTCTTTGATTATATTGAACAAAGAAAAGGGGTGGTATTGAATGACCTGTTGTTGAATCTTCTTCCTGCTTGGAATGTTTCTATTCCCACTTTTATTATTATTTGGATACTGGTTGTATTCACACTCTACCGTTGTGTACAAAACCCAGCAATATTTCTGCTATTATTGTGGAGTTATCTTTTTTTAACTATGGGCAGAATCGTCAGTCTGCTTTTAGTACCACTTGATCCTCCGCAACAAATAATTGAACTGAAAGATCCACTGAGCAACTTGTTTTATGGAAGTAAATTTATTACGAAAGACTTATTTTTCTCCGGCCATACCGCTACCCTATTCACCATGTACCTCTGCTTGCAAAAAAAAGCCGATCGGCTTTTCTTATTAGTAGGATCTATTGTTATTGCTTTGCTAGTACTTATTCAACACGTGCATTATACTATGGATGTAATAGCCGCGTTTATATTCTCTTATATATTTTTCAAATTGGGTAAACGAATAACAGAACTGCGTTTTAGCTGATGCTAATAATTGCATGATCTACCAATTTTTTAAACCCTTTACTGCTTTTTAGCATCCATAGAAAAAGAAATATTCCAGTAATGCCACAAATAATTCCTGCTAATACATCTAATATATAATGGTGACTTGTATATACCGCTGCAAACCAAATACCTAATGTATTAATAGCAAATACATAATTCCAATTACCCATTTTAAATTTTATGCCATAGTACAACACAATCAGCGGGTAGGAAGCATGTAGGGACGGCATGGCTGCAAAAACATTTGAACTTTTTTCGTATAGATGCTTGAAAATAGTAGTATTAAAATAAGCATCAAAACGAGCAAGACCCGCAGTATTTCCGGGCGTGCCAGCAATAAAATCAAACCCATACTGTTGTACATACCAAGGTGGTGCAGCGGGATATATATAATAAACAATAAAACCAATACAATTTACCAAGAGAAAACTGAGTGAAAAATAAAAAAAATGCTGGCGATTCTTATAAAATAAATAAGCTGCAAAAACGAGGGGTACTGGCATCCAACTGAGGTAAAAAAAACCAGTTAATATATCTAATAAATGATTATGGTTATTCAGCCAATATTCATTTGGTGTAACAATCTGGTTATTAATATGAAAACCAAATAATTTTTTTTCAGCATGGTATAACTGTTCTATATGAACCGTATTGTATAAATAATTTGGGAATGCCTTCATATAATCAAATAAAATCCAGAAGACAATAAAAACAGAAAAACCTAAAATAAATTTCCTTGTAATGGTTGAGAAAAAATAACAACTTAAAAAAATAAATACTAAAACAAGCTGTTCTTGTTTGTATCCGATCAGCCAATCTGAGAGCAGCAGGTACCCAACACCAACCAGCAGTACAATGAAAATATTTTTATAGTTTAAGGAAGCTGACATTAAAATGCTACGGTTTAAATCTTTCTACAATGGTTTTACCAGTTGCCAACTCTGTTCCTTTTAATTCTATATACACAATATTGGGCTTGAATAATGAACCACCAGCATCAATACGAATAAATACCCTATTTAGAATTGCATATTTCTTATTAATTAATGTAAATATTCGATAGCCAGATTCTGTGGGTAATTTGCGTAAGACAAGTTCATGCTTTTTATAGGCAACCAACCGAATGCTAAAACTTCCATCATTATTTTTTTCCGACATAGTACCATAAGCAAATGTCCGCTGTATTAAATTCAACTCTTTGCGCATTCCTCCTTCTGAATAACGAATCCAGAAAATTTTGATTGGATTTGAATCATCTAAAACACCTTTAGAATTCGTATTCAAAGCGTAAATAATGGTATTGGTATTGGTTGTGCGTTGCAAATAAAACAACTGATTGGGAATATTTGAAGGTATTGGAAATGTATCTTGGGGATCTAAAAACAATGGATAAATATGCTTACTTGTAGCAGCACTACTGGTGAATATTATTCCGATTAATCCTACAAAAAATAAGAGCAGCACCAAAATAGGTCTCGTAAGAGCGTAAAAACGGATCAACAAATATTTCATTGATAAATTAATTAATAGTTAGAAAGTCGATCTTTCTGATCCAGTACCACTTTTGCATTTGCCAACCTTTTAAACGCAGTAAAATTTGTAAGTACTGCCATTAATGAAATGGGGATGGTAAAAACAGAAATGGGTTCAAATACTTGTACACTTGTTCCAGGCAAAAATATTTTATAATCACTCCCAATAAAATAAGCTGTAATACCGCATAATACGCCCGAAACACCAATGGTAATAACACGTTCAGGCCTTTGCATTAGTCCATCCTTACAAGCAACCCCCAACCCTTCTGCCCTTGCCCTTGTATAGCTTACCATCATAGATCCAATTAACGCAATAAATGCAAACAGTGAACTGTAAAAATAGTGGTGCGCAATTAGGTAATAACAAATGCCTAGAAATAAAATTAATTCACTGTATCTATCCAGCACTGAATCAAATAAAGCACCAAAAGAAGAGCTCATTTTACCCAACCTTGCTACTTGTCCATCCAGCATATCAAATACACCTGCAAACAAAACCAATGCACCAGCCCAACCAATATAACTGAGTTCACCTCGATGGCCTTTTTCTGCACCTTCAATAAAAATAATTGTTACCAATATATTCAATACCAATCCAATTAGGGTTACTGCATTGGGAGTGAGTCCCATCCAAATTAGAGACTTTACCAATGGATTAATTACCCAATAAATTGCCTGTTGAATTTTATCTCTTAAACTAATTTTATCGTTATTTTTTGGATGCATATACTAGAAATCAAATCTAAATCTGGTTCTGATACCCAAAGGTGATACTTCTGGATGATTGGTATAAGTAAATCTTCTTACCAGATCTACCCGAAGTATTTTAAATATATTTTCTATCCCAACACTACCTTCCATATAGGGTATTGTTTTATCTAATGCAAAAGTAGTGGTTATATTATTGGTTTTCGGATACTGAAAAAGGGCAGGATTTAGGTTGGGATTGTTTTCATCTCTAATGCCACCATACAATATTTTAAAGGAAGCCACTTCTCTAAGCTTTAATTTTTTAAGCAATGGGATTCGATTAAAGGCAATCCCCATAAAGTGGTGTACCCAAGTAAAAGACGCATACCTATCACTAACGAATTCTAAAAAATTCATGAGGTTGTAGGAATTGAGCTGATACGCAAAAGTTTGGTTTGCCCGGTGAATGGTGAGTAAGGGGAAAGGCAGTTGTCCAAAAACATATCCTGATTCCATGGTAGCATCTGCGTAACCGAGTCGCGATAAATAAAATCTTTTTTCCGCACGCAAATCAAACCGATGATAATTGTATTCTCCACCTAATAATCCAGATACTCCTGCAGCATAATTAAGTGTAAAAATTGGATACTTATTAAAAATAGGTATGCGATAGACTTTACCTTGGTAGAACTGCTCTTTGGGTGCCCATCGGAAAGACGCATTTAATTCCGTAGTAGTAATACCAGGAACCTGAACTGGAATATTATTTTGAATTTTAGTGTACGCAAGAATTCCAGCGGGTTGTTGATTCCAGTTGCGAATACCGACAGAAAAAGAAACCCTGTTTTTAAACTCTTTTACAAATTCAAATTGATACGTTTTATTATACAACCAGCGTTCATTATTACCACGTTTAAAAGAGAGTAAAAAATTATCTTCTTGTACAAATTCCAAATCCTGACCAGGAATTTTGGTATCGTTTTGTGCACTAAGTCGAATATAATTTAATGGAAAGGTATAAATAGATTTATTGTTTAAAGAATAAGTAGCGCTTAAAAAATATTTCCAACGTTCATCTTTAAATCCGTAGGCACCATATGTTTCAAAATAAATTTTTTTACTTAATGAAGGGGTTGTTCTACCGCCAAAGCGGAGCCGAAAACCTTCCACTGGATTAAAACTATAAAATGCATTTACAGGTCCAATTTCAAAAGGCCCCACTGAACCATATCCTGCAAAAAGCAGTGTTACCATGGCCATGGTTCTTCGGAAGGAAGGCATTTTTTCGAGGCTATCAATATTACTATACACTTTGGCTTCACTGGAAGATAGTTGTTCGTGTCTTTTACTTACCCAAAAGCTATCGGATAATTTTTCATTGTTGTTTGTACGCACAATTGACTCGCCCAAATAAAAACTATCTGGTCGAGATTGGTTGATGGTGAAATTTTTATAGGAGACTGTTCTTTCACCAAAAAATCCGCCACTAGATTTGCTTTTGCTCAATCCCATATCTGCCATCAGATTGCTCTTAATTAAATGATAGCGCTTATCAGTTCCTTTCTCAAAATCCAAGTCAACATGTAACTCTTTTACCCAATTGATATTTGCATTTTTACTTAAGAACATATTTATTTTCTGAATACCATAATTACCATCTAGTGTGATATACATGGTACCTCTGAACAATAAGTCATTGGTATTTCGGGGCGTAAAATACATTTTAACCAACTTAACCCCATCGTTATCAGTAATGGTATCTCGTATATAGTACATGTAAAAATTAGGGGCAGAATTGGCTATGGGGCTTAAAAATTGATATGCAAAAATGGGAATATCATTGTCATAAATATTTACATTTTCGTAAAGCCTTTTCAATAAAGTACTTAGCCCTTCATTGTCCACATAACTACCAAAATTTACTTTCTTTTCTCCCAGTATAATAGATTTTTTATTTTCAGGAGACTTTCGCAGGTATTGCCTAGAGAGGTTTTCTTCTAGATAGATGGGGAGTAAACTTTTTCCTTCAATTTTAGAAGTGTCTCTGTTTTCAAAAAGAAAATTATATTTTTTTAACAGTTTACTATTGGTTAGTTTATCAGATGCGTTACTAAGTGCGGCCTGAATTTTTTCATATTGCTCATACTCCACATAATCGTAACTACTGGTTTTATTCTCCTCCCTATGTTCAATAACTTTCCTGATTAATTCAACTGCAGGATTATTTCGGTTGGTATATTTAGCGCGCTTATTGGTGGTAACGGTAACATTACTGGTTAAGGCGGGATCTAACCCCATTTCAATAGTCAATAATTGTTCTTCCCCTTTGGGCACTATAAATTGCAAGGATCTATATCCGATAAAAGTAACCATTACCCTTGTACTACCCGATGAAGTTTTAATTTCAAATTGTCCTAGACTATCCGTGGCAATTCCTCTTCCTCCTTTAAAATAAACACTGGCACCTGCAATAGGTTTGCGAGATACAGAGTCTACCACTACCCCTTTTACCACTGTTACTTGTGCAGTAACTTTTGTGAGTAAGAGGATTAAGACAAATAAAACCAATCCAGCTCTTCCACCTTTCATTCCATTCATACACTTCAATTATTTAAATACGTATTTTTCTTGTAAGTAATAGTTATAGAATATCCCTACTATTACTGATACAAATACTTTTGAAAAAAAATAGTTCAGATCCAATACCTTAACCATGAATGCAAAACCTAAAAAATTCAAGGCGAAGTTACCCATCCATACTAAAACATACCTGAATACCTGTTTGGTTAACATCCCATTTTTTGCATTAAATACCCAATGTCTTCCAATTATAAAGTTAAGAATGCCACCAGTAATAGTTCCTGACGCTGCTGCCAATAACGCAGGCAGTTTTAATAATTCTACCAATACAACCGTGGTAGTAAAATCAACGGATGATGCCATCAATGAAGAAGCCTGTGCTTTTAAAAAAATTGATTTTACCATAGCTTAAGATAAATAATTAGTTGCAAAATAATATTGGCATAAATACCTGCCAATACATCATCTGCCATCACACCCCACCCACCAGGTAATTGTTCCAGCCGGTTAATATATAACGGTTTTAAAATATCAAATACCCTAAAGAGTATTAATCCCATCAATATATTTTGAATAGATATTGGCACCAACAAAAGTGTTACAAACATTCCTGCCACTTCATCTATTACTACCCTGCTATTGTCTTTACCCCAAATAGATTCTACTTGATTGGCGCCCCATATACCATAAGCAGTTATAAAAGCAGTCAGCATTAATGCATAGAATGGAGGCCAAAATCCAACCATTAAAAACCAAATTAAGCAAGCCAATATTGCAGCTACAGTACCTCCTCCTTTTCGGATATATCCGATTCCAAATACGCTGGTTATGATTTTATGAAACTGCATTATAAAGTTTGGGCTTCGTGCTCATAATAATCCAATCCAAGGTGGGTAATCAAGTCTTCCCCCATCATATGCCTCAGCGTATTCTGCAACTTAATAAGCTGTTTGAATATATCGTGCTCAGGACGCAGCTCGGGAGCAGTTTGTGGCGATTTAAAATAAAACGACAACCACTCTTGAATACCACTCATGCCAGCTCTTTTTGCCAAGTCCATGAATAAGGCAAGATCCAGTACAATAGGTGCGGCTAGGATGGAATCGCGACAAAGAAAGTTTATTTTAATTTGCATCCCATAGCCCAGCCAACCAAAAATGTCAATATTATCCCAGCTTTCTTTATTATCACCATGAGGTGGATAGTAATTGATTCTCACTTTATGGTAAATATCTCCATAGAGATCTGGGTTTAATTCAGGTTGAAAAATATCGTCTAGTACACTTAATTTAGAAACTTCTTTTGTTTTAAAATTCTCCGGATCATCCAGTACCAATCCATCTCTATTTCCTAAAATATTGGTAGAGAACCAACCACGAACCCCTAATGCCCTAGCGTGTAAGCCAGGTGCAAGTATAGTTTTCATCAAGGTTTGACCCGTCTTAAAATCTTTACCAGCAATAGGTGTCGCAGTTATTTTGGCGAGACTTTCTAATGCAGGAATATCAATAGAAAGATTGGGGGCTCCATTTGCAAAAGGAATTCCCATTTTAACCGCCGCATAAGCATAAATCATACTTGGGGCAATAGCTGGATCATCCTGCCTTAGCCCTTCTTCAAAAGCTTCAATGGTTTCATGAACTTCAGATACTTCAATGTATTTTTCTGTAGAGCCACACCAAATAATAACGAGGCGACTGCAACCATTGTTTTTTTGAAACAATTCCATATCCATCATCAGTTCTTTAGCAAGTTCCATTTTGGAAGCTGCATTTTTTATATTCGTACCCGTTATATTTTTTATATACGACTCATCAAAAACCGCTTTCATGGGTTTAATTAATTCCAACTCTGGTTTTAGCGCATGCAATAAAACTGGTTCTAATACTTTGGAATTCATGGCAGCCTCAAAAACATTGTCAGTATAAATATCCCAACCACCAAAAACAATATCGTTTAACCCAGCTAGTGGAACAAAGTCTTTGATTAAAGGATACCTATTCTCAGTGCGTTTACCCAGCCTGATATTACCCATTTGAGTAAGTGCCCCAATTGGCTTAGACAATTCTTTGTTGACAGCAATAACGCCAGCAATCATTGTTGTGGCAACTGCACCAAGGCCAGGAATCAAAATCCCTAATTTACCATCCGCAGTAGTGATATTTTTTTTCATATATATTCTAATTTAAAAGAAATGAATATTAAATGCAGGTTCCTATTGAAATGTAGCTTGTTTTTTGGTTTTTAATCCGTTGACCATAAGATTGGAAATTGCTCCGATACGATGTTCTAAAACCGCCTGATTTTCTGTAAGCAATTCCCGCTCAATACCTCTAATACTTCCCACTATCACCAAAGTAAGAATATCCATTTCTTGGGCCAATACAGGATTAAATTCGCCTTGCAGAATACCAAATTCAAGAATTGATTCAATTAAAGCTTTTTCTTGATGGGCGTATTCACTAAATAAGTTTTTGGTGCAAGTGGGCTGTTCCATTAAATCACCGCATACCAATCTGTATAAGTTGAGCATATTGCCAAGAACGGTAATTCTGGTGACAGCAAATGTTTTTAATTTTTCTTCGGCTGTATTGACTGCATTAACGGCAATTTTAGTCTTCTCGAATACTTCTTCCAACTCTTTCTGAAGCACTTCAGCAAATATTTGCTCCTTGCTTTCATAATAATAATAAAGGGTACTCTTGCCTTTACCCAACGATTTGGCAATATCTTCCATAGTGGTCTTTTTTAGACCGAATGCCTGAAATAGCTTTTGTGCTGCGCGAATAATATCTTCTTTAAAAACTTCTTCTTTCACTATAAACTTTTAGACTAAATTCGTTTTACAGTCCAAAATTAATGTATTTTTGAACTTTACGGTTGACAAACAGCAAAAAGACGATAATAATTTCAAAAAAATATTCACTTAAGTTAATAAATGCACTAAAAAAATATTAATTGTTTCTTTTACACGAGTGGAAAGCATTTACACAAAAAATATGTTTATTTCGTTTAAAATTTGATAATAGTATTTTAATAGTAATTTTACACAAAAGCGGGAATTAAGGATGAAAAAATGGGAAAGTAGATTTACACTAGGAAATACAATTACGCCAGAGCAACTTGATTTTTTCAATGAGCATGGGGTAATTATTTTTCGCAATTTCATCAGTCCAGAACTTGTGCAAGAGTATATCAACGAGATTTTTCGAATTGAAACTCTTTGGCTCAAAGAAAAAAGAGAGAAGGTAAATGGAATTCCAATAAAATTTGGTAAAACAGAAAGTGGCGATACCATGATCCAGCGGTTTTGTTTTAGTTCACAATTCAGCAATGCTCTAAGCCAACTACTTAATGATGAAAGACTAAATGCACTTACATCCTTACTACATCCTTATGAAGGGCGTATTGGTGAGAATGAGAAAGACGGACTGGTAATTAATAACTATATCAATACTGCGAACAGTGCTTTTACCCAAATGGGATGGCATACAGATAGCCCGAGAGATTTGTTTCTTGGACAAAAAATAATGCCTATGTTGAATGTTGGCATTCACCTAGATACATGTTTGTTTGAGAATGGGGGGCTGCGTGTTATTCCTGGAACGCATAAACAAAATATTTTCAAATTACTTTTTGGAAAAAAATATTTTATTGATAATTCTGACGACCAACGTGAAGTTGGATTTGATATCCATTCTGGTGATTTAACCGTACATGATGGACGAACTTGGCATAGAGTAAAGCAATCCCCTTTAATGGGAGAAGCCAGTAGAAGAAGGGTCATGTACATTCCAATTGTTACAGGTAAATACAAACCAAAATCTGCCAATAGCAAAACACCGCTATACCAGCGATTGGCATCAAGAGTTCCTAAATAGCCCAGTGTTTATATTAATAAAAATCAATATATGCAATACGCATTAATTACTGGCGCTAGCAAAGGAATTGGTAAAGCCATGGCTGTCGAAATGGCGAAAAGAGGTTACGGAGTATTGTTGGTTGCGCGAAGCGAATTTTTATTGCAACAAAATTGTATTGAACTGAATGAATTATACAAAGTGCCTGCGCAATTTTTAGCAATTGATTTAACAGATCCTACGGCAACACAAACTATTTTCAATTGGTGCATCAACAACCACTATGAAGTATCTGTTTTAATAAATAATGCAGGATATGGGTTGAATGGATCATTAGAAGACTACTCTCTCTACAACCATTTACAGATGATGCAACTAAATATGAATGTAGTTGTTGCACTATGTTATCTGTTTTTGCCTGAATTAAAAAAACGAAAAGTTGCTTATATAGGAAATATATCCAGTACGGCTGCTTATCAGTCAGTACCGGGACTGAATATATACGCTGCTAGCAAAACCTTTGTACGCAGCTTTAGTCGCGGCTTGGCTTATGAACTCAGAAATACTAGTGTAAAAGTTTGCTGTATTTGTCCCGGCACTACCGATACCGACTTTGCCCAGCAGGCAAATATTACCCATGAAAAAGCCATTAAGATGGCTGCCAAGTTCAATATGAACCCAGCAGATGTGGCCAAACAAGCAGTTGAGGGGATTTTGGCGGGTAAAAAAGAAATTGTGCCAGGTACCACCAATAAAATCCTTAAATACCTATCTAATATAGTCCCAGACAGTTTTTTAGAGCAATCTGCAGCAGGAATTTACGGTATCTGATATTTAATAGCACTCAATATTTTGAGAATAAACAGGATTGTAATATATTTGCAGCCCCGTAGGGGAAATGGCTGCGTAGCTCAACTGAATAGAGCATCTGACTACGGATCAGAAGGTTTTAGGTTTGAATCCTAACGCGGTCACTACATAACCAAAAAGGAGTTACAATATTTTAATTCCTTTTTGGTTTTTACTACCTCCTACAATTCAGACACTAACGTATTTTGATGGCTATTTTATCATGAAATTATCCCTTGCATTCTGCAATGCATGGATACGGTATCTTTAACAATAATACCTGATCATGAACTACAAATTATTAAA
The DNA here is from genome assembly GCA_004294135.1 of Sphingobacteriia bacterium. Classification (GTDB taxonomy): domain Bacteria; phylum Bacteroidota; class Bacteroidia; order Chitinophagales; family Chitinophagaceae; genus Sediminibacterium. Next base: position 68,018 of record RDZY01000007.1, read on the forward strand.
AGTAACACTCTGTATTGGTCTTACCTTACAGATGGCTACCGTATTTTGTCAACCCAGTCCAAGCTTATTCTCGAAATCAAAAAGCTTATTTAATGGTAAAGATTTAACTGGGTTTACGGTAGATATTCCAGCAGTAGATACAGTGGCAAACCTACCTGCATCTTTTAAAATCAGAAACGGAATATTGGTAAGTATGGGAAATCCTATTGGTCACCTTATTACCAAAAAATCTTACGAGAATTACCGGCTTGATATTGAATATCGCTTTGTTGGCAAGCCCGGCAACTGTGGCGTATTGGTTCATGCCTCCACTCCACGTGTTTTGTACAAGACATTCCCCCAGTCGCTCGAGGTACAAATGGAACACAACAATGCGGGTGATTTTTGGTGCATAAAAGAGGATATTACGGTAGCTAATATGGAAGCTCAACGAGGTCCTAAAAAAGAGTGGGGAACTGAAGAAGGGAAGCAAAGAAGAATAATGAATCTTACTGATCATACAGAGAAAGCACTTGGCGAATGGAATAAGATGACCATTTACTGTATTGGCAATAAAGTTACGGTTTACCTTAACAACGTTCTGGTTAATGACGGATTTAATTGCACCGCTAATAAAGGCCAGATTGCTGTACAAGCAGAGGGATCAGAAGTAGAATTTAGGAAGCTAAGCCTAGCAAAAATGAAAAAATAAAATCCCTGTTTTGTCCCCCTATTATTCTAATAATTTTACCATCCGAATCATCTTACCTTCTGAATTTATACCTTCTACTACCACTTGTAATTTTTTAGATACATCGTTATTGTAGAATTCAATTTTATAACGAGGCGACTTTTTATTCGTCAATATATACGGATTCCAGTACAAAGTAGTTCTTGAATCAAGATCATAACTGGCACTCCCCTTTTCATATACTGGATTGTAAAATTCTTTAAACCTAGAATAGCCGCCCAATACTGTACTTTCCATGCCTTTTACATTTTGATTCCCCTTACTATTTGACTCCCCTCCTTTTTTTGTATAAATCACAATAGCACCACCTGCACCACCACCTCCACTTCCAAAAAAAGGAGGTCGAAATACTTTTATATATGCAATATCATTAATAGGTAAGCTTGAGACCATAGAGACATCGGAGCGCATTTCATTCAAATACAAATCAGGTGCCTGACCCCTCCAATTCAATGTAGCTGATGCCCCCATTCCATTAATTTGTAGTCCCGCAACGCGACCTTGTAAATAAGTGAAAATATCCATTGCTGTAACTGCGCCATCTGTTAAATCAAAACTGTACCCATCACCCCGAGAAAACAATCCACTGGCATAAGTCTCATCTAATATTTCAGTCTTACTCTTTGTTTTAGCCCTCACAATTACCTCAGATAAAGTTGCAGATGCAATGAACTTTCTGAGTCGCTCTTGCTCAGACAAAAAATAATTCATTTTTACAATAGAGAGACTATCTACACCCGCCCATACAGATGGTAGTAAAGGATAATTGTATTTTGCACTTGGCTCTTTTCTCAACAAACCGTTGTGAACTTTCACTTGCGCTCCACTGGTTAGTTTAGACTTACTATTGAAATTATAATACACTTTTACCGTATCGTAAAAAAATAGTCCAGGCTGTTCAAAACTTCCATCAGGGTTTACACTAGCAAAAACCATATTTTTACTGCTGTCTTTTGCTGCTAAAATAAAATTCAGTTGCAAATCACCTGCATTCTTTGCTCCAAATACATTCCCTTTAAGCGATAAATAGCCTTGCTCTGGCATATACTTTAGTTGGGGGCCAATGCCTGCTCTTAATTTTTCCCAATTGAATTTGCGCCATCCATTGGTCATCATCACCAAATCTAATCGACTGGTAATGCTATCTGCATCACTGGTAAAATAATAGGCAGGGTTGTGAATATATCCTCGCAATTCATTGCTCAATAAAAAATCAGAAAGAATAGTATGTTCATCTTTTGAAACAATACCAGCATCGGTAATGGAAACTGACATATTGGTCATAGCCGTGTCTGCCACGACAATTTCCAAAGAATTTTTTGCTCTTTTATCAAGACTTGTATAAATAGGATTCAATTTTGCGTTGAATTCGTGCAAGTGATTGTTTACAAAAACAATCCGCTCTGCCACTGGCATCCAATCGGCTGTAAACAAAGAAAACTGAACGATTCCTGTAGGGAGTTCATCAATTGGAATCTCCGCACGCTGGAAGGTTTTTTCAGCCATTTTAACCGAAACCTTATATAATATTTGTTGATTCATATGAACCAATAAATTCATTTGCTTAAAAGATTCATTGACTTCTTTCGATCGCTCAATCATTAGAAATGCTTTTTCATTATTGGTTCTCACCGTTAATACAGCCCCTACTTTCTCAATACCATTTATTGGCGTTGTTCCTTTTACCCCAAATTCATCTGTCCAGTTTACCTGATATTGCACACCTGGCATGGGTTTTAATACCACCATCCCCATCCCATCATGTACAATTTTCAAGCTGTCTATAATGGTATTTTTATCGTCTACTAAATACCCTTTTATTTTAACGGGGAGTCCCGATTTATTAATCGCTTTAAATGCAACTCTTGATACAGTACCCGCTACCAATTTACCTCCTTCTGGAAAAAGCACCAATTGGGTAGGATCCTGATTTTTTTTATTCATAAAGATCCCCCGATTGATCGGAATATTTCTTTGATAAATAAAAGCGTCTTCATCATTCAACATCCATCGGGTAAAAGCTTTTACATGAAGGAATGAACCACTGTAGGTGGACGGTATTTCAAAACTTCCTTTTGCGGTGGATTGGAATAAAGGCGCAACAGTTTGCTTTATTAATGCTCCCGTAGAATCGTACCACTCAACATACAAATTTTTGCTGAGGGGGCTCAATTCATTCACCGCAAGTAGGTATACTTTATACCAAACTGTATCCCCTATATTATACCTAGATCGATCAAAATGAATATGTATTTTTTCTTTGGGGAAACCCTCGGCATAAGCCGTTATCATTGAATCTATTTGCTGGGCTTTACCAAAACGACTCGTCAAGCAAAATAAAATCAAGATAAAAAAACGAAAAGAGGATTTCATCGGTACTTATAATTTGGCTGTAAGATAACTTCAATCAGTCAACCAAAAAAGCACCTCTTTAAACTCATTCTAAAAAAACGTATAAAAAACAAATGTTTAACGGGTTAAATAACCCTGCATGAATGAACTGCCGTAATTTTAACCCATGAGAATGCTGTTTATTTCTGTTGGCAAAGCACATGAAAGCTATATTAAAGAAGGATTGTCCGATTTTACCCAGCGCATAAATAAGTATTATAAAGTAGAGTGGCAAATAATTCCACCTCCCAAGAATGCGGCGAATATGGCGGCCCTCGACTTAAAAAAAGCAGAAGCAGAAAGCATTTTAGGGGTGATACAAAAAGAAGATTTTCTGGTATTGCTAGATGAGCGCGGAAAACAGCTTAGTTCACCTCAACTGGCTGATTTTTTACAAAAAAGAGCCAACGATAGCACCAAACAAATTGTATTTCTGATTGGAGGCGCATTTGGGGTAAATTCAAATATTGTAGAGAGAGCCAATTTGAGTTGGAGCTTATCCGATCTGGTTTTCCCTCATATGCTGGTAAGGCTTATTTTGGCTGAACAGATTTACAGGGCTTGTACTATATTGCGAAACGAAAAATACCACCACCAATGATAACCATAACCCTCTGCATCATCATCCTTACTTGTGTTATTTCTTTTACCGCTTTCTCTAATCAAAAAGTGATGGAAGACCTTATTTTTTATCCTCCAGCTATTACCAATAGAAACCAGTGGTATCGATTTTTTAGTTGCGGCCTTATTCACGCAGATATCATGCACCTTGCTTTTAATATGTATTCTTTTTACCTCTTCGGTGATATGGTAGAACGTGCTTTTACAGAGCTTTTTGGCGATAAAGGTAAAATTTTATACATCCTACTTTATGGCTTAGCATTGGCTATAAGCATACTCCCCACTTACTTTGCGCACCAGAACGATTATCATTATAGAAGTCTAGGAGCTTCGGGGGCAGTGTCGGCTATTATTTTTGCGGGTATTTTTATTTTTCCAACCCTAGGGATGGGGATTTTTCCGATTCCATTTCATATTCCAGGTTTTATTTTCGGCCCACTTTACCTGATACTCTCTGCCTATTTAGCCAAAAAAGGACAAGGCAATATCAACCATTCTGCCCATATTTGGGGAGCTGTATTTGGAATTGTATTTGTAATAATCACAACAAGTTTTCTTGGCAAATTCAACGCATTGGCAAATTTCGTAAATGAAATTTTGGGCTATCTACGATAACTTATTTCAAGCATGGGCTGATGGGGTGATGTATATCTAAACCTATTGTCAATTCTATATCCCAACAATGCAATAATTTTTTTATCCATTTCCAATACCCATACTTTTTCCTTGTCAATTTTACTCAACTTGGCATCAATCAGAAACTTGGAGACTTTTTTCTTCTTGGTCATCCCCAGCGGATAAAAATAATCGCCTGCCTTCCATTTACGCAATATTAAAGGGAACTGAATTTTAGAGAATTCTATATACTCACAAAAAAATGCAGATGAGGGCTCAGCCGATGCTGTTGGTATTAATTCAAGTACTCCATCTTCAAACACAGTACTCCCAATAGATTCAATAAGTATATGCGCGGCTTCTGTTGCTTGCAAGGGCGCAATAATCATCCACAAGCGGTTCTTAATAATCCGGTGTGTTGAAGATACCATACTACTTCCATTGGCAGAATCCAGTAGTTTAACCATTTCAATGGCTTGACCAGCACTAAATCCGAAAGTCTTTATAATCTCCCAGCTAATGGTGTGAAGCGGGATGGTTTTTTTCCATTTTAATACTGGAATATGCCATTCATTTGCTTTCGGCTCTACCAATTTTTTTATTTGTATGGCCACTGCTTGATGGTATAAATCTGCCACTTCCTTAAAGCGATGAATATTGTGCGTAATATTTTCTTTCACCTGTGGAAAAACCTGTTGCAATTGAGGAATCAACTGATTTCTAAAATAATTACGGGTATAATCGCTTTTAAGATTTGAGGAATCGGTAACATAATCAATACCCTGCTCTAAAGCGTAAGCTTCTATAGTTTCTCTTGAAAAAGGAAGCAGCGGTCGAAGAATTTTTTTGTCAGCATAAAACATAGGTATCCCTTTCAATCCATCAATGCCAGTACCTCTAAAAAAGTGCATCATTACGGTTTCTATATTATCATCTGTATGGTGGGCAGTGGCTATAAAACAGTTGGAAGAAGCAGCGTTGGAAACCCCGTTATCATTTATAAGTTCTTGAAACCAATCATACCGAATTACTCTTGCCGCTTCCTGAATAGATAATTTGTGGTGACTGGCATAATATTGAGTATCTATTTTTTTTATAACCGCTTTTAGCTGAAGTCGATCAGCTAAGGATTGTACAAAAGCTTCATCGTGGTCGCTCTCCGCTCCACGCAATTGAAAGTTTACATGAGCCAATACAATGGGAATATTTAATTCATACAGCAAATGAATAAGAACGGTACTATCTGCGCCTCCACTTGCTGCAACAATAATGGTATAATCGGTTGATATGATTGGTGCAAATACTTGCTGCCAGTGTATTTTAAACAGTCCCTTCAAATTCATACCGCAAAGATAACAAAACTGGAATAAGCCTATTTTACCTTGATAATAAAAGAAGCAGTAAGCGCAGCCAGCCCACTTACCAAACCTCCTACAATACCTGTTACCAAAATTAATACCATTGAAGAACCTCCCAAGGGTAAAATCTGAGCCACTTTGGTTGAAAGTATATGTTGATTGGGAGTATCTTTAAGCAAGGCCAATGCCACCCACAATATCCATAAACCTGCAAACCCACTTAGAAATGATTTGCCCGGAGATTGCTGAATGGCCAATGCCACCACAAAAGAGCTGATTACAAAACACCACCAAGGCAATTGTGTAAATAATCCGAATACAAAGGCAAGTAATGCAGTAAGTATAATTGAAGCAAGTAATTTCATATATTGTAATTTATTGTATTAGGCTTTGGTAAATGAGATCAGCCATTTTACCCTTTTATTGGTTGGTGCGTCTTTCAAATTCATAAATAAAATACGATAATATTTCCCTTCGGCCCAGCTATTCACAAAATCATCGTAATATTTTGAACCAGGATTGCCGCTTTGCCCCCCTGGATAAACACAATAAGCTTCTATTTCGTCCGTCATCTGTACCACCATTCTCCAACTGGGTCCATGGGTTTGAGTGGTTGCATTAATAATATGTTCGCCACCTCCTATTGGTAAATGCGACCTACCCAGTTGAGGTATTTTTAGCAGGTGTGATATTTTGGTATCTTTAAAATTGCCCCACCCTAGTTTAGATTCTTGTTCTGCTTTTAATAAGACAGGCGTAGCTTTTCTAATGGCTGCTAGCACTGCATCGGCAAGGGTTTCTTTTTTATTTTTTGTGCTGATATCATCTGCAAAAACATAGTTACTGTCTCTTTGCATGCTTTCTAAAAGTGTAATTTCATCAGGCCATCCAATTGGTAATTTTGAACCAGCAAATTCATCATTCCAAACCACGGTTTCGAGGCTGTCCCATATTACATTAAAAACCGTAGCTCCTTTTTCACCAATATCGTTGATTAGGTTCCAGTTTTTCATCATGTCTATATATTTCTTTTCATCTGGATTCAGTCTTGTTTCAACCAAATATTTCATCAGGACTGGCCTTGCCATTTCTGCAAAAACATTGTAATTATCCATTTGCAAACGCTGCATATCAATAGGCTTAATCTGTTGCATGGCTGCCAATTTACGATTGATGATTAATCCCCTGTATACTGGAAAATTACTGGCAGCTCCTAAATAGTAGGGATAGGTTTCATCGGTAGCTTTTTGATTGGCACTGCTCACAAATCCTCTTTCCGGATTCTTTATCATTGGATTTTCTTCTGTAGGAATATAGCCCTGCCAAGCATAGCTACTATCCATTCCAGGTAAAATAAAATCGCCTTGTTGCTTCCATCGAGCTATAAAACTAGATTGTTGTTTGATGGCAATATCGCCTGATTTAGAGGCGAAGGCAAAATTTTGTCCCGGCGACTTCCAATGCGAGATGGCATTGAGATAATCGTTGTAATTATGAGCATGATTTAGTTGAAAAATTGCAGGAAAGCTGCTACTGGGATCATGAGCCGTCCACCGCAATGCCAATGTTTTACCAGCGGTACTATTATTTTTATATTGATGGTCGTACATAACGGGACCAAAAACGGTGAGTGCAATATGCTCTACTTGGTCTGGCTTGCCTTTTACTTTAATGCGCTCAACCCTTTGCGCTGCCTTAACCCATGCCCCATTATACCAATACTCTTGCATAGAAGTATCCCTAAACTTCATATCATAAAAGTCCAGCACGTCTCTTCCTGCATTGGTAACACCCCAAGCAATACTATCATTAAACCCAATAATAACAGCTGGAGAACCAGGGAAGCTGGCTCCATAAGTTTGGTGGGTAGGCGTAGAAATCTGCACTTCATACCAAAGTGATGGCAGGTTCAGCCCTAAATGGGGATCATTGCAAAGAATAGGGCGGCCAGATGCGGTTTTAGAACCAGCGACCACCCAGTTATTGCTACCATTACTTTTATTGGGAATGATGGGAGCCATTGCGGTACTGCCAGCACCTGATTTTTTAAGGTATGCTGAATCAATATCTAAGGGAGTTTTTGGCACGATAGACGGGGTGATAAAAGCAGTCCCACGGGGTATAATCGGGTCTAATGAATCTTGTACATCGGTATATAATTTATCAAAATCATCATACCCAAAATAGTTTCTTGCATTGGTCATTTGCAAATCGGTTGATGCGCCCCTACCTGTTAAGTCATAGGACATAAACATTTGAAATAAATAGGTTTTATGGGCAGTCCAGGCTTCTGGTTTGTAATCGAGTAATTTATATTCGAAGGGAATTTCTTCTGGCTTAAGCGATTTAATATAAGCGTTTACCCCTTTGGCATACGCATCAATAGCCGATTTCATTTCTGGGTGATTGGCAGCAACAAAAGCTTGGGAACGCTCTGCCCCATATACCATGCCAAGTCGCCTAAAATACTGGTCGGTGCTTACCCTATCTTCTCCAACAATTTCACTCAGTCTTCCCGCAGCAACATGGGTTTGGAATTCCATCTGCCATAACCGAAATTTTGCGTGCAAGTATCCTTGTACATAATAAGCGTCGTTGTCATCATCAGCATAAATATGAGGAACCAGCCGATCATCAATATATACTTCAACTTTACCTTCCAAGCCTTCCAATTTTATATCATCATTATAGTTTTGGTTGACTGACTCAGCATTTTGCCAAAAACCGTGTTGAGGCGAGAGGAAATAACCGAGACGAGGTGTTTTTCCAGTTCCGATTTTAAGCTGGCTGTTTAAAATAATTACCAAACCTACGGTACAAATGGCTGAAAGTATGAATGGAACAATTCTCATGGCAGGTATTTAGAAAATGAAAATACACTTTTAACTTTAAAAAATGAAGTGAAGTCAATGCTACTTATTTTAATTCGGCAGCAGCAACTGTACTTATCTCCTTATCTGCTACTTGTTTTTTAATCAATTCTGCCGCCTCAAAAAAGGGCTTTATCTTAAGTGCTTGGTTCGCATCTTTCCACGCAAGCGCAGTTCCTAAAGGATGGTTGATGAGTAAGAATATTTTAGCTCGCAATACCAACAGGTCAATATTTTTAGGCTCTATCCGGAGTGCATTATTCGCCCATTCCAAGGCAGCTACTAAATCTTTCTGTTGGTTTATTTTTTCTTCTATTAATAATTTATATTCAGCCACAGAACGATGCCTTGTTGGCAATGCAAACTGGTGCTGGTATTGCTCATCGTAAGCATGATCTGAAACAGAAATTTGTTTTCTGGAGGCGATTGCACTATCCACTTTTTGCTGTTGTTCAGTATCCACACCATGCTGTTTTACAAGATCTTGATAAAACACAATTGTTTCATCATAATAGGCAGGTATCTGTGTAAGCATTGCATGAAGTTGAACCACCATCAAATCTTTATTATTTGGGTAACATTTTAGTCCATTCTGCGCTTCAATAAAAGCATCAAAATAGTCACCTTTTTTAAATTGCTTTTTTGCATCATCTAGTTTTTGGTGCAGAGACAGCTTACAGTTATTCTTATAAATTCGGTCGTACGTAATATAATACCAATGGTTGCGGAGTTCAGGCTTTAAGCGAACAGCTTCTTTAAAGTCGAGCTTGGCTTCCTTTAAAATATTGAGTTCTGTAAAGCAAACACCCCTATTAAAATAAGCATCGGCTTCATCCTTCCCCTCTTCAATTACAAAACTCATATCCTCTACACAGGCTTTATATTCTTTAGCCATTTTTGCAGCGACTCCTCTTTCATACCGAAGTTCTTTTTTATAAATTTCTGAAGGCTGTGCTTTGAAAAATTCATTAAAAGATTCAAAGGACTCTTTGCCCAATCCCGCTTTTATTTCTAGTCGAGCCAGGTAATAATAAAGCTGTGGATCGTTGTAGCCGACCAGTTGAGCTTGGTCGAAATCAAAAACAGCTCTTTCATAGAGACCTATATTTTCGAATCCACGGGCACGAATATAGAGTGCCTGGCCATTATTGGGCTCATATAGAAGAATCTGATTAAGGTTGGCAATAGATGCCGCAAAATCATTTTGATCCATAGCATTGTTCAGGTCCTGTTTATATTTTCTCAGGTATTGCTGCACAAGTGTATAAATAGATTTCTCTTTTTCCAACTCATTCTGGGGAGAAGACTGAGCAGTGGCAATCACAGCAATACAAGAAAAACAGACCACCTGTAGTAAGATGTATCTTAGTTTATTCATGTTAATCTAAAGCAATATATTATTTTGCTTCCAGAATAAGAAATTTTTTGCCTTTAATTTTTTCTGGCTGAACCAATTTCAATAAACTGGCGAGTTTATTTTTCTTAACGGCCACAAAAGAATTGTGGTCTTTTACTACAATCAATCCCAGCTCTTCTTTGGTAAGTTTTCCCTTTTGCATAAAGAGACCCACAATATCTACTTTATTTAGTTTTTCTTTTTTTCCTCCATTTATATATACCGTTGCCCAGTTAGAAGCACTGGGTTTAGGGGCATTGGCTAACAAATTCATTTCAATAGGATCTGCATCTAAATACTTAGGCAACTGTTCTTCATCATGCAAAATCAGGTATATATGCCCACTTGCGTGCATGCGTGCAGTCCTTCCATTGCGATGGGTGAACTCTGGCATTGTTACGGGTAAGTGGTAGTGAATGATATGTTCAATATCAGGAATATCCAAACCTCGTGCAGCAAGATCCGTTGCTATCAAATATTTAGCAGTTCCATTTCTGAATTTAATTAGTGCCTGCTCGCGCTGCATCTGTTCCATACCACCGTGAAATATGGTATTTGGAATGCCTTTTTCTGCCAGCAAAGTTCCAGTTCTTTCCACTGCTTCTCGGTGGTTACAAAATATAAAAGCTTGTTTATTATCTAGGTTACACAATAATTGGTAAAGGGTTTCAACTTTATCCTTCTCGGCAGATCTTACCAAGTAATAGTCCAGCGCTACTGATGATTCATTGTGCTGTAAAAAATTCAATACTTCTTTTTCTGCTGGTTCTACAAAAGCGGGGATGGCAATGGAGGCGGTTGCAGACACAAATAATTTTTGTACTGAAGGCTTTAATACACGAGTAATATATTCCATATCGGCTTCAAAGCCGAGTGCCAATGATTTATCAAATTCATCAAAAACAAAAATATGAATGCTTTTAGCGTCAAAAGTTCTTCGCTTGAGGTGATCGGCAATTCTTCCAGGTGTGCCTACCATAATAGCAGGAGGCTCTACGAGACTATTTATTTCTTCTTGCATATCATGCCCGCCATAAGCACAAATAATTTTATAGCCTGTGGACATTTTTTTCCATACTTGTTCTATCTGTATGGCCAGCTCCCTAGATGGTGTTAATATCAACACCTGTACTTGTTTAGATTGGGGATTTAGGTTTTCGAGTAAGGGCAATAAAAAAGCAAGCGTTTTGCCAGAGCCAGTGGGCGATAATAGCAATACGTGTTTGTGTTGCACAATCGCTTCCCTTGCTGCAAGCTGCATACTGTTCAATGCAGTGATGCCGATTTTATTTAATATTGTCTGGTTCATAATTTAATAAATAGCGAATACAGAAAGCACCGGTGATGGTGGTTCAAAAAAAAATCTCAATATTTTAGTAGGGTATATCCCTTAGCCGAATAATTGGTAATGGTAGTAATGGCAGAAATAGTAGGTAAAATTTCTGGTGCTATATCCTTCAAATCAACCTTTCTTTTAAATAGGGTTTGTCCGCATACAAATAACTCAACCCCCGCTTCTTTCAAAGCAGTGAAAATAGGGAGGTTTGGATTGCTTACCCCAAATTTTTGTTTGTATGCTTCATTATTAAGTATGGTCATTATTGCAGGGCCGTGAATAATAACAGCCAGTTTTATTTTTTCTTTTGAAACACCCGCCAATGAATGCAGGTTAATGATTCGGGCAATATTATCGATCGACTCATTAATTTCCCAACAAGGAGATCCGTTGAGTGATACTATATCGACCAATATTTTATAAGTTGATTTAGAACCTGTATTTGCAACTGCAAACGGCACTTCAAATACAGTCCCGTATTTACTAATTATAGGATTTACTGGGGTTTGTGCTGCTGCTATTTCCGACAATAATATGCCAGCAATAATCATTATTTTAATCATAATTCCATGCTATTTAAGTGGTTGAAAGGTACAGCTATTTACCAAACTTTTTTTTCAGTGCCTGTAAAGCATCATTTACATTCATATTGCTAAGATCCGCTGGCTGATCATTCGCTCGTTTTGAAGCATTGAAATTAGCAGAAGGTGAGCGCCTGCCTGAATTGGTATTGACTGCATTTGTGGGTATTGCAGTCTCGGTTTGTTTAATTGACAATGCAATGCGCTTCCGAACCAAATCTATTTCCAATACTTTCACCTGCACTTTCTGCCCTAGCTTTAGCACTTCGCTCGGATCACTGATATATTTATTGGCAATCTCACTTACATGCACCAGCCCATCCTGCTTAACGCCTATATCAATAAAAGCCCCAAAACGGGTGAGATTGGTTACCATCCCCGGAAGGACTAGGCCGACAGTAACTTCTTCCATTTTATAAATATTTGCATACTCAAACTGTTCCAATTCACTGCGAGGATCAAGGCCTGGTTTCTGTAACTCTTTCACAATATCATTCAATGCCAATACCCCAATCTGATCGGTTGTATATTTTTTGGTGTCAATTAATTTCAACAAACTTTCATTCCCAATTAATGCGGTTACACTGGATTGAACATCAGCAGCCATTTTTTCTACAATAGCATAAGCTTCGGGGTGAACAGCACTTGCATCCAGTGGATGTGTTGAAGCAGGGATGCGTAAGAATCCTGCACACTGCTCATAAGCTTTAGCGCCCAAACGAGGCACTTTCAACAATTCATTGCGAGAAGAAAATTTCCCCAATTCTTTTCTATGTTTGATGATATTCTCTGCAACCGACTCATTAATTCCGCTTACATAACTGAGTAATTGCTTACTGGCAGTATTGAGATTTACCCCGACTGTATTCACACAACTCACAACGGTTTGATCTAGTTTTTCTTTCAGCCTAAACTGATTCACATCGTGTTGGTACTGCCCTACCCCAATACTTTTGGGATCAATTTTAACCAATTCAGCCAAAGGATCCATCAACCTTCTTCCAATACTAACAGAGCCACGCACAGTAATATCGTAATCGGGAAATTCTGCCCTCGCTATTTCAGATGCAGAATATACGGATGCGCCATCTTCATTCACCAAAAAAACAGGTAATCCAAGGTTCATCTTTTTTATAAACTGTTCGGTTTCTCTGCCCGCAGTTCCATCTCCAATTGCAAAAACTTGAATACCATATTGCTTAACCAGCTCTTTGATTTTGTATTCGCTATCGTAAAGTCGGTTGGCTTCATGAACAAAAATTAAATCGGTCTTTAAAAGCTCCCCATTCTCGTCAAGGCAAACCACTTTGCAACCAGTTCTGTAACCGGGATCAATGGCCAGCACTTTCTTACTACCCAATGGGGCACTCAATAGCAACTGTCGCAAATTTTCGGCAAATACATTTATAGCGTCCTCATCGGCTTTTTGCTTGAGTGCTGTTCTGCACTCCGTTTCTAAACTCGGTTGTAACATTCTACGGTAGGCGTCTTTAATGGCTTTGCGGAGCTGATCTGAAGTGGCACTCATTCCCTTTATATACGCTTCTTCAATAGCATACAAAGCATCTTCTTCAATGGGCGCAATATTCATCCGCAGAAACCCTTCTAAAAAACCACGGAGTATGGCAAGAATCCGATGCGATGGAATTTTATGAATGGGTTCAGAGAAATCAAAATAGTCCTTGTATTTGATGGCTTCCGTTTCTTTATCTGCCAGTACTTTACTTTGTAAATTGGCTTGATCTTCAAAAATCTTGCGCAGCTTAGCGCGTATAGCTGCATTTTCATTTACATTTTCTGCAATAATATCCCTTGCACCTTGCAGTGCTTCTTCTATGGTAGTTATTTTTTCATTGAAATATTTGGCAGCTTCTGTTTCAACAGAGCCAATACCTTGCTCCAACAGAAAGTTAGCAAGCGGGTCTAATCCGTTCTCTCTGGCTACCACTGCCTTGGTTTTACGCTTCACTTTATAAGGCAGGTAAATATCTTCCAGTTCCAGTAAAGTGGTTGCTGTATTAATTCTTGCCTGTAATTCTTCCGTCATTTTGCCCTGTTCCACAATGGTCTTCTCTATAAAAACCTTTCTTTCGGTAAATGCTTGAATTATTTTCTGTTCATCTTGTATCTGTTGTATCTGTACCTCGTCTAAATTGCCCGTACTATCTTTCCGATAACGAGCAATAAAAGGGATGGTAGATCCTTCCTGCAAAAGGGTTAATACGGTTTCTATTTGGGCAACACGAATGCCAAGCTTAGCAGCTATGATTGGGGCAAAAGACATATATCTATTCAATTTAAGGGCTGCGAAAGTAGCTAATTCTAACAATCTTAGCAGGATAGCGTTCCGTATATTTTCGAATCATTCCCTTAATCACTTCATTCTCGGCATAGGGAGTAACCACCAATTTGAGTGATTCAAAATGATCTGAGTGCAGTGGTTCTTCCGAAAATGGGGTATCTACTTCCCCCATACCAATGAATTTTCCTTTTTCTACCAGAATTGCCATCTTTTTTTCACGAATAATAAAGCTTTCTTTTTCTGCGGCAATAAAAGCGAGGGCTTGATTTACTTGACGATTGTACTGCTCTATTTCGGGTAATTCATCGGGTATGGTTTTATCTAAAAAACAAAGTGATGGATGCAATTCAAATGATTTCACCAGTCGCCATAACTCACGATGTGCATCTACCAATAAAGAAAAAGCAACAATGGGCTGGGTCTGCTTGTGTTTTTTATCTATTGCCAGCCTCAAATATCCACGAGCATCTTCAAAAGCATAGATACCCCAATTTTGCTCGTATTTTTTCTGACTTTTATTATAGGCAGGCCATAGCCGCTTTATTTCAATACTTTCAAAAATAGAAGCAATAAATTCAGTGGGGCAGTCAACGTGACTGATCGTATAAATCTCTCTAATAAAATCTTGCCGTTTACGGCTGATATCGAGTCCCGAAAAATGACTCACCACCCTTTTTTTCAGGTTCTTAGCTTTGCCTACATAAACTACTTTGCCTTTATTGTTGTGAAAATAGTATACGCCAGGGGTGGTAGGCAATTGGTTGATAAAATGTTTGGGCAAATTAGCGGGAAGTAAATATTCTTTATGCTCTTTTTGCAGCATTTCTTTAATAAGAATACCCCCATTGTTTTTTAGTACCAAATCAAGTACTTCGGCGGTGGCTAATGCATCTCCGCCCG
This sequence comes from Sphingobacteriia bacterium, assembly GCA_004294135.1. Taxonomy (GTDB): domain Bacteria; phylum Bacteroidota; class Bacteroidia; order Chitinophagales; family Chitinophagaceae; genus Sediminibacterium. The sequence continues at coordinate 83,118 of RDZY01000007.1, forward strand.
CACGGTGGCGGTTATGGATGGGGATATTAAGCTGCCGGCAGAGATGCCCCAAGCCATACTTGGGGAAGCCCGGAAAAGCCTTGCGGCTAAGTCTTATGGTACAAAGTTTAAGTGTTTGTAAATCAAAACCACTTTGTTGAAGATGGTGTTTTACAAAGCTAAAATCGAAATTTACATTGTGGGCAACAAATACCCTGTTACTGAGTAATTGAAAGATCTTTGGAGCAATTTCGGCAAAGGAAGGCGCAGCCATTACCATTGCATTGGTGATACCCGTCATTCCTACAATAAAAGGAGGAATGGGCTGAAAGGGGTTAACCAAGCTTTCAAAGCGACCTTCTATTTCCGTTCCATTGTGTAAAACAATGGCAATTTCGGTTATTCCGTGTTGCTGTGGAAAACCTCCTGTTGTTTCTATATCTACTACCGCAAAGCGCATCATTTTAATAAATTACTACAGTAAATATCATTTATATTATTTATCTTGTAAGGGTTCGATTGTTTTGCCTATTTAGGGTGCTGTAACTGCCCCTAAAATAGGGTAATAATCGAATATATAACCTTATTTTCCACCTTAATCCCCCGATTGGTATGGAACAAACTAAAAATTATTTCACTTTAAGTGAAAATATGAGAAATGCTGCTATTGTAGCTGTTTTATTCTTTTTTATTGCGCTGCTTTCTTACTTAGAGTGGCGAGGTGTTAAATTATTCTAAAAAAACTTATAATAACTGTAATAAATACTGCTACATTACAACTAATAGTCAAAAAATTACTCCTAAGGGTGTAACATTTTTTTTCAACCTACGTTATTGTATTGTATGCATAACAAAATCAACCTACAAAACCACCACACCATTCTCCGTATTTTGATGGTGGTATTTTTTGCTTTCAATATTTCTGCTTGTGATACGCCCGAAAAAGCGGCCAAGATTTTACGTAAAAAAGTACAGGAAAAAGCCACGCAAATTTGCTTCTCCCAAAAAATAAATGTGGATCAAGAACTCGAAAAATTGGAATGCATAATTGCCGCACCATCTATATCGGAGTCCATTTCTGAAAAGACCGAGCTTATTTCTAGCTGGTAATACTGCATTCATGCGCTACCATAAATTATAAGCTTTTATTTATTGCTCCTTCCTATTCCTTAAATTTGCTGCTTTATCAATAAAGCCAAACCGCCTATTATGGGCAACAAAATGGAACTGAGCAAGAACTATATCCCAAACGAAATAGAATCTAAGTGGTACGAATACTGGATTGAAAAAGATTATTTTTCTAGTAAACCAGATGGTCGCGAATCTTATACCGTAGTTATTCCCCCACCCAATGTAACTGGAATTTTACATATGGGTCATTGCCTCAATAATACCATTCAGGATATTCTAGTGCGACGCGCGCGCATGCAAGGAAAAAATGCATGTTGGGTTCCAGGTACCGATCACGCTTCTATTGCAACAGAAGCCAAAGTGGTAAGCATGTTGCGAGAAAGAGGCATTACCAAATCATCGTTAACCAGAAGCGAATTTCTGGAGTATGCATGGGAATGGAAAGAAAAATATGGCGGCATTATTTTGCAACAACTGCGGAAAATAGGGTGCAGTCTCGACTGGAATCGTACTTCTTTTACCATGGATCCGGACTATTATAATTCGGTGATGAATGTATTTATAGATCTCTATAAGAAAGGACATATTTACCGTGGCAAGCGGATGATAAATTGGGATGTAAAAGCAAAGACAGCGCTGAGTGATGAGGAAGTTATTTACAAAGAAGTACAAAGTAAGCTCTATTATATAAAGTATTTTTTAGAAGCAGATCTTACTTCTACCGATCACGGTTTACCATACAAAGTGTCTTATATCACCATCGCCACAGTGCGACCAGAAACAATATTGGGTGATGCAGCTATCTGCGTAAACCCCAACGATGAGCGCTACAAACACTTGCATGGCAAATACGCATATGTGCCGTTGATCAACCGGAAAATTAAAATCATTCCCGATGAATATGTAACGCTTGATTTTGGTACAGGCGCATTAAAAGTAACACCAGCACATGATATGAACGATTACCAGTTGGGGCAGAAATACAACTTGGAAATTATTGATACCATGAATGATGATGGAACCATGAGTGAAGCAGCAACTGGGTATGCGGGCATAGATCGCTTTGAAGTACGCAAGAAAATTGTAGTGGATTTAGCAGCGGCTGGGCATATTGAAAAGATAGATGAATATCAGAATCAGATGGGTTTCAGCGAAAGAACAGATGCAGTTGTTGAGCCGAGACTCAGCCTACAATGGTGGGTAAGTATGAAGCAGTTAGCTGCACCAGCTTTATCGGCGGTAATGGAGGATGAAATTCATTTTCACCCAGCCAAATTCAAGAATTTGTACCGTCATTGGATGGAAAATATAAAAGACTGGTGCATCAGCCGACAGCTTTGGTGGGGACATCAGATACCCGCTTGGTATGCCCCTGATGGATCATTTGCCGTAGCCAAAACAGCAGCAGAAGCATTGGCGCAACTACAAGAGCAATACCCCGACTCGATATTTCAGTTAGCCGATTTAAGGCAAGATGAGGACTGCTTGGACACTTGGTTTTCTAGCTGGTTATGGCCATTTGAAGTGTTCAAAGGATTGTCGCATCCTGGCAATAAAGAAGCAGCCTACTACTACCCTACCAGCACATTGGTAACAGCACCAGAAATTATTTTTTTCTGGGTAGCAAGAATGATTATGGCAGGTTATGAATACCAACAAGCCAAACCATTCAAAGATGTTTATTTCACCGGAATTGTAAGAGATAAGTTGGGTAGAAAAATGAGTAAGAGCTTGGGTAATTCGCCCGATTTACTCGGATTAATAGAACAGTATGGTGCAGATGCAGTAAGATTTGGCATTTTGATAGCATCACCCGCTGGTAATGATATTTTATTTGATGAAGCGGCTTTAGAACAGGGAAGAAATTTTAATAATAAGCTATGGAATGCGTTGAAGTTGGTGAAAATGTGGGAAGCGAGGACGGTTTTAGAAAGTGGACCAGAGGCGGTAGAAGGTGGACCAGGGTTGGTGAATAAAGTAAACGTTGAATCTGATTTTGCTATTCAATGGTTTGAGAACCGCCTCAATGAAGCGGTTGCAGAAGTAGAAGCGCAGATGATTCAATTTAAACTTAGTGAAGCCCTTAAAACTATTTACTCTCTTATTTGGGATGATTTCTGTAGTTGGTATTTAGAATGGGTAAAGCCAGGTTTTGAGCAGCCAGTTGATGCAGTAGTTTACCAAAAGACCATTTACTTTTTTGAAAAGTTGATGGAATTACTGCATCCGATCATGCCATTTATTACCGAAGAAATATATCACCTACTCGGTAATCAGCAGGACGATCTTTGTGTGAAGCAACAACAAAAAGCGGCAAGTACCAATATAACCATACTAGCAGCGGGTACTTTACTAAAAACTGTAATTAGCGCATTACGAGACGCGAGAAATAAGCAGCAACTGAAACCAAAAGATACGATTGTACTGCATATACAAACCGACGACAAAACTGGTTATAAAGCCATTGAAAGCATTTTAATAAAACAAGTAAATGCGAGCGAGATCCGATACACAGCAACTGCAATTGCCCATACCATTATTGTGAATATAGGTCAGGACAAATTTTTTATAGAATCAGAGAAGCAATTAGATACTGCTGCAATGAAAGCTAGTTTGCTGAAGGATTTAACTTATGAGCAAAACTTTTTAGCATCGGTAATAAAAAAACTCAGCAATGAAAAATTTGTTCAAAACGCCAAGCCAGAAGTAATAGTATTAGAGCGAAAAAAGCAAGCTGATTCAGAAACTAGAATACTGGCAATTGAGGAAGGTTTAAAAAGTTTATAGTCAGCTTAATAAACGCAAAAAATGAACAAGTTATTCTTTGGTATTTGCTAACCAAAGAGTACCACAGCCCTGTATTTTGGGGTTGGACAAGCCGTATTTCGTGGCAGGGCTGGGGGAGTATTTTCGATAAAAAGATAGTTGAATCGTGAAATGCTATTTTGCTTTTTCCATACTGAATACCAAAAAATAACATAAAAGATCACTGCTAACCGAGTAAAATAGAATATCATCCATTTCACGGGCTAGAAGCCTTGGTTTTATTGGTTTATTAATATTATTTTCAAAGTAGACCTCCCCCATTTTAGGTAGCGAACAAATTTGGCAAGGTTGAACTATTATTGTTTTTTATTCCTGCCCTTGTTCGTTTTGTGTTTTGTAATAGTTCGTTTACATCTAACATACTCACTAGATGAATCCGCACCATGGTCGCTACCGTTGAAAATGCTTTTTTTACCTTGGCCTTTTGTTGCAAAACACTTAATAGCAATTGAGCTATTAGCGTACACCATACCTGCGTTCTGATTGCGTTTTCATTCTCACCATAAAAATAATGCAACTGAAAATTTTGCTTCGTCTTCTTAAACAATAGTTCTATCCCCCAACGCTTCTTGTATATCAATGCAATCTCCTCTGAAGAAACAAAATCGGTACTGTACTACGCACTGGTATGTTTTAAAGATCAAATAGAAAGCGGTATTCATTTTATGCAGAAAAACGATACCCTATGCAGCGAGGCAATAGATTTCTATAATCAAATTCTTAAAGAAGTTGATACCCGCAAATCTCAACTATCAGCTTCATCTCCCAAAGGCGGCTATTCATTAGTTAAACATTTCTCTAGCTAATGCACTTACAGGCAGGTATATATAATAGTGCACTGCAAAGCGTTTCGCTAACGCTTGAAGCTTGGAAGAGTGATTCAGATAATTACTCAAAAAAAATAGTTGAAGCACAACAGCGCAATCAAGCAGTTGCTGGCATGCAGGTTGCGCACGGAAAACAGTTGCAAAGAATTATTGCTGTTGAAAAATTGATTGACTGTACCCACAACTATATCATGTCCATGGAAGCTGAGTTAGCAAGCATAAAGCAAATGCAGCAACTAAACTACAGCCAACCTGAAAGCAGGACAAGAATATGCGATATGCCTGTGGGTGATACCGAGCGTCATTTAGAAGTAATTGAGCTGCTACAAAACATTCAAGAATCTTTAACCAAAAACATTTATTAGTAATGGCTAAGAAAGAGAAAGGCGAACACCATGAATATTCTCCATTACAGTTGCTAATGGACTGGCTTTTTATCATGTACGATTTTAAAAGAGACGTCGTCAAGGAAAAAATATCATTCAAACAGACGTCAGAAAAAGAATTTAGAGAATTAAACGATTCATCACTAAACACTATATCAATGATAAGAGAAATTGCATCCCGTAAAAAATGTTCAGCGCAAGAAGTCGCAAGAGTTTTAATGAGTGATTTTAACCCGGGTAACCATGATCCACTTCGTGAGTACTTTGATAAAATTGGTAAAAAAAACCCCAAAGGAGCCATTGACAAGCTGGCCGCTATTGTTACTACTACCAATCAAGACATGTTTGTTCGCTACCTTAAGAAATGGTTTGTGGCAAGCGTGGCAAACTACTTTACTCCTGCTGGCTGTCAAAACCAAATGTGCCTAACCCTGGTGGGTGGTCAAGGATTGGGTAAGACAACACTGTTTAACCACTTTTTACCAAAAGACCTGATGGAATATATGTTTACTGGTAATTTAGATTTAGATGATAAGGGTACTACATTTAAACTGAGTGAATACTTTATTATAAATGTAGAAGAACAGTTGAAAGGGCTTTACGCAAAAGATGCCAACAAACTAAAAACCCTTATTACGCTTCCAAATGTAAAAGGCCGCAAACCCTACGGACGGCTTGAAGCCAGCAGTAAGAGAATAGGCAACTTTTTAGCATCGCTTAATGATGATGACTTTATTGCAGATGCCACAGGTAGCCGCCGTTTTCCGTCGTTCAGGGTTACGCATATTAATTTATTGAAGTTGAAAGTAATAAATATTGATGACGTATGGGCTGAGGCATTGCATTTGTTTAGGAGTGGCAGTTTTGAATACTGGGTCACAAAATTAGATCAAGTAGAGCTAGAGAATAGCAATAAGGAATTTATTAACGTAACCTATGAGCATGAGCAAGTAATACAATTCTTGTCGGTACCAACAGAAACAGAGCCAGTAACCCACCAAGTGCCAGCATCTATATTAAGAGATTATATAAGTGCAGAAACAAATAATAAAAGCATTAGTAATATAAATGTTGGAAAGGCACTAAAGCAGTTGGGATTTACCAATAAAAAAATAAGGTTGCCATTTATGGGTAATATTCCTACCAACTGCTGGAATGTACACTTGAATACTGCCGGCGGCAATGCCACACTAAATAAATATGCGGTATGAACAAAATAACCATTACAGTTACTTGGGATACAGAAACAGAAATTAAATTACTTGAAAAGGCACTGGTAAGATCTGTAGCATTTGTACGCGGTGAAATCTACTCCATCAGCTGGATGCTGGACGGAAGTTACCGAATGGACTACAATGATATTGATGATTTATTTATGGCCCTAAATGAGGGCTGCAATTCACTTCAAATTATTTATACACCCTAAAATTTACAGCAATGATAAAAGGAGTTAGAAAACCAATGTACACTCAACCCACTTTATTTGCAGATATTGAGCCACAACAAACCCAATATGCAATGTTAATTAATGATATATACCTGAACGGACGGGTGTATATCAATGATAACGGAACTTACAAAGAACAGATCAATAGAACCTACTATGAAGTAACCACACCGTCCGTTATTGATCAGATTAGCCGTATTTGGCGGCAACAAAATGGTGTTTAATTAAATGCATATCTTTATAAAAAGAATATCAATGGAACGGACTAAACAGGCGGCAAAAAAAACAACCCCACATCAAGAGTTGGTTCAAAGAGTTGCTAAAATTGGATCAGAAAAACACAGAAAATCGGTTGAAAAATTTGGCAAGTTTTTTACCGAATTATTCCAAAATATTGATATTAAAGCCCATAAGATAAACTCATGGAAGTCAAAGTAATACTACTAGATACCGATTTTGCATTTGAATACTTTTCTGGCAACGAAAGTGCATTGGCTGTAATTAATGTACACAGAAGCGACTTTATAGCATTGCCATCTGTTGTTATGGCTCAAATAATAAGGGCATGCCGTGATAAAAGAGATTTGGCAAAAGCCATCAAAATGGCAGCCAATATTCCTATTGTTCATATAAATGAATCTATTTCAGAAAAATCACTGAACATTATTAAAAACCATTACTTAAGCAACAATGCTGAAATATATGATAGTATTATTGCCGCAACTGCAATTCACTATTCAATTCATTTAGCAACCTGCAATACAAAGGATTTTGGGTATATACCAGGGCTTAAACTACTTGAACACAGTGTAACCCCTAAAAGGCGTGGCGGCGGCTTATTTGGTATGTTTTAACGTTGTTTGTATTACTACTTCATTCAAAGGGTCTGGTGCCCTTTTTTTTATTCCCAGGAGTGAAGGTTTGTTGTTCAATGGTCGAATCAATGGCCATGGGAGTAATTTTTATGAAATACTATAATAATTGAAATTATATTGAAATCATCTTACTACATTACTACAGTAGGCTGAAATATTTAATAGTAAAGGGTTTGCTTATAGTGAGATGATTTTTTTTCATCTTACCTCCTGAGGGCGAATGATATCATCAATCATTTTTTTTGCTTCCTTCAGACGGTCTGAAACAGATTCAATTTTGTTTAGGTCACCGTACTTTTTAAGAATTCGGCCATTAACATCTCTGTACTGGATGAACCAGTTCCTACACGTGTCGAGATTAAGGGGGTACAGGGTAGGCAAAAGTTCTTTTTTCTCATAATTCAATTTTTACACTGAAATCATGAGTAGATTTAATAAAACTGGTCTATGAAAAGACTTTCGTAGACCAGTTGTTTTGCTGAAACCCTTATAAACATTGAGTTTTTTGGGTTTTCTGCGGAGAGCTAGGGATTCGAACCCCAGGACCTGTAACAGTCAACAGTTTTCAAGACTGCCGCAATCGACCACTCTGCCAGCTCTCCGCGGCAAAAGTAAGGTCTAGGGTTTTTTATTCCAAAATTATTTAAAACTATTTATACCAGTACTTTCATCACCAGCTTTCGAATGCTTCCATCACCAATCATTGGCGCGTGTACATCGGTAGGGAAATAAATTCCAAACATGCCTTCTTTCAGCTCAAAAAATAGTGTTGGTGCATCACCCATAAACAATACATCTCGCACGGTGTCGTAATTGTCTTTCGGGTGAATACACTCGTGGCGGCTCTTCCACCCCACCCTTTCTTTACCCCGTATACATACCTGTATATCAATATGGGCATTGTGACACTCAAATCCATCATTTAATAAAGCATCAGGATCTTGGTCGCCCTCCATAATTATAGCCCTAATATTTTCGCCATCCACCTTGGTCTCTCCTATTTCTAACTTTTCAAGATCTGTACTCAAAATAAAATTCATGGCTTCTGCAAATCTTGGATGCAATGCGGAATAAGATTGCAGTTGAGAAATTTGATCTATAATCATAAACAATGAATTTGAGTGAATAAAATACAAAATTATCGAATCAACTGAATGGATCCACTCAATACTTCAAAACCCATTCCACGTTCTATAATATAATAATAAGTGCCGACAGGCAGCGCATTCCCTTTAAAAGTTCCATTCCAAGAGCTGCTATATGGCTTAGATTGATACACAACCATTCCAGCTCTATTGAATACTGTTAGTGCTGCATTTGGATACAATTCCAACCCTGGAATCACCCATAAATCATTCACGCCATCTCCATTGGGCGAGAATGCATTGGGTGGTTCAGTTTTTATGAACACAATAATATTTACCGTATCTTTTACCTCACCGCAGGATGCTGATCCCACCGCTCTTAGCTCATAAGAAGTGGTTTGTGAGGGTGTGACTGTAGGAGTTAAACTATTTGCATTAATCATAGCAAAGCTGGGTGTCCATCGGTACGATTGATATTGTCCGCTTATACTCCCTAATAAATTAATAGAATTTCCAGCTAATATACGCTTATCAGTACCCGCATTTACAAGTGGTGGCTTAACAACTTTTATGGTTACTGATATGGAATCTGAGCAGCCCGTTCCATCTCCTATTAACACATAGTATTGTGTAGTATCTATTGGTTTTGCAATTACCGATGCTGTATTTGTTGCAGATAATCCAGTAGCGGGTACCCAAGTATAATGGGTGGATCCACTCGCTACCAGTGGTGTAGATTCTCCAAAACAGATCAACGAATTTCCACTTAGTTTTCCGTTGATAGCATTAAATACTTTTAGATTGATGGTATCAGTAGTAGTACACCCAGCTGCGGTTTTAATAGCGACCAAATATTGGCCTTCGTCTGTTATATGGATCGATTTAAAAGCTGGATTCTGAATTGCTGCACTAAAATTATTCGGGCCTTTCCAAGTATATTGCAACAAGGGATCTGATCCCTTTGCTGCGGTAAACTCTACCAATCCGCCCCTACATTGTACTATATTTTTTGTAGCATTTGAGGGTGGCATGGGAAATAAATTAAGGGTGATTTCTGATGAAACAACCCTACAATCACTATTGGCTAAGTTGGCAGATTCTCCCACCTGCATCCGATATTTAAATGAGCCTATACCAGTTGGCTGGCGCAAATAATCAGTACTGCCAGCCCCATTGATATTGACCCATGTTTTACCCGTATCTATGCTGGACTGCCACTGAAAAAAGGGACTCAGAAATCCAGTCCCCACTGTGGTACTGAATTGCAACGGCACTTGATTGGCCATGCAAATATTTAATAAAGTAACACTGTTATTTTGAACTTGGGTAACAATGGCTGGCCCACAGGGCCTAAATGTAATATCATCTATGGCCAAATCATTGCCACACCCAATTCCTGCATTATTCCTAATCCTTAATACGATAGCGGTGGTATTGATATCGGGTTTAAACAGAAATCCGTACTGCTTCCAAGTTAATTGAGCAGATTCTTGAATACCCTGCGTATTGTAAGTTTTAAGTACGTTTCCATTTGTAGTTTCTATGGAAAAAGTAAGATCAGGTTTAACCCCACCGCCACCACAGCTAGCTGGTTTTAATACATTGGCTATCCATGCGCCAAATTCATAAGTAGTATTTCCACAGAGTCCTGAAATGGTATCAATATAAAAGTCATCCGGGGTATTTCGTGCATTAATCAACATATACCTGCCCTTAAAATCTTTGGTATGATCTTCAGAAACAGTATGCCATGCAGACCCAAAACAAGAAGTTGTTAAATTTGTTATAGTATAAGTGGTATCAATTGGGCATGATGAAGAAACATATACCAGATTAGTCACCCCTTTCTTTAAGGCTTCAGCAAGAGTACTGCCATTACCGAATGTAATATTTACCACTGGATTACCCAAACTTCCTGTACAAAGCTGTGCATTGGATTGTAATTGAACAATCAATATCAGGGCTAAAAAGGTTGACTTTAATAATGGCATTCTATGCGTGAAAATACTAATAAACTATTCAAGAAAATGCTGGACTACACTTTTTCTGGTAATTTCTCCACGGTTATTAAATCTGTAATTTCAACATTGATGGGTAATGAACCAATCATAACGATGGCTCTTTTTCCACGAATTTCTTTTACCTCCCCTACTTGATAGTTTTTCTTGAGTTTAACCAAACTGCCTATTTGTATGGGTTGATTGAGTTCTTTATACTGCTTGTCTACTTTTTTCGCCAGCTTATTCACCACAATCGTTTCCTTCTGATTAAAGAGTAGGTTCTGAAGATTCTTTACTACTTCTTGTTTATTGTCGCTCTTCTTCCAGTCCAGCACTATCTGTTTTAGCTTCCGCTCCATATCTTTCAAATACACCAACCTGTCTTCGGTAACCAAGTGTTGGTTTTTAAGCAGTTCAACCTGTTGGCGATGCTTTTCTTTATTCATCACCTGCTCCATTTCTTTTTTCAACTTCTCGTTTTCTTTCAATGCGCTGTGGAGCTCTTTTTTTTCTTTTTCTAAATACTGTAAGTCCTGCTCTGTCCTGTTTAACAATCGATCTAACTTAAAATGATCTTCTTCTACCAGATTTCTTGCCCGGTTAATAAGATGCTTGGGAAGACCAATTCTTTCTGCAATGGCAAAAGTATAGGAGCTTCCAGGCTTGCCAATAATTAGTTTATACATGGGTTGCAGGTTCAACTCATCAAACTGCATGGCTCCATTAATAATTCCTTGGGTATGATTGGCCATCACTTTTAAATTAAGATAGTGTGTGGTTACTACGCCATAAGCATGCCTTCGTCCCAACTCTTCCATAATTACTTCTGCAAATGCACCACCCAAATTAGGGTCGGATCCACTTCCCAATTCATCTATGAAAAATAAGGTTTTACCATTTGCATTCTCCATAAAATGCTTCATATGAAGTAAGTGACTGGAATAAGTACTCAACTCAAATTGTAAACTCTGCGTATCTCCAATATGAATATAAAGTTGCTTAAAAATACCCATTTGCGAGAGTGGGCTCATTGGTACCAACAACCCACTTTGTAGCATCATCTGGTTGAGTCCAATGGTTTTCATGGTTACGGTTTTGCCGCCTGCATTCGGGCCGCTAATCACTAGTATTCTGCTTTTATCATCCAATGAAATGGTAACAGGAATCGTTTTCTTACCCGATTCCTTATTATATAAATACAGTAGCGGGTGATAAGCATCTACCAATAATACCTGTGCTTTATCGGCCAATTCGGGTAGGTTGGCATTCATATTTAGGGCAAGCTGGCCTTTTGCTTTAATAAAATCGTATTCGCCAATCATGTGCAAATAAGAATCCAACAGCGGTGCATACACCATCATTCTGGCAGTAAGGGCTCTTAATATTTTTTGCACTTCACGCAGTTCTTCATTTTCCAACGCAAATACTTCGTTATTGAGTTCAATGGTTTCTTCAGGTTCAATAAAAGCAGTTTTGCGGCTATCACTTTCACCGTGAAGAATGCCCTTCACTTGTCGTTTGTGTTCGGAAAATACTGCTACTACCCTTCTGCCGTTGCTGAAACTTTCATCAATATCGGCAGTATAACCTGCTTTGGCCATTTTCTGAATTACTTTCTCAAACATCCGCCGCAATTCATTCCTCCGTTTATAAAGGCTCATCCTTATTTTCTGTAGGTCGGCAGACGCATTGTCTTTCACTACTCCTGCTTCATCCAGTACTTCATCAATCATTTCAACGATTGCTTTTTCATAGTAGCTATTGCTTAGTACTTCTGCAAGCGCTGGAAATGCCAGCCTCCGCTCCTGATCAAACCATCTAAAAATAGTCCCGATACTTTCGGTAAGTTTTTTAATCAGCAGCCATTGCTCTCCGGTAAGCAGCGCACCGGGGATGGACAATAACTTGATGTCTTTACTGATATTGAGGGTAAAATCGTTGGGAAAATATTGCTGTTGTTGTAAGATAAGCTTTAACTCATAGCTCTGCCTTAGTTCCCGATAAATAAAATCTTTTCTAGTATGAATACGAAGTTCAGCACATTTTTTCTTAGAATAATCTGTTCTGCACAAGGAGGCCAACAAGTTTTTTACAGTATCAAATTCCAGTTGTGAGGAGGCCGATTCCGGGTATAAACGCATATGCAGTTCATTTCAATTGCTTGCAAAGGTAAGCAGCTGGGTTGCTTTATTGAAAGGAATAACTGGGAACGGGTGTTTTTTGTTTGCTCGGAAAAAGTACAGTAAGTGAATAAAGTGAAAATGCCAGTTGCAATATTACCTGTGCACACAAAATAACATAGGTAGCCATTGTAGCTTCCATCCATAATTTATTTTCTGGGAAGTCAAAAATGGGAGTACCCACTTGTGGCGATGCGGGTTGAACCACTTGGTAGGTAAACATAAGGGAGAAAAGTAAGAAGACAGACAGTAGTACGTGGAGAAAATTAACTGCAAAATGCCCCTTATCTTGATCTCGCATAAACCGATGCATAAGGTAAGGGATTAAGAAAAAAGGGATGTGAAAAATAAGAATATTGGTGCTCAGTATAAATGGAACCGAAACACCAAAGTATGGATCAATGCTTAATGAGTCGTAGAAGTAATACAATAGAAAAAACAGCAACAAGGGCATCCCCAGCAGCAGCGACTCCATACGGAGCGACATATATTTCCAAAATTGCGATTGAAAACTCATAATTGTACGGTAAAACGAATTTAACTTAATTTTGACTATCTACCATCTACAAGCGTTAAAACACCTTGTTTTGGTATAAAAAAATCCTTAAATAAACAAAAATACCAAACTGTTTGTACTGTTATATCGTAGTTTATACAAAAGCAATTATGCAAAAAAAGTATTTATTTTTTCTCTTCCTCAGTCTATTTCAGTTCTGTTGCGCAGCACCAGAGAAACCAAAAAATGAACCAATGAGTAACAATACAATGGCACCAATTCCCGAAGGATTAAAGACCGATACTGCCACATTTGGCGAAGGATGTTTCTGGTGTACAGAGGCTTTTTTTCAACGGATAGATGGGGTATTGCAAGTTTTGAGTGGATATGGTGGCGGTCATGTAGAAAACCCTACTTATGAGCAGGTTTGTGATAAAAATACGGGGCATATTGAATTGTGTAGAATTGTGTACGATCCTGCTAAAGTAACTTATGATGAGCTGCTGGAAGTATTTTGGAAAACGCACGATCCCACCACTATGGATCGTCAAGGCAATGATGTAGGACCTCAGTACCGCAGTGCTATCTATTACCACAATGCGGAGCAGAAAGAAAAAGCCAATCAGTATAAGGCTGAACTAGATAAAAGTGGTGCGTGGGCTAACCCCATTATAACTATTATAGAGCCATTGAAAAATTTTTATCCAGCAGAAAACTACCACCAGAATTACTACAATGGCAACCAAAATCAAGGATATTGCCGTTTTGTAATTGCGCCTAAGTTGGAGAAATTTGAGAAAGTATTCAAAGCCAAATTAAAGCATTAGGCATTCATTATTTGGTGGTTGATGCGTGGCGTAATTCAAGCAAATTGAGTGCATTGGGCTCAAACCCTACTAAATTGGGCTGTACCAAATGAAAAACAACATCATACCAAATAGGTATTACGGGGGCATCATCCATTACCATCTGATCCATTCTACGGTATAGGCTGTATCGCACAGAATCGTTGGTCTCTTTTAGTGCAGCCTCATATAAAATGTCAAAAGCAGGGTTTTTGTAACGGGTATAGTTGGGAGGCGCGGGGTTCTTGCTGTAAAACATGGCCATATAATTCTCCGCGTCGGGATAATCGGCAATCCAGCTTCCTCTAAAGAATAAAGCTTGTGATTTTGCAGTTTGTTCTAATAACAGACTTTTCTGAACCACTTCCACCTGAACTTTAATGCCTACTTCTTCTAACTGGCGCGCAATAAAACTGGCAATATCTGTATAAATAGCAATGGTAAGTAATTTAATAGGTGCTGTGTTGCCTGCAATGTATTGCGCCTGTTTCAGTAATGCCCTGGCCTTATCGGGTTGATAAGTATAACCTTTAACGGTGCCGGTATTGTTAGAGGGAAGTCCCCCCGGAACAAAACCAGCTTCTGCGGCAATGCCGATTGAATTGCGCATATACATCATCAATTGTCTGCGATTGATGGCATAGTTCATGGCTTGGCGTATCAACTTGTTGTTGGTGGGCGAATTTTTCACCAGCTTATTGGTTTCATCTACCAAAATACCCATATATTCTATATTCAGGTAAGGGTGTTTTTTCAGCACCAGTTGGTGCGTCCATTCGGTGTGTAAAACGCCTTTTTTGGTTAGGATTTCATCTTTAAATGAAGGGTCAATATCATTGATAAAGCTCAGTTTTTTTTGCTGGAACTGTAAGAATTCAGTCGCTTTATTATCATAAAAACTCACTTTAACAGCGTCTAAATAAGGCAGTTTTTTACCGCTTTTATCTTTTTCCCAGTAGTCGTTATTTTTATGCATAACAAGCGACTCTCCTTCCTCCCAAGAAATAAATTGAAAGGGACCAGAACCACAGGGATTGTTGCGAAAATCTTTGCCATAATATTCAACTATTTCTTTGGGTACAATGCTGCAATATTGCATGCTTAATATTCCAAGAATGGGTTGAAAAGCACGTATCAGTCTTACTTCTAGGGTGCTATCATTTAATGCAATAAAACCAGCATTGGCTACTCTATTGTTAAAAATCCATGCCCCGCTGCTAGCCACCAATGGGTCTCTAATTCTGTTGAGGCTGTAAACAATATCGGCTGCTACTACCCTTCTGCCTTTTCCATTTTTAAACAACGGGTGCGGGTGAAAAAAAACATCACTGCGTAAATGAAAAGTATAGGTCAACCGATCACTACTAATATCCCAGCTTTTAGCCACAGATGGAATTACTTGTAGGTTGGAATCAATTTCAACCAAAGTGCTGTAGAGCTGGTGAACCACCCACATGATGGATTGGTTTTTAGCAAATGCGGGATCTAGTGTGGCTATGCCACTGGTTTCATTGTAATAAAAAACCTGTTTATTCGAATATTGTTTCTGTTCGCAAGCAGTAAATACAGCAATCACACCGATCAATAAAAGAGGGTATTTTTTTTGCAATTGTTTAAAGGGATATGAACTCAACATGCACTCGAATATCCTACTTTTAAGGCATGAATAAAAAAATAACTCAAACAGCTTCTATGAATAAATGATTTAGTAAACTAGATTTGCAGGAGTACCAGAAGAGAAATAAACCTCGATGATAATGAATTAAGCAGCATGGGAACCATTAGGAAACAAACCATCATTTCAAGTATACTGGTCTATATTGGCTTTATAATAGGTGCGCTCAATACTTATTTCTATGTAAAAAATGGGCTATTTACTTCGGAGCAGTTTGGTATTACACGAATTTTTTTTGATTTTGCCCAGAATATGGCTGCATTTGGCACACTGGGTGTGGTGCCAGTTATTTATAAATTTTATCCCTACTATAAAGATAATTTAGAAAAACACCGCATAGATTTAATAACGTGGGCAATGTTGGCAGCGGGAATTGGACTTTTATTGGTGATTATTGCAGGCTGGTATTTTCGCCCCATTTTTGTAGCCCAATTTTATCAGAAGTCTGAGTTGATTGTCAAGTATTATTATTGGTTATTTCCGTTCACCCTAGGTATGCTTTTTTTTAATGTATTAGAGGGTTTGTGCTGGGCGGTGAATAAAACGGTTGTTTCTAGTTTTTTAAAAGAAACAGTCTTAAGAATTATTACGCTGGTGTTTATTCTACTGTTTTATGCAAAGCTTATTAGTTTTGATTCATTTATTTATGGGTTTGCTTTTTTATATATTATCATTTTTATAATATTAGCAGCCTATTTATACAAAGAGGGTGCACTATTTTTTCCTGCAATTGTGAGCCGGGTTACCAAAAAGTTCTGGAAAAAAATGCTTGCAATGCAAGTTTTAATATACAGTGGTACAGTAATAGCATCCATTGCTGCAACCATTGATAGTTTTATCATAGCCAAATTTCAGGGGCTTGCTGTGGTGGGTGTTTTTGCGTTGGCGCAGTATGCGGCCAATCTTTTACAAGTGCCACAGAGAAGTATTGTAGCCGTTTCTGCGGGTGTATTATCGCGTGCGTGGAAGGATAAAAATCTTCCAGAGATTCGCCGTATTTATAAAAGATCTTGTATTAATTTGTTGTTGATGGCATTGGTAATATTTGGAAATTTATGGTTGAATATAGCGGATGCAATTCAGGTATTTGATGTACAGCAGGAATACTCAGCAGGGTTGAATACTATTTTTGTTTTAGGAATGGTAAGAATAATTGATGCCGGAACAGGGCTGAATGCGATGGTTATCAATACATCTACTTTTTGGCGTTTCGACTTTTTCAGTGGCGTAATATTATTAATTTTAAGGTTACCCCTCACCTATTACCTGATTAAGCATTATGGAATTATTGGATCTGCGTTTGCGGAGCTGGCAGCATATGGGGTATATAATTTTATTCGGTATGAATTTTTACGGCGAAAATTCAATATGCAACCTTTTGATTTAAAAACATTGTGGGCTATAATGGTTACTATGCTTGCATTTGCAACCAGTTATTTTTTATTCAGGGGAGTAATAGGATGGTGGGCAATGATTGGCAGATCGGTTATTTTCTCTAGTATAATGATAGCGGCCATATTCAAATTAAAGCTTACCCCCGATGCTGCACAGTTGTACCAAATATTTAAACTGAGGATTGGAAAGGGCGGGAATTAAAATGGGGGGAAACATAGAAAATTCAGCAATTGATGAAATAAAATTCGCTAATAAAATTTCTGGACGCAGCATTTTAGACCAAATCACTTTTGAGAATTACAGCTATTATTTGGATTTTAATAAGCTGTAATATTTGTTCAAAAAATTCACAATCGAATAGCCCACTTCTCTACCCAAATTAACAGGAACGGCATTTCCAATTTGCTTGTATTGTTGCGCAATAGAACCTTCAAATTTCCAATCATCAGGAAAGGTTTGAATTCTGGCATATTCACGAATAGTAAAGGGACGAGTTTCATCGGGATGGCAACGTTCGGTTTGTTTTTGTGCAGGGCTACAGGTAAGCGTTAAACAAGGTTCATCCCAACCAATTCTTCTTGCAATACCCGTTTTTCCACCGCCAAGATGAAAACTCCCACCCATGAATTCTTTTTGAATTTTCAGTGGTAAATCACGCTAATAACCTTTTCGGGGCACCACCTGTAATGTTTTCCATTTTCATAACTCAATAATCCACGAATATTCTCACCAATACAAATTGGTGGGTTTACTTCTTTTACTAGTCTTGCAAATTCATAAAAAAGAGTCCCTCTTGCATCCGCTAAGCCTAATTTTTTGCTCGCATAACTAAACGCTTGACAAGGGAAGCCCCCAGTTACAACCTGAACTTTATTATGGTATTCAGAAAAATCAAATGTTTTAATATCCCCTTCCAAGACTTTCCAATTTGGACGATTTTGACGTAAGGTTTTACATGCCCATTTGTCAATTTCGTTGAGTGCCACGCATTTTAAACCAGCTTTTTCCATACCAATAGCCAACCCCCCTGCTCCTGCAAAAAGCTCTAAAACTTGGTATTCATTTTCGGACTTAACAAAATTGGAAACTGTTTCTTGGCTATCTCCACTAATGAAATCAGTAAATAGCGTTTGAACTTCTGCTTTGCGGTAAACCCGGTAATTACTCATAGGCTCACGCACGGCAGTCAATTTGCCTTCCCTATCCCACCGCCTAAGTGTTTCTTTACTTTTGCCAATTAGCTTAGCAGCTTCCGATAGTGATAGATATTCACTCATAACCAAGTTATTTAACCTTATACAATGGTTACAAATTTATGAATAAACTTGTAAATTCCAAATTGGGCTCCAAAAAAGTATACATAATTTTCACCCATAATACGCCACTTAAAAAAATATACTTTGGGTGTATATTTGATGCAGAACTGATTATTAAAATACAATAAACCGTGTATATGAACAAATTATTTTTGTTATTCTTAGCTTTTATTGCTACAAATAGTTTTGCTCAGAAACAGAAAATTGTTATTACGGAAGATATTCCCAATTTCTGGAATGCTTATGACCAAATAAAGCAAACCAAAGACAGCCTCCAACAAATCGAACTCATTAAAACGCTATTTATCAACAAAGGTACTCAGGGCCTAGCGGCTATTATGGAAGTGAAAGAGTACACCCCAATTTCGTATATTAGTGCCATCAACCAGTACCCAGATTTTTGGAATTCTATTCGAAATAATACGCTCAAAGTAAATGGTTATGCCTACGAAATAGAAACAGGAATTAAACAGCTTAAAAGAATATACCCCGCTCTAAAGCCTGCTAAAATATATTTCACCATCGGGGCTTTATGGAGCAATGGTACTACCCTAGGGGATAAAGTTTTAATTGGCAGTGAATTGGCTATGGCTAATGACAAAGTAATTACAAAAGAAATTGAAAAAGATTTTCCGCATTTGCCCATTTATTTCAACACCAATCCTATTGATAATTTAACCTTTTTAAATACACACGAATACATTCATACACAACAGAAAACAACTGTAGGAAACAGCTTATTGGCTCAAACAGTGTTAGAAGGTGCTGCTGAATTTATTGCAGAAATAGCCTTAAAAATCAAGTCGCCCAACCCGCAAATACAGTTTGGAAAAAGCCATACCAACCAGCTTAAAAAAGCTTTTGAAAAAGAAATGTTTTCACCGTATTTGTACAACTGGATTTGGAACAATGCCAACAATCCATTTAAAATGAGGGATCTGGCCTACTATATTGGATATGCTATTTGCGAAAAATACTATATTGAATCGAGCAATAAAAAGTTGGCCATTCAAGAAATGATTGAACTAAATTATAACAAGGAAACTGCTTTAATTGACTTTGTAGAAAAAGCGAGTTTTTTTGAAAAATCACTTTCTTTTTATAAAACACAATTCGAGCATGAACGACCAAAATTGGTTGGTATAAAACAATTTGAAAATGGCAGTCAAATTGTAGATCCCGCAACCAAAATCATCACCCTTTATTTTTCCCAGCCAATGAATATCAACACCCGAGGTTTTGAATATGGTCCGTTGGGAGAAAATAATATACTGATGGTAAAAAAAGTATTGGGGTTTAGCGAAGATAAAAAATCGTTTAGTTTTGAAGTGCAACTAGAACCCCAAAAACGCCACCAATCGCTTATTTCAGAAAGGTTTAGAGATACTATTGGACTGCCTTTAAAAGCTTTTCTTATTGATTTTAAAACTAAGGAATGAACAATACCATCGAAATAAAACAAGCTCAAAGTACAGCAGATTTTTTAGTTGCTAAAGCACTTATATTGGAATACACGGCTTGGCTGGGTATTGATTTGTCATTCCAAAATTTTGATGCCGAATTAGCCACTATGCCTACAACTTATGGCGATTCCAATGGCGCACTCTTTATTGTATTCAACAACAATAACCCTGTTGGCGTTGCTGGAATAAAAAGATTCAGCAACCATGAATGTGAAGTGAAAAGAATGTTTGTACAACCCAGTAGTAGAGGGTTGGGTATTGGTGAAATTTTACTCACCAATTGTATTCAGGCAGCAAAAAAATTGAATTATAGTTGTATCAAACTAGATACGGCTGGCTTTATGAAATCTGCTATAAAACTCTACACTGATAATGGCTTTATTGAAATTCCTGCTTATCGTCACAATCCATACGAAGAAGCAAAATTTTTTGAACTGGATTTTAGCAAGCATCCATAAATTAAATTCAAAGCTCCACTCCTACCCTCAATCCCGCTTTCTGCCACCGCCCCTAAATTTTGGGCTCCAGTATTTATCACCTAAATCGGTAATGGTTACCCCTTGTGAGGTAGACGCGTGCACAAACTTATTGTTTTGCAAATAAACACCTACATGGGAAATACCCCTTCCGCTGGTATTGAAAAATACCAGATCACCCTCCCTTAAATCTTCAATCTCTATGCGTTGCATCAGGTTATACTGCTCCTGTGCAGTACGTGGCAGTGTTAACTCGAAAATCTCTCGCATTACTACTTGCGTAAATCCGGAGCAGTCAATACAATTACTGCTGCTGCCACCAATACAGTAGCGGGTTCCCCACCATTGGTCAATCAGTTCGAGCAATGGAATATTATTGAGATTTTCTGCCGGTATATCGACTAGTACTGCATACTTTATTTGCAGCCAGTTGGCTTTCTCCACATCTGTCTTGGATGCACTTACGGGCTTCGCCATTTTTTTTACACCTGTACTACCAGCAGTGGTGGTTTTCTGCTTTGTAGTGGTTACTGTTCCCAACGTTACTTCAATTCCATTAATGAATTGCCTTTTCTTTCCTCCCATTTTTTGGGTTGCAGCCACAGAACCGCTGTAATCGGTGCTGGCAACTTTACGGATGGACTTACAACTGGTCATTACAGCAATACCCAACAACAACAATAATATATCTGAGTTCATTTTCATGAGTTAATTTTTATTGATTTCATTTGCCATCCCGAGTAATCGGGACAAGCCATGGAATTTGCAAATTAACATTTCGGTTGGTAACAAATTCTTGTTATGGCTCATTTCATATGGGCTGCAATTTAAGCGCTTTGGGCTAATGTGGAAAATTGCCTCTTTGATGGGCTCTTACAATTAACGAACTTTGCACCAGCTATGTGCCAATTCTCCCATTTACACGTTCATACTCAATATTCCCTGCTCGATGGTGCTGCCCCTATTGATGGGCTGTATAAAAAAGCAGTGGCCAATCAAATGCCCGCCCTTGCCATTACTGATCACGGTAATATGTTTGGTGCTTTTGACTTTGTGAGTCAAGCCTGGAAACATACCAAAATAGTGGGCAAAGATGAACACGGAAAAGATATACTAGAACCTATTGTAAAGCCCATTGTTGGTTGTGAGTTTTATGTGGTAAAAAATCGCCATGCCAAATCTTTTACCAAAGAAGTTAAAGACGAAAGATTTCACCAAGTATTATTGGCTAAAAATAAAATCGGATACCAGAATCTGGTAAAGCTTACCTCCCTAGGATATATTGAAGGGATGTACAGTAAGTATCCACGGATTGACAAAGAATTGATTGAAAAATACCATGAGGGACTGATTGCTACCACCTGTTGTATTGGTGCTTATGTGCCACAAACCATTTTAAAACAGAGCGAAGAAAAAGCAGAGATTGAATTTAAATGGTGGCTCAATTTGTTTGGAGATGATTTTTATATTGAAATTCAACGCCACCAAATTAAGGAGCAAGAAATCATTAATAATACCCTCCTAAAATTTTCTAAAAAATACAATGTACCAGTCATTGCTACCAATGATAGTCACTATATTAATGAAGATGATGCCAATGCTCACGATATTTTACTCTGCATTAATACTGGTGAAAAGCAAAGTACACCTGGGTTTGACGACTTTGTAAATGATGAGGTACAGGTTAAAAACAGGCGCTTTAAATTCCCCAATAACCAGTTTTATTTTAAGACTAAGGAAGAAATGCAACAACTCTTCCATGATATACCTGAATCACTCGATAATACCAACCGTATTGTTGATAAGGTAGAAGTGCTGAACCTGAAGAAAGACATTCTGTTGCCAGCCTTTCCCATTCCCAAAGAATTTCAGATTCATTCCGATGCCAACCTCAACCAGTGGGAATTGTTGAAGCACTTGACTCATGAAGGTGCCAAAATGCGCTACAATGATCTGAACGCTGAGATCCAAGAAAGAATTGATTTTGAATTGTTCACCATCAAAACCATGGGTTTTGCAGGTTACTTTTTAATTGTGAGTGATTTCATCAAAGCGGGTAGGCAAATGGGCGTATTTGTTGGACCGGGACGTGGTTCTGCTGCTGGTAGTGTGGTAGCGTATTGTATTGGCATCACCAATATTGATCCCATCAAATACAAATTGCTGTTTGAACGTTTTCTGAACCCAGATCGTAAGAGTATGCCCGATATAGATACGGATTTTGACGATGAAGGGCGACAAAAAGTAATTGATTATGTAGTAGATAAATATGGTAAGAGCCAAGTCGCCCAAATTGTTACTTATGGTACTATGGCAGCCAAAATGAGTATTAAAGACGTGGCTCGTGTGCTTGATCTTCCCCTCTCCGAAAGCAATATGCTGGCCAAATTGGTGCCCGACAAACCAGGTACCGAATTGGGTCGCGTGCTTAAAGCTCCGCTTACCATTAAAGAAGGCCCTAAATCGCTGGAAGAAAAAGAAGGGTATCAGCAAGAAGATATTGAGAATGTTAAAAAGCTGAGAGCCATTTATCTAGGCACCGATATTCGGGCACAAGTATTGAAAGAAGCAGAACGATTAGAAGGATCTGTGCGCAATACAGGCATTCACGCTGCAGGAATTATTATTGCTCCTTGTGATCTTACCGATTTGCTGCCCGTGGCTACTGCCAAAGACTCCAACTTATGGGTTACACAAATTGAAGGCAGTATTATTGAAGATGCTGGGGTAATTAAGATGGACTTTTTGGGACTGAAAACCCTTTCCATTTTGAAGACGGCCTTGGAGTTGATTAAACTCAATCATGGAATTAGTATTGATCTTGATACCATACCACTGGACGATGAAAAAACTTT
The DNA here is from genome assembly GCA_004294135.1 of Sphingobacteriia bacterium. Lineage (GTDB taxonomy): Bacteria > Bacteroidota > Bacteroidia > Chitinophagales > Chitinophagaceae > Sediminibacterium. Next base: position 106,375 of record RDZY01000007.1, read on the forward strand.
TTTACTTTACCAACGTGGAGAAACCAATGGTACTTTTCAGTTTGAGAGTGTGGGTATGCAGAAATATTTGCGTGAATTAAAGCCCGATAAGTTTGATGATCTCATTGCAATGAACGCACTGTATCGCCCCGGCCCTATTGCTTATATACCTAATTTCATTGATCGCAAACACGGTCGCGAAGCCATCAGTTATGATATTGATGATATGCAAGAATACCTCTCTGAAACTTATGGTATTACGGTTTACCAAGAACAGGTAATGCTGCTCAGCCAAAGTATCGCTGGCTTTACCAAAGGTGATGCGGATGTATTGCGTAAAGCAATGGGTAAAAAGCAGAAGTCGGTACTCGATAAAATGAAATCGCAGTTTATTGGCGGAGCCACTGCAAAGGGGCATCCTGCCGATAAACTAGAAAAAATATGGGGCGACTGGGAATCGTTTGCCCAATATGCATTCAATAAATCACACTCTACTTGTTATGCTTTTGTGGCTTATCAAACAGCCTATCTTAAAGCGCATTATCCGGGAGAGTATATGTCTGCCGTACTGAATCACCAAGGCAATATTGAAAAAATTACTTTCTTTATGGAAGAGTGCAAGCGCATGGGTATAAAAGTATTGGGGCCAGATATTAATGAGTCGCTGAAAGGGTTTGCTGTGAATACCAAAGGTGAAATTAGGTTTGGATTGGGCGGCTTGAAAGGCGTTGGTGAAATGGCTATTGAAACTATTATTAATGAGCGACAGAAAGCGGGTGCTTATACCGATATATTTGATTTTGTAAAACGGGTATTGCAGAAGAGTGTAAATAAAAAGTCGCTCGAAAGTCTAGCCTATTCTGGCGCATTTGACTGCTTCCCCCAGTTTCACCGTGCGCAGTATTTTAATACAGTAGATGGTGAGCGGGTGAATGGACTGGAGAAAATAATTGGGTATGGGCAAGTGCAGCAGAGCCTATCTACTGGTACTACCAATACCCTCTTTGGTGACTTGCCAAGTGCCATGCATGTGCCTCAGCCAAAAATTGCAAGTTGTGAACCTTGGACCTTGACTGAATTATTGAATTATGAGAAAGAAGTTACTGGAATGTTTATGAGTGGTCACCCATTAGATCATTTTAAGTTTGAATTAAAGCATTATGAGATTACCAATATAGCCGACTTTAATGAAATCAGGGATAGTCTTGCAGAAGGCTCATCGGTCGGAAAAATGATGCGGGTAGCAGGATTGGTAACTGATGTGCAACACCGCGTTACAAAGACAGGTAAGAATTTTGGCTCATTCACCATAGAAGATTTCAGCGGTAAAACAGAATACACTTTGTGGAGTGAGGACTATGTAAAATTCCAGAAGTATTTAGAGAAGGGACAGAATATATTGTTCAATGGTTTCTTCCGAAACCGTTACAACCAGCCCAATGCATTTGAATTCAAAATCAATACCATGTCTCTGCTGGAGACAGCAAAACAAATGCTTACCAGAAGTGTAGAAATAAATATGCACCCAGCAGCACTAACGCCAGCAATGGTAGACTTTGTAGATAATAACCTGCGCGCTTTTCCCGGTAAATCAACCCTCCGGTTCAATGTGGTAGAACCCAAGGAGAATCTGAAAATAAGCATGTACACCATTGAAAAAGGGTTTCAAATGAATGAAGAAATGGCAGAGTTTCTGCTGAATAATATTGATATAGACGTTAAAGTGGGGTTGGTTGGGTAATGCTGACTGCTTGTCACTAATCACATAAGTGGAAAAGTCAATTAAGCAGAATGTAAGGATTGGATGTAAATTTGAGTACCTATACCGTAGACGATATAGGGTGGATCGTGGTTAAAAAATATTAAACAACTAAATAATAAACAATGGCTTTAGAACTAACAGACGCAAATTTCCAGGCTACGGTGCTGGACAGTGATAAATTAACATTAGTAGATTTCTGGGCAGAATGGTGTGGGCCTTGTCGCGCTATCGGACCAGTTATTGAAGAATTATCCAAAGAATACGATGGTAAAATAAATGTAGGTAAAGTGAATGTAGATCACAATCCCAACCTGAGCGTGAATTATGGTATCACTTCTATTCCTGCCATTCTTTTTATTAAAGGAGGGCAAATAGTAGACAAACAAATAGGTGCTGTACCAAAATCTGTTTTAGATAAGAAGATACAGTCGCATATGTAATTTCGAATATAGCTGAAGAAACCTAAAACTTAGGTTCATACCGTGTATTGGTGAATAAACCGATACACGGTTTTTTATTTTCCGTATCTTCCACTCCTAATTTATAGCAACTGCATTTCTATGGAAAAATTTCAAGGGCTTATTGGGGTCGTTTTAATACTTGTAATCGCTTTTTTGTTTTCGAATAATAAGCGAAAAATTAATTATAGACTGGTATTCAGCGGTATTCTACTGCAAATATTTATTGCAGTAATGGTCTTGAAAGTGCCTCCCGTTACCCGATTTTTTCAACTATTGGGTCACGGTATGGAAAAAATTGAACGTTTTGCCCGTGAAGGAGTAGCGTTTGTATACCGAGGTGTAATGGTGAATGCACCGGATGGGGTAAAAGATTTTGGTCAGGGTGGATTTGTTTTTGCTTTTAGCGTAACCGCTACCATTATATTGGTTTGTGTATTGGTGGCTATCTTATATCATTTTGGAGTAATGCAGTTCATCGTTTCTATTATTGCGAAAGCCATGAATTTTATTATGAAAGTGAGTGGTGCAGAAGCTTTGAGCAATGTGGCTAGTGCATTTGTTGGTCAAGTTGAAGCCCAAGTAATGATTCGACCTTATTTAACTACCATGACCAAAAGTGAATTACTTGCCAGTATGAGTGGTAGCCTCGCTTGTATTGCAGGCGGTATTTTAATTGTATACGCCAATATGGGTGCTAAGGCAGAATACTTGTTAACAGCCAGTTTAATGGCAGCACCCGGGGCATTGGTTATTTCTAAAATTGTATTTCCAGAAACAGAAGAGTCCCAAACAATGGGAAAGGTAAAACTGGAAGTAAAAAGCCCTTACAGCAATATTATTGATGCCATTTCACATGGTGCAAGTGATGGAATGAAAATAGCCGTTAATGTAATTGCCATGTTAATTGGTTTTATTGCCTTGATTGCATTTTTAAACTACTGCATAGGCTTGGCATTTCCGGGTATTACACTCGATATAATGTTTAGCAAAATATTTTATCCGATGACATGGGCGATGGGTGTACCATCAGTAGATGTAGCAAATGCGGCTTCATTATTAGGTCAAAAATTAACCATTAATGAGTTTGTAGCTTTCAATAATCTCACCACAAAAGCAATACCCATTGTTTCAGAAAAAGGGCTTTTAATTGTAAGCATTGCCATTTGTGGGTTTGCTAATTTCAGCAGTGTTGGTATGCAGATTGGCGGTATTGGTGAGCTCGCACCTACTCGTCGAGCAGATTTGGCCAAATTGGGATTAAGGGCTTTACTATGCGGCACGCTTGCCTCCTATCTTTCTGCTACCATTGCAGGGATACTGATGTTTTAAGCACTCAATGCTTCAGCCAGCTTCTCTACCATTTTATAAGTGGCGGGGCAGTAAGTGATATTTTGCTGATGAACATGAATATAATCCACCATCTTTTTTTTCTTTAAATGTGGGAATCCAGCGCAATCATCTGGTCTAACTTCATAAATACTACACATATTATTGCTTAAATTGAGGAATTGACAAGGTTGTTTTTTATTCATCCAATCTCCATCTTCTTCCTCAAAATACAACCACTTTTCTTTGAATTCTTTAATACTTACTTCAAAATGAGCAGCTATTCGTTTTAAATCTTTCATGGTAAAAGTGGGGCTCATGGTCTTGCAACAATTGGCACAACTCAAGCAGTCCACTTCTTTCCAAACTTCTGCGTCTATTTTTTCTGCTAATTTATCTAATCCCTTGGGAGGATGCTTTTCGATCTTCTTCAAAAAACGGTTCATTTTTTTTTGGTTGTGACGAACTTTTTGCTTGAAGGAACGAAGATTAACTTGCATCTGAAAGATTGTAATTTGTGGTATAGCGAATGTACGGATATACGGGTTATCTTGTGTAGAATAACCGATTAAAATTCGTCATCCATCATGTGGGCTGCTTACAAAAAAGGATACAAAGCTTATCTCCAACTCGAACGTTCATTGAGTGATAACTCTGTAGATGCCTATCTGCATGATGTAGAAAAGTTGACTGATTTTTTACAAGTCACCCAATCAATGAATGCGCCTGGTGAAATTGAATTGAATCAATTACAAGCATTTGTGCAATGGGTGGGTGAATTGGGAATGACTGCTAGTTCCCAAGCACGCATGATTTCTGGTATTCGTAGTTTTTACAAGTATTGCTTAATAGAACAAATTATTACTGTTGATCCTTCTGTTTTACTCAGCGCACCCAAAACTAGCAGAGGTTTGCCCGACACCCTTCATTTTGAAGAAATAGAAAGCCTCATTGCTGCCATTGATCTTAGTACCACCGAAGGTGGTAGAAATAAAGCCATTATTGAAACCATGTACAGTTGCGGTCTTCGGGTGAGCGAAGTAGTGAATCTTAAAATATCGGGACTCTATCTTGATATTGGTTTTATTAAAGTTACGGGCAAAGGAGATAAAGAACGCCTCATTCCCATTGGTTCAGATGCCATTAAATTCATTCAACTCTATCACCAAACCATTCGATCTCACCAAATTATTCAGACTGGTTTTGAGGATATTTTATTTTTAAATAGAAGAGGGCGAAACTTGACTAGGGTCATGATTTTTTACATTGTAAAAGAACTTACCAAAAAAGCAGGCATCAGCAAAATTGTTTCACCACATACATTTCGCCATTCTTTTGCTACTCATTTAGTAGAAGGGGGTGCCGATTTAAGGGCTGTTCAAGAAATGTTGGGACATGAGAGTATTACTACTACCGAAATTTATACCCACCTAGATCGCGACTATCTTCGTGATACATTACAACGTTTCCATCCAGGTTTTAAATAGCACAGTTAAATTGTTAAATGATTTGCCGTTTAACCCAAACCACTAAAATTATTACGCCAATTCAATGGCAAAACGTAGGTTTGTTCTCTAAAAAAGCGTCAATATGAAAAAGATAATGTTTGCAGCTTCACTATTGTGCAGTGTAGTAGGATTTGCTCAAATTAAAATGCCTCAACCGAGTACCACACAAAAAATCAGTCAAGATTTTGGCCTTGGAAGAATTGATCTAACTTATTCCCGCCCCAATATAAAAGGCAGGGCCATGTTAAAAGAGAACAGTGAGCTGGTTCCATTGAATCAATTGTGGCGCACAGGTGCGAATGGAGCTACTCGTCTTTATTTTACTGACAAAGTAACCATAGGAGGATCTTCACTCGATACGGGTGCTTATGTATTATACACCATTCCCGGTAAAGAATATTGGGAAATTGTAATTAATAAAGGCCTTAGCAATTGGGGTACAGATGGCTATAAAGCCAGTGAAGACGTGGTTAGATTTAAAGTAAAAGCAGCTAAAATGGGTGGTGCTGCTATGGAAACATTTACTTTTCAGTTTGCCAATGTACAAGCAGAAAGTGTAGAACTGCATTTGATGTGGGGCAATGTTGCGGTAAGTATTCCCATCAGTACCAATGTAAAAGATCGTATTCGTTCACAGGTTGAAAAAGCATTGGGTGCAGAAACAGTGAACCCTAACGCTTATTATGCTGCTGCTAACTTTTATTATGAGTGGGATAAAGATTTTAATAAAGCACTGGTAAATGCACAGAAAGCAACAGAAGCCAATCCAAAAGCATTTTGGATTTTCTTGTTGACTGCAAAAATTCAAAAAGAATTAGGTGATAAAGTAAGCGCAAAAGCAAGTGCTGAAAAATGTATTGCCATTGCTACTGCTGCGGACAACAAAGACTATGTTCGCATGGCCAATGAACTGATTGGTAAATTATAAATTTAGTCCAAAGTATTTTCAATAAAAAGAGGCTGCTCAAAATGAGCAGCCTCTTTTTATTTTGTGTTTAGAAACTAAAATTTAATTACTGTAATTTGTTTACTTAAGTTCTGCCATATCTGGTATTGCTTCTACCTTGTATGCACCTGCATCTAGCTTTGCCTTGGTTTCACTAAATGCAACCAAAGTTTCCTGTATATCGGCATCGGTATGCGCAGCAGATGGAATAAGGCGATAAATAATATGCCCTTTCGGAATAACAGGATAAATAACGATGGAGGCAAATACCCCATAATTCTCCCTCAAATCCATTACCATAGCAGTAGCTTCTTCCACACCACCGGTCATGTAGACTGGTGTAACGGGACTATCAGTTTTTCCAATATCAAAGCCCCTTGCTTTTAACCCAGTTTGCAGTTTCAATGCATTACTCCATAATTTCTCTTTCAACTCAGGCATGGTTCTCAACATATCTAAGCGTTTAAGATTCCCCAATACGATGGGCATGGGTAGGCTTTTTGCAAAAATCTGACTGCGGATATTGTATCTTATAAAATCAATAATTACTTTATCGCCAGCAAGAAATGCACCAATAGATGCCATACTCTTGGCAAAAGTAGAGAAGTACAAGTCAATTTGGTCTTGACAACCCTGCTCTTCGCCAGCACCTGCACCCGTTGCTCCCAATGTGCCAAATCCATGTGCATCATCTACCAATAACCTAAACTCATATTTCGATTTCAGTGCTGCAATCTCTTTCAGCTTACCCTGATCGCCTGCCATTCCAAATACCCCTTCTGTAATTAACAGAATACCTCCTGTTTTCTGCTTCTCAATTAATTGAGTTGCCCTTATCAACTGCTTTTCACAATCCTCTAAATCATTGTGCTTAAAAACATAACGGTGACCGGGATGCAACCTCAATCCATCTATAATACAAGCGTGACTTTCTGCGTCGTACACAATTACATCATGCCTGCCACAAACTGCATCTATGGTACTCATAATACCTTGGTACCCAAAATTCAAGAGAATCGCGTCTTCTTTGCCTTCAAATTCGGCTAATTCAGCTTCCAATTGCTCATGGTGATTAGAGTTTCCACTCATCATTCTGGCTCCCATTGGGTATGCCAAACCATATTCCTTTGATGAATCCGCATCTATTTTTCTCACTTCTGGATGGTTGGCCAATCCCAGATAATTGTTTAAACTCCATACAATCATTTCCTTTCCCCTAAATTTCATCCTGCTACTGATTGCACCTTCCAATTTAGGGAAGGCAAAATATCCATGTGCTCGCTCACGGTGCTGGCCAAGAGGACCAGCATTCTTTATTAACTTTTCAAAAATGTCTGCCATTGTGTAAGATTATTTTGCTAAAAATTGATGCAAATTTAATCATAATGTATCAAAAGTCAACAGATTTATTATCTGATCCACCTATCTTTAACCCTCATAATATCAGCATTCATTTATTCATCTTATATTATATCTACTTTATGTTGAAAATGAGATACTCCTTTATTTTGGCTGTAGTAGCCTTGTTTTTATTGTGCACCCATACTGGGCTTTCCGCACAAAAAACAGTACAAAAGAATAAAATAATTGCAGCTCCAAAATTGGTGGTCGGCATTGTAATTGACCAAATGAGGTGGGACTATCTGGAACGATATGCCCCACTTTTTAAAGTCAACGGTGGTTTCAAAAGAATGATGAACAATGGATTTAGTTGCGATAATACCCAAATCGGCTATACCCCATCTGTAACCGCTTGCGGTCACACTGGTATTTACAGCGGATCCGTTCCTGCCATTCACGGCATAACAGGCAATGCTTGGTACGACCAATTACAGAAAAAAACAGTGTATTGTACTGAGGATAAAACTGTTGAAGCAGTTGGTATCTCTGGTGCTGGTGAAGGACAAATGAGTCCCAGAAATATGCTGGTAACTTCTATTGCAGATGAGTTGCGGATGGCATCTAATTTTAAAAGCAAAGTAATTGGCATTGCTATTAAAGATAGAGGCGCAATATTACCTGCTGGTCACAGTGCCAATGGTGCGTATTGGTACGATTCTAAAACTGGCACTTTCATTACCAGCTCATATTATACCAATGAATTACCCAAATGGGTTGCCGATTTCAACAATCGGAATATGCCCGACTCTTTATTAAAACTGGGATGGCAAAAATCACTTCCTGATGAAACCTACCTTCAATATGCAACTGCTGACGAAAAGCCTTACGAAGCAAAGCCATTTGGCAATCAACAAACCAAACTTCCGTATGATTTAACAAGAGGCCCCAAAGAAGGATTTGGCAAACTATCTTCCACACCACACGGCAATACCATTACGGCTGAAATAGCCAAAGCGGCTATTATTGCAGAGGAATTGGGGAAAGATGAAATTACCGACTTACTCACAATTAGCTTTTCTTCGCCCGACTATATCGGTCACTCTTTTGGTCCCAATTCTTGGGAAAATGTAGATGATTATGTGAAATTAGACGAAGAACTGGGGAAATTGCTGGACTTTCTAGATGCTAATATAGGCAAGGGCAAATACACTTGTTTTCTAAGTGCCGATCATGCTGTTGCACATATTCCGGGATTTATGAAAGAAAATAAGCTACCCGGTGGTGTATTCAGCGATAGAAATGTGATGGCAGATTTGAATGCAGGCATTAAAGCAAAATTCGGTATCGCAGATGCTATTGTAAGTAATTTCAACTACCAAATTCATTTTAATAGAGAGAAAATTGATACCAGTAATATTGATAAAAAAGCTTTAAGCACTTGGGTTATTAACAACTTATTGAAATTGGAATCGGTACTTAATGCCTTCCACACTGCTGATATACTCACCACCCCCATGCCCCAATTATTAAGAGAGAAACTAGCAAATGGCTTTTTCTACAATAGAAGTGGTGATATTCAAATCATTTTAAAACCTGGTTATATTGATGGTGGAAGCACAGGAACTACACATGGATTGTGGAATCCTTATGATGCCCATATTCCGCTTTTATGGTACGGGTGGGGCATTAAGCAGGGACGCTCTAACCGAGAAGTTTATATGCACGATATTGCTTCTACCCTTGCCGCATTATTACATATTCAGTCGCCCAGCGGTAATATTGGCAAACCAATTGAAGAATTGTTAAAATAAGCCCAGCATATTATAACTTAAAGTGATAACAATACATTCCCAATATACTTTATTAAAGTATATTGCCCATTCTTAAAACCAAAATATGAAGAAACAATTTCACTTACTAGGGCTAGCCATGCTCTTATTTGTATCGCTGAATGCTCAGCTAAACCTTGGTGACAAAATTCCTTTCGATTCCAAAGTTAAAAAAGGCAAACTTGCCAATGGGTTAACCTATTATATTCGACAAAATCAAAAGCCAGAAAAGAAAGTAGAACTCAGGTTGGTGGTGAATGCGGGTTCTATTCTTGAAGACAATGACCAACAGGGTCTTGCTCACTTTACTGAACACATGGCTTTTAATGGTACCAAAAATTTCAAGAAAAATGAGTTGGTAGATTTTTTACAAAGTATTGGAGTTGATTTTGGCGCTGATTTAAACGCTTATACTGGTTTTGATGAAACCGTATATATATTGCCAATCCCACTTAGCGATCCGAATAATTTTAAGAAAGGAATGTTGGTATTGCAGGACTGGGCAAGTGGCTTACTCTTCGATAACAAACAAATTGATGATGAGCGTGGGGTGATTCTAGAAGAAAGTCGCTTAGGAAAAGGTGCAGACGATCGTATGTTTCGCAAAATTTATCCCAAACAGTATGAGGGATCTAAATACGCATTGCGTTTGCCAATTGGTAAAGACAGTATTTTAAAAACATTTAAATACGATGCTATTAAGCGTTTTTATCGCGATTGGTATCGTCCAAATCTAATGGCAGTAGTGGTTGTAGGTGATATTGATATAGCCGCAACAGAGAAAATGATTGCTGAAATGTTTGGCGGATTAAAAAATCCTGCAAATCCAAGACCAAGAATTGCTGCTACAATGCCTTCAAGAACCAAAAGTGATGCAATGGTTGTAACTGATAAAGAAGCAACTAATTTTCAAGTTGAATTAAATTATTCAACTGAAAAAACAAGTCCCGAAACAACTATCGGCGAGTATAAAAATGCATCTATTACTAAATCTTTGTTTACCAGCTTATTCAATCTTCGGTTGAGTGAATTGGCGCAAAGTGGTAATCCTCCTTTCACTTATGCTGGTGGTAATTTCAGCTCCTACGCGCGCGGTTACGAAGCTTTCAACAGCTTTGCAATAGCGGGACAAAAAGGTGCTGATTCCGCTTTACACGCCGTACTTACGGAAATTGAAAGGCTGAAAAAATTCGGTTTTACTGCCAACGAATTAGAGCGAGCCAAAAAGCAACAACTGGCTGCAATTGAACGCGCCTATAACAATAGAGACAAAACAGAGTCCAGCATATTTGTAGAAGAATATATTCGTAATTTCTTATCGCAAGAACCAGTGCCGGGTATTGAAGTAGAATACCAGTATAAAAAAGAATTGATGCCGAGTATTCAATTGGCAGATGTAAATGCCTTGGCCAATGAACTGAAGAAAAATGAAAAAGTATTCATCAGTGTTCAGGGACCGGAAAAAAGCAATACTGCACTTCCAGAAAAGAATAATTTATTGGCAGCTGTTGAGCGTATAAGTGCCAGTAATATTAAAGCTTATGAAGAAAAAGCGTTGGCAAGTAGCCTCCTAAAAACTATTCCAGTGGCGGGGAAACTGGTGAAAGAAACCAAGAATGAATTATTGGGTTTTACCGAATTGCAATACAGCAATGGTACCAAAGTAATTGTAAAATCAACCAATTTCAAACAAGATGAAATTATAATGACTGGCTTCCGAAAAGGAGGTACCAGCAGTTATGGCATTGCTGATAAGAGCAGCGCCAACTATGCATCTTCCGCTGTTCAACAAATGGGAATAGGCGATTTTAGTCCCGTTGACCTCCGCAAATTCATGGCTGGTAAAATAGCCAATGCAAACCTTTCTTTAAATGCATTAAGTGCGCGTGTTTCTGGTAATAGTACCATTAAAGATGCAGAGAGTATGTTTCAACTGATGTACTTGAATTTTACGGGAACCAGAAAAGATGAAGCCTTATTTAATGGTTGGAAGGAGAAGCAAAAAAGTCAGGTACAATTCATGATGGCGGATCCTACTACCGCATTTATTGATTCAGTTTATAAAGTAATGTATGGTGGCAATCCACTGGCTCCATCGGTAGTACCCAATGCAACTGATTTTGATCAAATTAACTTAGATCGTTCCATTGCTATATTTAAAGAGTTAACTGGTGACGCAAACGACTTTACTTTTATATTGGTAGGAAATATTGATTTAGAAATATTTAAGCCACTTATAGCAACTTATATTGGAGGCCTTCCTTCAAAAGGAGCCAGTGCTAAGTTTACAGATAATGGAGTTAGAATTACTTCAGGTGTTAAGAATATTGCCTTTAATAAAGGGAAAGAAGCAAAGAGTTTTATATTCAATGTATATTCTGGAACCATTCCATATTCAGAAGAGTTGGCATTGCATACTGAATTCATGAATGAGATTTTAAATATAAAAATCATTGAAGAATTAAGAGAAAAGATAGGTGGAATTTATGGAGGAGGAATTGGTGGTTCAGTAAGTAAATATCCTTTTGAAAGCTATACACTTGCTTTACAATTGCCTTGCGGACCTGAGAATGTAGATAAGCTTGTAGTTGCCGCAAATGCAGAAATTGATAAAATAAAAACCAATGGTCCAGAACAAAAAGACCTTGATAAAGTAAAAAAATCTATTCTTGAAAAGTATACAGTAAGCTTAAAAGAAAACCGTTACTGGAGTGGTTTATTACAGGGAATCTATTTTAGCGATAATGATCCTCAACGAATAACCAATTATGAAAAATTAGTAAGTGCAGTAACTATTGCAGACATTAAGCAAGCTGCTAATAAATTATTTGATGGAAAAAATATCGTAAACGCTGTATTGTATCCAGAGAAAAAATAATTCTATATCAATGCTAAAAATGGTTGCTCCGATTGAATTGGGGCAACCATTTTTCATTTCCTATATTTACCAATTATGCGTCACTAAAAATATATGCAAATAAGGCAATTGATAAAAAATACCTGTAGCTTATTGCACCTTACTACAGTACTAGATGAACTGAATTTTCAGTATCAGTTCATCCTGAATTATTTTGACAATACGCATTTTAGAAAAAAAAATCCCTCGCTGAAATTGCCTTTAAACCGAGATCTGTACGAGACTTTTCAACTGAATTATCAACGTTATTCCGAGGATGGACTTTTAGCAGCAAAAGAAATAATTAATTGGTACCAACTTTACGCTTCTCCCCATCCTACCCATATACTGGATTGGGGATGTGGCACAGCCCGTATCATACAATATATGCCACAAATATTGCCGCAAGCCATTTGCTATGCAGCAGATATTCATTCAAAAAGAATTGAATGGAATAGAAAATATTTCCCTCAAATATTATTTGATATCATTGAATACAATCAGTTTCCTTATCCCAAGTTGTATTTTAATCTAGTATATGGAATATCAGTGTTCACACATATTCATCACGCTGAACAAGTAGTTTGGCTAAGTGAAATTCATAGAATATTAACTACTGGTGGTATTGCAATTGTTTCTACGCATGGCAGCAATTACCACCACCAACTCAGTACTAAGCAACTGCGAATTTTAAATAGTGAAGGTGTTTTCACAAACAATTACAAAGAGCAGGGACACTTATTAATGAGTACTTACAATAATCCAGAATTTTTTCATAAGATGGCCAGTCAATATTTTGAAATTGAAGCATACTATAACGGAAAAACCCACCCAGATAAGCTGGGTGGGCAAGATATTTGGGTGATGAAAAAAAGATAGTACTATCTACTTCTTTTGCGCGGCCTTCTGAACGCCAGATAAGCCAGCTATATAAATACTTCTTCCATGTGTTCCTAATACAATTTCATTATCGCGTGGTTGAATGGCAATATCGTGAACGGATATACTGTAAGGCAAGCCTTTACTCCACATCATACTCGTAAGGCCGCCATCTAAACTAATATACAAGCCTCCATCCGTACCTATATACAAAATATTTTCATTGGTAGGATCTTCCCTAATTACGTTTACTGGTTCCATTGGTAGGTCTGTATTCACCTGCTTCCAAGTTGCGCCATAGTCCTCGCTTTTATAGATGAGTGCCGCAAAATAATCGTTTCTATAGCCATTCAATGCAGCATAAACCCTGCCCTCTTTAAAAGCACTGGCTACTACCCTACTTACATACAAGCCCTTGGGTAATTTTCTATTGATTAAATTCCAGCTATACCCACCATCTTTTGTGACCTGAATATTTCCATCATCAGAGCCAGTATAAATAAGCCCAAAACGCAAGGGACTTTCGCTAATGGTAGACAGGGTTCCGAAAGGAATATCACCTTGTAAAGGATTGGTAGTTAAGTCGCCACCCATAGCAACCAAACTATCCCCTTTGTTAAAAGAACGATGAAGTTTATTGCTACCGAAATAGAATATATCTTGGTTATGGCGACTGATTAATATGGGCGACTGCCAATTAAAACGAAGTGCAGATTGCCCCAATTCGCGGCTTGGCTGAACCGATTTACTCCGCTCACGTAAAGAACCAGTGGCGCCTAATACTTGTCTATTATAATTCCCAAACTGATACCCACTGTACACTGTTTTATTATCTCTCCAATCAACCTGTACTTGCATTCCATCTCCGCCACCAATACTTTTAAAAGCGTAATCACCAGTGCCATACCAACGAGTGGACTCTAAATTATTAGCAGGCCCAAACCAAGTACCATTGTCTTGTAAGCCACCATAAACATTATACGGGCGAGCCATATCAACCGTAACAGAATAAAACTGACCTACAGCAGGTGTATTTAGTTTGGCCCAATTCTTACCATTGTCATAAGTCATATTCACTCCGCCATCATTCCCATTAATTATATGACCATCTTTATGGGTATCCATCCATACAAAATGGTGATCGGAATGTACAACGGGTCCGTTTATACTTTTGAAAGTCTTTCCACCGTCGGTACTCATCATCAAATCAACACCAGTTAAAATAATTTTATTCTCATTGGTAGGGCTCACAAATGCCATCCCGAAATAATACCCATAAGTACTATAAATATTGATTGGGTATTCATTTGTTTTGCGCCAAGTTTTACCAGCGTCGTCACTCCTATATAATTCACAACCAATAATGGGTGTTTCAAATAAAGCGGTATTGGCATCAAAAAGAAAATCATAAATAGCAGTCGGCGCAAGCTGATCGGTTGCAACCATCTCTTTTAAATTAGCAGCATTATATTTAGTGGGAATAAGGGTTCTGGGCGATTTTATAAAATCATTTAATTTTTTATCATCCAATAAAGCAAACTGTTCTTTGGAAAGTAATTTAAAATCGGCCAAGACGTATTTACTTGAATCTTTAGAAAGTGCTGATATTGTTGTAGCACTTTTAAAATTATTATCCACTACTGCATATAAAATAGTAGGATTTTTAGGATAAAGCGACAATCCAATGCGACCAACACCTTCTCCCGAAGGGAAACCGCTTGTTGGCGTAGAAATCAGTTCCCAATTATCGCCTCCATCCATACTTTTGTAAATACCACTTGTTTTTCCGCATTCCTCAAAATTATTAGCCCTTCTTGTTCTAAACCATAATGCGGCATATAATTCATTGGGATTAATAGGGTTAATATCAAGATCAACACTACCCGTATTTTCATCTACAAAAAGTACTTGTTTCCAGGTTTTACCACCATCAACAGTTTTGTACACCCCTCTTTCTTTATTGGCAGAATAGAGATGCCCTAGAACCGCTACCCATGCTGTATTGGGATCTGTGGGATGCAGTTGTACTTTGCCAATATGATGGCTTTCAGGCAGTCCCATCCAATCCCAAGTTTTTCCATTGTTGGTAGATTTGTAAATACCAAGTCCCGCATAACTAGATCGGCTGCTGTTTACCTCACCAGTGCCCACCCAAATTTCTCTATTATTCCAGTTGATAGCAATATCACCAATGGTAACAATATCAACAGAGTCAAAGACAGGTACAAAACTGATTCCATTATTCACAGTATGCCATAAGCCGCCGGTTGCATAAGCAATATAAAATTCGGTGGCATCGGTAGGATTCACATCAATATCAACCACTCGGCCACTCATTACACTGGGGCCAATATTTCGGAATGCAGTTTCATTTATTTTCGATTGCTGATTGAGTGATTTTCGCTGATCAATCAGTTTTAGCCTTTCTTTTGCTGTCGTAG
Source organism: Sphingobacteriia bacterium (assembly GCA_004294135.1). GTDB lineage: Bacteria > Bacteroidota > Bacteroidia > Chitinophagales > Chitinophagaceae > Sediminibacterium. The sequence goes on from RDZY01000007.1 coordinate 121,743, forward strand.
GTTTTACCTGCGCTTTTGAATAGCAAGAAGAGCTGATAAACAATAAAAATAATAATTTTCTCATGTGATTTAAGTATTTTGGAAACCGAATGTAAGTATTATGCGATTTCTTCTACTACCATTGTTCACTTTTTTGTGCTTATATGCAGAAAGTCAGTGTAAAACATACCGACTGGGTGCAAATAGAGATACCCTGAATTGTACAGATATGACTGGAATGAAGCAGGGTAAATGGATTGTAAATATTGCAAAATTAAGAGGAGAACCTGGCTATGAAGAGGAAGGGGTTTTCTTAAATAATAGAAAAGAGGGACTTTGGCGTAGGTACAATTTGATGGGAGATTTGCTGGCACAGGAGAATTTTAAATGGGGGAATAAGAATGGTAGGTGCATGTATTTTACTTTTGCAGGGTTGGAACATGAAGAGAGTTGGAGGGCGGTAAATCCCGACAAAGCATATGATACCCTAGATGTGCAGGATCTCAGAGACCCCAATAAATACGATCGCATCATAGTAAAAACCGATGGAACATCTATTAAACATGGTACTTGGAAATTCTATATACCTGAAACTTCTGTGTTGATAAATATGGAAGAATATGTAATGGGGCAATTGAAGGAACCAACTGATCCAATTACGGGCAATACCATTAAAGTAATTATTGATACGGTTAAAACAAGTAGCTTACCAGCACCAAGCAGACCAAAGCTGGTTACTGAATTTGAACAGAAACATACCAAAAAGAAAAAACCAGCAAGAACTGGAAAAACGAGCCCACCTAACAGTCAGTTACCTTAATTCCCAGCGGCTTTAGCAATTTATTTATAGTGCGCATAATGCCAAGGCTTTTTTTCTTTTTAATGGCGTATGCACAAGTCAACCCAGTATATATTTTGTGCCCATTTTGCATGACCAGATCCCTGTAATTTTTCAATAGTTGCGTTAGCAATGGAAACGCATTATTGCTGAATCTATTTTGGTGACGCGAAAATGAATCGGGTTCATTAAACGAGTATCCACTGATATGAAGAAACAATAATGGGAATATATTATTTACCACAATATTACCGTTCTGATGCGAAAGATTCCGTTCATGAAAATTCCAATAAGCCATATTGGCTCCTGGGTTTTCAAAAACCAATACTTTATTAAAAAGTAACGGAACCAAGTTTAGCCATACCTGATCTACTCCCATCCCTTCTGCAAAATTATAATAGCATTCGTTTTTCATATGCATAGCCCACCATGCTAAAAACTGAGCTGTATTTTCACTTTTTTTCATGGCAATAAAGCCCGCATTATAAATACCTGAACTAAGTACATCTCTTTCTGTTGGTAATTGAGTATTATCGGGATAAGGGCTGGTAAAATGTGGAGTAATGAGTATATCTGCATATTCCATTGCTGCTTCTATGGCTGTAAAGCGATTGAATATCCAAGTATCCGAATCAATATAAAGCAGTAAGTCTGGTTGTTCATTTTCAAATAAATATTGAGCCACAAAAGGCTTCATAGCACAATTTAATTCAAGTACAGAATATTGGGTGGCCATTTCACTGAACCCAGGAATGGCTAAACGATCAATTTCCAATATCCGATGCGGTAAAAAATCAGCAATTGCAAAGCGGCCTTCTATTTTATCAATCAATACAATAATGATGGTATAATCGGGATGATGCGCAGCAAACGAAGCTGCCATAGTTTTAGCGTATCCCAAGTGATTGGCAGAACAAACGGTATACAATAATTTTTTCATGGGTTGATATTTATTGATATTAGCCAGAAAATTTGCAAATCAACATTTAGATTGGTAACAATACTTGTTGTGGCTCATTTTATAAATTAAGGAGATTGTTTTTCAGCAACAACTATCGTATTCAAATAAAATCGGTCTGATTTAGGCCATAATGGTTCTACCAAGTAGAAGCCTGCATTCATAATAGGCACCAATCCGTGACGAATTAATTTCTTAAAAAAATTCCAATTTGATAATACGGGTACTTTATGCATCCAATGATCTACAATATACAGTACCAACAGCTGGTGCAATGCACTTACAAAGTGGCCATTCTTATCAACAACTAAAATTTTAAAACCGTTTTTTTCGAGTAGATCAGTCAACGCAAATCGAGTATAACGGGCAAAGTCAATCGGTATTTCATGTTCTTCCCAAGCAAAGGGACATGTAATTAACAATTGCCCTCCTACTTTCATTACTCGGTTTATTTGAGGCAATAATTGGGGTAGCGTAAATAAATGTTCAAATACTTCACTACTGAATACTGAATCAAAATGCTGATCGGGAAAAGGAATGGTAACGCCATCGTAATAAATATCTATCCGTTCATTGGCGTGGTTGTGACCTTCACCATCATAATCCAGACCTATATATTCACTCACATTATTAAAAAGCGATTGATAAGGTTTTTCGCCACACCCAAAATCCATTAAACGGCCTTTTAATTGTGGTGCGTAAAAACTAATTTTACGAAACAGCCCCTTTCGAATAAAATAAAGTGGGTGTGAAAATGTGGGATTGAAATTTGCAGGAACCATATTCATCAATAAAAATAAGTGAAAAAACCAAACTACCCTTAAAGAATCTGCGGGATTCATTTTGGAACTTGAATAATTTTTAGGTGTTATATATAGGGATAAAATAATTTCTAAACTGGGTATTGGGTAATATTTTGAGCGCTAGATTATCCATATCACTTCAGGGCAGGCCATAAAATCGCTTAAAAACCCTATTTTTTTTTAAACATACTATACCTTTGTACTTGTATATTTAGCCAGGTATAAAATATGGATGAATAACTCAAACAGCTCCTTAATCATAAATATTAAAAAATACCGCAGATGTTGCTAAATAGAATCATACTCGAGAGAAAAATCAAGGGGACACTCAGCAAATACTTCCGTATAAAATTTACTACAAAATCAGAAACTGCTAAAGTAAGATCGCGTGTATTAAGTTATTGTATTGGCAAGGGTTGTGATATCGGTTTTGGCGGCGATAAGATTTCAAAGGTTAATTGTGTTGGAATTGATCTTCCGCAACCATACACAACAACTGGAAAAGACGGTGTAGACATCGGTTGCGATGTAATTCGCGAAGAAATACCAGTGGCAGATAATACTTTTGATTACGTATATACGAGTCACCTTATTGAAGACTTTACCGACACCAAAGATGCCCTCAGAAAGTTTATTCGAATTTTAAAAGAGAATGGCACCCTTATATTGGTTTTTCCGGATCAAATAAAATATGAGTTTATTTGTAAAAATGCAGGAATAATCTTGAATCCATACCATGTACATCCGAATATGGGGAGAGATTATATGATTGATAAATTAAACGAATTAACAAATATAAACTACCAAATTCTTTACCAGAGTAATTGTGAAATTGATTACAATGTGATCCTTGTTTTAAAAATAACAAAAAAATAAAGTGCCCAAAAATTGATGATAAATTATTTAACCAATACCAGTAATCAACTCAAAGGAATACTTTACGATTTGATTTTGGCATTTGCGAGTATCGGTAATAAACAGAGTGCCACTAAAAAATTGCTGATTGTAAGAGTGGATGAAATAGGCGACTATATTTTATGGAGAAATTTTTTTGCAGAAATTGTTTCTTATTATCAACAAAGGCATTATGAGGTTCATTTTATAGGAAACAAAAGCTGGAAAACCCTTTTTGAATTATTCGATAAAAAAAATATTACCCAAGATTATTGGCTGGATAAAACCAAGTTTAAAAAAAATCTTAGATATCGGTATAACTTATTAAGAGCAATCAATCAGAATGGCTATGAAACTGTTGTGAATCCAACTTTTTCTCGCGACAAAAGAAATGATGACGCCATTGTAAAAGCTGCTAAAGCATTGTTTACAATTGGGATGAAGTCCAATACGGAGAGTGTAAGATCTTATGAGATGGGGTACGATAAAAAATTGTATACCACCCTTTACAACCTAACTGAAAAGCCTGTATTTGAATTCTATCGAAACAAATTATTTACTGAATTTATTGTACAACAAGCATCAAACAAAATAAATACTGCTTTAAAAAAAGAATTGCTTCCCCCCAACCCAATAAGTTTAACAGGAAAATATTTTATTGTATTTCCTGGCTCAAGAAGCCCACAGAGAATTTGGCCAGTCGCGTATTTTATAGAAGTATGTAAGTTTTTATACGAAAAATACGGGTTAACAGCTGTACTTTGCGGATCTGTCGCCGATATTAGTTATACCAATGCGTTTGCCCAAAATTACCCCTATGATTTGGTGAATATGGCAGAAAAAACAACCCTTCCAGAAATGTTAAGTCTACTTTCAAAAGCTGAATGTTTGATATCAGTGGATACTGGTTCTGTTCATTTAGCGGCTTCGGTAGCCTGCCCTGTTTTTGGCATTTTTAATGGGTCTCAGTATAAAAGATTTGCGCCTTATCCAAAAGAGGTGAGCAAGTGTTTTTTCACAGCGTACCCGACTAAAATAGCTGATGAATTAAAGGATGAAGAGTTGATAAAAAGTAAATATGAATTCCTGGTAAGTATACCTTATAGCAGTATTGAACCAGCTAAAGTCATTCAATTAATTAGCGACAATTTATGAGCTATTATGAAGTTTTGGTATGTTTTTTTTCGAACAGTAATCTTTTCTACATTGGAATAAACGGTTAATCATCAGCTAGAATTTAATTAGTCATTTTACCTTGTCATAACAAACTGGTTGAATTAATTATTTGATTTACCTCACGACTTTTTTCGATAAAGTGAATTAAATTTGCTCATGAATGAATATTTAAGTCCCGTTACCAAGGTTTCTCCAACCATTGAAATAGACACTATCCCTACTTCCTTAATTATTGAAAGATATAATAGTATGAACTTGGATGTTGCGCATTTTTTCAACGGAATTGATTCAATTAAAATAAGAAAATGCACTGTAACGAATTATCGATATTATGCCCCATTCAACTGTATGGGTGACGACCAATTTTATCAAGATTTACAAAAAGTTAGTGCTGCTTATTATCCAGTAAATAAATGGGAACATAAAAAAGCAATTGAATATATAAATAAAGGAAATTCGGTATTAGAAATTGGGTGTGCAACAGGGTATTTTTTAGCTAGGTGTGAGCATAAAGGAGCAACTACTATTGGATTAGAGTTAAACCAAAAAGCTGCAAAAGAAGCTATTTCGAAAGGATTAAATGTAAAAACTATTTTATTAGACGATTTTGCCGAATCAACTGAAAGTAAATTTGATATTATATGCTCTTTTCAAGTACTTGAGCATATAACTGAAGTGAACGCTTATTTCACTAATGCACTAAAATGTTTAAAACCAAATGGTAGACTTATTATTGGAGTTCCAAATAATAATCCTTATATCTTTAAACATGATAAATTTCATACACTTAATCTGCCACCACACCATGCAGGAATCTGGGATAAGGATAGTTTAAAAAAAGCAGCTATTCACTTTAACCTCAATATTGAGTTTATTGGTGTTTCCCCTTTAATTGAATTCAAAGAATGGTATAAAACTCAAATTTCTTATTTTCAAAAGAGAAATCCAATTTTAGCATGTTTTATGAAACTGATACCTAGACCAATTTATAAAATTGTATTGAAATGCTTTTCAAGTAAAATAGAGGGTAAAACACTTTTAGCAGTATTAAAATAATTTTGAATTCGGATACCCGAAACCGATAGCCCTATAATAAAATACTGATGGGTTATTTTCTAATAACTCATTTTCGATCCAATGTATACAAAGCGTTTTATCAATCCTTTTTAGCGACAATAAATAAGGAAGTTGATTTAAACGGAACGATGGTTGTATCCGAATTAAAAAAGTATTTAATCAGAAAATTTTTGAGCCTACCCTCTGGCAAAACGTCCATAGGAGCTGTTATATATTCACTAGAAATAACTGTGAATCCGTGTTTTTTAAGTAGTATGATGATTCGCTCTTTAGTATAGATCCGGGCATTTGCATACTTTTCATGTATTTGCCTAGGAAGCCAAGAAAAGAAAGGCATCCTATTCCATTTTAACAGAGGTAATTTTGCACCATGGGTTTCAAATATCCACCATTTGTTGGGGACAGAAATAGCCATCAACCCATCTTTTTTTAGCGCATTATAATAAAATTTAACCCCATTTTCGTTCTCCAAATGCTCTATCACTTCGAAACTAATAATTCTATCGAATTGATTTGGGGGTTCATTTTTTTCAATATCAATAATTTTACACTCGCAATTGTTTAAATCATATTCTTTTTTAAAATGATTAAACTCAGGCAAATGCTCTTCCGTAATTTCCAAACCCAAACAATATTTCATCTTAGCCGATAGCCCAAATAAGGAAGCCCCATTACCACAGCCTATGTCTAGTAGTGTAAAATCAGATCCCGTAAAATTGGGTATTTGATTTACAAGTCTTAATCTCCTTTCAATTATTTTATCATTGAATTCAGCTGGCTTTCCTAGGTATTGTCCATTTTCTTTAAAAAGTACATCAGGGATTCTTTCTTTATATTTCATAGTAGTGAAGAACTTTGTTATTAACCTTTAAAATCATAGCCTGCAAAATATAATAAAATATGCAATCTTAAGAAATGAGTCGCGTTTCAAAAATGTAGACTTGTCTCTAGTGTTATATATTCTGCCAGCCCAGCCTCTTTTTCTGTCTAAACATCCATTTACCCAAACTGGTATTGAGTAATATATAAAGCATTAATAACCGAAATTGCCAAATTCTGCACTTTAATGAATAGCCATTGTACTTTTCATAAATAGTAATATTCTCTTTAAGTGAGTTTGGATAGTCCCTTGTGCTGATACCAGTATTATCAAATATGGTGATGGTTTGATTGATATATCCATAAGGTTCATGCGCAATCCTACACATAAGGTCGTAATCCATTGCAATTTTAATATTCAGATCAAAAAAACCAACCCGATCATATACTGCTCGCTTAACAAACCAAGTAGGATGAGCTACGCTGCGCATTCCTTTGTAAAGTTTAGATGCATTAAATGCCTTACCTACTACTACTATTTCGCCTCCTCTAACAATTTGAATATTCCCACTGGTCCACATAGTGTCCGGATATTTTTCAAAATATTGCTGTACAGAAAGTATTGAATTTGCACAGGCATAGCAATCCCCGGCGTGCAATAAATGGGTGATTTCGTATTCTGCCTTATTAATCCCTTTATTAAAAGCATCGGCAATTCCAGCATCGGGCTCATTTAACCACTTTCTATACGCAGGTTGTGGAACCGTAATTAACCAATCCGCTATAGCTGGAGCAGTGGAACCATTTATAATCCAATGTTCATCTGGTAGAACAGATTGCATATCAACCGAATCACAAGTTCTTTGAAGATCTGAAAGGTTGTTAAAGCAAATGGTAATTACACTGATGCGGTTCATACTATAGCGGGTTGAATTGATTTATTTTCTTTAGAAATAATGCCAATCCTGCCCGCATATTATCGGTAAGCTGGTATTGAATATTATGGGTATAATAAGTTTTCAAATCGTAGTATTCACAATATGCAGTTGCCAATACTTCATCTAAATGCATAATTCCATACTTATTAGCTTGGTTAAATGCATGAATAAAGTCGGCATCAATTGGTTTGTTGGCCACCCATGCTGCAAAAACAAATGGTAGGCCTGTATGATCTTTCCAAGCAGTTGCAAGATCGTATATATAAGGAGAAATATGCCGCTGCTGTAAAGCCCTGTCGCCTATTACCACCCCTGCGGTACTGCCTTTTATCTGGTGGATATAATCGAATGAGGCTTGCTCAAATTCAATATCTAACTGCCAATATTCCTTCAACAAAATACGGGCAAGTTGAACCGAAGTCCTGCTTTGATAATCCAGAAATACCTTTCGCACTTCAGTCAATGGAACTTCACTAAATAAAGCGACAGATGCTACATCTCCTTCAGAACCAATACAATAGTCAGTAATAATATACGGCTCTTTTAATTGAGGTATTATTGCAACAGGAATCAATCCAATATCAATCTCATTCTTTAACAAACGAGCGGCAATACTGGCAGGATAGTCTTCTATTAACTCAATCCCATTCATTAACCCCGATTTTTTTATCCCAAAAATGAGTGGAAGGGTGTTTAAATAACTTACAGCCCCAACTCGTATTCTCTTGTTCAATTCAGCTACTTTTGCACAAAGAAACCAATTATTAATTATAATTATTAATTCCATCATGGAACTGAACCAATTAACCGCCATCTCTCCTATTGACGGACGCTACCGAAAGAAAGTACAACACCTAGACGAATATTTTTCTGAGTATGCCCTTATTAAATACCGGGTTTTGGTGGAGATTGAATATTTCTTCTTTTTGGCCAATAACCGGTTTTTCAAGCTGCCAGCCAAAGCAAAAGCAATGCTTAAAAATGTGGCCGATAATTTTAGCATCGATGATGCTAGGCAAATAAAACAACTCGAAGCCATTACCAACCATGATGTGAAAGCAGTTGAATATTTTTTAAAAGAACAGGCAGATAAAGCTGGAATTGGCAATCTGAAAGAATGGATTCACTTTGGTCTTACTTCACAAGACATCAACAATACAGCTATTCCCCTCAGTTGGAAACACGCTATTGAACACGAATACCTACCTGCTTTAATTAACCTTCAAAACGGTATTTATCAATTGGCTGCGCAATGGAAGGATATTCCAATGCTGGCTCGCACACACGGTCAAGCAGCTTCTCCTACCCGCCTGGGAAAGGAATTGATGGTTTTTGTGGAACGCATCAACAATCAAATAGAAAGCTTCAGCAGTATTCCTTATGCGGCTAAATTTGGAGGTGCTACTGGTAACTTCAATGCCCACCATATTGCTTTTCCAAAACGCAATTGGATTGCGCTTGGTAACAGTTTTGTTGCCGACACCCTTGGTTTACAACGAATGCAGTTTACCACCCAAATAGAGCATTATGATAGCCTTGCAGCTCATTTTGATGCCATTAAAAGAATCAATAATATACTGATGGATCTTTGCAGAGATATTTGGACTTATATCAGCATGGATTATTTTAAACAACAAACTAAAAAAGGCGAAGTAGGCTCTTCTGCCATGCCCCATAAAGTAAATCCCATTGACTTTGAAAATGCAGAAGGCAACCTCGGTATTGCCAATGCCCTTCTGGAACACCTAAGTGCCAAACTACCCATTAGTCGCTTACAACGGGATCTTACCGACTCAACCGTTCTTAGAAATATAGGCTCCCCAATGGCGCATATTGCCATCTCCATAGCCTCGCTTGAGAATGGACTTTCCAAACTAATATTGAATGAAGCAGCCATTAAAGTAGATTTAGAACAGAATTGGGCCGTGGTTGCAGAAGCCATACAAACCATTCTAAGAAGGGAAAGCTACCCCAATCCTTATGAAGCATTAAAAGAGCTTACTAGGGGCAAACAGAAGATTGATAAAGTTGCTATGCATCAGTTTATTAATGGACTCAAAATCAGTCCCGCCCTTAAAAAAGAACTTAAAGCCATCAGTCCCTCTAATTATACTGGTATTAATCCAATGTATTAATGCTTTAATTAACCAAAACAAGGTTTGGTATTGTATTTGCCTTACCAGCACGAATTGTTATTTTTAACCTTAAATTGAATGGACTGCGGCACACTTTTAACATATTGAGAAAAACCTTACTCATCATCTTCACCCTGTTAGTGATTTTGTTGCTTGCTGTTCAAACAGATACAGTACAAAATGTATTGGTGAAATTTGCCGCCGAAAAACTGAGTAAATCACTAGGCACCGAAGTCAGTATTAAAAAAGTGAGTCTCTCTTTTTTTAGCCAATTAAATCTAGAAGGCACTTTATTAAGGGACAAACAAAAAGATACCTTATTATATGCTAACAAACTTAAAGTGAATATCACCGATTGGTTTTTCTTTAAAGACAAAGCATATTTAAAATATATAGGACTCGAAAATGCTGTAGTTAAACTGGTTCGAAAAAATGAAGTTTGGAATTACCAGTTCATGGTTGATTTCTTTGATCCGCCAGGACCTAAAAAGAAGAAAAAACAAGGTAGTATTGAATTGAATCTGCAAAAAATTGACCTTAAAAATATACGATTGATCTACCACGATTATTGGGTAGGCAGCCTCACTACCGTGCAATTGGGTGGATTAACCCTGAATGCTGATAAAGTAGACCTTAACAAGAACAGTTATATAATAGACGATATCACACTGAATAAGCCAGCTATTACGCTGCAAGATTTACCGGGACTAAGGCCTACTCAGAAAAATAAATTAGAACATCCTTCTATTGATACTGGACGCTATTTTAATCAAGCAGGAATAAGCCTATTGGTAAAACAAATAAAAATAATTAATGGTAAATTATTCATAGAAGGCAATACTAAAAAAGCAGGTAAAGGATTTGATGAATCGCATATTGAAATGTCTGCATTAAATGGCACCCTGCAATCAGTTTCCTTTAAAGAAGATACTTTAACCGCTAAAATAAACCTTAGCGTAAAAGATAGAAGTGGATTTGAGTTGAAAAAATTATCAAGCAATTTCAAGCTCACACCTCAAATAATGGAATTTGCTAAACTAGATTTAAGAACCAACAAAAGTGTACTGGGTAACTATTATGCAATGAAGTTTAAAGATTTTACAAAAGATTTTAGCGATTATATAAACAAAGTAGAAATGGTGGCAAACTTCACCAACGCAAAACTAAGTAGTGACGATATAGCCTATTTTGCATCTGAGTTGAAAGACTGGAAAAAGCAAGTAATCATTGGAGGTAAATTCAACGGTACAGTAGCCAACTTTAAAGTAGAACAGTTTAATGCAAGAATTGGCGCTACTACTCACCTCAATGGAAACTTGAGTATGAAGGGATTACCCGATATTGAAAAGACCTTTATCCAATTCAGCAATGGCACACTGAATACAACGGCCTATGATCTTGGTGTTTTCATTCCTGCTTTAAAAAATATTGAACAACCAAACCTAGCGGCATTGGGGAATATTCTGTACCGAGGTAATTTTAAAGGCACCATTCAAAATTTTAATACTACGGGCGTTTTTTCAACTAAGTTGGGAGGCATACAAAGTAATATCAGTTTACAATTACCCAATAAAGGTGAGCCAGTATTTACGGGTGTAATTGGTACAACCCGATTTAATCTGGGTAAGTTTATTAACAATGATCAGTTGGGATTAATTGATTTTAAAGGAAAAGTAAAGGGTAGTAGTTTTAATATAGATCGATTGAATACCAAATTCGATGGAACCATTTCTTCAATTGATTTTAACAACTATACCTATACTAATATTATTGCAAATGGGAACTTACAACGCAAATCTTTTAACGGTGAATTGGAAATTGATGATCCCAATTTGGCATTTACCAGCAACGTTGAAATAGATTTCAGAAAAAGTCAACCCCTCTTTAATATTGTGGGCGATTTGTCAAAAGCAAATTTAAAAGCACTTCATTTTATACGAGATAAAATTGAGATAGCGGGCCTACTAGATGTGAATTTTACAGGAAAAGACCTTGATAATTTTACTGGTTCCGCAAAATTCCTAAATGCTACCATCAAAAACGAAGAAACAAGCCTACAATTTGATTCATTGAATCTTAGCTCCACTTATAAAGACACATTGAAAACACTTCGGCTGGGTAGCAACGATTTTAATGCAACTATTTCAGGTAAATACAATATAAAGGAACTACCAGCCAGCTTTCAGGCATTTCTTCACAACTATTATCCCGCATATGTAAAATCGCCAAAGACCACGCCCAAAAATCAACAGTTTAAATTTTCTGCAACCACACAATATATTGAACCTTATTTAAGATTATTTACTAAAAAAATAAGTGGATTCAACGACGCAATTATCAATGGTAGTGTTGATACTAAAAATATTGCATTGGGTATTAATGCGTATATCCCTTATGGCAAATACGATAATTATTCAGCCATTGGTTTTCAATTAGATGGGAAAGGCAATTTTGATTCACTCACTGTTGTGGGCAATATCAAAAGTATTGAAGTGGGTGATAGTTTAAAGCTTCCCAATACCCTTATTAATATTCGTTCTAGTAACGATCATTCTGTTGTTTCTATTAAAACCAGCGCCACCAATACCCTGAATGATGCAGCATTATTGGCAGATGTATATACTTTAGAAGATGGAGTGAGGGTACAATTCAGGCCATCCACATTTGTGTTGAACGAAAAAATTTGGTCAATTGGTAAATCTGGAGAAATCATTGCTAGAAAAAATTTATTACACGCACAGGATATGAAATTCACACAGGGATTTCAAGAAATTACGGTTGAAACCGAAGAGGAAGATGGTGGCAATACCAGTAATCTAGTGGTTAAACTTAAAAACGTAATTCTGGGCGATATTACTTCACTTTTCTTGAAAGAAGAGCGACTGGAAGGACTAACTACTGGGACGATAAGATTGAATAATTTTTTTGGTGACTTTGCCGCCGATGCCTCATTGCAGGCAGAGGAATTTAGATTTGGGAAGGACTCAATTGGCCTCGTTAACATTAAAGCAGGGTATAATAGTAAGTCAGGATTAATTCCCTTTAAAATTGTATCAGCCAATAAAGGATACGATCTTACCGCAAAAGGCTCTTATAATGTAAAAGACAGTACGGGTAAATCTTTCAATACCGATATTCAGCTCAATCAGACAAAAATTAATATTATTGAAAGATTTTTATCCGATCTGTTTACTGATATATCAGGTGAAGCTACTGGTAAACTTAATATAAGTGGAGACATCAATGCCCCCAACCTACTCGGAAAACTACTGCTGAAAAATGCAGGTATGAAAGTGAATTATACACAAGTGTATTATAATATAGATTCTGCAGTAGTTAAATTTGATGAGGATGGAATTGATTTTGGACAATTTATTGTGAAAGATAAATATGGAAATACGGGTAATATAACGGGCAAACTTTTTGAAAAAGGATTTAGTAATCTGGTTTTTGATTTTGACCTAAGTACCGATAAAATGCTTTTAATTGATACCAAGCTAAGAGATAATAAACAGTTTTATGGAAAGGCAATTGGCAAAGCAAACCTAAGCTTTAAAGGACCTGAATCTGCTGCAAAAATGAGCCTCACTGCAGAAGCTAATGATAGTTCACATATCTATCTTCCCAATTCTGTAACCAAAGAAAGTGGGGCAGCCGACTTTATTGTTTTTAAAGAGTATGGAACAGAAATGGACGTAGCTAAGCCCAAAAGCAATTTTAATTTATTGGTTGATCTTGAAATTATTGCCAATAATAAAGTAATGATTGATGTAATACTCGATGATGTAACGGGAGACGTTATTAAAGCAGTAGGCAATGGGCGACTAAAAATAAGAGCAGGAACAGCAGAGCCACTTACCATTAAAGGAAGGTACAATATAGAAAGAGGAAAATATGATTTTAATTTTCAATCCATACTGAAAAAACCTTTTGAACTTTTACCCGATGCAGGTAATTATATAGAATGGAATGGAGATCCATTTAAAGCAGAATTGCATATTGATGCACAATATACCGCAGAGCGTATTTCATTGACCGACTTAATTGGGAATAATATTTTTAGCGGTAGTGTGAAAGGTTATAGAGGCGATGTATATGTAATTGCGGCATTAAGAAGTCAACTAAGCAACCCCGATATAAAATTCAGGTTAGATTTTCCACAAGGTAGTCCCGTAAAAAACGACAATGAGTTTTCTGCATTTTTAAGCCGCATCCAACGCGATGAAAACGAAATTCTAAAACAGGTTTCTTTTCTAATTGTATTCGGCTCATTTGCGCCACCTGGAGAGTCCAAAGCCGCTGCAGGTAGTAGTCCTTATAATATCAGTACGCTTGGCATTAATACCCTTTCTCAGTTGGTTACCAATGAAGTGAATAAAGCACTTACTGGGTTCTTTAATAAGTTATTTAAAGACAAGAGTTTGAGGTTTGATTTTGGGGCATCTGTGTATAATAGTGCTAATTTTTTTGCTGGAGATGGAAATAGTTCACAAGGCAATAATCGGGTAGATAGATCAAGGTTTAATTTTAAAGTAAATAAGAGTTTATTCGATGATAAAATGATCATTACTTTTGGGAGTGATATTGATTTTAACCTAGCAGGATCTAGTGTACAGAGTGGGAATTTACAATGGCTTCCAGATTTAAATATTGAATTTATATTAAGTAAGGATCGAAAACTCCGAGCCATTTTATTCAATAAAAACAGTCTAGATATAAGTGGTTCTAATTTCGGTAGGAGAAACAGAACAGGCGCTAGTATTTCATATAGAAGAGATTTTGAATCGATCTGGGCCAATAAAGAAAAACAAATACTACTCAATACCCCTGTTGAGAAAAAAGTTACCAATGAATAAGGGCTTACAAAACCGGAGCAGGCAATTTTTTACAATGCTTTAGTCGATATACAAAAAAATACCTGACTACTCCCCCATTTCTAACTTGATTAAACTGTTGGTATTTTTCAATAGTATCAAAATATTTACCATACTCGTCCTGCACTGAAATGGGCATATTCGAAGGCACAATTACATAGGCATCTGCGCCCAGAAAAAGCGGCTTTCTCTCTTTATTTAACCAAGCAAACTGGTGAAGATTTTGTAAGCTACCAACAGCAATAAGTGGTATACCTGAAGGCCTTGAAATATAAAATTCCAAATGTCCACCTGGAAACCATTGATTGGTTAACAATACCGCATCGGGTTGCATTAACCCTTCCGCTTGATCTTTTTTTACCAAAGCGGTAAATGTTTTTTCCATATCACTCCATCCCGACAAGTCAAGTGTGGGACAATACTCCCCATAATTTTCGGGCAACTTACTACCAAAATTGATAGGCGCATACCGTACAACCATTGTACCAGCAAACAATACCAAAACAACCAATCCAAGTGAAACTTTTATACTAAATGGAAAAAGGGGTGCTCCTTTTTGATCTAACCAAACTGCGGCTAAAAAAAATAATGGAATAAAAGCAGGACCACTCCAATGTGGTAAAGTGGGATTGAATAGAGACAGCGTCCAAAATACCAATAACATAGGGAGGCTCATGCAAAAAATCCAGATGCTTATTCTCTGTTGCCTAAAACGAATCTTTCCCTTAAAAAACACAATAACCGAAGCCAATAGTAAGACGAATACCATGGGATTTTGATAGGCAAATTCTCCCCCTAATTCCCTGAAAAAAGAATCCCAATGGATGCCCTTCCCTTCTATCCTATTAGAATGAAAACGGTAAGTTATAAAATCATTTTGCCAGTTCCAGAAAAAAACTGGACTAATAATAATCATTGTTATCAATGCTGAAATATATATCTGTGATTTCAGTAACCAGGTTCTTCGTTTAATTAGAATAAACAAACCAAATCCTACCCATAAAAACAAACCATGTACTTTACAGAGGGCTGCAAATCCAATTAATGCGCCAAGCAGTATCCAGACACCCCAATTATTTTCGTCTGACTTTTTTAAAATCAAGTACGCGGTTATATAGAGGGTTGCCGTCCACAAAGGCATCTGAGGGGAATCTGGAAGTATAAAAAAGCCAGCTATAAATCCAGTGTAAATAGAAGCGGTGTAAAGTAAAGCGGCAAACCAACCCACCCTCTCATTGGCCAATAATTTCCCTGTCTTGAAAATAAACCATGTAGAACAGGCAGCACCCAATATACTTCCTAAGCGGAGCGAGAGTTCACTAACCCACCAAGTATTTAAGGTGGTGGTGCGTATCATCCATGCGATCATGGGGGGATGATCGAAATAATTCCAGCTCAGCCTTAAAGCATAAGTCCAGTAATATACTTCATCATTCCCCAACTCCAATAAGGGTGCAAGCCCTATTTTTACCAGTGCAGTTGCAACCAATAGCACTAAGGTGTATTTCTGGTATTTTTTTTGGGGGAGCATTGATGCTTTTACAATATTTAACAGCTAAAATACAGTTTCTGCTGTAAGCAAATGTAGTACAACCTTTATATTAACTATAAATGGTCGCAAATATCAATCGTTTCAACACTTGTAGTAGGTATATCCCACCATTTTAATTGCGCTATATGAAACAAGCATTACTTTGCTTCTCTATTTTATTGAGTACTGCCCAAATACTTGAATCATTTTATGAAATGATCCATTAGGGATATCAAATAATTAACTCAAACAACTTTCAACTGATGAAAAAGATTTTATTATTGATGAGCCTTATTCCCAGTATTGTTTTTGCTCAACAATACATTCCAGATTCAAAAGAAACTGAAATAAAGTTTGTGGTGAATAACTTTGGGTTGGGAACAAATGGAAGTTTTCAACAGCTATCAGGAAACATCAATTGGGATCCTAAAAATTTAGGTATTTCGTCCTTTCAGGTAAGTATTGATGCAACTACCATAGATACCGATAATAAGTTAAGGGACAAACATCTTAGAAAAGAGGATTATTTTGGTGTGCAGAAATTCCCCACAATTACCTTACAGAGCAGTAAAATAAGCGGCAATAGCAATGGCACTTATCAATTGGAAGCTAATTTAACTATTAAGGGTACTACCAAAAAAATAAGCTTCCCCTTTACTGCTATTCAACAGGGAAAAAATATAATTTTCAAAGGAACTTTTGAAATAAACCGAAGAGATTATGCTGTTGGAGGAGCAAGCATCTCTTTATCCAATACGGTAAAAATAAAGATTAATGTATCAGCAGTAGCGCAATAAAATATTAGGGTTGCTGTTTCAACAACCACTGCACAGCCAGTTCATAGCCTGTTAGTCCCAACCCTATAATACTGCCTACTGATTTACCAGATACGTGCGATAATTTTCTAAAATCTTCTCTCGCGTGTACATTACTGATATGCACTTCTATTACAGGAGATTTCACAGCAGCAATAGCATCTCCAATAGCAACTGAAGTATGGGTATATCCAGCAGGATTAAGGATGATGCCATCCGACTCAAAGCCATATTGTTGAATGGCATTCACCAGTTCACCTTCAATATTTGATTGAAAATAATTGAAATGCACATTCGGAAAAGCAGATTTCAATATGGCCAGATAATCTTCAAAAGACTGCTTACCGTATATTTCGGGTTCACGCTTTCCCAGTAGATTTAAATTAGGTCCGTTGATAATGGTTATTTGCATAGTATAAAATTAATGCATCATTTCAACAAAACGATCGAACAAATAGCGACTATCATGTGGCCCAGGCGTACTCTCTGGATGGTATTGTACACTAAAAGCGGGACGATCTTTGAGACGGATTCCTTCAATAGAATCATCATTCAAATTCAAATGGGTGATTTCTACATTGGGATGATTACGAACCGCTTCGGGATCTACACCAAAACCGTGATTTTGGGTGGTGATTTCACACTGACCTGTAATAATATTTTTCACAGGATGATTTAATCCACGATGTCCATGGTGCATTTTAAAAGTAGGTATATCATTGGCCAATGCCAGTAATTGATGCCCCAAACAAATACCAAAAACGGGCTTATGCTCATTCAATATGTCTTTTAGGGTAGAAACAGCATAAGGCATGGCGGCTGGATCACCAGGGCCATTAGAAATAAAATAACCTGTAGGATTGAATTCTTTGAGCCTGCTGAAACTTGTCTTTGCAGGATGAACGCGTATATGCGCCCCACGGGAAACCAAGCATTGTAGAATATATTGCTTCACACCAAAATCGAGCACTGAAATTTTTACTGCTGCGGTGGGATCACCCAGCTCATATTCCATTTCAGTACTAACGGTACTGGCCAGTTCTAATCCATCCATATTTGGTACTGCTTTCAACATTTCTTTCAGTTGATCTACATCGGTAACCTCAGAAGAAATAATGCAATTCATAGCACCTTTGGTACGAATATGCGCAACCAATGCACGGGTATCTATTCCATCAATGGCAACAATATTATTGTCAATAAGGTAAGTATTAAGATCAGTATTGGCCTGGTGGCGACTGTATTGCTCTTCTAAGTTACGAGCAATTAAACCATGAATTTTCACACTGCTACTTTCTACATCGGTAGGTTTAACACCATAGTTGCCGATATGTACGTTATTCATAATCAGAACCTGACCCGTATAACTGGGGTCGGTAAACACTTCTTGATAACCAGTCATGCCTGTATTAAAGCATATTTCACCTGTGGCAGTCCCTATTTTTCCGAAAGACATACCATTGAATACATGACCATCAGCAAGAATTAGTAGTGCAGGTTTATGGGCGGAATGAGGCATAGTTATATTTATGAATGCAAAAGAAATTAAATTTCAGCAGAATATACAAGTAAGTTTCTCACACTTGCATAAAAAAGAGGCAACCTTATGGGGGATGCCTCTATATTTTAATACCACTTCATATAAAATTATTCAGCGGCTTTTTCTTCGGTTGATGCAGCTTCTGGTTCAGCAACTATTTCTACTTCATCAATAGCTGATTCTGCTTTTTTAGGAGCGCGACCACGACGAGTTTTCTTTGCAGGCTCAGCAGCCTGTGCAATACCATTGCCATAGATTTCATTGAAATCAACCAACTCAATCATAGCCTTCTCCGCGTTATCACCGGGACGAATACCGAGTTTTAAAATACGGGTATATCCACCTGGGCGAGCAGCAATTTTAGGACCTACCACTGTAAATAATTCTTTTACAGCAGCTTTGTCTTGCAATTCAGCAAATACCAAACGGTGGTTGTGACTGATTTGTGCAGCAGACTCATTTTTCTTGGTCTTGGTAATCAACGGCTCTACATATGTTCTCAATGCTTTGGCTTTTGCCAAAGTGGTAACAATACGTTTGTACGTGATTAACTGGCTAGCTAGATTTTGTAAAAGAGCTACTCTGTGGGCTTTTTTACGGCCGAGGTTGTTGATTTTGTCTCCGTGACGCATGACTTATTTGTTTTTATCTTGTACCGTGTCAGGAATTACAAGATGTTATAAAAATTAATTATCTAAATTATCCAATCCTAGTTTAACTAAATCCATTCCAAAACTCAACCCTCTTTCAGTTAAAACTTGTTCAATTTCAGAGAGTGATTTCTGGCCGAAATTTCTAAATTTCATCAGATCTTCTTGCTCATATTGTACGAGTTCACTTAAACTGTTGATTTTGGCTGCTTTTAAGCAATTGAAAGCGCGTACAGAAAGGTCTAAATCTTCCAGTGGAGTTTTCAATACTTTGCGCAGTTGCAGAATATGTTCATCAACTACATCTTCTTTCTTATCTTCTTTATTATCGAAAGTGATGTTTTCGTCGGTGATGATCATCAAATGCTGAATCAGAATGCGAGAAGCTTGTTTTACTGCATCTTCTGGATGAATGGTTCCATCAGTAGCTACATCTAAAATAAGTTTTTCGTAATCGGTTCTTTGCTCCACACGATAATTCTCAATAGCGTATTTAACGTTCTTAATTGGAGTGTGAATAGAATCGATGGCGATATAACCAAAAGGAACATCTTTTAATTTGTTCTCTTCTGCAGGAATATATCCACGACCTCTTGCGATGGTCAGCTCAATATCTAATTTGGCAGTAGCATCCATGGTACAAAGTACCAATTCTGGATTCATTACTTGAAAACTAGCAGTTGCATCACCAATCATTCCAGCGGTGAATTCACTATGTCCTTTAATAGACAGATTTACTTTTTCAGAAGCAAGATCCAGATCAGCATTTTTCTTGAAACGAACTTGTTTCAAGTTTAAAATAACTTCTGTAATGTCTTCTGTAATGCCCTTAATGGTGGCAAACTCATGGTCTACTCCATCAATTTTAATTCCAACGATAGCATAACCCTCCAATGAACTCAGCAATACTCTGCGAAGTGCATTTCCGATGGTTAAACCAAATCCCGGTTCGAGCGGGCGAAATTCGAACTGACCTTCAAAATCAGTTGCTTTTTGAAGAACAATTTTGTCGGGCTTTTGGAAGCTTAATATAGCCATATTAAAACTTGTTTTTTACGAGGTGAGTTGTTGGGTGAAATGGCAAAAATTATTTAGAGTACAATTCTACTATTAGTTGCTCCTTAATATTTTCAGGAACGTGCTCGCGTTCTGGCATGGTAATGAAACTGCCTTTTTTCTCAGCTTCATTCCAATCTAACCAACCAAATTTAGGATTCTTACCACGCGTTTTGCTGGTGATTCCTGTATTGTCTGCACTTTTTGGTCTGTAAGCAATGATATCACCTGGCCTACAGGTATAAGAAGGCACATTCATGGTTTCACCATTTACAGTAATATGCTTATGGTTTACCAATTGACGGGCTTCTGGGCGACTGGCAGTTAATCCCATACGGAAGACTGTGTTGTCTAAACGAGCTTCTAATAACTTAATTAGATTCTCACCAGTTACACCCTTTAAGCGTTGTGCTTCCTCAAAGGTTTTGCGGAACTGACGCTCTAATACACCATATGTGTATTTCGCTTTTTGCTTCTCTCTTAACTGCAAAGCATATTCGCCTAAGGTTTTACGCTTGCGAGCAGCACCATGCTGACCAGGAGGGTTGCTATTCTTACCCAACCACTTGGCATTACCTAAGATAGGTTCGCCGAAAATTCTTGAGATTTTGGTCTTTGGACCTGTGTAACGTGCCATATTATTTGTCTCGATTTTTTAATGACGATGTATAATCAAAAAATCTAAAATAGATTGTACATCCAGTTATAAAATAATGAAAAATTAAACCCTTCTTTGTTTAGGAGGTCTACAACCATTGTGAGGCATCGGAGTAACATCTTTAATAGAAGTTACTTCAACACCAGACTGGGCAATAGAACGAATGGCGCCTTCGCGACCAGCACCTGGACCCTTTACAAAAACATCTACACGCTTCAAACCAGCGTCTAATGCAACTTTAGCAGCATCAGCAGCAGCCATTTGGGCAGCATATGGAGTGTTTTTCTTAGAACCTTTGAAACCCATTTTACCAGCACTACTCCAACTAATAACCTGACCGGTTTTGTTGGTAAAACTAATGATGATATTGTTGAATGTAGCAGAGATACGAACCTCACCGGTTGCGTCAACTTTTACTACTCTTTTTTTGGCAGCAGATTTTGCACTGTTCTGCGCTTTTTGTGGTTTAGCCATTGTTGCTTTTTTAGGTAATCTTTCCGCAAGAGCGGTAATAGTTAATAAATAATCCTTTTTTAGGAACCTGATACTTCTCCTACCCTTTCGGGTGATCCAAAATAACAGGATTTTTTATGTAAGAAAGCCCGGGGTAATTAAACACCGGGCTGACTAATTATTTTTTAGCTGCTTTCTTCTTACCAGCAACTGTTTTACGCTTACCTTTTCTGGTTCTGCTATTGGTCTTTGTTCTCTGACCACGCACTGGTAATCCTTTACGATGACGAAGACCTCTATAACATGCTATATCAAGCAAGCGCTTAATACTCATAGATACTTCACTTCTGAGTGCACCTTCTACCTTAAATTCACTATTAATGATATTACGGATAGCAGTTTGCTCATCATCATTCCACTGGTTTACTTTCTTATTTACATCAATACCTGCTTTTTCAAGAATATACTGAGAGGTAGAACGTCCAATACCAAAAATATAGGTTAAACCAATCTCACCTCTTTTGTTTTTTGGCAAATCAATACCGGCAATACGAGCCATATTATAGTTGTTTTATGCTGTTAATTTGATTAAATCAATTATCCTTGACGTTGCTTAAAGCGTGGATTTTTTTTATTAATCACAAATAATTTACCCTTGCGTTTTACGATCTTACAATCGGTACTGCGTTTTTTAATGGAAGCTCTTACTTTCATTTTATCTTTGTTTACTTTTTCCAATTACAAACCAATTCATTCCCCCGCTTTTAATATTTCACTCCTCTTCTCCTACTCTTACACTTTTAACCCTATTTGTACCTAAAAATAATTCTACCTCTACTTAGGTCATAGGGGCTCATTTCTACACCAACTTTATCGCCTGGTAAAATTCGGATATAGTGCATCCGCATTTTACCAGATATAGTAGCCAATATTTCATGACCATTTTCTAATTTTACCCTGAACATAGCATTGCTTAATGCTTCTAGGATAACTCCATCTTGTTTAATCAGTGGTTGTTTCGACATACTATTTTTGGGGCTGCAAAGATATCAAAATCTAACTGAAATATGAAAAATTAGTGGAAAAAACTCTCAAAAATGTGGAAAAATACTTGTTTAAAAGCCTAAATACTGTCTTAAGAGGGTAAAATAGGGGTAATAATACAGGTAAAGGGATAAAAAATCCGGCAGAATTACCTGCCGGAGCAATTATTTTCTATCACTAAATGGTTACATCGGATCGCTGGTCAAGTAAATTTTAGTCATGTCATGGTACTGATTTTGTAACTGGTGTACTGAATGAACAGCTGGATGGTGTCGCTTATCTTCTCGATACCACATTTCTATAAAAGAAAAATCACCTGCTTTGGGGGTTACAATTCGGAAAGATCCTTTCATGTACTTAATAGACCCATCTTCATTTTGTTGCTTACTAAAGCTTAGGTTGGTTAACGCAGCTTCATCTAGCGGAATGGCGTAGAGATGGTCTGTAGAAAACCAAAATTCTTGTACTGAAGTGCGAAGGCAAACCTGCTTTTCATCTCCATTTAAACGGGTTACTTCTCCTTGCCAGCGTTTTCCATCATATTCTCCTATGAGGTAGTCGCCGACCTTAATTTCGTTGAATTTAATCATAATGGCAATTGATTTTGACTATTAAATTAAAGGATTTTTTTGAATTCTAAATATATCTTCAACAATATTTCTTATCAACCTATCAATGTCTACCTTTCCACCTTACTCCGCCCAACTCATGGTATATCCTTGGTTTTCAATTGCAATAGCTGCTTCAGTTAGTTGAAGTGGATGAAAAGTATCTATCATAACGGCTAATTCTTGGGTCTCCTTTTTACCAATACTTTTTTCTACTGAACCTGGATGAGGCCCATGCGGTATGCCCGCAGGATGTAGGGTCATCATTCCTCTAGTCACATTTTTACGACTCATAAAATCACCATCTACATAATACAAAAGTTCATCGCTGTCAATATTACTATGGTTATACGGAGCAGGAATGGCATTGGGATGATAATCATAAAGGCGGGGACAAAAACTACATACCACAAAATTTTGGGCCTCAAAAGTCTGGTGCACTGGCGGTGGTTGGTGTACCCTACCCGTAATAGGTTCAAAATCGTGTATGCTAAATATATATGGATAGCAATATCCATCCCAACCAATTACATCAAAAGGATGAGTACCATAATGCAACCCATAGATTATACCTCGCTTCTTAGTTTTAATTAGGAAGTCGCCTTTTTCATCTTTGGTAATCAATTGCTGGGGACCTCGAATATCCCTCTCACAATAAGGGGAATGCTCCAGCAATTGTCCATTCTTACTGGTATAACGCTTGGGGTAACGGAGGGGACTAAAACTTTCTACAATAAGCAATCGATTCTGGGGGGTGTTAAAATGAATTTGGTAAATAGATCCTCGTGGTATAATAATATAGTCGCCATAACCAAATAATAGTTCTCCATATTGGGTTAAAAGTCTACCTGATCCTTCGTGAATAAAAATAAGTTCATCGGCATCGGCATTCTTATAGAAATAATCGGTTATACTTTGCTCAGGTGCGGCCAAAACAATATGGCAATCATTATTTACTAGGATGGCTTTTCTACTTTGGAGGAAATCTGCTTGAGGCTTTACTTTGAATCCTTCAAAACTTCTATGTTTGAGCATTTTCTCTTCTGCAATTTTGGGCATCACCGAAAAAGGTTCATCTGTACTAATAATTTGAGTAGGTGGATAAATATGGTACAACAAAGAATAATCGTTGCTGAAACCTTCTGTAGAAAAAAGCTGTTCCGAATACAACCCTCCATCGGGCTTACGAAATTGGGTATGGCGTTTATGGGGAATATTTCCCAAGCAGGCATAGTGGGGCATGGCAAGCGTATTGAGGATTAAAACGATTCAGTACTAAATTAATGAACTTGTAGGCTTGTAGGCATTTAAATTAAAAGAATTTTAAACACCTAAATACGGTTCAGCACAACCCAATAAACCACTCAATAGGTTGAATATAAATTATGCAACTGGCATACCAGGGAAATAAGGGCGACCAATAATTTCTCTAAAAGGCCAAGGTATTCCTGCAAGTATTAATACAAGTGCAATTAATAAATAGTAGAAGGCTTTTTTGTACTTTTCTTCGTCCGAAATTTGCTTTTTGTATACACCATGAGCTAAGGTAATTAATAGTATAGCAATGATCATTGTAGTTGGATGTTCAACCCAGAAAAATCTGAAAAAGCGATCTTTCATTACAGAACTTCCTTCTGGCAAATTAGTGGTAAAAATTCCATACCTACCCAATGCAGTTTGATAGAGACCAAGCAATAAAGTAATATGAGCTGCTATCATAGTAAACAACCAAAGCTTCTTATCTGCTATTTGAAATACTTTTTTAGCAGACCACCCGCTGTATGCCTTATATATAGAAACCAGCAGTAAAATAAGTATTACCCAACGAAGAAAATTATGTAAGTGCAGCAGTCCAGTTTGCATATAGATGTATTTTGTGGCAAGTTAATATAAGTTTTTCGGATATTGAAGTGGAATAACCAGCATAGATGAAGTAGTTGGTGATTATTCCTATGCCGATATCAGCTATTGGCATCATCTATAAGGGTTTAATGAACCTTGACCATAATTCTTTAGTAGCTTTGCAAAAACGCTCACTCATGAACAGTCCTGCCCTAAAAATATTAGTAGATGCAGCAAAAGATCCAATACTGCAAGCCATCGGTTACAAGGTATTGAACAAAGAGCGAATCAATTTTGAGGATGGGGTTGTTTTGTTCAAAAAAGCATCACTTTCTTATGTCGGCGCATTGGCCAATTGGGTGCGTGAAGAAAAACATGGCAATAAAACTTATTTTAATCGCAACTTTCATATTGAACCTACTAATGTTTGTGTTTTTTCCTGCGCATTCTGTTCTTACTCGAAACTATATTCTAATAGAGAAGAAGGTTGGGAATTGAGTATCGACCAGATGATGCATATTGTAAAAAGTTATGATGGCAAACCTGTTACAGAAGTGCATATTGTAGGTGGGGTTCATCCCAAGATGAATATGGATTTTTTTCTTGCTTTACTCCGAACCATTAAAGCATATCGGTCTGATTTGCATATTAAAGCATTCACGCCAGTTGAGTTGGATTATATGTTTAGGAAAGCAAAAGTTACCGTTGAGGAAGGCATGCGTTTATCGCATGAAGCAGGATTAGATTCACTGCCAGGTGGAGGTGCTGAAATATTTCATCCCGATATTAGAAAACAAATTTGTGCCGATAAAGTGGATGCAGATGGCTGGCTTGCCATACATAAAGCAGCGCATCAATTGGGTATGCATAGTAATGCAACACTGCTATATGGGCATATAGAGGAATATTGGCATAGAATACACCATATGGATCGCTTGCGGAGTTTACAAGACGAGACTGGAGGATTCAATACATTTATTCCATTGAAGTTCCGCAATAAGGAGAATGATATGAGTCATATTAAAGAGTCTACCATTGTAGAAGATATGAAAATGTATGCGGTATCGCGATTGTATATGGATAATTTTCCGCACGTAAAAGCCTACTGGCCTATGTTGGGTAGGCAGAATGCCCAGCTCAGTCTCTCTTTTGGCGTAAATGATGTAGATGGAACCATTGATGATTCTACTAAAATTTATGCGATGGCAGGCAGTGAAGAACAAACGCCTACTATGAGTACAGCCGATTTGGTACGCTTAATTAAACAGGTAAAACGACAGCCAATAGAGCGTGGTACACTCTACAATGAAATAAAAGATTATAGCAATATAGAAGCCGCTACGCTAGCGGTAGATCCGGGGTTAAATTAGTGAGTAGCTCCAATATTATTTTCAGCTTTTACCATGAAACTAATTGGTCGCTAAATTAGTTTTTTCTTCGGTAATAAAATCAACCTAAGTGTGGTATCATTGGTAAAATAACTGATGGCCCAATTGATGAATATGATCAGCCTGTTTTTTACACTTACTATCAGCATAAGGTGTAGGAACATCCAGACAAACCAAGCCAATCTACCCTGAAAACTAAAATTAGGAAGGTCAACCACTGCCTTTCTTTTTCCTACGGTAGCCATCGTTCCAGGGTTCTTATATGCAAATGGTCTTTCCTGTTTTTCTTTATGCTGTTGGTTAATATTATACACCAAATTTTTTGCTTGCTCAATAGCTACATTCGCCAGTTGAGGATGCCCTTTTGGGAATTCCTCTGTAACCATATAAGCTATATCGCCTACGGCGTAAATATTTTTATACCCTTCTACCCTATTGTACAAATCTACTTTTAGGCGATTGCCTCTAACCAATTTGTCAGCAGGAAGCCCGGTAGGAATATTCCCAGTTACTCCTGCGGCCCAAATCATGGTTTTGGTTGTGATGGTATCTCCATTACCGAGCATCACCGTTGTGCCATCAAAATCTTTTACGGCTGTATTGGTATGCACATAAACCCCCATTTGTTCAAGATAATATTTAGATTTCTCTTGAGATGCTTTGCTCATCACCCCTAAAATGGCAGGCCCCGCCTCTAATAGATGTACGGCAAGTTTGGAGAAATCCATATCTGGATAATCTTTCGGAAGAATATTTTTCTTAAGTTCAGCCAAAGAGCCAGAAAGCTCCACACCAGTTGGCCCCCCGCCTACTACCACAATATTCATTAGTGCATCAAGTGTATCGGGCGCTGCGGTTAATGCAGCTTCAAAATTCAATAGAATATGATTGCGTAATGCAATTGCTTCGTTGGTAGATTTCATGGGGAATGCAAACGCTTCAATATTTTTATTCCCAAAATAATTGGTCGTACACCCAGTGGCAATAATAAGTTGGTCGTATTCAAACACCCCAATATCTGTATTTACTTTATTGGTACTGGAATCAATTGATTCAATATTTGCCAATCGTACATGAACCTGCTTTTTATGTTGAAATACTTTTCTTAGTGGAAATGAAATAGAACTTGGTTCCAAACGGGCTGTAGCTACCTGATACATTAATGGTTGAAATTGGTGAAAATTGTATTGATCTATTAAAGTAATATCATTGGAAGTATCACTTAACCTTCTTGCTATTTGTAATCCCGCAAATCCTGCTCCTAAAATAACAATTCGTTGTGTACTCATATATTTTTTTTTAAAGATACAATTTATGATGCGCTGTCGCAACTGGCACTTACCACTAATTCTAGCATATGCTATGCCAGTTTTCAACATGGGGTGAATAATATCTTTTTAAGTATCCGTAATTAGGAACTTACTTTACACTTGTATGGTTGATACTGCTCATGCAGTTCATTAAAAGGGAATCAGGTTAAAATCTTGAACTATCCCCGTAGCTGTAAGCTCCAACAATTTTGTTTATACCCACGCCACTGTTGAAATATACGGGAAGGCTTTAAACAAAGGAGCAAGTCAGAAGACCTGCCAATACAAAATGGTAACAAGGCTTTCGGGTGAAAGGCTAGTGTACTGATTGTATTGGCTACTGCCCGTGGCTTCGCTTTCTGCACTATTGCTTTTATCTGCAAGTAAAATTTAAAATATTTACTATGCATAATAACGAAGAACTATTACTTAAAGAAAACAAAGATCGGTTTGTGATTCTTCCCATTAATTACCCCAAAATATGGGAACAGTATAAACGTCACGAAGCAAGTTTCTGGACGGCAGAAGAAATAGACTTGAGTGGTGACACCAAAGATTGGGAGAATTTGAATGATGGTGAACGTCACTTTATTTCTCATATTCTTGCATTTTTTGCCGCCAGTGACGGAATCGTTAATGAAAATTTAGCCGTTAATTTCATGAGTGAAGTACAATTGCCTGAAGCAAGGTGCTTCTATGGATTTCAAATTATGATGGAGAATATTCACAGTGAAACCTATGCCTTATTAATTGATACCTATATTAAAGATCCACAAGAAAAACATAAATTATTTCACGCCATTGATACGGTTCCAGCTGTTAAACGAAAAGCCGAATGGGCTTTGAGGTGGATTGTAAATGGAAGTTTTGCTGAAAGATTGGTGGCCTTCGCAGCAGTAGAAGGAATATTTTTTAGTGGCAGCTTCTGCTCTATTTTTTGGATGAAAAAAAGAGGATTAATGCCGGGACTAACTTTTAGCAATGAACTCATCAGTAGAGATGAAGGGCTGCACTGTGAATTTGCCTGCTTACTCTATGGTATGTTGCAAAATAAGTTGACCGAAACTGCTGTCCACTCCATTATTAGGGATGCGGTTGAGATTGAAAAAGAATTTATTACGGAAGCTTTGCCAGTAGACTTAATTGGAATGAATGCAAAGTTGATGAAACAGTATATTGAATTTGTTGCCGATAGATGGTTAAATGAATTGGGTTATACTAAACTGTTTAATGCTACCAACCCTTTTGATTTTATGGAAATGATTTCCTTACAGGGGAAGACTAATTTCTTTGAAAAAAGAGTGGGCGATTATCAGAAAGCAGGCGTATTGGGCAATCAAGCGTCTCAAGTATTTTCTACCGACGAAGACTTTTAAAACTAAAATATTATCCCATGTACGTTATAAAAAGGAATGGCAAAAAAGAACCCGTTAAGTTTGATAAAGTAACGGCTAGGCTAGAAAAATTGAGTTACAGTTTAAGTAATCTCGTAAGTATTATTGACGTTGCCCAAAAAACAATCGAAGGTATTTATGATGGGGTTCCTACTACTGAGTTGGATAATTTAGCCGCTGAAACAGCCGCGTCTTTAACCATTCGCCACCCCGATTATGCTATTCTAGCCTCAAGAATTTCTGTAAGTAACCTTCATAAAAATACGGTGAAACGTTTTTCTGCTACCATGCGATTGCTGTACAACTATATAGATCATAGTACCCAGCAACGAATGCCGCTTATTGCAGACGATATTATGCAAATCATTGAAGCAAATGCCGATTTAATTGACAGTACCATTCTGTACGATCGGGATTATTCTTTTGACTATTTTGGATTTAAAACACTAGAAAAATCATATCTCCTAAAAATTAATGGGAAAATTGCAGAGCGCCCTCAACATATGTATATGCGGGTTGCCATTGGCATTCACAAAGAAGATATTGAAAAGGCCATTCAAACCTATCACCTCATGAGTGAAAGGTGGATGACGCATGCAACTCCAACACTTTTTAATGCAGGAACACCAAAGCCACAGATGAGTTCTTGCTTTTTGTTGACCATGAAAAGCGATAGTATAGAAGGCATTTATGATACGTTGAAACAGACGGCAAAAATCTCTCAAAGTGCAGGCGGTATTGGGCTTGCCATTCACCATATTAGGGCCACCGGCACTTATATTGGAGGAACCAATGGTACCAGTAACGGCATTGTACCTATGCTGAAAGTATTTAATGATACCGCTCGATATGTAGATCAAGGTGGGGGCAAACGCAAAGGCGCTTTTGCCATATACCTTGAGCCTTGGCATGCAGACGTATCTGAGTTTTTAGACCTTAAAAAAAATCATGGCAAAGAAGAAATGCGGGCGCGCGATTTATTTTATGCTTTGTGGATTAGCGACCTCTTTATGAGGCGAGTTGAAGCCAATCAGAATTGGAGTTTATTTTGTCCCCACGAAGCACCGGGACTCAACAATTGTTGGGGTGCCGATTTTGAAACGCTTTATACCCAATATGAAGCAGCGGGTAAAGCGAAAAAAATAGTAAAAGCCCAAGAATTATGGTTTGCTATTTTACAATCTCAGATTGAAACTGGCACACCTTATCTCTTATATAAAGACGCAGCTAATAGTAAATCTAATCAGCAAAATTTAGGTACCATCCAATGCAGTAATCTTTGTACTGAAATAATGGAATACACCAGCCCCGATGAAGTAGCAGTTTGTAATTTAGCTTCTCTTTCCCTACCCAGATTTGTAATAGAGGGCGTATTTGATCACCAAAAATTATATGAGGTAACTTATGCTGCTACCCAAAATCTAAATAAAATTATTGATCACAATTTTTATCCAATTGAAGAAGCAAAAAATTCAAATTTTAAACATAGGCCTATTGGCATAGGCGTACAGGGCTTGGCAGATGTATTTATTCTACTCAGGCTGCCATTTGAAAATGAGTTGGCTAAAACATTGAATAAAGAAATTTTCGAGACCATATATTTTGCAGCAATGACCGCCAGTAAAGACCTAGCAATATTGCATGGTTCCTATGCTAGTTTTAAAGGGTCACCTGTTTCAAAAGGTATATTCCAGTTTGATATGTGGGGTGTAATTCCTTCTGATAGATGGGATTGGAACTTATTGAAAAAAGAAGTACAACAATATGGAATCAGAAATTCATTATTGGTAGCACCAATGCCGACTGCATCTACTTCCCAGATTTTTGGCAACAACGAATGTTTTGAACCATATACCAGCAATATTTATACTCGAAGGGTACTAAGTGGTGAATTTATTATTGTAAACAAACATTTATTAAAAGATTTGGTGGACTTAGGATTATGGAACAACAAAATAAAAAACAATATTATAGCTGCCAATGGATCTATACAAACCATTGAAGAGATTCCTACACACTTAAAAGAATTGTACAAAACAGTTTGGGAAATAAAACAAAGAAATATTATTGATATGGCTGCAGATCGAGGTGCATTTATTTGCCAGTCGCAGTCGCTCAATTTATTTCTCGACAATCCTACTGTATCCAAACTTTCTTCCATGCACTTTTATGGGTGGAAGAAGGGACTAAAAACCGGTATGTATTATCTTAGAACACAAGCTGCAACACAGGCGGTACAATTTACGGTAGAGAAAGTGTTAGAACCGATAAAGTCAACCGATAACCCGAGTGCCTCAAATGAAATTACAAGCACAGCAGTCGATTTAAATGCAGTTTGTAATATGGAAGATGGGTGCATGAGTTGTGGTGCTTAAGTCAGCACTCACTTAAGCCCAAAGGAATCTGAACAGCCAATCCACCATCTGCGGTTTCTTTGTATTTGCTATTCATATCTAAGGCGGTAGTCCACATAGTAGCAATCACTTTGTCTAGGCTAACTACCGCAAAATCTGGCGTACTCTGCAAGGCCAATTGGGAGGCTGTTATTGCTTTAATAGCCCCCATTGTATTGCGTTCTATGCAGGGAATCTGAACCAGTCCCCCAATTGGATCACAAGTTAATCCAAGGTGATGTTCCATAGCAATTTCAGCTGCCATCAAAGCTTGGCGTTGTGTTCCGCCCATGGCTTCTGTTAATCCCGCAGCGGCCATGGCAGATGATACGCCTATTTCTGCTTGACAGCCACCCATGGCAGCAGAGATGGTGGCGCCTTTTTTAAAAATGCTGCCAATCTCAGATGCGGTTAGTAAAAATTGAACGACTTTCTCTTCTGTAACTCCCTCACAAAAGGCATTATAGTATTGCAATACCGCTGGTATTACACCGGCTGCTCCATTGGTGGGTGCGGTAACTACCCTACCGAATGCAGCATTTTCTTCATTTACTGCCAATGCAAAACAACTTACCCAATCTAATATATATTGAAACCCTTGTCCACCCCCTTTAATAATTTTCATCCAACTATTATAATCATGGTAAACCTGATGGTTTACCAGTTTCTTATTCAACTCAAAAGCCCTTCTTCTCACTTGTAATCCGCCGGGTAATACGCCCTTTGTATGGCAACCGCTGTATATACATTCCTGCATGGTATGCCAGATTGTTCGTATGCCTTTTAGCGTATCTGATTCACTGCGCCAAACCCCTTCATTTTCCAACACAATTTCATGAATGGCCATACCGGTTTTTCTACACCAGTGTAGAATATCATTGGCATTATTAATGGGGAAAGGCAGGTCAACACTGGCAGCAGCACCAGCAAGCTCACCTTCTTTTACCACAAAGCCACCACCAATTGAATAATAGGTCTCACTTATTTGTGAGCCATCTTGTAGTGTTGTTAAAAAACTAAGTGCATTTGGATGAAAGGGAAGCGACTCTTGGAATAAAAAAACAATTTGTGTTGTGGTATCAAATGGGATCGCTATTTTACCACCCAAGACTACTATTTTCGCAGCTTCAATTTGTTTGATTTTTGTAGCAATTAAATTTACATCAGTCGTTACGGGATCTTCCCCAGATAAACCCATCAGTATGGCAGTATCGGTTCCGTGACCCTTGCCAGTTTTTGCCAGTGACCCATACAATAAAACGGTAATGGATCCAATCTGATTCAGCCCATACTGGGTCTCTATATTTGCAATATATTGTAATGCAGCTTTCCAAGGCCCTAGTGTATGTGAGCTGGAGGGACCAACTCCAATTTTAAACATATCAAATATTGAGATAGATTCGTGTGGCATGGCATAAAGTTAAAGCTAATTTACTCATGCAGCATGGAGAAGGAAAGTATCTTAAATTGGGTTTATATTTTCTGGATAAAAAATATGTATTAACTTGATTTTTTATTCCATATAACAATGAGAAAATATTTCCTTTTTATACTTTGTTTAATGATCCTTCAACCTGGTTCTACCCAAAACAGTAATCGTTCCAATACTGATGATGACCTGCTGCAAATATTGATGAAAGCCAATCCCGCATTATTTAATCCAATTTTAGATAATAAAGACAGCCTCCGTGTACAAATCATTTATACCCAAATAAATCGCGACAAGCGGAATAGGCCTTCCTTCAAAGAATATACTTTCAACCTCAATAACAATACCTATTTCTATCCTGCCAGCACTGTAAAAATGCCCATTGCTTTTTTAGCATTGGAAAAGTTGAATGAGCTAAAAGTAGAAGGGCTTACCAGAACCACCAGTATGATTACTGATAGCGGCTTTGCAGCCCAAGATCATGTGTACAATCAACCCAATGCTGGTGATGGTAGCCCTACAATTGAAAACTATATTAAACAAATATTTTTGGTGAGCGACAATGATGCTTTCAATCGTCTGTATGAATTTTTGGGTCCCGAATACATTCAAAAAAAATTGAAAGAGAAAGGATATCCCGATGTAAGTATCCGACACCGACTTCAACTGAGTAGAACGGCGGAACAGAATGCGGTAACCAATCCTGTTCAATTCTACGATACCACAGGGAAACTTATTTACAGCCAACCCTTGCAAAAAAGCAAAGCCGTATTTCCAGAGCTGGATGCATTTATTGGTAAAGGTTATATGAGTCGTGGCAAGTTGATTAATGAGCCGTTTTCTTTCGCAACCAAGAACAGGGTTTACTTGCAGGATCTGCATCATATATTGCAATCGGTTTTATTCCCAGAAAAATTTTCTAAGAAAGAACGGTTTAATTTTACCAAAGACGACTATACTTTTTTGTATCAATGGATGAGTAGTTTTCCCAAACAAAGTGAATATCCTAATTATGATACAGCCCACTATTGGGATGCTTATTGTAAATTTCTGTT
Source organism: Sphingobacteriia bacterium (assembly GCA_004294135.1). Lineage (GTDB taxonomy): Bacteria > Bacteroidota > Bacteroidia > Chitinophagales > Chitinophagaceae > Sediminibacterium. The sequence continues at coordinate 155,400 of RDZY01000007.1, forward strand.
TTATGGTTCTGAAAAAGGAGATAAATCACCCCGAATTAAAATTTTTAATAAGGTAGGTGATGCCTATGGTTTCTTGATTGATATAGCTTATATAGTAGACCTAGACCAGAATATTGAGTTCATGTTGAGTGCTGCTATTTCTTGTAATACAGACGGTATTTTTAACGACGATAAATACGATTATGATGGAATTGGATTTCCGTTTATGAAAAATATTGGTCAAGCCGTTTATCAATATGAACTTACTAGAAAGAAAAAGCATATTCCCGATCTTAGTAAATGGGAATAGTTATTGCGCTTGCCTATTTTTTTTAAAAACTAACCATCGTTAATATAGTTTTTCCGAACTTAGCGATCTTAAATTGACTTATTATAAAATAAATGCATGGAACTATCTTCATTATTGAATCGGTTTAGTGAACCAGAAACACTAAAAATGGCCAAATTGGGTCGCGAATTAAGGGCTCAAGGAATTGATGTGATTGATTTAAGTCTCGGCGAACCCGACTTTGATACGCCCCAACATATAAAGGATGCTGCAATAAAAGCCATCAATGACAATTGGAGTCACTACACACCTGTTGCAGGTTTTGCAGATTTAAGAGAAGCCGTGTGTACGAAGTTGAAGCGCGACAATAACCTTGATTATAAACCAGAAAATATTATTGCTTCTACGGGTGCAAAACAGAGTCTCGCCAATATTATTTTAGCGTTGGTAGATGAAGATGATGAAGTGGTAATACCTACTCCATATTGGGTTACTTATTCAGAGTTGGTAAAAATTGCGCGTGGTAAAGTAGTAGAGATAAGAACAAGTCTCGAAAATAAATTTAAGCCAACACCAGCGCAAGTGGAGGCGGCTATTACACCAAGAACAAAAGTATTCATGTTCTCCTCACCCTGCAACCCCTCAGGTGCAGTATTTAGTAAGGAGGAATTGAAAGCATTGACAGCAGTATTTGTAAAGTATCCGCAGGTTACTATTTTATCGGATGAAATTTATGAGTATATTAATTTCATGGGAAAGCACGAAAGTATTGCCCAGTTTGATGAATTAAAAGACCGGGTAGTAATAGTAAATGGACTCAGTAAGGGATTTGCAATGACGGGTTGGAGATTGGGTTATATTGCCGCCAATACCAACATTGTAAAAGCCTGTGAAAAATTACAAGGCCAGTTCACATCAGGAACATCATCCATTACACAGAAAGCAGCGGTAGCAGCACTTACAGGAGATCTTCGCCCTTCAATTGAAATGACGGAAGAGTTTACACGCAGAAGAACAAAAACCTTGGAATTGGTAAAAGCCATTCCTGGTTTTAAATGTTTTGAACCCGAAGGTGCATTCTATGTATTTCCTGATGTGAGTGCCTATTATGGAAAATCAAACGGTACAGAAACCATATCTAATGCAGCAGAATTCAGCATGTATATTCTAAATACAGCACACGTTTCTTCGGTAATGGGTGATGCATTTGGAGAACCCAATTGTGTTCGTTTTTCTTTTGCCAATAATATGGCAAATATTGAAAAAGCGTGGGCAAGAATTGCAGAGGCACTTGCAAAGCTGAAGTAAGGGATTCATGTATTTGGAATAATTCATCTTACCCTTTTATTCAGTATTAATCAATAATTTATGTATGCTGAAACTGAACTTGACTTTTTATTATAATAATATTGACGTTTCTGGATCTATCAATCCTAGGCATTCAAATATTCAATCTCAAATTCATTCGAAAATTGATGACGTTTTAATTTGTTTACATGATAGATTTGGTAAAAGCCGAAATGTTCAAAAACAGGCTGAGCAAAGTATTTAAGCACAAAAATAAACTTGCTAAGCGACAGGGCATTGCTTGTTATAGGGTTTACGACCACGATTTATCAGAGTTTCCTTTCAGCATAGAAATTTATGAAACGAATATTTATATTGCCGAGTACCTCAGGCGGCATGGTATGGAAGAAGATGAACACAACAATTGGCTGAAAGAATGTATGATATTAATTGAAATGATTATTGGCATACCTATTGAAAATATGTATTGTAAGCAGCGGAAGCGAATGTCGCATAGAAGTGAGGGACAATATGAAAAGCTAGCCAGTGAGCAGGAATATTTTACCGTTACAGAACAGGGCTTAAAATTCTTGGTGAATCTGACCGATTATTTAGATACAGGGTTGTTTCTGGATCACCGAATAACGCGTGAAAGAATACGCCAAATAAGTGCGGGAAAAAGAGTGCTTAATCTATTCTGTTATACTGGCTCATTTTCTGTTTACGCTGCAGCTGGGGCAGCAACTTCGGTTGTATCTGTAGATTTGTCAAAAACATATTTGGGCTGGGCAGAAAAGAATATGTCACTTAATGGCTTCACAGATGATGCAAAATATTCTTTTATTCATGCGGATGTAAAACAGTATTTAAAAACGATTCCGCCGAATAGTTTCGACCTAATTATTATGGATCCACCTACTTTCAGCAATAGTAAGCGCATGAAAGATATACTGGATATACAAAGAGACCATTCGGAGTTGATTAATGATGTGCTGAATGCAAGTAGTAAGGGAGCTGTACTTTATTTCAGTACCAATTTTAGCCGCTTTGAAATGGATAGAGATGCCATTCAATCGGAACAAATAAAAGATATTACCAAGGCGACTACCCCCTTTGATTTTGAAGGAAAATTAAAAAGATGGTGTTTTGAAATAGTGAAAAGCTAATTAGATTCAGTAGTAATGGGTAATTCAAAGCTGATACTAGTCCCTTTACCAAATTCGCTCGAGACCAATAATTGGGAACCTAAAATTTCTGCAAACTCTTTAGCCAGTATCAATCCAAGTCCACTACCTTCCTCTTTATTGGTACCTTTTCTGGTACTTCGTCTATCCGTATTAAATAGGCTTTTCTTTACATCGTCATTCATGCCAACGCCCGTATCGCTTACCATAATTGACACTTTATTCAACTCTATTGAAGAATTTATACTGATGATTCCCCCTTCTGTAAACTTGATAGCATTGTTGATGAGATTTCTAAGTATGAATTTAAGCATGTTCTCGTCTGTAAATACCTTACAATTTCTAGGAATATTATTCACCAGTTGATTGTGCTTTACAAGGCTGGCCACTTCTAAATTTTTTAATTTAGTGGTAACCAGTTCATATAAATTTAAGTTGGAAAATTTTGCAGATGATTTGTTTAATAAAATACTTCCCCAGTCCACCAAATTGGTAAGTAAATTAATGGTGCCGTCCATTTGTTTGGCCACCATGGCTAAGAAATCATCCATTTTTTCGAGTGAAATTGCCCCCTCTTTTTTCAACTCAAGTACCTTCTTAAGGGAGGCTACTGGACTTCTAACATCATGTGCAACAATGGAAATAATTTTATTTTGAATTTCACTCAGCTCTTCTAAGTGCTTTTTCTGACTTTCTACAATTGTATTCTGTGCTTTAATTTCTTGATTATGGAGCCTTATATCGAATAATCGTATTACCTGTTTGGCTAAAATACCTAATGCAAAAATTTGATCCTCTGTAAGTTTTCTAGGGGCAATATCCATTACAGAAAGTGTACCCAATTTATCACCGCTATTGGTTATTAATGGAACACCCGCGTAAAAACGGATATACGGGGGATTTATTACAAGCGAATTTTGGATAAATCTTTCATCCAGTTGGATGTCAATAATTTCTAAAACTTCATTTCCTAAAATCGTTTGTTCAAAGAAATTATTTTGCTGACCTAATTGATCTTCAATAATTCCTTTTTTTGCTTTTAACCATAGCTTTTCACCATCCACTAATACGATAGAAGAGAATGGCAGGTTGCAAATTCTAGAAGCAACTTCAACTATTTCATCGAATGCCTCTTCGGGCTGGGAGTCAAATACAGATATTTGATACAATTGTGGTAACCTGCTCGATTCATTTTCTGGTACTATTACTACCATTATTGCGTATTTGTTGCTGTAGCAATTTAATTGAAATTAAACAACTAATCCAAGAATTTTTTGGTGAATATTTAATACTTGAGGAATAAGTAGTTGTTGATCATTGTTTTGGATCACAAAGTCGCACAATTTCATTTTCACCTCATCGCCTATCTGTTGATTTATCCTAGCCATCACTGCTGCTTTTGAAATACCATCTCTATCCATCACCCTTTGAATCCGAACAGATAGTGGACTGGTAACACCAACAATATAATCCATCCCTTCAGCCGAACCGGTCTCAAAAAAAAGAGCAGCTTCCTTAATGGTATAGGGACTCTTTTGTTTACACGTCCATTCTATTGCAGCTTGTATGGTTGCGGGGTGTACTATGGCATTTAAAACCGATAGCATAAAAGGGTCTGAGAAAACAATTTCGGAAATATACTTTCGGTTAAGCACTCCATTTAAATAGGCATTGTTGCCAAAAGCATTAGTAATAGCTGATATAACTGCTTGGTTTTGGTGCATGATTTGTCGCGACAAATCATCTGCATTCAGTACAGCAATACCGAGACATTCAAAAATTTTAGCGACGGTGGTTTTCCCACTACCGATACCACCAGTTAATCCAACCTTTAGCATAAAAAAACCGATAAAATAATTTATCGGTTGTAAAAATACAGTTTTAGGATGATTTTTTATTTTTTCTCAACAGTTGCTGGCTTATTAATTGCAATTGTCCATTCCATGCTAAGAGATGATTTTTCAATTTTCAGGTAACTGCCTGGATTTACTTCCAATTGGATGGTATTGTCTTCATTCACTTTGTTAATGGTACCATGAATACCAGCAATGGTCACAATTTTATCTCCTTTCTGCATATTGTCAATAAACTTCTTTTGCTCTTTGGCTTTTTTTGCTTGGGGACGAATCATGAATAACCAGAATACCAATACAATGGCACCCATTAGAATAAGTTGGAAAGTACCACCCTGTTTAGGGTCGGCAGATAAAATAACGAAGGCTAAGGATAACATATTTTATTGTTTTTGTATGATTTAGACAGCTTTGTTTTTAAAACTTATTTTATTGATTTTACCATCGGTCAACAATTCTTTATGAATATTATCGAGTATGCCATTCACAAACTGACCACTTTGTGCGGTACTGTATTCCTTGGCCAAATCAATATATTCATTAATAGATACTTTGGTAGGAATAGTGTCAAAGTAAAGTAATTCACAAATACCCATTCTCATTAAAACCATATCTAGTTGCGCAATCCGGTCTGCATCCCAGTTTTTTAATTTGGGTGTAATTAATTCAGCGCAATATTCTTGTTTTTCAATCGTGGTTTTCAGTAAAACTCGAGCAAAATCCCATTTATCGGCATTCATTAATTGATCTAATTGAATACTATTGGGTTTTTGAATATAAGCCAATACCAATTGATCCATCATATCAGCATCATCATCCCAGTTGTTGAAATGACTTTCAATATGCGCAATAAAGTCCTCATTGGGCAATATCAATTCAGTAAAAATTAGTTTTATGATTTCCCGCTCTTTGGCTTTGTCCCTACTCTGTTCTGTGATATAAATTTTGTATTCACTGGTTTCAGAAAGCTGGGTATAGATTTTCTTGACTAGATCCATGTCCACCACTTTTTCAGGGTGATCGGTTTCCAGTGCTTTCTGGTACGACTTATTCTCGAGCAATTGCCAAATAAAGTCGTTCCCAGCAATTTTAATATTCACATTCAGATCGGCTGAAGATGGAAGATTTTTGTTGGCTCTTTTTTGGGCACTAGTTTCTGCATACCTAGCTACTTCTGATAGAAAATAAATAAGGTATATAAATAGTTCCCGGCTTTTGTCCAGTTGCTTTTCAAGCGATTGTATAGGGTTTTTATACGTAATGGGGGAATCCGCAACTTCAATCATGTACAGCAACTGCATCACTTTAACGCGAATATTTCTTCTGCTAATCATTAAACAAGAACTTTTTTAAAACGCTGCGAAGGTAAGGGTTTATGGTGTTACTATTTTGCTTTCTACGAAACCATTTTTATAATTCACTAGAACACAAGCCTATGAAAAATTGACACGATCCGTTCTCCCAAACAGCTAGAATAAGGCATAGCCTGCCAGCATATGTATTTATGTACCGAAATATTGCTGCCAGACTGAAAAATTGGCTTATTCAGTCCTTTGGCATAATAATCGTGCAGATTTAGAAAATTATTTTAATCAAAACAAAACAATAACGTATGGCTAAGAAACTCAACGTTACTCCTCTGCATGACAGAGTACTAGTAAAGCCTGCTGCCGCTGAAGAAAAAACAGCCGGTGGAATCATTATCCCTGATACTGCTAAAGAAAAACCTCAACGTGGGGAAATTGTAGCTGCTGGAAAAGGGAAAACAGATGAACCAATGACTGTAAAAGTTGGGGATACTGTTTTGTACGGTAAATATGCAGGTACCGAAGTACAAATCGACGGACATGATCTGTTGATTATGAGAGAAAGTGATTTGCTTGCAATTCTTTAATTGTAACAATTGTATTATCCAACGAAATTGTAAACCTAAAAATTAAAAACACAAACATGGCTAAGCAAATATTCTTCGATATTGAAGCTAGGAACAAAATGAAAAAAGGCGTTGATACCCTTGCCAACGCGGTAAAAGTTACACTAGGACCCAAAGGTCGTAATGTAGTAATTGAAAAGAAATTCGGTGCTCCACAAGTAACTAAAGATGGAGTTACGGTTGCCAAAGAAATTGAACTGGAAGACGCTATTGAAAATATGGGCGCTCAAATGGTGAAAGAAGTAGCTTCTAAAACCGCAGATATTGCAGGTGATGGTACTACTACCGCAACTGTATTAGCTCAAAGTATTATTAGCGAAGGTTTGAAAATGGTAGCCGCAGGTGCAAATCCAATGGATTTAAAACGTGGTATTGATAAAGCCGTTAGAGCAGTAGTTGAGAACCTTGTTGCCCAGAAGAAAGACGTGGGTAATAATAGTAAAATGATTGAACAAGTTGCAACTATTTCTGCCAATAACGACAATGAAATTGGTAAGTTAATTGCACAAGCAATGGCTAAAGTAGGTAAAGAAGGTGTGATTACGGTTGAAGAAGCAAAAGGTACTGATACAACCGTTGATGTTGTAGAGGGTATGCAATTTGATCGTGGATATATTTCTCCATACTTTGTTACCAACAGCGAAAAAATGCAGGCTGAATTACAGAACCCTTATATCTTGATCTACGATAAAAAAATATCTGCGATGAAAGATATTTTAAGTGTTTTAGAAAAAGTAGCACAAAGTGGTCGTCCGTTGATGATTATTGCAGAAGACCTTGATGGAGAAGCACTGGCTACACTAGTTGTAAATAAATTACGTGGCACTATTAAAGTAGCAGCCGTAAAAGCACCAGGTTTTGGTGATAGAAGAAAAGATATGTTAACAGATCTTGCTATTTTAACTGGCGGTACAGTTATTAGTGAAGAATTGGGTCACAAATTAGAAGGTGTTGAACTTACATCGCTTGGTCAAGCTGCTTCCATAACCATTGATAAAGACAATACTGTTATTGTTGGTGGTAAAGGTAAAAAAGCTGAAATTGTTGGCCGTGTAAATCAAATCAAAGCACAGGTAGAAAATACAACTTCTGAATACGATAAAGAAAAACTACAAGAGCGGTTGGCTAAATTAGCTGGTGGTGTTGCAGTATTGTATGTTGGTGCTGCTACTGAAGTTGAAATGAAAGAAAAGAAAGATCGTGTTGATGATGCTTTGCACGCAACAAGAGCTGCAGTTGAAGAAGGTATTGTACCGGGTGGTGGGGTTGCATATATCCGTGCTATTGCAGGTTTAGAAAAACTGAAAGGTGCGTTAAATGCTGATGAAGCAACTGGTATTGCCATTGTTAAACGTGCAATTGAAGAGCCATTGCGCCAGATCGTTGCCAACTGTGGCATCGAAGGTTCAATTGTTGTTCAGAATATAAAAGAAGGTGAAGCTGATTATGGTTTCAATGCCCGTACCGAAGTGTATGAAAATATGTTTAAGGCTGGTGTAATTGATCCTACAAAAGTTGCCCGTGTTGCATTGGAAAATGCTGCGTCTATTGCAGGTATGTTGTTAACAACAGAATGTGTGATAGCCGATAAGCCAAAGCCTGAAGCTGCTCATTCTCATGGTGGCGGTGCTCCTGATATGGGTGGAATGGGATACTAATATCGATGGTTTCCGCAGCGCGGATACTAGATAATGATGATATTAAAACAGCCTCGAAATTTCGAGGCTGTTTTATGTTTTAAAAGGGTTCCGTTGATTTTATTATGGACTTATTGTAAGTGCTTTTTAAGCGCGTAAATACCTAGTAAAGCCTTGCACCATTAAGCATTGCGCATAGCCATAACTCATCATTACTACCACTCCTAAAAAAGGCTCTTTATACAAAAAATAGTTTGCAGCAAGCACGGTATCTGATAATACAAATAACGCAGCAGCAGGAACAAAAAACGAAGAAGCCAAAACCTTTAATAATTTATTACCCAATAAATTGGATGCAGTAGCGGCCATAATGGCTATAATGGCCATATACATTTTAACTGGTATGCGCATTTCTCCCAAATAAGGAGTTAGAAATTGCAATAGTTTAACCGACAAAACAGAAACAACTACTGATGCAACAATAAATTCGGTAGCCCTAGTAAATTTCACTTTAGCCATTCTAATAAAAATACTAGCATAGCAAATATGTGTAATGGCAAAAAAAGTCATACCTGTTAAAAAGAAATTTCTATCATCAAAAATCAAGCATAGATCTCCCGCAAATGAAGCAATTAATCCTGTGAAAATAATCAACTTGCTGGTAGGGTAAAGTTTTTTTCGGGCGTTCAATGCCAAAAAAACAATCAATATGGGCATCAATAGAATTTTGGTGTACTGGGCATATTGAGGCTTTCCCATATAAATCATGGCACAATGTATAAATAGTACCACCCAAAAAATTGAAATACCGTGTCGTTTTATAATGAGCATTGTAATAGAGGGTTGAATAAATAATCAACGATGCCAAAATAAAGGGATTTTATTCATAAAACTTGGGCTAATTTTACCAGATGATGCTGAATGATGAGCAATTCCTTGTTTATTGGGGTAAAAACAGTGAAAAAGAAAAAAGCAGTAAAAAAGCTTTTTTGCTGGGACTCTCCTCAGGATTTGCCATTGGAGTCTGTGTTCTACTTTGTATTTTTTCAGGATGGTATCAGCGAGCTACAATGTTAGCCAACAGCAAAATGAGTGCATCCGTATTGTTTACAGCTATCATGGGGATTGCAATTTTCATAGCTTTCATTTATCGAAAGTTTAAATGGGAAATGCAAGACCAGCGATACAGGGAAATATTGGCCAGAAAAAATAAAAACTATTCACCCATGCAGCCTTAATGCTATAAGTTGCATCTATAAAAATAAACCATTCACGATGAAGTATTTATTTCTCCTTTCTGCTATTATTATTTCTCTTTCTTGCGGTAAAGCAACCGAAACTGGTTGCACCCCCAATCCTGTAGCCAATGAAAAAGCGGCTATGATTGCTTTTGCCAATAGTAATAATATTACTTTTACTGAACATTCAAGTGGAATATTATACGAAATAATTAATGCTGGAACGGGAGCAACACTTACTTTAGCCTCAACAGTTTCTGCAGTATATACTGGAAAATTGATGAGCGGAACTACTATTGATGCAAGAGCCACTCCAATCAGCTTCCCCCTTTCTGGTGTAATAGAAGGTTGGAAAATAGGAATTCCGTTGATTAAAGCTGGTGGGAGAATTAAACTAATCATTCCATCTGCATTGGCTTATAGCTGTGTGGGTAGAGGTTCCATTCCCCCCAATTCCCCCCTTTATTTCGAGGTTACGGTGCAGTAAGATTTATTGTATTTCATTTTTTTTCATGTACTGATCGATGGCCTGTAAAGACCTTGCTGAATTACCCCCCCATTCCCCTATCTTTGCCAACCTGAAAAATCAGGATTTAAAATACGTAAACCGTTACTAATATGCAACTGAAAGGTTTAGTGCGTTTTTTTGCCATTGCACTTACATTGATTTGTTTGTACCAGTTATCTTTCACTTGGTTTGTTCGCAACCATGAGTCTGAAATGGACAAGAAAGCCACCATGTGGTTAAAGAAGTTTCCTACTGCCGAACAACAATATCCCGGCAACAAAGAATTACAAGCTGCTTACACCGATTCGCTGGAAGACTTGAAAAAAGATCGCTTAATGCGTTTGCTGGACAGTACGAAAGATACCAAATTGGCTTTTGGTCTTACTACGTACCGCAGTGCCAAAGACAAGGAACTCATGTTGGGTCTTGACTTACAAGGTGGCATCAGCGTTACCATGGAAGTGGGCCTTGATGCATTGGTAAAATCACTTTCTAACTTTACCAAAGACGATGGTTTTAATAAAGCCTTGAATGCCGCGGTTGCTCGCAAAGCCAATAGTGGCGCAGATTTGATTACTTTATTCTTTGAAGAATATAAGAAATCGAGCCCTGATGGTAAACTGGCACCCCTATTTACCTCCAGAAGTAATGGAGCGTTAAAAATAGACGATAGCAATAAAAAAGTAGAGGCTTACTTACGCAAACAAAGTGACGCTGCTTTCAGTAATACATACAGAATTCTGCGTACTAGAATCGATCGTTTTGGCGTTGCCTCTAACAATATCAATCCCGATGCCGCCAAAGGTAGAATCAATATTGAATTGGCTGGTGTAAGCGATAAAGAACGCGTTCGTACCTACCTGCAATCTACTGCCAATCTTCAATTTTTTGAAGTATATACTTGGGAAAATAAAGATATCCAAAGTGGTATTGTAGCTGCAGACAAATCAGTACAGGATTTCCTGAACGGATCTGATAACAAACCTGTTGTAGACACTGCCAAAAAAGTTATTATAGCCAAAACAGCCGATAAAGTAGATACCACCAAAACAGCTACCATTTCTGCCCTTGCAAATAATAAAGCTGCTGCCACTTTAGATACCGCAAAAGCAAAAAATAATGAAAATCCTATTCTAAGAATCTTGCAGGTTACCCAACCCTATCAAGCGGAAAATGGCCGTGCTGTATATCCCGCAGCATTGGGGTATATTCAATCAAAGGATACAGGTACATTGAACGACTATCTAAGCATGGAATCGGTGAAAGGCAAATTTCCCTCTAACCTGCTTTTCATATATGGGAAAGCTGAATTAGACGATCCTAAATTCCGTGATGTATTGATGTTGTATGCAGTAAAAACACTCGATAATGGTCAAGCCGAACTAGAAGGTGATCATATTTCTGGTGCTTCCCAAGATTATGATGAGCGTGGAAGAATTGCCATTAAAATGAATATGGACAAAATGGGCTCTAATATCTGGGCTAAAATGACTACCCGAAATGTGGGTAAACCCATTGCCATTGTGCTGGATAATTTTGTTTACTCTGCTCCAAATGTAAACGATCCTATTACTACTGGTAACTCACAAATCAGTGGCAACTACACGGTTAAAGAAGCACAGGATTTATCTGAAATATTAGAAAGTGGAAAACTCCCCGCTCCTGCTAAAATTGTACAGAGCCAAACAGTAGGACCAACTTTGGGTAAAGAATCTATTAAAGGTGGTGCTATGTCTTTCTTAATCGCTTTCATTGTGATTTTTGCACTGATGCTATTGTATTTCAATACAGGTGGCTGGGTTGCTAATATTGCCTTGATATTAAACTTACTATTCACCATTGGTGTATTGAGTGCACTGGGCTTTACCTTGACCGCTCCTGGTATTGCTGGATTGGTACTTACCATTGGTATGGCTGTGGATACAAACGTTATTATTTTTGAACGTATTAAAGAAGAACTCACCAAAGGAAAAAACTATGCTACTGCCGTTGCTGACGGGTACAAGCGTTCTTTATCTCCCGTTCTTGATGCACACGTTACCACCCTATTAACCGCAGTGATACTGGCTTATTTTGGGCTCGGTCCTGTATTGGGTTTTGCTACTACACAAATTATTGGTATTCTTTTATCCTTATTCTGTGGTATTCTTGTATCTCGTTTAATTACCGATTGGTACACCAATAAGAATAGGCATTTTGAATATTTCACAGGTATTTCTAAGAAAATATTCAAGCACGCTTCCTTCAAATTCATCGAATACAGAAAGTATGCTTACATGATGTCAGCAGTCATTTTTGTACTGGGTATAGCTTCTTTTTACAACGGATTTGATGAGGGTGTTGAATTCGCTGGTGGTAGGTCTTACACGGTTAAGTTTGATAAACCAGTAGATCCTGAAACTATTAGGAATGAATTGAAAACAGTTTTTGGCGAAACACCGATTATCAAAACAGTCGATACCAAGAATCAAGTAAACATAACAACCTCTTATAAAATAAAAGAAACTGGTAATAATATTGATACAGAAGTAGAACAATTGCTTTTTACTGGATTGAAAAAGCAATTACCAGCAGGAACCAGCTTTAATAGTTTTGAAAAGAATTATAAGCAGAGTTCACAAACAGTATTGCCTACCATTTCGGATGATCTTAAAGCTGGAGCAACCAAAGCAACTTTGTTTGCTATATTGGCCATTTGTCTCTATATTTTTATTCGTTTCCGCGACTGGAGATATTCATTAGGAACCATTTTTTCTTTATTACACGATGTATTTGTCACGTTGATTGTATTCAGTTTCTTACGTGAGATTGTACCATTCCCGCTGGAAATTGATCAGCATTTTATTGCAGCTATTCTAACGGTAATTGGTTTCTCTATGAATGATACAGTAATTGTTTATGATAGAATTAGAGAAGACAGTCGCATCATGAAGGGCAAAGACAATACAACCATCATTAATAGAGCTATTAATGAAACATTGAGTCGCACTATTATGACCTCGTTAACGGTATTTTTAACCTTACTAATACTCTTCATCTTTGGAGGTGAAGTAACCAGGGGGTTTGCATTTGCCATGTTAATTGGAGTGGTAACAGGAACTTATTCTTCCATCTTTGTTGCCGCACCTATTTTGGTGGATTTCGGCGGAGGGAAAAGTCTTGGTTCAGCAGATACCAAAAAATAGAGCCCTCTAAATATAAAAAACCCCGCACTTCAAATAAAGTGCGGGGTTTTTATTTTCAAGAAACATTGTAATCAATACTATTTTATTTTTTTCAAATTAGATATTATACTGCGAATGAAGTACCGCATCCACAGGTTTTGCTGGCGTTGGGGTTGGTGAATGTAAAACCGCGACTGTTGAGCCCACCCTGCCAATCTACTTCCATTCCAAAGAGGTATAATCCGTGATTTTTATTCATGATGCATTGAATGCCTTCAATCTCGAATTCTTCGTCGTCTGCTTCTATTTTATCAAAGCCTAATACATAAGTCATTCCACTGCAGCCACCGCCTTTTACGCCAATTCTAAGCCTTTGAGTGGTATCAAATTCAGGTTCAGCCATTAATCGTGCAATTTCAGTAATGGCACCGGGTGTAAGGGTAACGGGTATATTAATTAAGGCAGCTGTGCTCATAGTAAGTGCATTTATAATGCAAAGATACGACTTACCATAATGGTCGCATAAAATGCAGTTTCGATAGGCGGAAAATTCACCTACGGTCTACGATCTTCTTCCTTCCACCTCAATCCCTTACCTTTACAAAAAGGATATTTACGATGGATATTTCCATGTTAATTACGGTTTGTATTGGGGTATTGATTGCGGGAATGGCGGGTTATTTTATTTATTTGCAGCGCAAGGGTGTTACCCAAGAACAATACTTAAAAAAAGAATCCAATGGCCTTCCCTTGCAAGCTTATGAGCGGTTGATATTATTGGTAGATCGGATTGCACTCCCCAATATCATCCAACGAAATGCAAGTGAAGGATTGGCTGCATATGATATGCAGTTTATACTGAATAAAATTATTCGAGATGAATTCGATTATAATATTACCCAACAGATTTATGTAAGTCCCGAATCTTGGAAGGCTGTTAAAAATTTGAAGGAGCAGAATTTGTTGGTATTAAACCAAATTGGTCAATCTATTGCTGCTGGTGCGAGTGGACTGGATTTTCAAAAAGCAGTTCTAAACTATTTAATGCATGAGCCCAAAAGTAATTTGCACGAGTTGGTGAGTGAAGCATTGAGTTATGAAGCTAAAAAATTATTGTAGAAAAAGACTTCAATAAGTTTTATTATGTCTGAAATCAAACGTATAACCGATAGCGGAATTGAAATTAAAAAATGCTATACTCCTACTGATATAGTGGCTACTGAAGGTTTGCAAGAAATGCCGGGAGAATTTCCTTATACAAGAGGCGTACAGTCCGATATGTATAGGGGGAAATTGTGGACAATGAGGCAGTATGCGGGATTCTCTACTGCCGCAGAAAGCAATAAACGGTATCATTATTTGTTGAGTCAAGGTGTAATGGGATTAAGCGTTGCCTTTGATCTTCCTACCCAAATTGGCTACGATAGTGACCATGATTTATCAGAAGGTGAAGTGGGTAAAGTAGGTGTAGCTATTGATAGTTTGGTAGATATGGAAACCTTGTTCAGCGGTATTAAGCTGGAAGAAGTGAGTACATCAATGACCATTAATGCTACAGGTTTTATTTTGCTTGCCATGTATGTAGCACAGGCAAAGAAACAGGGGGCAGACCTTAAAAAAATTACAGGTACTATTCAGAATGATATTTTAAAAGAGTATGCAGCCAGGGGTACTTATATTTATCCACCCAAACAATCGATGCGTATTATCACCGATATTTTTGAATGGTGTAGTACCGATCTGCCAAAATGGAATACCATTTCAATTTCAGGCTATCATATTCGGGAAGCTGGTAGTACTGCAGTACAAGAAATAGCATTCACCCTGAGCAATGGCAAAGCCTATGTGCAAGCCGCATTGGCAAAGGGTTTAGATATAAATGTATTTGGGAAGCGACTTTCGTTTTTCTTTAACGCACACAATAATTTATTTGAAGAGATAGCCAAATTTAGGGCTGCAAGACGTATGTGGGCAAAGATGATGAAAGAGTTGGGGGCCACCGATGAAAAAGCAATGATGTTGCGTTTTCATACACAAACAGGAGGGGCAACACTTACAGCCCAACAACCACTGAACAATATCAGTCGCGTTACCATTCAAACACTTTCGGCTGTGTTGGGTGGTACCCAAAGCTTGCATACCAATGGATATGATGAAGCCCTTAGCCTGCCTACTGAAGAAGCGGCAAGAATTGCTTTAAGAACCCAGCAAATAGTTGCTTTTGAAAGTGGCGCAGCCGATACCGTAGATCCATTGGCAGGAAGTTATTTTGTGGAATCTCTTACGAGTGAAGTGGAAGCAAAAGCATGGGATTTGGTGCAGAAAATAGATGCAATGGGTGGTAGCGTTAGGGCTATTGAAGAAGGATTTATGCAGGATGAAATTGCCCGCAGTGCCTATGAATACCAACGTAATATTGAGTCGGGGGATAAAATTATTGTAGGAGTAAATAAGTTTACAGTCAACAAAGAAAACCCAGTACCCGGGTTTAAAATTGACGATAGTATTCGGATCATTCAATCTGAACAACTGACTCAATTGAAAGCGCAAAGAGACCATGCGAAAGTCGCTGCTTGCCTTGCGGCCATAAAAAAAGCTGCTGAAGGAACCGATAACCTAATGCCTTATATAGTAACCGCGGTGGAAGCCTATTGTACATTGGGCGAGATTTCCGATGAATTGCGAAAAGTTTTTGGGGAGTACAAATAAACTTTTATTTACCCCAGAATCACAATCAACGCGTGTATCACACCTGGAATAAAAAACAACAATGAAAGAATTAAATTCAACCAGAACTTCCCGTTAATTACGCCTTCGTGCAAATAGACAGCTAAAGGTGGCAATAGTAAAGCCAGAATCACTAGTAAAAGCGTATTGGTACTTGCATCACCCGTTGCTTTATTGGCCTTGTACTCTTTCATTTTAGCTTTTGCTTCATTTACCCTCATTTTACGTTCAACCCTTGAAAGGCTTTTAAACTGTGCCATCGCATCGTTTACTACTGCATCATCTAATGTAGCTGCTTTGGTAGTTGTTTGAGCGGGATTGGTTGGTTCTGTAAGCACTGCGGCCGATAAAAATGAAGTGGTGAATAGGCCAGTAGCCAATAAAATGGTGGTGATTTTTTTCATGTTTAGCTTTTGTTTTTTTGTAGAAAGTTAGTAGTGGTTTTAAAAAAATACCGATCTCAAGGTCAATGATATGGATTAGATATACTTACATTTTGACCAAATTTAGTTACATAATTCATTCTTCTGTATTAATTTTTTACCAACTACTATCCTAGGCATCAACTACAATTTTGTATCTTCCAGTGGATCAACAACCCATATACCATTAGATTTTTTTTTTATTTCCTTACTGCTCTCCTCTCCTTTTCTGTAAATACTCAAAATACACCCGCTACTTTGGAACAATTGGCAAAAGCCGAGACGAATAAAGTAGTGAGTTGATGAAGGTGTTGTAGGCGTATTAAAAGGAAGAAAAGTAGGTCCTGTTATTTCCTTGCCCCAAAAAGTAGACTTCCAATTCTAACCATATTGCTGCCGTTTTGAATGGCCAGTTGATAGTCGCTGCTCATGCCCATGGATAGGATCATAGACGGAAGACGGTGGACGGTAGATATTGAACCGAAGATAGATTTGAATTTTTCTGCTATGGATTTTAATGATTTAAATTCTGACTCTAACTGTAGCTGGTCTTCGGTAAAAGATGCCATTCCCATCAACCCACAAATACGCACATTTTTTAATTGATCAATATATGGTTGTAACTCAGTTAATTCTTTTTCATTCAAGCCAAATTTTGTTTCTTCTTGTGCAATATGAATTTGTAAAAGGCAATCAATAACGCGATTATTTTTTGCTGCTTGTTTATTAATTTCCTGTAATAATTTCAAACCATCAACTCCATGAATTAAATGCACAAAAGGTGCTATATACTTTACCTTATTGCTTTGTAAGTGACCAATAAAATGCCAGTTAATATCTTTGGGAAGGGCTGCTTGTTTGTCCACTAGTTCTTGAACATAATTCTCTCCAAAATCTCTTTGCCCCAGATCATACATTTCCTGTAAGTCGCCTAAGGGCTTGGTCTTGCTGACTGCTATCAACCTTGTATTGGTTAGTGATAACTCTTTTTTAATAGATTGATAAACAGCAGTATTTACTGGCATAGAAATAAATTATTGCAAAGATACTGAACCTTGTTTTCTATTTTGTAAAACAAGGTTTTCTAATAGTAGTATATTATTATAAGCCGAACAATGGTAATAGAATTTACCTACCCCCATTTTTGCTGCTACTTTCTTTAACTTGTTGGGTAATATAGAAGCCATATTGGCAATAAAGAAAGAAAAATCATCTGCTTCTACCAATTCTTTTATAGAAGCTGCTTGAAAGGATTTTAATGTGGTGTTGTTACTACCCCATCGCATTAAACTGGTATGTAATAATATGGTCTCCATAAAATTATTCGATTGTGCTAATAATTTTATAGCGGCTTCTATTAATTCAGGTTTGTATTTTTCTAATGATGGCAAGGAATTATGCTGCATCAGTCGCGATAAATGATACAATATAATTATTGGTGAGCTATAATGGGGAGAAATATAATTGGCTGCTGTTAAATATTGTTTTTCTTTAATTACCTGTTCTATTAATTGTAAGCTTGCAGTATCAGCTGCGGTAAAGCCAAGCTTATAATATTGTACAAAGTAGAGTACATTCGATAAGACGGCAACGTCAAAATCTACAGGCATTTTTTTGCCAAACCAAGTTGAATATGCGGGTATATTTCTAAATTTTTTAAATGTATTGTTTACCTGTTTCTTTGGGTTATTGGTGAATTGCTGCATCAATTGGTGTATGGAGGCTGCAGTTGTTTTTGTTGACTTTAATGCAAGAAGCATAATTACGGTATCATCAAGGTCGTCTGGTAATGCTTGGGATTTATTAAACCAATTCATCCAACCTGCGTTGGGAAAAATTTGCGGAGTATCGGTGGACCAGAAATTATAGGTATCCCTACCCTTTTGATTTTTAAATTTTAAAGCTACGGGACTAGCTTCGTCAATAATTGAATCTGCTATTCGCTGTTGAGAAGCAGTTAGATCTGCGTGGATATTATTTAATGTAAAGACAATTAGTCCCGTAAAAAAAATATTAATATCTGCTTTTTGTCGCTCTTTATTTAAAGCATAAGTTCGATAGGAAGGGAAGATTCCTTTCGGAAAAACGCCGTCGCTTTTGGGTTGTAGCTCTCGAACCCTGTGAAGTAACTGTGTGATGATGGTGGTGTCAGTCGCGTTTATTTGATTCACACTTAGCATGATCAATAAAAAAATGATATACTTAACCCACTTTATTTGCATCCTATTTATATTGATTTTGCAATATAAAGTTCGCCAAGAAATGTGTAGGCAGTAAAAAAATATTTCAACTCAATTCAGAAACTGGTTAAGTTGATTATTTTAAAATACTCCTACTAATTACAATGCGTTGCATTTCACTGGTTCCTTCATAGATCTGTGTAATTTTTGCATCGCGCATGAGCCGTTCTACGTGGTATTCCTTTACAAAACCATATCCGCCGTGTATTTGAACGGCTTCGGTTGTGATCCACATAGCAGCTTCGCTGGCAAATACTTTGGCCATAGAAGAGCTGAGTGTATAATCTATCCCATTGTCTTTTTCCCACGCAGCTTTTAGGCAGAGTAAGCGAGCCGCCTCAATTTTAGTAGCCATATCTGCCAGCTTAAATTGAATGGCTTGATGGTGCATAATTTCTTTTCCAAATGCTTTGCGTTGTTTGCTGTATGCTAGTGCAAGTTCATAAGCTCCACTTGCAATTCCAAGGGCTTGGGCTGCAATACCTATGCGACCACCAGCTAGGGTTTTCATCGCAAATTTAAATCCCACACCATCTTCACCTATACGGTTTTCTTTGGGCACTTTTACATCATTGAATAATATAGTATGGGTATCGCTACCGCGGATACCCAACTTATTTTCTTTTGCAGCAACTACAATGCCTGGCCAGTTTTTTTCTACAATAAAAGCATTGATGCCTTTACTGCCTTTGGAAGGATCTGTTTGTGCAATTACCAAATAAATAGAGGCAGAAGATCCATTGGTAATCCAATTCTTGGTGCCGTTTAAAAGATAGTAGTCGCCCATATCTTCGGCAGTAGTTTGTTGACTAGTTGCATCACTTCCTGCTTCCGGTTCGCTCAATAGAAAAGCACCTATATGCAATTCCCCATCTTTCTTGCCTTGTGCCAAGGGAGTTAGGTATTTTTGTTTCTGAGCTTCGTTACCAAAAGTTTCCAGTCCCCAACAAACGAGACTATTGTTCACACTCATACAAACGCTTGTACTGGCATCTATCTTACTCACTTCTTCAATAGCCAACACATAACTGATGGTGTCCATTCCAGCGCCGCCGTAATGGTTGCTCACCATCATTCCCATAAAGCCGAGTTCGGCTAACTTTATAATTTGTTCTCTTGGAAAACGCTGAAGTTCATCCCTCTCAATTACTCCAGCTAAACACTCGTTTTTGGCAAAATCTCTAGCGGCTTTCTGAATCATTAAATGTTCTTCACTCAACTGAAAATGCATGGGGACTATTTTTTGTGCCACAAAAATAAGCTAACAAGTGTTAGGATACAATTTTTTTGAAATTTTGATTCATAAAATCTCTCCTGCGGTCCACGGTCTAGAAATACTTCCGTTGTAAATTAAAAAGCAGCTCTTTTGCAAAAGGTGTCATCCCCTTGGTGGTATCTTGTAAAAAATGACGTTTAAAAGCAACTATTGCGGCACTGGTATCTTTCACATCATATCCAACAATGCGTAAGCCGTTGATATGGTTAAAATCAGTAGGAACAGTATCTCTTATCTCATCGTACCATAAGCCATATCCTTTTTCTGCCAACAATTTCCAAGGGAAACGCCAGTTGGGATCGGTTTTACGTGCTGGGGCAATATCGGCGTGACCAATAAAGTTTGCTGTAGGAATTTTGTACTCGGCTTTTAACCGAGACAACACCACTAAAAGGCTATTTATTTGAAGGCTATCAAAAGCATGGTATCCATCATTGTCTAATTCAATACCAATAGAAGCAGAATTCATATCCAATTCATTGCCCCATCTGCTGATACCAGCATGCCATGCACGCATATAATCGTTTAGCATTTGATAGACTTGTCCATTTTTACCAATTACATAATGTGCACTTACCGAAGTAGATGGCATAGTAAAAGTTTTAAGGGTTTGTTCGGTAGAATGCTGAGCAGTATGATGAATGATAACATAACTCGGCTTGCGCATATTGAAGTTGGTAGTACCTACCCAATAAGGTGAAAGCGGAACTGAATCTGATACCAATTGCACGGGCGGTATTTTTTTAATTTCAGCAGCGTACTGTTTGGACTGTTGCTTGTATACTTTATTGGTCTCCTTGTAAGGATTGCGTGAGCATGAAATTAGCACCAAAAAAAAGAAAAATGGTTTGAATAATTTTGTCATAGTTCATGTGTAATTTGTGAAACGCAAACATAAGAATATGCGTTAGTGTGAATTTATGATAAACGAAATTTACAGGTTGAATTTGGTCATTCAAAAGTCATATTTTGTTTTCTTCTCTTCTTTATAGCTCAACTGTTCTATCAACGCTTCTGGTGTGGGATTGTTGGTAATGGAAACCGCGACCTGAAACAATAATACACCAATAGCAATGGAAGCAATGAATTCCCGCCAATTGAGCCAGTACCCCCAAAAGCAATATGCTTTGGCTTTTTCAGGATATTCAGGCGCTACAATGGCTACTATTTTTTCATTCGCTGAATAAAGCCATCCGTCTTCAAGTGCGCACTGGTATTGCTTACCAGCAATACTATACCGTATGGTAGCTACTTGTTTATTGTCGTTTTTATTTTTCACCATTTGAATGAAAGCAGGATAGCATTCACCATCAAAAAAATCGGGTTGTCGTGTAAACAAAATATAACAAGAGAAGATGATAAGGTATAATATGACTAATGAACGGTACAGTTATTTCAGATTTTAGAAAGAGGGTGAAAAAATACAAGCCCTAAAAAAAGTCCCGCTGATTGTACAGCAGGACTTTAATATATTCAACTTAATGGTGATGTTTAGCCAGCCACTTGTTTGCGAATAATATTCAATGCGCCACCTGCTTTAAACCACTCAATTTGTTGTTCATTGTAAGTATGGTTTACTACAATGGTATCAGCAGATCCATCGGCGTGTTGAAATACCAAATTCAATGATTTGCCAGGAGCAAATAAAGTGAGTCCTTCAATGTTGATGGTATCATCTTCCTGAATTTTGTCGTAGTCGTTTTTATCGTTGAAAGTCAACGCCAGCATACCTTGTTTTTTAAGGTTGGTTTCGTGAATGCGAGCAAAAGATTTTACAAGGATGGCACGAACACCTAGGTGACGAGGTTCCATAGCTGCGTGTTCACGAGAACTGCCTTCGCCATAATTCTCATCGCCCACTACAATGGAACCAATACCTACGGCTTTATAAGCACGTTGGGTAGCAGGAACAGCACCGTATTCACCATTGAGTTGGTTTTTTACATAATCGGTTTTTTCGTTGAAAAAATTCAATGCACCAATCAACATATTATTCGAAATATTATCGAGATGCCCACGGAATTTCAACCAAGGTCCGGCCATGGAAATATGATCGGTTGTACATTTTCCTTTGGCTTTGATGAGTAATTTCAATCCCTTTAAATCGGTTCCTTCCCAAGCTTTAAAAGGGTCTAAAAGTTGTAAACGGTTGCTGGCAGGATCAACCTGAACATTTATGCCACTACCATCTGCGGCTGGTGCTTGAAATCCGGCGTCTTCTACAGCAAAACCACGAGGCGGTAGTTCTTGTCCCGTTGGCTCATCTAATTTCACTTGCTCCCCTTTTTCGTTGGTGAGGAAATCGGTGATGGGGTTAAAGGTTAAGTCACCCGCAATGGCAAGTGCAGTAACCAATTCGGGACTGGCAACGAATGCCAATGTATTGGGGTTGCCATCTGCACGTTTGGCAAAATTTCTATTAAAGCTGTGAACAATGGTATTGCGTTCTTGTTTTTCCGCTCCAACCCTATCCCACATACCAATA
The DNA here is from genome assembly GCA_004294135.1 of Sphingobacteriia bacterium. Classification (GTDB taxonomy): domain Bacteria; phylum Bacteroidota; class Bacteroidia; order Chitinophagales; family Chitinophagaceae; genus Sediminibacterium. The sequence goes on from RDZY01000007.1 coordinate 177,622, forward strand.
CAGGGTCCGCAAGCATTTGCAAAAACAGTGGCACCAATATTGTGGAAACTGGCTAAAAAGCCATCGCGTTCAATGGTGTAACGAACTTGTTCGCTACCAGGGGTAATGGTATATTCGGACTTTATTTTCAAGCCTTTTTCGGTTACTTGTTTGGCGAGGCTAACGGCGCGACTAATATCTTCATACGAAGAATTGGTACAGCTTCCAATTAAGCCGACGTCTATTTTTGTAGGCCAGTTATTGGCAGCGGCCATTTCTTTCATTTTAGAGATGGGGGTAGCCAAGTCTGGGGTAAAAGGTCCGTTCAAATGTGGTTCTAATTCGTTCAGATTGATTTCAATAACCTGATCAAAGTATTTTTCAGGAGCTTCATAAACTTCCGGATCGGCGTTTAAATAGGCACTGATACCATCGGCCAATTGAGCAACTTCGGCACGATCGGTAGCAGCAAGGTAACGACCCATGCTGGCATCATATCCAAAGGTTGAAGTGGTAGCACCAATTTCAGCACCCATATTACAAATAGTACCTTTACCAGTACAGCTCATATTGGTAGCACCTTCACCAAAATATTCAACTATTGCACCGGTACCACCTTTAACAGTTAAGATACCAGCAACTTTTAAAATAACGTCTTTGGGGGCAGTCCATCCGCTTAATTTCCCAGTTAGTTTAACACCAATTAATTTGGGCCATTTCAGTTCCCAAGCAAGCCCAGCCATTACATCACAGGCATCGGCACCACCAACACCAATGGCAATCATGCCAAGACCACCAGCGTTAACAGTATGAGAGTCAGTACCAATCATCAGTCCACCCGGAAAAGCATAGTTTTCTAGCACAACTTGGTGAATAATACCAGCACCTGGCTTCCAGAAACCAATACCATATTTGTTTGATACAGAAGCCAGAAAGTCATAAACTTCTTTGCTTTCTGCGTTGGCTACTTGTAAATCTTTTTTGGCTTCTACTTTTGCGGTAATCAGGTGATCACAATGAACGGTAGAGGGAACAGCCACTTTGGGTCGGCCAGCTTGCATAAATTGCAATAATGCCATTTGAGCCGTTGCATCCTGCATGGCAACCCGATCTGGTGCAAAGTCCACATAAGTTTTACCCCTTTCAAAATCAGCTGGAGCTTGATGCCCATGAAGATGGGAAAAAAGGATTTTTTCAGATAAAGTAAGGGGGCGTCCTAATGCTTTACGGGCACTATCGACTTTCGCAGGCATTTCTGCGTAAACTTTTTTGATCATTTCAATGTCAAAAGCCATTTGAAGCGGTTTTAATTTATGTTAGCAGTCCAATTATTTGAGGTGCTGCGAATTTACAAAAAAATAGGTGCTTTACACAAAGTGATTTAAACAAATAATATGGGTTGATATATCTTTAATTTGTACCTTCATTATATCGCCAGAAAGAAAAAATATAACCCTATGCAAAAGATAAGAGAATTTCTGGAATTACAAGCTTTCGGTGTTTGCACTTCTATTGGAGAACGTTTGGGCATAGCCACAACTAGAATTAGGACGTGGTTTATCTATATTTCATTCCTCACATTGGGTTCCCCAGTAATCATTTATATGATTCTGGCGTTTTGGAAAAACATTAAAAACTATATATTGGCTGCTCGTAGAAACCCACTGAAGGAATTCTAGTGCTTCTACCATATTATATGCTTACTTTAGTTTTTCAACAAATAACTGAACCCAAAAGACATATTGTTGAATGGGTTCGAAAAGAATCCTGCATTAAAACCAACCCCATTCATTTTACCGGTATTGCCTAGTTGATCTCGATTCTTTGAATGGATGTAATTCAGGCTTGCAAAGTTATTGGCATTTAAATTCACCATAAAGCGACTGCTAATTTGATAGCTTAAACTAGGGGCAAGATCCACGGACGCTGAATATATGCTTGTTTCATTTTTACCAGCAAATATAGATTGTTTTTGGGTGGAGTTGGTATATCCTATATTACCGCCAACACCAATTCCAGCATACAGTTTAGGAGCAATTTCTTTGTAATAAATTTTCCTATACCCTACTGTAAATCCATTACTTTTATTGGTAATTGTATTCAGTCCCACATCGTTTTTTGAAGAAGAAATATTATACGACAAGCTAAAAATGGAGAGGGTATTTTTTTTTGTGAACTTTCCATAAGAAAAGCCCAGCGATGCATTTGATTGCTGATAATAATTTGGTGCCATGGTGCCATCGGCTTTGTTGAAACCGAGATTTATTGTACCACCAATTACTTTTTGATTAACCACACCAAATTGTGCGGACAGGCTAAACGAAGTAAGAATAATTAAACACAGAAAGAGAAGATTTTTTTTCATAAATATTTATTTTAATGCAATATCTTCCATCTACTTCAAATTTATTGCAATGCAAATGTTAAATATGAATCCCCTGATTTTTTTCCAAGTTTACCGCCTCCACAAGCTATGCTTATAAATTGTTTTCCTTTTACTTGGTAAACAATTGGAGTAGCAAAACCTGCGGCGGGCAAGTTATATTCCCATAGTACTTCTCCTGTAGATTGGCTAAAAGCCCTAATTTTTGCATCACTTGTTGCTGCTATTATCACAAGCCCTCCGGCAGTAATAACAGGACCACCATAATTTTCGGTGCCACAGTGAATGCCCTTTGCTTTTAATTCAGGATAATCACCTATTGTGGTTTTCCAAACCAATGCACCTGTATTTAAGTTAATTGCATTTAGTGTACCCCAAGGTGGAGATACAGCTGGATATCCATCTTGAGTAAGAAATTTATTGTAGCCAGTAGATGCAAAAGGCATTTTAGTTCTTTCGTCTCTAATATTAAATTTTCCTTTAAAATTTTTTGTCCACTCTTGCTTCAATCCAAACAAATATATCATTAAAGCTTTTTTTTCTAGACTGTCCAGTTGATTCATTGCAGGCATCATTCTTCTGCCAGTAGAAAGCAGCGCATAAAAATTATTGGAAGAATATTTCTTCTCTATGCCTATTAATGATGGATAGTTTCCTGCTCCTTTTAATTCAGCTCCGTGACATCCCATACAATAACTGGTATATAAACGTTTAGCTGCTTGCACATTGGTTTCTACATTCTGTTGCTTGTGTTGGTCAACCATTGAAAGTATCCAAGGCATTTCGCTTGCATTGATAAACATGATACCTGTATTAGGATTCACACCTGCCCCACCCCATTCAGCACCGCCATCATAACCCGGGAAAATTACAGTACCTTTTTTAGAAGGCGGGTTAAACATATTACCTGTATTATAATTACTCAATTGTTTTTTTAATAACTCTAATTCTTTAGTGGATACCAATGGATTTAAATCTTTTTCAGTTAGGGTTTGACGAACAAATGGTTTGGGCAATAAGGGAATGGGCTGGGTTGCAAAAGGCTCTTCGCCTTGCAGCAAGGAACTGTCAGGCACTTTGGTTTCATGAATGGGAAATAAAGGTTCACCAGTTAATCTATTGAATAAGAATACAAAACCAGATTTAGTAGGTTGTGCTACTGCGGGAATTTTTTTTCCATTGTGATTTAAATCCAGTAATACCGGAGCTGTGGGTAAATCTCTATCCCATAAATCGTGGTGTACAGTTTGATAATGCCATATTCTTTTGCCTGTGCCTGCATTGAGTGCTACCAAGGAATTGGCAAATAAATTAGCTCCTTTTCTTTTGCCACCGTAAAAGTCAAATGAAGCAGAGCCAATGGGTGCATAAACAATTCCATTCGCTTCATCCAAGCTGAATCCTGACCAAGCATTGGCTCCACCGATATATTGGTAAGCATTTTTATCTTCCCAAGAATCATATCCAGCTTCACCAGGCTGAGGAATGGTATGAAAAATCCAACGAAGTTGACCCGTATTTACATCATAAGCTCGAATATGACCAGGTGCGGCAGATGCGTCTTCAGACACCCTAGTGCCTATAATAATTAAATCTTTAAAAATAATACCAGGTGTGGTAGAAGAAACATAAAGATCCGCTACATTTTTACCTAGATCATTGTGCAAATCAATCATGCCATTATTACCAAATGAGGTTATAGGTTTTCCCGATTTAGCATCTATGGAAAAAAGCGAAGATCCTGCTGAATAAAAAATACATTTTTTATTTTTTCCATCAGAGTAATACGTCACACCTCGGCAAACATTGACACTAAAATATCCTGCTCCTTTTACGTCTTTATTGGAGCTATTTGTAGGATCGAATATCCAAAGTTTTTTTCCACTAGATGCTTCTAGTGCAAATAATTTAAGTTTGGGCGAAACTCCATAGAATACTTCATCTACAACAATTGGATTTACTTGAATTTGGGTGCCATTATCTGCATCACCTGTATGAAATTCCCAAATTGGTTTTAATAATTGTACATTATTTGTATCTACTTGTTTTAAAGATGAATAATGGTTATTTTCTTTGTTTGCGCCATAATTATTCCAATTGGTGTAATCTGTATTTTCAGAACAACCCAAGCCAAGCATTATTGAAACTGAGCAAAATAATAAATGTCTCATAAAATAATATTGCCAGCAAGTTAAATATTTATCCTTTCTTTATCACTTTGGCCCATGCATCTTTTAGGGTTACGGTTCTATTTAATACCAATTTATCTGAGCTGCTTTCTTTGTCGAGCACAAAATATCCTTTTCTTATAAATTGGAAAGGCTTATCACCTGCATCCTGCTGCAATGCAGGTTCTGCATAAGCATGGGAGATGATTTGTAAGGAATCTTCATTCAGATGGGCCTTAAAATCACCCTCGGCATTGGCTACATCTTCTACTTTAAAAAGTCGATCGTACAAACGCAATTCAGCTTTTATAGCGTGTGCTGCACTTACCCAATGCAATGTTCCTTTTACTTGAATACCTGAAGTATCTGAGCCACTCTTACTTTCTGGAATATAGGTACAGTGCACTTCAGTAATTTTTCCTAAATCGTTTTTTACAACACTTTCGCATTTTATAATATAGGCGCTTTTAAGGCGAACCATTTGCCCTAATGCAAGTCTGAAATATTTTTTAGGTGCTATTTCCATAAAATCTTCCTGTTCAATATAAATTTCCTTGCTGAAAGGAATATTTCTTACGCCCGCATTTTCATCTTCGGGATTGTTTTCACTGCTGAGCAATTCTTCAACTTTATTGTAATTGGTGATCACCACTTTTAATGGATCTAATACCACCATTCGGCGTAAAGCAGATTTATTCAGTTCTTCTCTAACACAGAATTCGAGCAGACCAATATCAATTAAATTATCTCTTTTGGCTACGCCTATTTTATCACAAAAAACCCTGATAGATGCGGCAGGATAACCTCTTCTTCTCATGCCGCTAATGGTACTCATTCTAGGATCATCCCATCCTTGCACCATTTGCTCATTCACCAGTTGAAGTAATTTTCTTTTACTCATCACGGTGTAAGTCATGTTAAGCCTTGCAAACTCATATTGTTTTGAGGGGAAGGTATCCAGCTTTTCAATACACCAATCGTATAAAGGGCGATGGGGTACAAATTCAAGAGTGCAGATAGAATGCGTGATTTTTTCAATGGAATCACTTTGCCCATGGGCAAAATCATACATTGGATAGATGCACCATTTATCTGCGGTGCGATGATGGTTTGCGTGTTTAATGCGATAAATAATGGGATCTCTCAACAGCATATTGGGAGATCCCATATCTATTTTTACCCGAAGTACTTTGGTGCCATCGGCGTATAAGCCCGACTTCATATCTAGAAACAACTGTTTATTTTCTTCAATCGATCTATCGGCAAATTTATTGCGAGTACCTGGCTGGGTGGGACTCCCCTTTTGTGCAGCAATTTCCTCACTGCTACTGTCGTCTATATAAGCCCATCCTTTCTCAATTAAATTCATGGCAAATTGATAGAGCTGGTCAAAATAATCAGAAGCATAATATTCATTTGCCCAATCAAATCCAAGCCATCGAACATCTTCTTTAATACTCTCTACATACTCGGTATCTTCGGTAATGGGGTTGGTGTCATCAAAACGCAGGTTGGTAGAGCCACCGTATTTTTTAGTAAGGCCAAAATTAAGTACAATACTTTTGGCATGGCCAATATGCAAGTACCCGTTGGGTTCGGGTGGGAAACGGGTAGTGATGGCTGTATATTTACCACTTGCTAGGTCTGCTTCAACAATCTCTTCAATAAAATTTAGGCTCTTTTCTTCGCTCATTCCATGCTTAATTTTTGCGAAGGTAAGGAATAAAAAAAGCATCTGATTTTTGCATTATATTTTCAATCTGCGCAAGGCATCCAGGTGCTGTATTAGAGCCGAAGTTTGTTGGAATATTTGGGATGTTTTCCGCAGGTATATTCACCAATTTCTGCATGGCAATGGTTAAATTGTTGAGGTAAATGGATAGATCTTTATTTGTACTTTCAGTAACTGAATTAATTTCCTGCATAAATACACGCAAGGTTTGTTCAAATATTTGTTGGGCTTCTATAAATGCTTGGGCAATGGATGCTGGTAATTTTGCAGCGATTGAATTAGCCTGTGTTAAAATGGTTTGAGCTTTTATTAAGCAATAAATGCCATAGGCACTTATATATTGCTCACCATTGGTAAGTTGCAGTAATTCATGGTGTTTTAATTGAATAGGCTCCCATTGGTATTTTTTCAACACTTGGTTAGCATCAACAATATTGCCTTTGTAATAAACTTTGCCCAAACCCAGCAGGGGCATGAGTAAATGGCAAAGGGCTGAACTTTTATCGCCCGATTTACTTTGGGTGTAAACCACAGGCAGTATATTTTGATTGTATATATCCATCAATCGGATGACAGTAGCAATCTGGACAAAATATTTGCCGCAACTGAGCGATTTTATTTTGAACATCAGCATCAGTTTTACAATATCTGTTGGAATAAGCCCACCAAAGCCATCCGCTTTTGACACAATTAGGTTGTTTGTAAGTAGGTGCATCTGTGGTAAATCTGCATCTTTATGCCCCATAATTTGGTGATGCTGGGTAGTATGAGCCAAAATATTTTCATGGGCATTGAAAGTAATGGAGACCAGTTGTTGATAATCTAATAGGTCTTTGAGCTGTTGAAAGTGCAACAAGTTACGGTCGAGGGGCAGGTAATTATAGCTCATAAAGCATTCCTTTGGTGCAAAATAAAGTAAATGAGCCATTCAGTGGTAAAAAGCGAGACTGAGTTTGCTGGCTAAGCATTTTTTTGCTAAATTGCACCTCCAAAATGATCCTATGGTAGTAAATTGGTCGTAAAAACGGAAATGGTTCGGTAGCTCAGTTGGATAGAGCAACTGCCTTCTAAGCAGTAGGTCATTGGTTCGAATCCAATCCGGATCACAAAAAAGGACAATCGAAAATAACTTTGGTTGTCTTTTTTTATTAAAAATAGTCCTGCTGGGATTACACTTTTTTAATGGATGGCACCACTTTCTACAATACTCCGAATAAAAAATGCTTGAGTAGTGGATTTTACTAACTTCGATTTTGAATATGAACCCTACTATTACCATTGAATACTGCCCAAAATGCAACTGGCTTTTGCGCGCTGCCTATATGGCTCAAGAACTGTTGACTACCTTTGAAGATGAACTGAAAGCAGTAAGCTTGGTTCCAAGTGCTGTAAGCGGTCAATACTCTATTTCTATTAACGATCAAATAATTTTCGACCGCAAAGCATACGGCGGTTTTCCCGAAATAAAAGAACTGAAACAGTTGGTTCGCGACCAAATTGCACCCGACAAAAACATGGGGCATAGTGATTCTAAAACCCACCATCAATAATTCTGCTATGCTTGGTGTACTTCTCTGTGGCGGCCTCAGCACTCGGATGGAATCCGATAAAGGACTCATGCATTTTCAACAAAATACTTGGGCTGAAGCTGCTGCCAAATTATTCACCCAACTAGATCTGCCCTTTATTATTTCTGTAAATAGTAAGCAAGTCAAAAACTATACATCTATTTTTAGTGCTGATAAATTATTAACGGACAATCCCATTTTACAAATCAATGGCCCGCTTTGCGGCGTATTAAGTGCGCATATAAAATATCCTAATCACAACTTATTGGTACTTGCTTGTGATATGCCATTGATGCAGAAAGACCTACTCCAAATATTGCTGAACCAATACCAAACCAATGCGGCATTCGGTGCTTATTATTTTTTAAACAATGGCCAACCAGAACCACTTTGCGCTATTTATAAAGCCAATGCTTTGTCAACCATTTATCAATTGTACCAAGATAAAAAACTGCTTAAGCATAGTATGAAATTTGTACTTGAACAAATTTCATCTGCCGCTATTACATTAGATAAGGATCAGGTTGAATATTTTAAGAACTTTAATGCACGCACAGATTTAAACGGGCTAGACCCCAACTAACGCTCTACTTTTGAGGTTCTTATCTCTTTCTTTACAAAATCAGTTTTAGGAGCTTCACAAAGGGGGCAGCAATATTGCGGTGAAAGATTTTCAAAACTTGTTCCAGCAATTATCCCCTGCTCTACTTCTCCAAACTTTTCATCATACACTGTTAAGCAATGGCTGCATTGATGCATGAATAGTTGAGCTTCAACTACTACTTCTTTCACAACTATTTTATCTTTTCCACTATTGATGGTCTGCTTTTGCAGTTTGTATTTGTAATAAGCAATTACCGCACGGCGCAACTGCTCTCCTAATAAAATTTTAGGATTATTACTGCTGAATATTTTTCCTGTTCTTTCATTGGGATTAAAATCTTTTGCACACAATATATCATATACAAAAAATAGATTCCATTTTCCAATTTTTATCAACGACTTTCTTCTAACTAATATGCTACTGAATACTTCACTTTTATTGCGTGTTTTAATGCCAATACACAAACCAAATGTACGCAGGTCGTCTTCATTCAACTGCTTTATTAAATACTGCTTCAACGCTATACCTTCCTTGCAATTATCTTCTACCTGAAAATTTAATTCATTCAATGCATGCCTCACATTTACATAATGTGTTTCCAACAACTGGTTCCACTTATATCGATCTTGCTCTTCTATGCCTTTTATAATGAGTGATTTCCAAGGTGTAGAACAGAGTTGTCCTATTTTAGTTTCGAGGCTTAATAAGCATATATCTTTCAATAATTTGATGGAAAACAATTCGTCTCTCTGATAAATCCCTAGCCATACTTTTCCATTATACCGATTCAATCCCTCATAATAGGGTAGGTTAAATAAAGGCAAAACCGCTTTTGTTTCCGCAGCTTTTAAAATAAATTGTGTTTGATCTAAAGCCATGAATAAAGTCTCTGGTTTTATTTGATCATTGCCAATAAATATTTCTGGTTGATTGAATATAATTTGTTCTATTTCCTTAGATACTTGACTTACATGATTGGTATAAGTAAGCATCTCCCACTCAAAAACAATATTTGTTTTTGGAAATCTGATTAACAAATGCCAAAAATGCTGTTGATTTGATGCTACCCAATTTATATTTCCAGTAAGTAAAGGCGTAAAACTCTGATTGCTATCGCTGATATTCACTTTTAACCTTGGCTCATAATCAAAGGCGTCAAAAATATCCTTATACACCCCCTCTCCCAGCCAATTATTACTGATAAAAACCTCTTCGGCTGGATAAGAACTTAGAATATTAGGATGGGTTTCATTGCTTGTTTGATAACTTACCTGCAATACTTTTAAGGCTGCTGTAAATGTATCAACACTATAACTACTCACTTCTATTAGTAGTTGTTGACGCAATCCAAAACTAATATATCGAACACCGATTTCACTTGCAGCTACTAAAATACTGTGCAACTGACCCGGAGAAATAATGCCTCCTTTGAAATTAATTTTAATAGTTATAATACCGGCCATAATCTGTTACTGATTGGGTTGGTTGTGGGTAAGATTAAACTCCCGCATTGCTTTGGGAAAATTCCTATTCTCGTGTCCCGGTCTGCACAATTTTAATAATGCAAATCGCTGCAATTCACTCAGTGCCTTCCACTGCGCTATTCCAATTTCAAAATTAAAATCCTTACAAGATTGCAACAGTTGTACTGGAATACTTTCCAAGATCATAAATTCTGGTCGAGGATTTATCTCCAGTACAGTGGCTATATTTCCTGTATGCATTTTTACCAGCTCGCTTAAATATGCATGATATATTTCTTGCTCTTTGTTGCTTTGGCATTGTTTAAGTGCCAGTTCTATCCTTTCCTCAATTGAAAATCTACTCCATTCTGCTAATTTAAGTTTGATTCCCACTAGATCCATTTTCAACCTTACAATCATAGGTATACAACGTATATTTTCTTCCACAAAATCTTCTTCAAAATCAAAATATTTTTTCTCCCCCAAAGAAGTATTAAGTATATAACGATAGTTTTCTATTTCATGATTCATAAGTGTAAGTTAACCCAATTGTACAGTTAAATCTAAACTTCCAAAATAGTTTCCAACAGATTTGATTTTACAGCATTAATGCTTTTTTCTAATATATTTTTCACCTCCGAGCGGCAACTGCCGCAACCCATTCCAGCACCACTGAGTTGACATAATTGCAAATGATCTTTACATCCCTCCTTAATTTTATTCATTAAATTCCCTTCCCCCACATTGTTACAGCTACAGACTAACCTACCAATAACGGGCTCCGTTGTTTTACCAGATCTGAGCAACTGCAATCGTTTTTCACTAAGCTCCATCTTATTATCAATCAAATCACGGTATTCTAAAAACTCGCTTTTATCACCAATAAGAATGGCACCCACCAATCGATCGTTGTGTACAATACATTTTTTATAATAACGCCTTGCCTTATCAATAAAAACAATCTCTTCATAAGTAGGATCATCCGCTGGCACTTCTACCTGCCCCAATGAACACAAATCTGTACCATGCATTTTTAGGATATTCATGAGTAGACTTCCTTCATAATATTTAGAAATATCACCACATAAATACCTCGCTACAATTTCAGCTTGCTGCTCTGCGGCAGCCGTTATACCATATAAAAACCCTTTAAATTCCGCTATTTCACCAATGGCATAAATATGCGGGTCGTTGGTTTGTAAATACTCATTCACCAATACACCCCGCTTACATTCTATACCACTTGCTTTGGCAATTTCAATATTAGGAACTGTTCCTATGGCAATTACTACGGCTTGACACTCAATGGTAGTACCACTTTTTAGGCGAATACCCGTTACCGATTGTTCTCCTAAAAAACGGTCTACTTCATCATTGTAAAATATATCAATCCCTTTTGCCTTTAACTCTTCATGAAGAAGCTGGCTGCCCAACGGATCCAATTGCCTATCCATCAAACGTGAAATACGTTGAATAATGGTTACCGCTATATTTGCCTCCTGCAGTGATGCCGCCAATTCAATACCCAGCAGCCCTCCCCCTACCAGAATTACCCTTCCCTTTTTTGCATCAATATATTGCTTAAAATTATCTGCATCTGTGCGACTCCTCATGGTAAATATTCCTGCCAATGGAGGCATGTCTTTTAATACAAAAGCGCGACTACCAGTTGCCAATAACAAAATATCATATTCGTGAATATTTCCATTACTGTCCACCACTTTCTTACCAATTCGATCAACCTGTTCTATACTTACTCCCCGATGTAGTTTAATATGGTATTCATTTTCTTCTGCATCATTCATTTTTACTAAACTATCCCAAGCCAGTATTCCACTGATATAATCGGGCAGTAATACCCGATTGTAGAACGGATAATTTTCTTTGCTGAATACAGCAATTTCATCCACTTTATTTAAAGCCCTGTAACTTCTAACAAAGCCACAAGCACCTGCCCCTGCGCCTATTACAATAATTTTTTGTTTGGGCTTTTTGTACCATGCAATTTGAACCGCACTGAATTTAAAATCGGGCTCTTTACTCTTAGGGTCCACCAAATTATTGGTAATATTATTCACCCTATTTAAATCGCTGTTCAATACTTTACCCCAATGCATGGGTATGAATACAACTCCTTGCTTAATATCGGTTGTAACCCTTGCTTTTACCCTTACCGTTCCTCGTTTATTAAATACTTCTACCAAATCGTTTTCGCCTATATTCCTTTCTTTAGCATCAAAAGGATGTATCTCTACAAAGGATTCCGCAATATGCTTATTTAATTTATTTACTTTTCCTGTTTTACTTCTGGTATGCCATTGGTCTCTAATTCTTCCAGTTGTTAATATCAATGGATGCTTTTCAGTAATGGCTTCACTTTGATTGGCATCACTGAACGAATGAATAATTGCCCTTTGTGATGGGGTATAAAATTTTTTATCGGTGAACAATCTGGGCGTACCTAAATAATTTCCATCCTCAATGCCAGTATTATTTTCAGGTTTGATATAAGGCCATTGTACGCTTCTTTTAGATTTTAAAATACGATAATCCAACCCACTTATATCAATGCGTGTACCCTTGGTTGAAGCTGCGTGTTCTGCATATATTTCTGAACAATTATTGTAATTGAATCCATCATACCCCATTTTTTGCGCAAAACGGCAAATGATTTCAGCATCAGGTAATGCTTCTCCAGGCGCGTCAACAATTTTATTTAAATAAGTAATATGCCTACCAGAATTGGTCATCGTACCTTCTTTCTCCGTCCATGATGCTGCGGGTAAAACTACATCTGCGTATTTTAATGTTTCTGCTTTATTACTGATATCCTGTACTACAACAAATTTTGCGTGCTTTAGTCCTTCTTCTGCTACTCTAACATCGGGTAGACTAATTAATGGGTTGGTACATAAAATCCAGATGGCTTTTAGTTTACCCTCTTTTAAAGACTCAAACATTTCAGTAGCAGTCAACCCAGGCTTTGATTGGATGGTACCCAGTGGTACCTGCCAAAATTTCTCCATCTCATTGCGATGAGATTCATTCATTAAATCGCGGTGCGCAGACAGTAGATTAGACAGACCTCCAACTTCCCTTCCTCCCATTGCATTAGGCTGACCTGTTAATGAAAAAGGACCTGCTCCGGGCTTTCCTATTTGTCCCGTTATTAAATTCAAATTAATCAGCGAAAGATTTTTATTAACGCCTATTACGCTTTGATTTAAGCCCATGGTCCACATGCTAATAAATCCTTTTGCACTACCAATATAACTGGCTGCTGTTCTAATATCATTTGGGTCAACACCACAGATGAATGCAGCTTCTTCTATAGTTCTTTCAAATACTTTTGCTTTATACGCTTCAAAGCCTTGTGTATGGTTTTGAATGAAGTCAACATCAATACCTAATTGCTCAATAATACACCTTCCTATTGCGTGGTGTAATGTAATATCTGTACCGGGATTTAATTGCAAATGGACATCTGCAATAGCACAAGTTTGTGTTTTGCGTGGATCACTAACAATAATTTTAATAGCAGGATTTTTTTCTCTAGCTGCTTCTACCCTTCTCCATAAAATGGGGTGACACCAAGCTGGATTGGCACCAGCTACAAAAATAACATCGCAGAGTTCTATATCATCATAACTCACAGGCACACTATCTTCTCCAAAACTCATTTTATAGCCCACCACTGCACTGCTCATGCACAACCTTGAATTGGTATCAATATTATTACTGCCAATAAATCCTTTAATCAGCTTATTAATTACATAATATTCTTCTGTTAAACATTGGCCACTAGCATAAAAAGCTACTGAGTCGGGGCCGTATTTGTGAATCAGTGTTTTAAAAACAGCCGCAGTTCTTTCAATGGCTTCATTCCAGCTTACTCTTTGCAGTGGTTGATTTTTACCATATCTTATTTCAGGATAAAGTAAGCGGTCGCTTTGGTCGTTCACCGTATAATGCAGGTTCATGCCCTTGCTACACAACATGCCTTTATTAACAGGATGTGCTTGATCGCCTTCAACTGTAAGTTGACCAAGCTCGTTTTTGTGTACTACAATTCCACAGCCTACCCCACAATAACAGCAAGTAGTATTACTGGAAGACGCAGCTTTTAGTCCCTTTTTTTCCGGTGTTGTAAAACTTTTCAAATCAGTGAATTGTGGTAAGCATGAGGTTTAAATATAGTGATGACTTTATTCGATAATAGGAGTATTCACATTTAATGCTGATTTCTTTTTTGCTGTAATTGTTCGAAATACAAATACAACTATTCCTATCACCAAAATAATATATCCAAGAAGAGTAAAAGCAGCTGTATAGTCAATAAAATCTTTGGTGTTACTTATCCCATTCGTAATTACATCTTTTTGAACGAGAACCGCTTTTTTCTTAAACATAAAGGCAATCAGCATAGCACCAATATTTCCGCCAGCTCCTACAATTCCAGCAACGCTGCCAACTGCAACGGGACTGATAAATGGCACAAGACTATAAGTAGCACCGTTGGCCATTTTGAGACTCAACCCAAAGACAAACATCATAAAAATAGCCATCCCAATATTGCCCGATTTTGCAAACCAGATCAGTCCAGCACCTTCAATTAATAACAATACAGATAATAATATAGTCTTCCCATCAAACCCCCAAATCTTACCAATTTTATCTGCCATAATACCACCCAAGGGGCGAGCAAAAATATTAATCCAACCAAAAATTCCGGCTGCCATGCCAGCAACTGAAAGCGAAGCACCAAATGTATCTGTAAAAAAGATGGGAGCAAAATTATCCACCGTAATCTCCACTCCAAAACAGGCGGCATAAGCAACGGTGAGTATCCAAGTACGATAGTCTTTTGCAGCAATAAGAAAGGAATTTTTACTGGCGTCTATTTTATAACCTGCATCCTTATAATTACCTTGGGGTGTATCTTTTGTAAAACGATGATATAAAAAAGCACATACCAATAACATAATTCCAGGAAAAATCATTGCAAAACGCCAACTATCTTCTTTGGTACAAAATCCGAGACCAACAAATCCGGATGCAATCATTGGCATAAAAAAGTTAGCCGCGCCACCGCCTGCATTTCCAAAACCACCAGCAGTAGCATTTGCTGTGCCCTTTATATTGGGTGCAAACATAACCGATGTATGAAACTGGGTAATTACAAATGAAGCACCTATAACGCCAATGGCCAAACGGGACAATAAAAAAGAAGTATAGGTATTACTTGTGCCAATAAGTAAAACAGGGATGGCACAGATACAAAGCAACCAAGTGTATATAATTCTAGGGCCATACTTATCAACCAATCTGCCAATTAATAAGCGCGCAATAATGGTGGCAGAAACAGAAGCTATTTGAATATTGCCTATTTCATCTTTGGTTAAATGTAATTGCTCTTTGGCTATTTTCATCAGCGGTGCCATGCCAAACCAAGCAAAAAAACAAAAGAAAAAAGTAATCCATGTGATATGAAATGTTTTCATCTGAACACCTTTTAAAGAAAAGATATTCAGTTTTGCAAGTGGT
This sequence comes from Sphingobacteriia bacterium, assembly GCA_004294135.1. GTDB lineage: Bacteria > Bacteroidota > Bacteroidia > Chitinophagales > Chitinophagaceae > Sediminibacterium. The sequence goes on from RDZY01000007.1 coordinate 193,063, forward strand.
TGATTATTCAGTGTTAGCATGGGCATATTTATATTCTACTATGATTGAAAAATTATAATGAGGGAATATCATCGATAGAAAATTTATCAATCAAGAGATTCAAGAGCTTATCGTGTATAAGCATATACGCGGGATCGTGTATAATATCCTTTTTATTTCTTGGCCGAGTAAGCGGAATATCTACAATTTCTTTGATGGTAGCTGCTGGACCATTGTTCATCACCACTACCCGATCGCTCAAGAAAATAGCTTCTTCAATATCATGGGTAACCATGATGATTGTTTTCTCTCTATTATCTAAGTTCCACAGCTTTAGCAACTCTACATGCATCGTACTTTTCGTTAACGCATCCAATGCACCAAAAGGCTCGTCTAATAATAAAATAGAAGGATTGATGGCAAATGCTCGTGCAATAGCTACGCGTTGTTTCATACCACCAGATAATTGGCCAGGCAGCTTATCTTTATGCTCCCAAAGGTTCACCATTTTTAAATTTTTCTCGACCAGCTCTTTTTTCTCTTTGCTTGTTTTGTTTTTAATGGCTGCATCTACCACTTCATAAATATTTTTATACACCGAAAACCATGGTAATAAAGAGTAATTCTGAAATACAATTCCTCTGTCGGTACCTGGTTTCGTTACTAAAGTGTGATTTACCATTACTGATCCATTACTGGGTTTAACCATTCCACTAATAGTTCCCATTAGCGTACTCTTACCGCAACCTGAATGCCCTATTAAGCTTACGATCTCTCCTTTTTTTACCGTTAAAGAAATATCTTTTACAGCCGTATAAATTCCTTGGGGAGTTTTAAAACTTACCGTAATATTTTTTATATCAATACTGGTTTTTGTGGGCTGCTCTACTTTATTCGTATTAAAAATGGGGACTGTTTCAGCAGCGGTTTTTACAATTTCTTCTGTTAATATAGCTGTATTCATAAATTAAAATTTAATGGTGAATGATTTTAAGCAGCGTAACTAAATTTCTTCTGAAGCTGCATAAAAATTTTATCAAGAATTAACCCTACAAGGCCAATAATAATTATGGCGACGATGATTTTGGCAACACTACCTCCATTAAATCCCTCTTCCCAAACAAAATAGCCCAAGCCAATTCCTCCTGAAAGCATTTCACCCGCAACAATTACCATCCAAGCAATACCAATGGAGAGTCGCAGCCCTGTTAAAATATGTGGCAGCGAATATGGTAACATGATTTTTATAAAATATTTCCACTTAGAAAATCCAAAAGCTTTACCTACATTTTTATGGTCTTGTGGAATAGCAGATACGCCAAATGAAGTATTAATCATCGTAGGCCATAAAGAGCAAATAAAAATCATGAATACACTTGCAGCAGGTGAATCCTTAAACATTGCCAGCCCTAACGGAAACCATGCCAATGGAGAAACAGGACGTAAAATTTGTACAATAGGATTTAAAATAGCCATAATGGTTTTGCTCGAACCCATTATAATTCCCAGTGGTATAGCTATTAAGCTACCAATACCAAATCCAATACCCACTCTTTTTAAAGAGCTCAACAATTTGGTACCGATGCCTTTAATATCTGGATCATCTTGCATCGGTTGCTGAATCACTTCTTTGAAAGTAATCCAAGTCATACTTGGATTGGGTATTTCGTTTTTGGTAAGATGAGCAATTAATTCCCATATGCCACCCACTATTGCAATGCCAATGGCAAAGTAAAAAGCCGGTAGCAATGATTTAAGTGAAATAGAATTTTTCATTTAGAAATATTTAGGTGAAATAAAGTGGAATTTGTTTATCGCTTTGTTGTTTTCAAATAAGCCGATGGATTGAGTGGGTCAAACTGCACATCATAGGTTGTTTTAAACGGCTGCATATCTGGTTGAACAGGAACGGACATCTCTTTTGCAACTTCAGCAAATAGATCAGATAAGATAAGTTTATCGGCTATTGCATTATAAGCAGGTTCACTTTTTAGATACCCAAATCTTACATACTGAGCCATAAACCAAATTGCGTGTGATTTTCTTGGAGTAGTTACTACACCATTATTGTAGAAAGTCATGTAATCATCCTTGTATTTTTGCACACCCAAATCACAGCCTAAATCATATGAGCCTTTTAGTCGCGATTCAATTACTTGCAAGGGTGAGTTCACATAATTGGGTTTGGTTAACCAAGCCGCAGCTTTAGCGCGATTACCCATTATATCTAACCACTTACAAGCTTCTATAATGGCTTTCATTACTTTTTTTAAATCTTCTTTTTCAGCAGCAGCAAACGCCGAATTAACCACCAATGCTTTTTCAGGATGATGCTTCCAAATATCTTGCGAAGCAATATGGGTAAATCCAACATTTTGTGCAGCAGCAAGACTATTCCAAGGTTCACCTACACAATAGCCTTCCATATTATCTACCCGCATATTAGCTACCATTTGTGGAGGAGGTATGGTAATAATACCGACTGATTTTTGATTGATTCCTGCAGCAGCCATCCAGTTGCGCAACCATATATCGTGGGTGCCACCCGGAAAAGTCATTGCAAAAGTTACTTCTTTATGCCCTTGCACATTTTTTACAGCAGCAGCAGCTTTGTTTACTTCTTTAAATCCTACCAATCCACAGAAATCTTTTGACAGGGTAATAGCTTGTCCATTATTATTCAGCACCATCGCAATCTTCATTTCTTTACCTGCTGTACCACCAACCCCAGTATATACTGAAAATGGCATGGAAAATAAACAATGGGCACCGTCTAATTCTCCATTCAATATTTTATCTCTTACTACAGCCCAAGAAGCCTGCTTTTCTAATTCTACGTCCACACCATATTTTTCAAAGAGCCCCAATTCTTTGGCTACAATTAATGGGGCACAGTCGGTTAATGGAATAAACCCAAGCTTTATTTTTTTGGGAGGAGCGTGCATTTTAAATGCACTAATTCCAATTACTAAGATTGATAAAGCGAGTATGATTTTTGATTTATAGAAGAATGATTTCATTTGGTAATTTTTGTCTGTCAGAGAATATAATTAGCGAACTGTTTATTAAGGTTGTTTGATTGCAATAGGTTTTGCGTAGAAAAAATCTGGCGTAAATCTTATCATTGCATAGAACCAAGTTCCAGTTGTTTTATAGTTATTTGCTACTGCATCAGTGGTAGCTTGCCCTTTAGCAAATGCCATACTGCTTTTAGCATTCATAATTGAATACCCCAATTCAATATTGGTAAACTTGTTCATGGTATAATTCAATAAAAAATCTATTTCAGTGCCCAGTTTTTTGTCCACCAATGTTCCATCTGCTTTTTTCATATCACTTTGTAAAGAAAAAAGATGATAGTCCACGCCGGCCGTTAATACATTACCTGTGTACTTTAATTTTACAAATGGATTTTTTAATCCACCAGCAGGAGATCCAGTTCCTACATAGAAATAATCCATAAAACCCCAATGCCTATGTGGTGTACCATACAGCGGATCAAACTTTTCATCTTCTGCAGTATTGGCGTCGTTTCCGCTCAATACATCGTATCCCGGTGTGATGCTTATTTTATTTTTTTGGTACGTAGCTGAAACCGTATAGTGGTAAGCATTCTTCATAGATACGCCGTCTCTATTTTTACCCGATTGTGCATAATATGCGGCTTGAAGTGCAATCTTTCCAAAGCCAGATGCATTGCCCAAAGTGTGGTTAATCATTAACCCATAAGTGTACCTACTATTTACGCCTGTATAATCGAATAAGTCAGCAGCACCAGCACTTACAAATCTTTTACCAAACACATAACCCGCAGCAGCAGATCCTACTGAATCTATTTTATACTTGCCGAAATTATCGTTAAAAAACAGCGCTGAAAACTTAGTCTGGTTTATTTTTTTACTGATGTATAAACTGGTAAATGATTTATAATCTTGATTACCACCATTGGTAGTAGGCGGATTAACCCAAACAGGGGTACCTGTTTTTGAACTATTATTACCCGCATTACCCGCAGCAGCAGTGGGCAGAATGCCAGCCGGTGTAGGCACTAAATCGCCTAGTGAATTTCTAATATATGGAGCCACATTACTGGGAATATAATTGGTTGAAGTAACCCCAAAAGCATCTGTATTTTGATTGAATGCAAAGCCTAAATCTATTTGCCATCCTTTGTGTACTGTTTTCAATAAAGCCATATCATGTCTGCGGCCTTGTTGAAGCCAATCGAGATTACCGATTAATCTTACATCATCATAATTCAGTTCTTGTCTACCAATTTTCAAACTCATCAAATCAATTCCTTTTGTACCAATAGTAGTATCTGCTTTATTATAAAGCATCAGGTCTGCCCAAGCTTCGTGCATCATTAGTTTATTGCCATCTGCATTAGAGATGGTAGATGCATCTTGACCCCATACCCGTATATCTTGCATACTTGCTCCCACGGTTAACCGATCCCACTTATAGCCAAAAATTAAGCGAGTGCGTTGTGAAGTAAACGCTGCCGGTTTAGATCCGTTTAAAACAAGATTGCCCAAGCCGTTGCGGACTTCAGTACGGGTTCTAAGTTGACCTAATAAGGTGAATTGGCCATCTGCATTAAATGCATTGAGACAGCAAAGTAGCAGGCAAAAACGTACAACTGTTTTTTTAGATAAATTTTGCATAAGTTTGTTTTGGTTTTAGATTGTTTGCAATTTGGAATCGACTTCAGGCCCGGATAGAGCGCAATTCTTCCGGGTCATTTTGTTTGTTTTTTATTGGATCATACTTGTTTTTTTAAGGTGATGAATTGGGTTTCCGTCGTTCTTATATGGCAAATATTTTTATACCCCAATAAACACTTTTCCGTCTTCTATTTTTACGGGATAAGTCTTTATAGAACACTCGTCTCCACTTAAGCATTCACCCGTTTGTAGTGAAAAGGTTTTTTTGTGAAAAGGGCATGCTACTTTAGGTTCATTATTATTAGAGCCAATCATACCGCGACTCAAAGCCATTTGTTTTCTATGGGGACATTCATTTTGCGTGGCATACCACTCATTTCTTCTGCTAAAATTAAATAAGGCAATTTGTTCGTCTTTATACTTAATGCATACACCACCATTTTCAGGAACATCGGTTGTATTACATGCTAAAAACCAAACTGCACTTGTTATTTCTGTCATCATAAATCTTTTAATGGGTTGATAAAAAATTATTTCCAGTCCTTTGCTTTTTTCTGTGCCCTCATTTCATCAAATTCAATGCTTGGATCTTTTTCTGTTGGTGCGTTTACAAAATGGTTGAATCTTTTGCGCAGTTCAGGTGTTTCAATAGCCGCTTTCCATTCACATTCATACGTGTCTACATGGTTTACCATATCCGCTTCCCAAGCGGCATTCATGCCCAGCGCATCTTCTATTACAACCGCTTTTAAATAAGCAATACCACCTTCCATCTTATTCAACCAAGTAGCAGTTCTGGTGAGTGGGTCGGCAGTTTTAACATAAAACATCAAAAAGCGATCGAGGTATTTAATACAGGTTTCTTCATCAATATCACTCGCCAATAATAAAGCGTGTTGGGGCTTACTTCCACCATTGCCGCATACATAAAGATTCCAACCTTTTTCTGTGGCAATAATGCCAAAATCTTTGCTTTGTGCTTCAGCACATTCTCTAATACAGCCACTAACACCACCTTTTAATTTGTGAGGCGAACGAAGTCCACGGTATCTTTCTTCAATTCGAATGGCAAAACTTACACTGTCGTGCAATCCGAACCTACACCAAGTGCTGCCCACACAACTCTTCACGGTACGCAAGCTTTTGCCATAAGCGTGGCCACTTTCAAAGCCAGCATCAATTAGCTCTTGCCATATTTCGGGTAAATCAGATAAATGGGCACCAAATAAATCAATACGCTGCCCCCCCGTAATTTTTGTGTACAATTGATACTTTTTTGCGACCTCACCAATGGCGATTAACTTCTCAGGAGTAATTTCTCCACCGGGTATGCGCGGCACAACAGAGTAAGTGCCTCCTTTTTGTATATTGGCTAAAAAACGATCGTTGCTATCTTGTGCAGTATCGTTTCCTTTCTTTAAAATATTCTCATTCCATAAGCTGGCTAAAATAGAAGCTACGGGAGGTTTACAAAGTTCACAACCATCACCGGTACCAAGTTGACTCAATACTTCATCATAGGTTTTTATTTTTTTAATTTTTACCAGATCAAATAATTCTTGGCGACTAAAATTAAAATGTTCGCACAAAACGGTTCTAACAATTTTCCCTTGTGCCTTCATGGTATAAAGCATTAAATCTTTAACCATGGGAATACAACCACCACAACCAGTGCCTGCTTTGGTGCATTTTTTTATAGCGTCAACGGTCTCGCAACCACCTTCACTAACAGCAGCGCATATATCGCCTTTGCTCACACTTTCGCAACTACAGATTAATGCATCATCAGGCAGTGCAGTTATGCCAGCACCGGGTTCTCCATCTCCCCCTCTTGCGCCCAAAATAATATCTTCAGGGTTGGGAGGTAGTATAATTTTATTTTTACAAGTTTGCAGTAAAGCGTTGTACTGATCGGCGTCTCCTACTAAAACACCACCGAGCAAAGTCTTTCCGTCGCTGCTTATATTTACCCTTTTATAAATGCCTTTATGGCGGTCTTCTATTGCAATGCTGCGAATACCATCACCTTCGGCAAAAGGGTTTCCAAAACTGGCAACATCAATACCAATCAGCTTGAGTTTGGTACTCATATCAAAACCTAAAAATGCTTTATTACCACCCAATAGATTTGTAACAACAATATCTGCCATTTCATATCCGGGTGCAACCAACCCATATATCATGCTGTTGTAAAGTGCACATTCGCCAATGGCGTAGATATTTTCATCGGAAGTTTGCATGCTTTCATTCACCAAAATACCACCACGCTCACCAGTGGAAAGGCCCGACTGAACCGCCAATTCATCGCGTGGTTTAATGCCAGCAGAAATTACCAGCATATCTGCATCAATATGACTGCCATCACTAAATTTCATGGATTGAATGGCATCATCTCCAGCAATTTCAATGGTATTTTTACTGGTATGAATGGTGAGCCCCAGGGCTTCTAATTTTGAGGTAAGAATAGCACTCCCAGCGGAGTCAATTTGCCTCGGCATAAGTCTCGATGCAAATTCAATTACATGGGTATCATTAATACCAAGATCAATCATTGCTTTGGCCGCTTCTAGGCCTAGTAGACCTCCGCCAATAACAGCGCCTTTTTTTGCATGCTTGGCCCAATCAGCCATCAGCTCTAAATCTTCAATGGTGCGATAGATAAAGACCCCTTTTTTTTCTACCCCAGGAATGGAGGGCACAAAAGCAGAAGATCCAGTAGCCATTACCAATATATCGTAATGAGTTATGATGCCGTGGAAAGAAGTCACTTTTTTGTTGGAACGATCAATTGTTTGAACTGGATCACCAAGGTATAGCTTAATACCATGCTCTTGATACCATGAAGCGGGAGCCATTGATAAATCATCAGCAGATTTACCAGCAAAAAACTCGCTGAGGTGAACACGATCATAGGCGGGACGAATTTCTTCACCGAAAACAGTAATTTGAAACTGATTGGGAGCTTTTGCAATTAATTTTTCGCAAAATTTATATCCCACCATGCCATTCCCAATAACCACTATTTGCATCATATAATATTTTATAAGTTATATGAGCAAGCAATCGAATGTAGATAAATAATAATATAAAATTAAAAATGTGTGTCCTCTTAATTAATATGTAATAATATTATCTATACAATAAAATTAAGAGTATTTAGTCGAAAAAACAAGTAAAACAATAATATAAAACAGATATAATTTATTTATATGCAATGTTTTGGCTTAAATAATTGAACAAAATCATAAAAATATATTGCAATCGACTAATTTTAACAGGTATTATTAAGACAATGAAAGCTAAAATAAACAACTGTAATCTGCTGGTATGTGAAATGTGCAAGGGCTGTAAGCCAGAATGGTTGCCTGCCATACACGCGCATCGTAAAATAATTCAATTTAAAAAGGGACAGCAATTATTTAAAGAGAATGAGCCTGTAAAAGGCATGTTTTTCATTAATGAAGGATTGGTAAAAGTGCATAAGTATTGGAACGATGAAAAAGAATTAATCCTTCGCTTTGCCAAAGCTGGTGCCATTGCAGGTCATAGAGGTTTGGGCGCCGACACCATTTATCCCGTTTCTGCCACAGCCCTACTTCCTACTACCGCTTGTTTTGTAGAATTGGATTTTTTTATTGCCACCCTTAAAGTAAATCCTGATTATTTATTTAATCTGATGCTTTTCTTTGCCGCTGAACTAAAAGAAAGTGAAAAAAGGATGCGCAACCTCGCCCATATGTCCACCAAAGGTAGAATTGCAGACGCCTTATTAAGGTTGCAAGAAAAATTTGGGCTTGATGAAAATAAATTCATCCATATCAATCTCTCCCGACATGATATGGCAGCTTATACTGGCACTACTTATGAAACCCTATTCAGAATGATGAATGAACTTGCCGAAGAAGGCATTATTGAAATGAATAGTAAGTTGATGCGCATCATCGACCCAGAAAAATTAAGCCAATGCATTAAATAAAACGCAATTCGATTACTCAATCGAACTAATCAGTCGTTATAGCTTGCTTATCAGCGCGTTTTGTACCCGCATAAAGTTCATATTCCAATAGCCGACAATCAATGGTAGCATTGTAAAATTCTATTCTTCTACTGGTTTTTAACCTAATTTTTTTCGCAAGGTCAAGATTACCCGTAAATACATAACCCAAATATCCTTTGCATTTATTTTTAAGAAAATCTCCCAGCCTTGAATAAGTAATATTTAACTCTACTTCATCGCCTAATCTTTCCCCATATTCTGGATTAAACAGGATTACCCCATTCAATTCAAGAGGTATTCTTGTTTTTTCAAAATCAACCATATCATATTCAATCAGGGCTTCCACACCTGCTGCTGCTGCATTTAACTTTGTTACTGCGATGGCTTGACTGCTGATATCTGTCGCTATAATTTGCAGCCCTTCCAACACTTTCACTTGTGCTTCCAATCGCTTTTTTTCTTGCAAATACACTGTAACATCGTATCCCTTTAAATGCATAAAAGCATATTGCTGCCGCAATAAACCGGGGCGTCGGTTGGTGGCTATTAATGCTGCTTCAATAGCCAATGTACCTGAACCACACATAGGATTTACAAATGGCGCTTGTTGGTTCCACTTGGTGGATAATATAGTAGCTGCTGCCAATGCTTCTAACATAGGTGCTTTGCCCGGCAACTTTCTATAACCATGCTTGGCAAGGGTTTCGCCCGATGTATCTAAAAATATTTCTGCTTCTTCATGCTTCCAAAATAAGTAAACCACAGCCCCTGTTAACTCAGATCCGGTAGAAGGTCTATTCCCCGTTTGTTCCCGCATACGATCTACCACCGCATCTTTTACCCTTAAATTGGCGAACAAATTGGTCTGAATAGTTGGATGATATACATTGCTTGTAACCGAAAAATAACCCGCTGGCTCAATTATTTTTTCCCATTCAATAGACACCAAATTTTTATACAATTCATCGGGATCATTGCACACAAATGCTTTTAATGAATACATTACTTGACTAGCAGTTCGTAAATTTAAGTTCAGCCGAATACAATCTGTTACAGTTCCTTCTAATTCTACCCCTGTTTGAAATATTCGAATTACCTTAAATCCCAACTCAGTAACTTCTTTTGCTAATACAGCCGATAACCATTTATGACAAGTGATGATGATGCGACTGGGTGTAGAAAATATTTGCATAAATGTAAATTTACTCTATTATTTCTGCAGATCTAATTTTCTGCTTTAAACCACTCCAATTTTTTCTAATAAAACGAGTTAACTTGCCTTATGAACGTACAAATGGAACCCCAATGGAAAGCTTTATTGTTTGACGAGTTTAGGCAGCCTTTTTTTCAACAGATTGTATATCATTTGAAGTCAGAAAAAGCAACTCGGTCTACCATCTACCCACCTGGGCCTTTTATTTTTAATGCGTTTGAAAAAACTCCTCTTCAGCAATTAAAAGTGGTGATTTTGGGTCAAGATCCTTATCATGGACCGGGGCAAGCACATGGCCTTAGTTTTTCGGTACCTGATGGAGTGAAGCCTCCGCCCTCTCTCGTAAATATTTTTAAAGAATTATACAAAGATATTGGCATGCCGATCCCAACTACTGGTAACCTCACTGCTTGGGCTGAACAAGGGGTATTATTGCTGAACGCTGTACTAACGGTTCGAAAAGATGAGCCTGCCAGTCACGCTAAAATAGGCTGGATGGATTTTACAAATGCGGTTATTCAAAAAATATCAGACGAAAAAAAAGGGATTGTATTCCTGCTTTGGGGCAAGTTTGCCCAAGAAAAGCAGGAATTAATTGATGAAACCAAACACCATGTTTTAAAAGCGGCGCACCCCTCTCCTTTTAGTGCTGACAAAGGCTTTTTCGGATGCAAGCATTTCAGCAAGACCAATGAATTACTGATGAAACAAGGGCTTGAACCCATCAATTGGCAGTTGTAAAAAAATAGGTAATATTTGCACTATGAATTCAGCTAGAAAGTCCCGATTCCCCACCCTTTTTTTAAATGTATTTGCACGAGTATGGGCAATTTGGGGCTTAGTAAGTTTTGCAGCTAGTTTTCTAATTGTATTAATCCCTTCTTTATTAACTGCCTTGATTCCTGATCCAAAAGGAATGGCTTATTTTATTAAAATAGCGAAGGTATGGATGAAGATCTGGTTGAATTTGGTGGGTTGCCCTGTAACAATAAGGGGTGCTGACTATTTTGAAAAAGGAAAAACTTATATCGTTACTTGTAACCACACTTCATTATTAGATGCTCCACTTTCTTCCCCATTTATTCCTGGTCCAAATCAGACCATTGCCAAAAAAGAATTTGCCAGAGTTCCGCTATTTGGATGGTACTATAAAAGAGGTGCGGTAATTGTAGATCGGAAAAGCGATGCCAGCAGGAGAAAAAGCTTTGAGCTGATGAAAGCTGCGCTGAATAAGGGATTTCATATGTGTATATATCCAGAAGGTACTCGTAACAAGACTGGTGCTCCACTAAAAAAATTCTATGATGGTGCTTTTACGCTTGCTATAGATACTGGCTATTCTATTATTCCTACCGTAATTTTAAACACCGGAAAAGCCCTGCCCTCTAATCGTATATTGTATATGCTTCCATACAAACTGGCCATTCATTTTCTTGCTCCAATAGCTACTGTTGGAAAGACTACTGAAGCATTAAAAAATGAAGTGTACCACGCAATGTATCATCACTACATAACTAGCTGCCCAAATACTACTAATTAGAGAATGTTCTGCTTCGATTGATTCTTAGATCTCTTAAAATACCAGATTTGGGACTAACCGTAATATTGAAAGATCTAAATAAACCAACAGGGTTTACATTAATAGATAATTGCCAGCAATGCATTTCACGGGTAATAAAAGTGCTCAATTGTTGTAGGTTACCCCTGGAAATATCATAAAATCCAGTAGCACCTACTTTCCATTTATCGGTCAAGCTAAAATCTCCATTAAAGTTAAATGCAGAAAAAGTCCGTGTGACAAAACCACTATAATCTGGCGCTATTACTCTATCGAATCTAAATGAGTAAGATATTGAAATATTCCAAGGGATATTAAAATCTGTAAACTCTGCTGGGTTGGCTCTTGCAAACTGTAGTTGACGTTGTTGTTCGTCAGGCGTCATAAATGGATCGATTGGCATGGTGGTAGCTTCTTTTTCTGCTTTTCCATCTTTTGATTTACTTTTGAAAGAGGTAGAAATGGCAATATTACCTGTGGTTATTCTACCGAACTTAAATGTAGCAGGATCAAATAAAATTTGATTAATTGGAAACCCTTTACTATCTACTTTGTATGGACTTAAAGATGCTCCTGCTGTAATATTTATTTTTTCAAACAAAGTACTTCTTGCATAAAAAGTAAAATCACCCAATTGAAAGCTATCTGCTAAAAAATTATAGGAAGAGTTAAATCCAAAACCATCAATTAGTTTTACTTTTTTACCTGCTTTATCTGCACTATCGGTCTTGTTTTTTACTTTCATTTCAAGCAGGTTATCTATTCCAAATCCCATACCGCCAAATATTCCTTCCCCAAAAGAGCCGTTTACAGCTCCATCAAACTGTGAGCCGCGGACTCTTCTTCCCGTGCTATCTACTTGAAAATTATAGTGGTATTTTGATGCAAAATCGGGTTTGTAATTCACGGAAATATTCGGTCTAATTTCATGCCTAATGGCAATTAAATTACTGGATGGTTTGAATTTATAGGTCCCGAAAATTCTGGTATTTGCTGAAATGCCAAAGCTCATTTCGCGAGCTGTATAAAATCCTTTCTGAATGGTAGTATCTACCTTACCTTTTGTATTATTCCAATTGCGAAAAACCCTTTGTCCATACCAACGTTCATTATAAGACACACCAGGAGCCAATGTGATAGGCCCTAATGATGGCAAAGAGAGTGTAATAGGAACACTGTGTTGCGCTCCATACTGCAAAGTATCTAGGAGGCGTTTAATATTAAAAGCAGTATCATAAAAACTAATTTGGTTTTGAAAATTCCCGCTGTAACCAATACCAATTTTATCGTACCATTTTCCAGAACCAACTTGTTCTTTTTGTTGAAAAGGATAGAAAGTAACCATATTGAAATTTACCGTAGGAAGGTTAAGATTCACCAAGCGTAAGTTGTTATTTTGACTGTGGTTTAAATTCAGTGATAAATTGTATTTCCCTTTCCAATCCTTGCTGTAGCTGATAGAGGAGCTGAGCTGATTTTGGAAATTTGCAAATGGATTATTAAGTAAAGTCTGATTGAAGCGACTGCTTCCAAAATTCACATTCGCAGAAAAACTAGTTCCTGGCCTTGCCCTTGAATCGCGACTATGCGACCAGTTGATCATGAATGAACGAAGGTTATTAAATTCGTCCTTACTGGTTGTACTTCTATTAAGTGTTTTGGTATTTTGAAAGGTAATGTTCAAGTTGCCGGTATATGAATATCGCTTGATGTATTTTGAATTAATATTCAAATTCCATCCACCAAAAGAATAAATATTCGCTCTGGCAGTAATATCTACGTTGTCATTTACTACATAATAATAACCCAGTCCTTCAAAGCCCAGGCCAAAGTCGGGACTAGCAGTGAATTGTGGAGGAAGTATGCCAGCACTTCTTCCTTTTGTTAATGGAAAAATTCCAAATGGAAGCCCAATAGGCATAGGCACACCTTCAAATTCAGGAAAAGAAGGACCAGCTATTCCCATTTTATTGTTGATGATTTTCATTCTGCTGGTCCTAAAATTAAAATGCGGGGTATCTAAATTACAGGTAGTAAAACGGGCTCTTCTTGCAAAGATTTCAGTGGCACTAATTTTTTTAAGATCGGCCGCATTTACATAAATTTCACCTTCCTGAAAAAAAGTATTTTTGGTTAATCCCTTACCCGTTTTCATATTGTAGAAAATGGTATCGCTTACCGATTTCATTTCGCCTTGAACAAACTGGGGTTTACTCATGGGGTTACCGGTAGTATCCAATGCCCCATAAGCTTTCACCATTTGTGTTTTTTGTTCATACTTTATGGTAGCAGCATCTAACTTTAAATCGCTGTAATCAACCTTTGCTTTTCCATACAAATAAAATTCTTTGGTAGACACGATCAGCACCCCAGAATCTTCTGCTTGGTATTTAATGGGCGCATCAATAGAATCTTTTGACATTTTTAACGTATCAGTTTTAATTCGCATACTATCATTCTGTAAAGCAATGGAAGTGTCTTTAGAACTGTTTGATAGCAAGGGTTTTTTAATAGAGTTAGGCAATTTAGTAGTTTGTAAGTTGCGTTTAACTTGAGCATTTAGTGCCTGAACAGGCAATATCAATAACCCTAAATAGAGAGACAGAACAATAGTAAGACTGGTTTTTACGTTAATTTTAAGGGTTCTGTTCATGATTACGCAACAAAATTAAGGTCAAAACTGTGTAAATTATAATTTAGGTATTATTCGTTTAATGAAATGATATGATGAAAAGAGATATTGCTGCATTGAATTTGTTAAGTTTAAGTTTATTTATATTGGTATCGTTCACCAATCATATTCCTAAGCCCCTTCAGAAACAGCCTTTAAAGCGTATTGTAATAGATGCTGGTCACGGCGGGACAGATGTGGGTGCCAAAGGTGCTTACTCCACAGAAAAAGATTTATGTCTCGCTATTTCATTGAAATTGGAAAAAATGATGCAAGATCAGCTTCCGGATATTGATGTATTCATGACTAGAAAAACAGATATTTATGATAATGTAACCCGTAAGGCAGAGATTGCCAATCAAATTAAAGGTGATTTGTTTTTGTGCATCCACGTTAATAGTGCAAAGGCCATTAGACAATCAGAATTTATTGGATACAGAGATGAAGTGAGATATAAGGGTCGTGGTAAGAAGAAAAAAAAATATACGGTAAAAGTAAAAGAGTACCGTCATTACAATCTTCCCAATCCTGCTAAGGGAACGGAGACCTTTATTTACAATGTAAATAAGACCAATGGTAGAATGAATGCATTGAGTAAAGATGAGGATTTTAGCATGGATAGCGCTACCCAGCAGGAGATGAAAGAGTTTGAACGCAATGATCCTGCTAAAATGATGCTACTAAGCATGAAAACCCAGACTTATTTTCAACGAAGTGCAGATTTAGCCCTTACTATTGAAGATGAGTTTAAAAAAATTGGTCGCATTAGCCGTGAAGCGAAGCAACGGAAAGAAGGTATTTTTGTATTACATGCAGTAAATATGCCCGCTGTTTTGGTAGAAACTGGATTTATTTCTAACCCAGAAGAAGAAGATTATTTAAACAGCGAAGATGGCCAGCGTGAAATTTGTGAAGTTATCATCAAAGCCATCAAACGATATAAATATTCATTAGAAAAACAGTTGACCAACACTGGCACTACCACTCCTTCGAAGCGTAAATAAGCATTTAACGCTGTTTTTACAATTCAACCGTTTAAGAAACCTTAATTTTGTGTTCTAAACGAACTTTACTGCTGTATTGTTTAATCATTTTCTGAATATAAGCTTTTTACGAATGAAAATATCGAATGAAACAAAAGTTGGAGTTTTAACCGCTATTGCCATTACTTTTTTAATTCTTGGGTTCAATTTTTTGAAGGGGAAAACCTTACTAAAAACAGGTAATTATCTTCATGCTAAGTATCCCAATACAAAAGGGATAATGATATCTAATCCAGTATATATTAATGGATTTCAGGTAGGCGCAGTAGCAGATATTGAAAATGCCGATGAACGTTTGTCGTCTATTATTGTCTCTATTAAACTAAAGGGCAATTATTCAATTCCAAATAATTCAGTAGCAGTAATTAAAGAAAATCCATTGGGTCCGCCAAGTATTGAAATAAGACTGGGTAATGAAAAACAGTTTTTTGCTTCCGGAGACACTATTGCAACTGTAGAAAATCCGGGACTATTGGCAGGTGTGATGGATAAATTAAGTCCCGTTACTGCGCAACTCCAAGTTACCATTCACACTTTAGATAGTGTACTTAAAAATATCAATACCATTTTTGATCCTTCTACAAAAAACAGTTTACAGCAAGTGATTTCTAATGTAAATAAAACTACTGCAAGCTTGGTAATTTCATCGGCATCTTTGCAAAAAATGCTGAATGAACAAACGGGTTCAATTGCTGCATCTATGCAGAATATAAATAAGTTTACCAGTAACCTGAGTAATAATAATGATAAAATATCCCAAACACTTAATAATATAAGTAAGGCATCAGAAAATTTTGCCAAAACAGATATTGGCGGATCAGTTACTCAACTAAAAACTGCTATTACTCAACTGAATGATGTGGTAGGGAAAATAAATTCCAATGAAGGTACTTTGGGAAAATTAATCAATGATAAATCGTTGTATAATAATTTAAATAATACCATTAGGAGTGCAAATATTTTGGTGGATGACCTACGTGTTCACCCCAAACGCTATGTAAATATTTCTGTTTTCGGTAAAAAAGATAAAACAGGGCCTTTAGTTACCCCACTAGTAGATTCGGCAAAAGCCAACTAATATGGCAATGAAGCACTGTATATACTTGGTCTTGTTTTTTTTACCTCTCTGCGTAATTGCGCAACAGCCTACCAATGATACGCTAGAAATAATTGCAGCAGCACGATATAATTATAAAGTAATTGACTCTGCAAATACATTTGTTTCGCTAGCAGGTAAGGTACAGTTGAGGCAGGGTAAAACACTTTTTTATGCAGATAGTGCCGTATTGAACAGACAGTTAAATACTTTGGAAGCATTTGGTAATATTCATATAAATGATGCGGATAGTATTCATACGTATTCACAGTACCTACGTTATTTGGGTAAAGAAAAAAAAGCATTTTTGAAAAATAAAGTTCGGTTAACAGATGGGAAAGGAGTGCTTACCACAGAAGAATTGGAATACGATGTTACGGTTAAAATAGGGACTTATTTAAAGGGAGGCAAAGTAGTTAATAAAAAATCTACCCTTACCAGCCAAGAAGGCTATTATTATGGTGAAACAAAAGATGTTATTTTTAAACGAAAAGTAACAATGATTGACCCTGAAAATAAAATTACTGGCGACACTTTACAATACAATACAAACACAGAATTAGCAACTTTCACTTCACCTACTATCATTTATAATATTAAAGAAAAAAGGACTATCAGGACTAAAAGCGGATTTTATGATATGCGTGCAAAAAAAGCGGAACTCTATAAGCGATCTGTTATTGAAGACAGTAGTGCTGTGTTTACAGCCGATGAAATGGCGTTTGATGATTCAACAGGGCTAGGAGAATTTAGGGGTAATGCGGTATATCGTAGTAAAGATACTGCGCAAGGTTTTGACATGATTGCCAATAATATAAAGACAAATAAAAAGAACAATTCGCTGTTGGCTACTCAAAAGCCGATATTATTAATTAAACAGGGAATTGATACCGTATATATCACAGCCGATACATTGTACTCTGCTAAATTATCTGATTTTATAAAGCGAAGAAAAGTACCATTATTAAGAGACACACTTCCAAAATTCAATCCCCCTAATTCAAAGGTAGAAGACAGTACCGATAAATTTTTTGAAGCATACTACAATGTAAAAATATTTTCTGATTCCCTACAAGCTACCGGTGATAGCCTTTTTTATTCACTAAAGGACTCTGTTTTTAGACTTTTTAAAAGTCCCGTAGTATGGGCGCAAGAAAATCAAATTACAGGAGATACTATTTATTTATACTTGAAAAATAAAAAGCCCGAACGGCTCTATGTGTTTGAGAATGGAATGGCTATTAATAAAGTAGATAGCTCCATCTATTATAATCAGATTAAGGGAACTACCATTAATGCTTTGTTTTGGGATGGAAAAATTAACAGCATGCGAGCCAAAGGAAATGCACAAAATATTTATTATGGTACAGATGAAGCCAAGAAATTTATTGGTGTTAACAAATCTTCTGCCGATGTAATTGATGTTTTTTTTGATGATAGCAAGCCACAAAAAGTAGTTTTTCTTAGAAACCTAGATGGGGTAACATACCCTATGAAACAGGTTGACCACGACGAAATTAAACTTAAAAATTTTAAATGGCTGGATACAAAGCGGCCTAAGTCAAAATTCGATATTCTTGCCAATTAAATTTGAATCATGGCTCCATATAACCTAATAAGAAAGAAGATATTCAATCCTTTAGCTGCATTTATGCATGATAGCCGAGCCATAGGAATTATATTATTGTGTGCAACAGCCATTTCTTTGGTACTTTCTAATCTTCATTTTTCTGGAGAATGGTATAGAAATATATGGCAAATTAGTTTTGACAATACCAGCAATCATCATATTCATTTTGGCGGGCTCATTTTACCCAATAGTATTATGGTAATCATCAATGATGGGCTAATGGCTTTGTTTTTTTTTCTTGCAGGTATGGAAATAAAAAGAGAACTGGTATCTGGAGAATTATCATCATTAAAACAATCTTTGTTGCCTGTGATGGCTGCTATTGGCGGGATGGTGATTCCAGCAATTTTATATACACAATTCAACAAAGGAACTGTATATATGGGTGGCTGGGCAGTACCCATGGCTACTGATATTGCTTTTACCCTTGGTGTTGCTTCCTTGTTGGGTAAGAAAGTACCTATTTCACTTAAAATATTTATTACCGCTTTGGCTATTATTGATGACCTCGGTGCCATTGTAGTGATTGCACTCTTTTATGGTGGGGCATTAAAGTTGACATACCTCTTAATTACACTATTTGTATTTCTGATATTGGGGTTACTTCAACAATATAAAATAAGGTTTGGATGGTATAATTGGGTATTAAGTATTGTACTTTGGTATGCCATGTTTAACTCAGGTATTCACGCAACTGTTGCAGGCGTATTGTTTGCATTCACCATACCAGTAAAGCAACTCTCCCACTTTGAATTAAAATTACACAAGCCAGTCTACTTTATTATCATGCCCTTATTCGCATTGGCCAATACAGCAATTTTATTTCCAGATAACAGTTTACAAAGCCTAAATAGTAGTTTTTCTTGGGGAATTATTTTTGGTCTCGTAATTGGTAAGCCACTTGGTATTTGCGGAGCCTGTTATTTGATGATAAAAAATAAATGGTCGTCACTTCCTGCTGGCACTTCGTGGTATCAATTAATTGGTGCTGGAATTTTAGCGGGAATTGGATTCACCATGAGTATATTTATATCTACACTTGCATTTGCAGATTCCAATACTCAGGATATGGCCAAAATTGCAGTGTTAATTGCTTCTTTATTGGCTATGATAATAGGTTATGCATGGCTCTCATACAATATTAAAAGTAAAATAATAGTTCCCTTATAATTATTATTTTCTCCATTCAAAATAAAAAGTACTTCCGATACCTGGTTCACTATCTACCCAAATTTTACCACCTTGTTCTTCTACCAATACTTTTAAAAGATTCAATCCAACTCCAGTACTACTATCGTGTTTGGAGGTGTTTTCTGTAACCTCAAATAGTTTAAAAATTTTCTCTTGGTCTTTTTTAGCAATACCTTGTCCATTATCTTTTACAAAAAACACTAAATAGTCGCCTTTATCTTCTGCTCCAAGGGTAATTTCAGGTAAACTTTTTTCATTGTACTTAATTGAATTTGATATTAAATTCTGGATAACCTGTTGCAGTTTAATTTTTTTTGTTTGAATGGTCGGTAAAACACCCTCCACTTTAATAGTGTATTTGTCTGGTAATGAAAATAAACGAATGATTTCAGTAACCAGTTGCTGAATATCAACAGATTCAATTGTTTGTTCACTTTGACTTTTACGAGAGTAGTCGAGAATTGACTCAATCATTCCACTTAATTTATGGGTGACCTCATAAATAATAGTTGCATTTTCAGTCAACTCCTTTTCTTTTTGTACCAATTCATCCTTCCGAATCAGATCGGCCAGCATACCGATGGTTGCTAATGGAGATTTTAAATCGTGAGAAACAATAAATACAAATCTTTCCAACTGCTTATTTACTCGTTCAATTTCTGCAAGGCTGTTTCTAACCGCTTTTTGTGCATGATAAAGACGCTCAAATACATTCACTTTTGCCCTAGTAATATTAATATCTAAGGGCTTTTGTAAATAGTCAACTGCACCTTCTTCAAATCCTTTGAGTACATATTGTTCCTCTTTACTAATAGCAGTTACAAATACAATAGAAAGATCCTTGGTTTTTGGGGTCGATTTTAAGATACGTGCCACTTCAAATCCATCCATATCAGGCATTTGAACATCAAGCATTATTAAGCCAATCGCCTCATTTTTGAGAACCATTTTAAGTGCCTCATTTCCTGAATTGGCTTTTAAAAAACTCCGCCCCGGTTTGTCCAAAATTTCTTCTAAGGAGATGATATTTTCAGGTCGATCGTCTACCAATAAAATTAAAAAATTCTCATTGCCACTTTGCATAAGGGTATTATTTATTATTAAGTACTGTCTGTAAAAAATGAATAAGTTGATCTGGTAATAAAGAATGTAATAAAGGATTAATTGCCAAAGCTGCATTTGGCATTGTACTATAATCTGAAGCTGTTGGATCTTGAACTATTCCAACCCCACCATTTTGGTATATTTTATTCAACCCAATAGCCCCATCTTGATTGGCTCCACTCAACAAAATGCCCATACAGTTTTTGCCAAAAACCGACGCCGCAGATTCAAAGCTGAGGTCAATAGAGGGTCTGCTATAATTAACTGGTTCCGAATAATCCAACGAAAATCTTATTTCAGGGTCAATCAGTAAATGATAATTCTGAGGAGCAAGATATACAACCCCAGGATAAATTGGTTCTTTATCATCAGGCTCTTTTAATTGTACTTTTTGATTAAGAACGGAAAGTAATTCAACCATACTACTTTGTACATTTTTAAGTCTATGTATTACCAAAACCATTGCACAAGTAGAATTAATGGGCATTTCTTGCACGATACGCATAAATATGGGTAAACTCCCCGCAGAGCCTCCAATCATAATTATTCGGTTGAGTGCATTGTTCATACTATGCAATTCTTTTATACAACTTTAAATTTTTACTTATTGTTTCAAATTTCGGTTGCACTTCGCTAAAAGCGAGGGTTTCCTTCAGTCCTATTCCTAAATAACCGAGTGGAGCCAAGCTATCGTGCAGCAGATTCAGTACCCTTTCTTGCAATACCCTATTAAAATAAATCATCACATTTCTACACATTATCAATTGAAATTCATTGAAAGGATGATCGGAAACCAAATTGTGTTGAGAAAAAATAATAGAAGATCGAATAGATTCATTAATAATGGCCATATCATATTTAGCTGTATAGTATTCTGAAAAGTCTTCTGTACCACCTGACTGAAGATAATTCATGGTATAATCCTTCATAGTTCGTAATGGAATAATACCCTGCTTTGCCTTTTCAAGATTATTGGCATTGATATCAGTAGCATAAATTCTTGCACGTTTCAATAATCCAGCTTCTTTTAATAAAATACACAACGAAAAAACTTCTTCACCGGTGGAACATCCAGCGTGCCAAATATTGATGATTGGATAAGAAGCGAGTCGCGGTATAATAATTTCACGCAAATACTTATAATACAATGGATCCCTAAATAATTCAGTAACATTAACTGTGACATCTTTTAGAAATAGTTGAAATATCTCTGGGTGATACATTAAGAGCCGATGAAAATTATTGATTGATTCAAGCTGATTATCAGCAATAAATTTATCAATTCTCCTATACAATGAAGGCTTTGCATAGTTGATAAAATCATACCCATATTTATGATAAATCAATTCTAACAAATCTTGCTGTTCAAGTACTTGCATATACAAAGGTTAACGAGAAAGCCATACTCGTATCAATGAAAATAATTTCTGTATATCTACAGGTTTCGTAATATAGTCCGAAGCACCAGCGGCTATACATTTTTCCCGATCTCCCGCCATTGCTTTTGCGGTTAAAGCAATGATGGGTAAATTATTAAGTTTTAGCTCATTGCGTATTTTTTCCATTGCTTGATATCCATCCATTTCTGGCATCATAATATCCATTAATACCAAATCAATATCGGGATATTTTTGCAGCATTTCTATCGATTCAAATCCATCAGAAGCAGTAAATACTTCAGAATTTTCTGTTTCTAGTACAGTACTCAGTGCAAACACATTACGCATATCATCATCAACAACTAAAATTTTCTTGCCTTCGAGACTGATATCGCTAAAGGAATTATTGGAATTTGTATCTGAACTATTGCTACTTGCAACTTGTTCTACTTTATACAGAAACAAATCTAATTCATCTTTTAATCGACTATTAACAGCAGGTGAGTCGCGTACAATTACACCCGATATTTTTTTCAACTGCAATTCATCAGTCGCAGAAATATCCTTATCAATATAAATAATAACTGGAATTTCTTTTTCTGCAAGTACTGGCTTCCACGATGTTAGATGTGATACTCCTTTCTCTATGTCTGAACCAATATCTACTACAATACAATCAAATAATGTTTCTGCTAACATTATTTTTCCTGCTTCAATAGACTCGACCATTGAAAAATGAACTTCATTGTGTTTTTCCTTGAATAAGTCTTTCAAGCCGTCGTCTTTAAAATGGGCTGCGGAAATCAGTAACACATTTTTAACCCTTGCCATCAAATGCAAGCCAATGGTTTGGAAGGCTTTATCCAGCCCCTCTTTATCAATTGGTTTTTTTACATAAGCAAGTGCGCCTCCAGTATTAAGTCTATTATCATCGTATGCAGAAATAATATGAACTGGAATATGGCTGATTTCAGGATCCTTTTTAAAAATGCTTAACAACGACCAACCATCAATAACTGGTAATTGTATATCTAGTGTAATTGCACTGGGCTGGTATTTTTTTGCGTAAAGTAATCCTTCATCTCCTTGTAATGCCACAATTACTTTATACCCTTTTGTTCTTGCAAAATCTTTAATAATAGTCGCAAAATTTATATCATCCTCAATAATTAACATTATTTGATCGCCAAGTGCCAAATTGTTACGATCATCTTCCACACTATTCTGCTCTACAATATTAGCTAGTTCAGGAGCTGAATTTACCGTTAATGCTTCATGGTATTGATTGGTTTCCTCCGACTCATGTGGTAAAATAATGGTGAAAACACTCCCTTTTCCTTCTTCACTTTGTACTTCTATTTCACCCCCTAATAACCTTACCAATTCTTTGCTGATTGAAAGTCCTAATCCAGTGCCTCCATATTTGCGACTGGTAGATCCATCCGCTTGCTGAAAAGCATCAAAAATTAATTGTTGCTTTTCAGGTGAAATGCCAATACCAGAGTCAGTAACAGAAATGCCAATACGTTTTCTATCGAATTGATCTCTATTACTAAAAGTTAAAGTAACCGTGCCTGAAGCAGGCGTAAACTTAAAAGCATTCGACAATAAATTTTTGAGAATTTGTTCAGTACGTTGTAAATCGGTTTTGATATTATCAGGAATTCCAGCCTCTTTTACTACCTCAAAATTAATTTTCTTTTCTAAAGCTACTACTGTAAATAGTTGTTGTAAATCTTGCGCAATGGTATTGATATAAACAGATTCTATTTGCAGATCAATTTTTCCTGCTTCTATTTTTGATAGATCTAATATATCATTAATTAGTTGGAGTAAATCGCCTCCAGACTTGTGAATGATGGTAGCATATTCAACCTGTTTTACAGTTAGATTTTTGGCGTTATTATCGGATAATAATTTAGCAAGAATTAATACACTATTCAGCGGTGTTCTTAATTCATGCGACATATTCGCAAGAAACTCAGACTTATACTTACTGGTATTTTCAAGCTCCTGTGCCTTAAACATTAATGCTTGCTTGGCGGTTTCTACCGCTGTATTCTTGTCTATTAATTCATTATTAATTTGCCTTAGTTCTTGTTCTTGTGTGCGCAATTCCTCTTCAGAAGCCTGTAATTCTTCTGCTTGTCTACTCAATTCCTCATTAGTTTGGCGCAATTCTTCTTGTTGACTTACCAGATTTTCTTTATTCGCCTGTACCTCAGCTAAAAGTGCATTTATTCTTGTACTGGCTTGTTGTGAGTGTATGGCAACGGCTATATTGTGTGCAACATTTTCAAGTAGCAATTTTTGTTGATCGGAGAAATTACTGAACGCCCCCAGCTCTATCATGCCCTTTAAATTGTTATCGAGCCATAGCGGCATACATAGTATTTCACCCCTTCCCATTACTTCCCCTAAGGCTGTCTCAACATGCCAATAATCAATTGGAACATCTTTAATTCTAACTGAGTTTTTTTGTAGTGCAGCATTTCCTATAATACCATCTCCAATTTTAAATCCTAATTGAGCTTTAGAAGAAACAGCAACACCCGCTTTCATTTCTAAATAATCTTTTGACTCTTCTTTTACATATAGTACCCCTGCAGGAACTTCCAGATAACCCACTATTGCTTTGATTACATTATTGGCTAATGCAGATAATGTTTTAGAATTTTGAATATGATCGTTAATATAACTTACACCTTCTAGCAATTTATTTTTAGCAGTTGAAACCTGATTGATCTCTTCCATTTGGGCAAGTGTTTCTTTCAGTCTTTTACCAGATCGATACCTGCTTTTTAAAGTCGTAATTACAGCATTCACCAACAATACTACTATGGTAATTAATAGTACTACCCCACCCACAATTATTTGTCTTGACGTTATAAAAGATTCATTTAGTGCTTTTTCTATCGCAATAAGTTGATTGGAAAGATAATTTCTTAATAACTCAAACAATTTGTACGCATTCTTCAGTAAACTTTCTTCTTTTTCAATTATATATTTTAATTTTACTTTACTATCTGTGGTGTCAATTTTTCCATCCTGCTCCCAAAATAAAAAAACATGGTTCAGTGCACTATCCAAAGAAGATGTATACTCAAATACGACTGGCTGATCGGCTACTTCTTTTTTTAAATTTAACAATGAAGGTTGTAATGTATTAAAGGAAAGTACAAAATTGGCCATATGTTCTTTATTACCAGATATCCAATATGCCCTTCTTGCACCCCTCATTTGCAATAGATTATACCGAATATCTCTTACTGTGCCAATGGTTTGTTTTGTACGAACCAATTTATTGGTCTCTATAACTTGATTCTCCAAAGCATTTATAGAAAAAAAACCGACTAGTAATACTAGTACTATCGACAAACCTAATCCCCCATACAACCTTAATGGCAATGTATTTCTCATAATATCAATGGTTATTAAAATGATTATTGATTACTAAGATACTCTTTATAAAGGTTTTACATGGGGTAATTAGTATTTGTAGCCGAAGCACTACAATTTATTAAAAAGTTTGACTACAAATTCATTTTCGATAACTTAGTGCTGTTTAGTTGATATTTATATTTTTACTGTTTTAAAAAAACAATAGATTGTGCCATAATGAATGTTATATCCGATAAGCATTACCATTTAGGAAAAATTTACTTTTTATTGATCTCCTTATTCGTCACTACAACCATTATTGCACAACAGCTTGATGTTGATACTGTTTTTTTTCTTGCAAACAAAAAGGGATTATTGGGTAAAATTGGCAAAAGTATTTCCGTAAATAATCCTATTGCCAATACGGCACTAAATGATGCTCAAAAAAATTCTACGCAATTTGAACCATTTAAAGGAAGAGTTATTCGCAATATCACCATTCAAAAACTTGATTTCAATAGTCGTATCAATGACACTGCAAGCAGGAAAAATAATCTTTTAGCTAATTTAGGAAATGCCCTTCATACAAAAACAAACGCAACAGCAATTTCTAATAACCTATTTTTCAGAGAAGGAGATTTGCTATACCCTAATTTATTGGCCGATAATGAAAAATTGTTACGCGATCTAAGTTTTTTGCAAGATGCAAAAATTATTATTGATTTAAGATATGATCATATTGACTCAGTTGATATTATCATAGTTTGTAAAGATGTATTCCCTTTAGGTGGAAGCATGAATGAAGGTAGTGTTGATCTGGTTTCATTCGAATTGAACGATGATAATTTGTTCGGTACTGGCAACCGCATTCAAATTCAACAACTTATAGATACCAAACGAAATCCAAACTATGCAATTGGTGCAGAGTTTCTGAAACGAAATATTGCGGGTAGTTTTGTGAATATTGCCTTGGGATTTCAACAACAAAAGCCTGCATTCAATAGCAACCGAAGAGAAGAGAGAACCGTTTTTGTTAGAGGAGAACTGCCCCTGGTTAGCCCTTACCATAGATTTACCGGAGGGTTTGACCTGTCTATCAATAAAACCGATAATGTATATTTAAATGATTCTGAATACAATAAATCATGGAAATACCATTATTACAATGCTGATTTATGGATGGGATATAGTCTCGGTGCAAAGAAACGATTGAAAGATAATTTTGATTCACGTAAACGAAGTATACTAGCCGTTCGGTTACTAAATCGAGATTTCATCTCCCGACCAGACACGGTTAAAACCACTACCGATAGCCGTTTCGATAATATTACAGGTGTTCTTTTTGCCTATACCCTTTTTGAACAGGATTTTTACCACACCAATTTTATTTATGGATTCGGAAGAAATGAAGATATCCCTGAAGGATTTAATCTTTCCGTTAATTCTGGGTGGACCAATAGAGAAGGTTTTTTAAGGTTCTATAGTGGATTTGAATACCAACGATATTATTTCAATCGGAAAAAAAATTACCTTAATTATATCATTAAATCTGGCGGCTATATCCATCAAAATAAACTAGAAGATTTTTCTTTTTTAACCAGTGTTGATTATATAACCCGCTTGCGAAAAATGGGCTCTGGATTTTGGCATGTCCGGCATTTTTTAAGTGGTAGTATTACCTATCAACGCTTTGCACGATTGAATGATCCACTTAAGTTATCAAGCATTTATGGTATTCCACGCTTCCAAAATAATACAACCGACGCTACGGGTAGGGTTACTATCAACGCCGAAACAGTTTTCTATAATACTTGGAAATTTTTTGGATTCAGCTTCGCACCATTCAGCTTTACTAATTTAACCTACCTCAAAATTTCAGGAATAAATTTATTTAAAGGCGAAATATATACAGCCGTTGGAGGTGGTATTAGAACCAGAAACGAGAACCTGGTTTTTGGCACTATTGAACTAAAAGCTTATTACTATCCCAAAGTGGCAAATAATATGAATAATTGGAATATTGTAATCAGCACTGATTTAAGATTCCGTTACCAAACACAACTGATTCGTAAACCAGATTTTACAATTGTGAATTAATGCTACCACTTGCGTAAAATAATATTTTCCTACCATTTAAATCATCATATTCGTAGTTAAATTAAAAATCATGAAAAAAATAGTATCACTTGTAATGGTCGCCGCACTGTTTTGTTCACTTGAAACAGCTTGCGCGCAAACCGATAAATCAAAAAGACCGAGTCCTCCCGCTTCTGCAACTGCAACCCTTTCAAGTGGTTCGTTAATCACCATCAACTATAGCCAGCCTTCACTTAAAGGCCGAACTATTGGTAAAGATATTGAGCCAAAAGAGGGCGTAATATGGCGTACTGGAGCCAATGAAGCCACCGTATTTGAAACAAGTAAAGATATTCTGGTGAATGGAAAAGCTTTACCTGCAGGTAAATATGGCTTCTTTTCTATTAATAAGGGAAAAGAATGGACCCTGATTTTTAATAAAAAATGGGATCAATGGGGTGCAATGAGCTACCAAATATCGGATGATGCATTGCGCATTACGGCGACAGCTATTGAAATAAATAAGCCAGTAGAAAAGTTGACTTATGCTATTGATAATAATGGGAATATTACCCTTACTTGGGGAACCTTACAAGTTCCATTTTCAGTAAAATAAATTATGAGTTGCTTAAATGCCCCAAGCGATTGTTTTGGGGCATTTTATTTTAAATACTCCCCTTTTAAAATAATTCAACAACTTTCCAGCAGTTGAATTGTAATACTTACAACATTAAGTATTCTGTAATTATGGTACAAGCTTATAATTTTCTGGCCAGCTGGCAATTATTTCCTGAGAGATGTATTTTCGAAAATGGAATAGCTCCTAAAAGTGGCAATTACAAAATTGAAAGTATTGAAAACGGGCAAGCACTTAGCGTAAATATTAATTGGGTTAGTCTCCAGAATGAAGCTTTTTATTCGCAATATACTTTTGTACCTGATGAGGAAAGAAGAATATTTCAGAACCAAGAGCTGGCCGATGAAATAAAAGCCGCCATACCGAATAGCGCTTCAATGAAAGTAACGCTCTATAAAAATAACTTAGTCGTGCTTGATATAATGCATGAAATTCTTCCCAATGGTTATCTCAAATTAACCCAAGAAGGAATAAATGGGGAAGGAAATAGTTTTAAAAATATTGAGATCTATCACAAGCAAATGAGTGTACTTCCCTATGCCTCTTCCGTCTCTGGCGTAGCAGTTCGTCCCACCAAAGAAGGGGTTATAAAACATAAGGCTTTAAGTGCAATGGAAGACCAGACCAATATGCAACTCGATCAAATTAGGCAACAGATTGAATTACTGGCAAAACAAGCACAAGAAATAAGCAAACGCAAAGAATTAAGTTTGATGATTTATGAAGCCAAACTTGGATTCAAACCCCAAATTGGACATACTTATCACCTCTATGAAAAGAAAGATGGCACCCATATGCTTTCTATGGTTGCCCCCCAAGAATGGGGTAAAAGCGGACCTTTTAAGCAGTTTCTGTCTTCCGTAAAACTACTGGCAGATCATACTTGGATCGAAATCAATTAATTGCTCAACTGATTTTTCAACTCAATATCAATCGCGTCTAAAAACTCCTCTGTGTACAAATAGTGTTCGCCGTGACTCACTTTGTTTCCGTGTACACAAATGGCCAAATCCTTGGTCATCTTACCACTCTCCACAACTTGAACACATACTTTTTCTAATATCGTACAGAAATTAATTAAAGCTTGGTTATCGTCAAGTTTACCACGAAACTCCAATCCCCTCGTCCACGCAAAAATAGAGGCTATGGGATTGGTAGATGTGGGATTGCCTTTTTGATACTCTCTAAAATGCCTGGTAACGGTGCCATGTGCAGCTTCAGCCTCCATCACTTTTCCATCAGGAGTAACCAATGTGGAAGTCATCAATCCCAAGGAACCAAAACCCTGGGCAACAGTATCACTCTGCACGTCGCCATCATAATTTTTACAAGCCCATACAAAATTACCATGCCATTTTAATGCAGAAGCCACCATATCATCTATTAAACGGTGTTCATACACAATACCTGCATCGGTAAATAATTGTTTGAATTCCTGCTGATAAATATCTTCAAAAATATCTTTAAAGCGACCATCGTATTTTTTCAGGATGGTGTTTTTTGTAGAAAGGTATAGTGGCCATTTTTTTGATAAAGCCTGGTTGAAGCAAGAGCGCGCAAAACCCAAAATACTTTCATCGGTATTGTACATTGCCAATGCAACCCCATCTCCTTTGAAATTGTACACTTCAAATTCTTGTACCGTTCCATCTTCACCTTCAAATTTAACGGTTAGTTTACCCTTGCCTTTGGTAACAAAATCAGTGGCACGGTACTGGTCGCCAAATGCGTGTCTGCCAATACAGATAGGTGCAGTCCAGTTAGGAACCAAGCGCGGAACATTGGCGCAAACAATTGGTTCTCTAAAAACAGTGCCATCCAAAATATTCCTTATAGTACCATTTGGACTTCTCCACATTTGCTTTAGCTTGAACTCAGCCACCCGTTGTTCATCCGGAGTGATGGTGGCACATTTGATGCCTACACCATATTGCTTGATGGCATTTGCCGCATCTATTGTAACCTGATCGTTCGTTTCATCCCGATATTCCATTCCAAGATCATAATATTTAATATCTAATTCAAGGTAAGGTAGAATCAATTTTTCTTTAATGAATTTCCAAATAATACGGGTCATTTCATCCCCGTCGAGCTCTACTACTGGATTGGCAACCTTGATTTTTTGCAGCATACTTTGTTTTTATTAATTATCAGGGGACAAATATAAACGATAATGTGGTAAAAATATTACCAAAATCAGGTCTATACATTCACAATTAGCACGGGAATATGAATTCTATGCCTTACATCTTCAATTGTTTCACCAAAAATATAGTCCCTCAGCCCACTATGGCCATGCGCACCCATAATCAACATTTCAGATTCGGATTCCTTTACTATTCTTACTATTTCATTTACCCGATTATCATATCCTAAAATTCCTTTTACAACGTAACCCATTGAACTTAATTGTTGAATATATGAGTCAAGACGTTCTTTATCTTTTCTTGTTTCTGCATCATCACTTGCATTTTCTGCATACCGAGCAGAAACACTTTCAACAATATGAATCAATAAATAATTCACTGCTGTATTACCTTGAGCAAGTGCATAGGCAATAAGTTTTTCGTCAGCAGCAGTAAAATCTAACGCAATGGCAATGGAACTAATTTTCTCCACTTTTAGATTTTGTAGTTGCACCGCTTCCCCATGAAGCAGTGCAGTACGCAAAAGTTGACGTTTTTTAATAAAAGGATAGAAAGTCATAATTATAAACAACAATATAAATAGCGCAATAGCAAAAATAATCAGCAGCTTAGTACCCCACCCTATTCCCGATCCAAAGAGTAAAATGGTTTCATCCGTCACCAATTTTACATTTAAAATTACCAGAACCAAGGCAACTGCCCACGCAAAAAATTTAGTTGAAAAATGAATAGCAAATATGCCCATCGTTTTTTTGTCGCTCACAAAATGAATCAATGGAATTACTGCAAATCCAAGTTGGAGGCTTAGAATGACTTGACTAAAAACGAGTAAATCATCTACTTTATCATCCCCATAAATAACAATCACTAAAATAGCGGGAACAATAGCAATTAATCGGGTAATTAATCTTCTAAGCCATGGGTTAATACGCAATTGTAGGTAGCCTTCCATCACAATTTGACCAGCGAGTGTGCCAGTAAGTGTTGAACTTTGTCCCGCAGCAATCAACGCTACTGCAAATAGTATGGGGGCTAATGAGGAACCAAGTAAGGGTTGCAAAAGTTGGTGAGCGTCTTCAATTTTAGCCACAGCTGTATTGCCTGTTTTAAAAAATACGGTGGCTGCCAAAACCAATATGGCAGTGTTTACCAAAAACGCAGCATTTAAGGCAATAGTACTATCAATAAAATTATATTTCAATGCAGTTTTAATGCCTTCTTTAGTATGCGCTATTTTACGAGTTTGAACCAAGGCAGAATGCAGGTATAAATTATGGGGCATAACCGTTGCGCCAATAATACCCACTGCAATATAAAGTGCTTCGTTGTTGAGGGAAGAAGGAATAAGCCCCACAGCAACTTCCGATAAATTTGGGGCTGCAATAAGTATCTGTATTAGAAACGACGTTCCAATGATTGCTACCAACGCAATAATAAAAGCCTCCATTTTTCGAATACCCCAGCGTTGTAGTAAAAGAAATAAAAAAGTATCCAATACGGTAATTACTGTACCCCATAAAATGGGAAGTCCCGTAAGCAAATGAATGCCAATAGCCATTCCCAGCACTTCTGCCAGATCGCATGCTGCAATGGCTAATTCGGCCAATATGTACAAACAAAAATTAATAAAAGGTGGATAGGTTTCCCGATTGGCTTGAGCCAAATCCCTTCTTCTTACAATACCTAGTCTCGCACTTAGGCTTTGTAATAACAAAGCCATAAGATTGCTCATTAATAATACCCATATTAACTGGTAACCAAATTTTGCACCGCCTTGCAAATCTGTAGCCCAGTTTCCAGGATCCATATAGCCCACGCTTACTAAATAAGCTGGGCCTATATAGGCCAATATTCGCTTCCATCCTTTTCTTGTCAAAGTAGCGTCTACCGATTCATGAACTTCACTAAGTGAGTTTTCAGGATGAATTCTTTGCAACATAATCAGCGTTTTTTTATAAATAAATTTTTTGCCAATTCGTGGCTGATGGTAAACAAAAGCTCATTATTCATTTTAATTTCCATGGATTGATCAAAAGAAAATATTTTTTCAACAATTAGATTTGTCCCAATCTGTATCTGCTTGTGCTGAAGTAATTCTAAAAGCGCAGATGATGGATTACCCAACGCTGAAATTTCGCCTGATTCATGTATTGCCAGCTCAGCGAGACTGGTCTGTATTTGTTCATGCATTTTTCCATTTGAATCTGGTATAGGATCGCCATGTGGATCAAATTTAGGGTACCCTAAAAATTCATCTAGCTTATCCACCAATTTTTTACTTTGAATATGTTCAAGTTGATCTGCTATCTCGTGTACTTCATCCCAACCAAATTGAAGTGTATTTACCAAAAAAGATTCCCATAATCGATGTTTACGGATTATGATTAATGCTGTTTTTTTACCTTCTGTATTCAGCTTAAATCCTTTGTATTTTTCATATGAAACTAATTTTTTGGACTTTAATTTTTTCAACATATCGGTAACGGAGGCCGCCGATGTGTGCAAATTGGCTGCAACTGCATTGGTAGAAACAAGTGATCCATCTTCCTGTAGATGAAAAATTGATTTAATATAATTCTCTTCGGCCGCAGTAAAAAGCATATCTAAAATAAATTTTAGACAAATCTAAATTTATTCGTCCAGTTCAACAAACAATTCTTTCTGCGTCAGTTAAATCGCTTATTTTTATAAAAATATATGTTCATGAAGCTTAGTTGTATTTTTTTAATGCTCATAATACTAATTGGGTGTAAACCTAAAAAGGTTGACTTAAGTGGAGAGACTAAAATTGACCAAAAAGATTTTTTAAGTATTTTCAAACCGCTCCCACTTCCTTATTTTGTAGCTGATACCAATATTGACAAAAATGCAGATACCATAAGTATTGGATTGAAAGCATTTGAACAATTTTTTCCAGATAGTGCTTTCAGCACTTATATAAAGAAAAATCAATTATTTAAAATTCATCCAGTTGGTATTATCAACAAGACCAAAGAAAAATATTTACTTTTTGTGCTCACCGAAAAAAAGAAAAAAAGATTGATGGTATTTGTGATGAACGAGAAAAATCAATATCTAGCTGGAAAAGAATTGTTGAACAATTTTAATAATACCGATTACCACTATACCATTAATATAAATAAAGAACCGACTTTCTTGTTGAGTCAAGAAAAAATAAATAAGGACAATAGCCTCCTTTTTACCCGAGAGGGATGGATTTATAATGATGTTGGAATTTTTATGGTGGTTACAAAAGATTCAAATGAAGATCCAGCCAAAACGGCTGTTATCAACCCTATTGACACACTTGCTGCCCTAAATAAATTTAGCGGAAATTTTTATAAGGATAAAAATAATTATTTATCGGTTAGAGATGGCAAGAATGCCAGTCACTATATTTTCTTTATCCATTTTGAAAAAAACAATGGAACTTGTACGGGAGAATTAAAAGGTGAATTAAAATTGAATACCCCAAAAACTGGCGTCTTTACTCAAAATGGTGATCCCTGTATTATCGATTTTAATTTCGCTGGTAATACTGTACAACTCAAAGAACAAGGAAGCTGTGGAAATCACAGAGGCATCAAATGTTTTTTTGATGACACCTATACTCGAAAAAAAGAAATCAAGCCCAAAAAATTAGTGAAGCGATAAATAATATATTCCTTCTTACTACAAAATCATAATTTAAATAAATAAAGATTAATGTGTATAAAATACATTGTCGTAAAATACACTATATTGCAATAACTATTTACAACAAAAAGATCCAACATGAATTTCAGAAATTATGCTGTACCCTATCAAATCAACGACCAGTATGCTAAAAAAGCAGCATACTTTTCCATGGAATTTGCTATTCATCAACCCTTAAAAATATACAGCGGTGGGCTTGGTTATCTAGCGGGCTCACACCTGCGCAGTGCATACGAGCTTCGTCAAAATATGATTGGAGTTGGTATTTTATGGAAGTATGGATATTACGACCAAACTCGCAATCAAGACCAAACCTTGCAAGTTACTTTCATGGAAAAGATATATAGTTTTCTAGAAGAAACTGATATTAAATTCCAAATTCTGATTCACGATCACCCAGTTTGGGTTAAAGCCTATTACCTGAATCCAGAAACATTTCAAAGTGCTCCACTATTTTTGTTGAGTACCGATTTGCCTGAGAACGATTATGTTTCACAAACCATTTCTCACCGCCTATACGATGCAAATGTTGCTACTAAAGTTGCGCAATTCATTTTATTGGGTGTTGGTGGTGCAAAGTTAATTGACGAGTTAGGGTTCAATCCAGACGTTTACCATTTGAATGAAGCTCATGCTATTTCCTCAGCATTTTATTTGCTAAATAAATTCAAAAGCTTACAGAAAGTAAAAGACCACTTGGTATTCACAACCCATACTCCAGAAGAAGCTGGTAATGAAAAGCACGATATTTATTTATGTAATAAAATGAGCTATTTCTGTGGTTTAAGTATTGATGAAGTAAGAAAAATTACTGGTATTAAAGACGACCAGTTCAATCACTCCTTAGCTGCACTTAGATTTGCTAGAAAAGCCAACGGGGTTTCTGCTTTGCATGGCGTAGTTAGTAGGGAAATGTGGAAGAACTACGAAGGTATTTGTCCCATCACTTCTATTACGAATGCACAAAACTGGCGTTACTGGGCAGATAAGCAAATGTACCGTGCCATGGAAGAAGGGAATGATGAAGTGTATGATGATAGAAAAAAATTCCTCAAAAAACGTGCTTTTGAAATCGTTGCCGATCAAACTGGTAAAGTGTTCGACCCAAATGTTCTAACCATTGTTTGGGCTAGGCGTTTTGCGGGATACAAGCGTGCAGATATGCTTACTTATGATATGGAGCGGTTTGAAAAAATGCTTTCTAATACCAAACACCCTGTACAAATTATCTGGGGTGGTAAACCTTATCCAGTAGATTATCCTGCTATTTCTCAGTTTAATAATTTAGTTCACTTAAGCAAAAAATACAAAAATGTTGCTGTAGTAATTGGTTATGAATTAGCACTCAGTAAACGCTTAAAACAAGCTTCTGATGTATGGCTAAATAATCCGCGTGTTCCAAGAGAAGCTTCGGGAACCAGTGGAATGACCGCAGCTATGAATGGTGCTGTAAATTTTTCTACTGACGATGGCTGGATACCTGAATTTGTGAATCATGGTAACAATGGCTTTGTTGTTCCAAAAGCAGATTATGAAAACATGACCCAACACGACCAAGATGAGTATGACCTTAACAAGGCCTACGATATATTAGAGCAGGAAATCATTCCAATGTATTATGAAAAACAAGATACTTGGAGGCAAATCATGAAAAATGGTATGCGAGATGTAAGGTTCCAGTTCGATAGTAACCGTATGGCGCACGAATATTACGATATCATGTACAAATAGTTTAGAGTATATTTTCAGCAATACCCTCCCAATTGGAGGGTATTTTTTTGTCGATTTTAAATCCTAACCAACATTTCAACCTTAGCTTTGTTAAAATAGTATGTCTAATAAAATTGTCATCGCCATCACTGGTGCTAGTGGATCTATTTATGCCAAAGGTATTTTAGATAAATTGATGCTGATTAAAAATCAGTATGAGTCGCTTGGTATTGTCATGAGTAAAAATGCCAAAGAAGTGTGGCAAACTGAATTGGGTAATCAAGACTATACCAATTATCCATTTCCTTTTTATGAAAAAAATGATTTCGGAGCCCCATTTGCATCCGGATCTGCTCGGTACAATACAATGATTATATGCCCATGCAGCATGGGTACTATGGGAAGAATTGCCGCAGGAATCAGCGACGATTTAATTACACGTGCAGCCGATGTTGTACTAAAAGAGAGAAGAAAATTAATTCTACTTGCCCGTGAAACTCCATATAACTTGATTCATATCCGTAATATGGAAACAATTACATTAGCAGGAGGTATTATATGCCCTGCTACGCCTTCATTCTACAGTCGCCCCACTACAATAGAAGAGGTTGCTTCTACGGTAGTAGACCGGGTGTTGGATTTAGCAGGATTCCACCTGAATGCTTACCGATGGGGATCGCACTAAGATTCAGCCTTGGTCTGCTCTTCTTCAATTCGAGGTTGAAAACTAAATTCTATTAATCCCAATTCTTTGTTCAAATCTGCCACCAATACATCCCCGTGTTTGATGGTAAGTCTCATAATCTCTTCTGCCAATGGATCTTCCAAATATTTCTGTATGGCTCGATGCAATGGTCTTGCCCCAAATTGAACATCATACCCTTTCTCTGCAATAAAATCTTTGGCATCAGGCGTTAAATTCAACGAGAATCCTAAATTTTGCAAACGTTTAGACACGCCTTTCATGAGAATGTCTATAATATTGAAAATATTATCTTTAGTCAGTGAATTAAATACCACTACATCATCAATACGATTCAAAAACTCTGGCGAAAAAGTACGTTTTAATGCTTTCTCTATTACCGCTTTATTATTTTCCTCTGCATGTTGCATTCTGGTGGCTGTGGCAAAACCTACCCCATCTCCAAATTCTTTTAATTGACGAACACCAATATTAGAAGTCATGATGATCAATGTATTCTTAAAATCTATCTTCCTTCCCAATCCATCTGTCAACTGGCCATCATCTAAAACTTGCAAAAGAATATTGTAAATATCTGGATGTGCTTTCTCAATTTCGTCCAGCAAAATAACACAGTATGGCTTCCTTCTTACTTTCTCTGTTAGCTGGCCACCTTCCTCATAACCAACATAGCCTGGAGGTGCTCCAATAAGGCGACTCACCGTAAATTTTTCCATATATTCACTCATATCAATTCTGATAAGTGAATCTTCTGAATCAAACATATACCTCGATAAAGAGCGGGCTAATTCAGTCTTTCCTACACCTGTAGGGCCAAGAAATATAAATGTGCCAATCGGTTTCTTTGGATCTTTTAATCCTACCCTATTTCGTTGAATGGCGCGCACTACTTTTGAAATGGCGTCGTCTTGACCAATTACCATTCCCATCATATCTTCACTCATACGGCGCAACTTCTCCGTTTCAGCCTGTACCATTCGCTTTACAGGTATCCCCGTCATCATGCTGATTACTTCAGCAATATTCTCTTCCGTAATAGGATAACGTTTGTGCTTGCTTTCCTCTTCCCATAATGCTTTGGCTTTTTCCAATTCTTCGCCTAGTTTTTTCTCTTTATCTCTAAGAGAGGCAGCTTCTTCAAAACGTTGACTTTTTACTACTTTATTTTTCTCGTTCTTAACTTCTTCTATTTGCTTTTCCAGCACTACAATCTCTTCTGGAACATTAATATTTTTTAAATGAACCCTTGCTCCTACTTCATCTAATACATCTATAGCTTTATCTGGTAGTAGCCGATCCGTCATGTAACGATCACTCAATTTTACACATGCTTGAATAGCATCGTCACTGTAAACAACATTGTGAAAATCTTCGTATTTAGATTTAATATTGGTAAGAATCAATATTGTTTCGTCCACACTTGGGGGTTCAATCAATACTTTCTGGAAGCGTCTATCCAACGCTCCATCTTTTTCAATATACATTCTATACTCATCCAATGTAGAGGCGCCAATGCATTGCAATTCTCCCCTTGCCAATGCTGGTTTAAAAATATTAGATGCGTCTAAAGATCCACTTGCTCCACCTGCACCAACAATGGTATGAATTTCAT
This sequence comes from Sphingobacteriia bacterium, assembly GCA_004294135.1. Taxonomy (GTDB): domain Bacteria; phylum Bacteroidota; class Bacteroidia; order Chitinophagales; family Chitinophagaceae; genus Sediminibacterium. Next base: position 230,553 of record RDZY01000007.1, read on the forward strand.
CAATAAAAAGAATTACATCCCTGTTTTTCTCTAATTCATTCATAATTGCTTTCATTCGCTCTTCAAATTGGCCACGGTATTTTGTACCCGCTACTAGAGCGGCTAAATCGAGCGATATAACTCGTTTATCGAACAAAACGCGACTCACTTTTCTTTGCACAATGCGAAGTGCAAGCCCTTCCACAATTGCCGTTTTACCCACACCGGGCTCTCCAATTAAAATGGGATTGTTCTTTTTTCTTCTACTAAGGATTTGACTAACCCTTTCAATCTCAGCTTCTCTACCCACAATTGGATCGAGGTTGCCTGCTTCGGCTATTTTGGTAATATCCCTTCCGAAATTGTCCAATACGGGTGTTTTGCTTTTGGCAGTACCTGCTGTTTGTTTACCAGCTCTTGATTGTTGAAAACCTGCCCCTTTTTTCTCCTCATCAAACTCATCATCGTTGTCGTCTGGAAATTCACTTCTGGGAGGAGGATTAACCGTGCCTACCACACCCAATTCATTGCGAAAAAGGTCGTAATCAATGTCAAATTGATTTAATATCTGCGTAGCAATATTTTCCTTGTTTTTTAAAATACTAAGCATCAAGTGTTCAGTTTCTACCAAAGGACTTTTTAATGCTTTGGCTTCGAGAACAGTCACCCGAATCACTTTTTCCGCTTGTTTGGTGAGCGGGAGGCTGTTAATATTGGCTATATTTTTCCCGGTTTTGTCTTTCACAGCCAGTTCTACCTCTTTTCTAAGCTCATAAAGGTCAATATTCAATTGCTTCAACACCTTAATTGCGGTATTATCACCGTCTCTGATTAAGCCCAATAGCAAGTGCTCTGTGCCAATAAAATCATTTCCCAACCGCAGTGCTTCTTCCCTACTGAACGAAATAATCTCTTTTACTTGTGCTGAAAAATTATTATCCATATCTATTTTGGATTTATACAATTATAACGAATATTTTTGAGTGAAGTTGTGCTAAAGCTATACAAGTTTGTTAATTTGAAATTTTATGATGAATCTCAAAATTGATACCAAGGAAAAATTTACTGTTATAACGCCGATAGATACCGAAATATCTGCAATTATGTCAGCAGAACTACTCCAAGCCTGTAATAATTTGCTTCAAGAAAAGGCTAAAAGTATAGTGTTGAACCTTGCGGAGGTAACACTGCTGCATTCAGACGCTATTCAAGGAATCACATTGCTACAACAACAGTTTTATGAAAAAAACGCTTCTTTTGTAATCTGTTGTATTCAACCTATAGTTGAAGAACAATTAGAAGCCAGTAATGTTTTAGAATTGTGGAATACAACTTTTAAAGAGTCTGAAGCATGGGATATTGTGCAAATGGAGGAGATAGAAAGGGAACTAATGGATAGTGACGATATGGATTTTGAAAAATTTGAAGTGCCCGAATAAAAATGCTGTACTGATATGTTACTCGAAAATTGGTATAAGGTATTGGGTATTTCAGTAAATGCTACCAACACCGATATTAAAAAAGCATTTAGGCGACTGGCAAAGAAATATCATCCAGATAAAAGTTCGGCACAAGGCAGCCATGCAAAATTTATTCAGATTAAAGCTGCTTATGAAGTATTATCAGATCCTATTAAAAGACAGGAATATAATCAACATTTCTTTTTTTCAAGCTTCAGTCACACAGCAGATGCTATCATACATACAGAAGCTGAATTGTTTGAATCATTTGCTCGGTTAGAGAAAAAATTTAATCAGTCTGATATACGTTTTTTTGATTTTGATGCGGCATCACAACTAATTAAACAATTACTTACCAATTATACTTTTAATGAGATCATTGTTTCAACAGCATTGAATAACAGGATGCAATTACTCAAACTTATTCTGAATTGTGTTAAATACACTAAGCTGTATCACGCATTACAATTGACTGAAATGGTCAGCTTATATTTCACCGACGAGCAAGAAATAAAACAAATTCAATATTTTATAAGTCAACAAAAATGGCAATACTACCAAGAAAAATACACTTTGTATATTGTTCTTTTTTTAAGTATTCTCATTTGCTGCACTATTATGTGGGTGGGTACAAAATAAAAAGCACCTCATAAAAGAGGTGCTTCGAAATATGATAATTTCATTAGTTATTAGTTACAAGCGTGGAAGATAAACTATTGAGTGTATAATTTGCTGGTGGTGTAACCAATCCGCGCACTACAATCGTATAAATTTTTCCAGCTATGGCCGTCATTGGTTGAGTCCTCACAACTGCATTGGTGATGGAGTTTCTAATTTGAATATTATATACTACCCCAAGAATGGTGGCATCAATTGGTACAAAACTGCTTACTTCCTTGTATCCGAAACCAGTTGCAGCCGTAAAAATAGGTGTAGCCGCAGTACCAACAAAAGCGTTTACCCTAGGCGCATCTGGGCTGGCATGAATGATTCTCAAATGCGCTTTACCAGCAGCAGGTAAGCTAAGATCATCTTGAATCCACAGCAGTTCTGCAGATGCTTGACGATGAAGCGCTAAGAACGTATAAGTAGGAGTAACCGAAGCATTATTGGCTACCATATACCTAGCTTCTGCAAAAACATTTTTAGTTCCACCAACGGTAACCGTAATTCCCCTATCTCCCGGTGTAATACCATTGTAAATAGTATTTGAACCAAAGTTTATTGGGATAATATTTTGTTTTTCATTGTCAACAAATACATCAATATTCGGAATATCGGGTGCTGCATTTACAATCATATAACGAGCATAACCAGGGTCTTCTGGGTCTTTTACACAACCTGAGAAAGCGATTACAGCTAAAAGCCCCAATATTAATAATCTACTTTTTTTCATATATTTCTTTTTATAATTTATAGTGGCCAAAAAATCGGTACTCAACGTTTTAGTTGGGAATGAATTTTGTTAAGGCTCATTTTATATAATTTCTTTTATTAATAAGTTGCTATTACATTCAAATTTCTAGTCATGGTTCCAGTAGTGGATTCATATCGTCCTCTAAAAACAACAGTATAGACCCGTTTTGCATTAAAAGTAAAAGCGTTTAAAGTCGCAAGATTCGTCATAGTACCTGTAGCCCTAATATCGAGTGTATCTGATACTCCAGTTAAATGGGGAATATAGGCAGATGATCCTAAGCGAGGAATATTGGTGGCTATATTGGCCCCTTTTCTTCTCGAAAATAAATCAATATTAGGAATCACTGATGAGCTGTAAATGATATTTACAAATTTCACACTTGCTGTTGTATCTGTTGGAATATTAAAAATATCATTGGTTACCAAGGCTTTTACTGCATTGCTAGTATCGTGGCTATAAATGGTATAGTACTGCCCACCTTCAAAATTTTGTGAAACGCTTAATGGTGCTTGAATAGTAGTTATTAAACTATCGTATATTTTAATAGTCTTTAACCCTGGATCTATCACAGAAAAAGCAGTAACAGTAGAAGTACCAGGAAATACACCCCCCATTGATAAAGGTGATCCATTCAAACGCATATTATCGATTTCAATAAAGTTTCTTGCAGCGGCGAGACTACCTGCATAAAAACGGATATAAGATTTCTTTGCTAGACTTGTTTGTTCAGCAGTTCTCCCATCAAAATTTTTGGTGCAAGCAATGAATGCGGAGACCGCAATAAATAAATATAAATATTTTAATTTCATATGTTGATTTTTATTATATTAAGGTTTAGAGAACCACATTTCTTGGGTATGATAATCTAATGCCATGGCTCCAATTCTAGTCAGCTCTTTTATATTGTATAAATATTCTGAGTTAAATCTAGGCCTTGCTCGATAGACTGGTTTGCCATTATTATTTATGAATAAGTCGCTCCCAGTTGGTAAAACAAAATCTGCATAAACTGGAATTGATTGACCAGATTCGATATCTGTGTAGTGAAACCTTCGCATATCAACCCAAGTTTCTAAAACATTGTATCCATAAAGAGCAATATATTTCTGCAGCATAATATGAGACATGGTAAGGTTTGCTGCTGTTGGAACAACAGCAGGATTTGCAAGATATGCATCCCTTATTGCAGGTGTGATTAAACTTGGCGCAGGTACTGCTGAACCATAATCGTTAATTAGCATTTCAAAATTCAACCTAATTGCATCACTATATGCTGCCAATGCGGCTGACTTATTTCCTTTTCTATACTGTGCTTCTGCCAATATAAACTTAATTTCAGTCGCCGAAATAATAGGTAGTGGTGAATTATTTTTGAAAATATACCTAGCATCTGCATCTGAGGTAGGAGCTGCAGTTGTAGCGAATGGACCGCCCCAAAAATTAGTAGGTAGATCTGCTGTAACCAATCCAACAGTTCCAGCATTTGGACGAACTCCCCTATAAGTATTATTTGTGTTTTCACGGATAATATAAGCTGCCCTAGGATCTGTTACCCCTGAGAAACGCGAATTGGTTCCATTCATCAAGTTGGCAATATAGGCAGTCTGCCTAATCAATCCAGTATTATGCGTAGCATTTGCTCGGAAAGGGCCGAAAAAATTAGCTGTGCCCCCAACCCCTGTATTGGAAAATCGCATGGTTGCATTGTCTGCATTTGTATTAATAGCTAGGTTACAATAAAAAATAACTGAATCCGCATTGTATGAGGCTTTATTGCTTAAGTGGTGGTAGGAACGAGCCATAACCGCATAAACAAACTTTTTCCATTTCTCTACGTCTCCATTGTAAAAAAACGCATCCCCTTTTGCAAGGTTAGCAGTATTGGCGCTGTCACCTCTATTATTTAAGAACCCAATGGCAGTTCTGCAAATCTGGCGAACCGTATCGTATACCAAGGGTTGCTCATCATAATTGAAAACCAATTGATCGGGTCTGAATGCCTCTCTTAAAATTAGATCTCCGTGCATATCTGTCGTGGTAAGCCAGCTCCAAGCAGTCAATGCATGACCCACTCCTACATAATCCCATTTTTTTTCTTCAGTCCCCCACTCTATCATGCGTTTTAAGTTGGTACCCATTCCATAATAATTCATCGCCCAAACATTACCGAGTAAATCACTTCCAGCAGTTGCCCCCCCCATTTGGTCGAATTGATTCCCACTTGTATTATTAGCCCAATATTGTATATAGCGACCCACCAATAAACCATCGGCTTGTGTGCCATAAGCAGAGCCTGCCGCGGCTGAACTATAACCCATATTACTAATAATACCTGGTAATAAAGATTCTAAAGGCACTCGCACTCCCGCATTGGGGTTGGTGAATGCTTCATCCAATTTCTTCTGACAGGCTAAAACTGACACTGCAAAAGCAAGCAGTACAAATGCCTTGAATAATATATTTTTTTTCATAGCTTTCTTTTTTTAGAATTAAAGTCCAATTCTTACTCCAAAATTTACACTTATTGGCGTAGCCAATGTGCCATAGTCAAAACCAAACGCACCAACCCCCCTGGTAGCAGATGTATTACCACTTACTTGAGGATCAGCACCAGTATAATTGGTAATAAGAATCAAGTCGTTGCCTGTAAAAAACAAGCTTGCTGTTTTTAGCCCATTGAATTTTCTCAATAGACTCGGAGGAAGTGCATAGCTCAATGTAATATCCCTCAAACGCAACCAGTTTACATCTTTTTCAATAAATGCTTCTTCTGGCATTTGACCTGCTTGATAATAAAGATCATTGTACCCTGGCACTACGGCAATTGTATTCTTGGTAGGATTAGCAGTATTAGCAAACCCATCATTCAGCACACCATCAATTACCCTAGGCACAAAACGATCCGCTGTTAAAGGGCTACGACCACCTGCAGTTAACATCATATTATTACCGTTGAAAATATCACCTCCAACTTTTAAATCCCATAAGAAACTCAACCTCCAATTTTTATAGCGCAATGTATTGTTGATTCCTAAGGTAAATGCAGGATTTCTATTTCCTCGCATTGTAAAACGACCATCATTTGTTGGCAAACCAGTGGAAGGGCTTATTAAAATCTGACCTGCATTATTTCTCGCATATCCAAAAGCAGCTATGCCTGTTGTGGGACTACCCACGCCCAAAATACTAGCACGTGCATTGTTGTACAACCAAGTATCTGAAATGTAAAACTCAGAAACATTGTCAGGAAAGGCAACAACTTGATTCCACATTCTATTGAAGTTGAATCTCAGATTCCATCCGAAATCTTTTTTATTGATAGCCTGATAATCAATCGCAATTTCAACGCCTTCATTACGTGTACTGGCTGCATTCTGCGTATTTAATACAAATCCAGTACCATAACTTAAGCGATAATTTTCTACAATTTGTCCCTTATTTAGTGTGTTGTAATATGTGGCTTCAATACTTAATTTATTTTTTATAAGCTTAAATTCTGAACCAATTTCATAAGTACTCTGGCGCTCAGGTGCTAAATCGGGGTTATTATTGGTAAACCCATAAGAGAAAGCTGGAATAATAGAACTGGCAAAATTATTTACAAAAACAGATTGGGTTGAGTACGGAGAATTCAATCTTGCCGTGCTGGCAACAGAAGCTCTGATTTTCCAATAATTAATGGGACTGCTTTTCTTAATTCCAGGGAATATATCAGAGATGATTGCACTAAAACTCATACCCGGATAATTGTAATTTCTATTTTTTGCAGGCAGTGTTGAAGAAGATTCAAAGCGATGTGAATAATTAATAAAAGCTAAATTTTTATAGCCAATTGCCACTTCTCCAAAGAATGCTATCTGCCTAATCAATTTTAAATTTGGCTCTCCCGCATTGTTTCTCAATAAGCGAACCCTGCTACTTGGTGCAGTATTATTACTATCGGTTCTACTAGGATCTGCAACATTATTGCCACTTACTGCATAAACTTCTGTACGATAATCCTGCCACATTGTACCGCCCATAACGCGTAAGCTGAAATCATTTATTTGTTTTTTAACGGTCGCGTTAATGGTATGGTTGTATCCTTTGTATGTATTCCAATAATTGTCCTGTGCTCCTCTTTGGGCTGTTGTAGTAAAGAAAGACTGGGGATGGAAATTTTGATACCCAACGGTTTTATAGGTATCATATCCAAAGCGCCCAGTTATGGACAGCCATTTGGTAGGATTGATATTAATCCCCAATGAAGTAAATAAACGATCGGTTTGGTCGCGACCACGATTGTTTCTCACATTCCACAAAGGATTATCAATCTCGCCATTGGAGTTAGCAGAGAACAGCGAAATTTTATTTCCCCCATCATCAGAAGCCTGTGTTACGTCTACTGTATTGGGATAGCGAAGCAACCCAATTAAGTAACCACCACCTGAACGCAACACTTTGTCGTTATTGGTTCTTGTGTACGCAATTGCAGGAGTGATTTCTACGTATTTGCCAATTTTAGTGGTATTTCTTAAACTGATATTGATTCGTTCTAAATCATTATTGGGTACAACACCAGCTTGTTTAACATAGGAAGAAGAAAAACGAAAGATCGACTTCTTAATGCCAAAATCAACTCCTAAATTATGCGTTTGAGAAAATCCATCTCTAAAAAAAGCGTCTATATTATTGTACAGCTTAGTCCCTTGTGGATATTGGGGACCAAAGTATTTAAACAGGTTATCCTTCACATTATTTTCCCCATTAGAAAACATATCTATGGTGGGTGGAAAACGGGTTAGTTGCTGAATGCGAATGGCATTATCGTATTGGATAGCTAATTTACTGGTCTTCGCTTTTCTGGTAGTAATAACAATTGCCCCAGAACTGGCTTGGCTACCATAAAGTGCTGTGGCCTCTGGGCCTTTTAGAATGGTTACATTCTCAATATCATTGGGGTTCATATCAGACATCCGGTTGCTGTAATCACTTCCCCTATTGTTTCTATCAGAAGCAAGACCCACACTGCGGCCGCCATCAGAAGTTTCATCAAAAGAACCATTGTCCATAATAATTCCATCAACTACAAACAAAGGTTGGTTACTCAATGAAAGTGAGTTGAACCCTCTCAAAACAATTTGTGAAGATGCACCTACGGCTCCAGAAGTAGGATTTACTGTTAACCCAGCAACTCGCCCCTGTAAGCTATTTATAAAATTGTCTCTCTGAGATTCTTGAATTTCTGCTCCACTCACTTTTTGAGTGGAATAACCCAGTTCCCTTGGTTTTCTTTTCTGATCCATTGCTACTACTACCACATCCTCCAGCTCAGAAGCTTCTGACTTTAATCGAATAATTATTTTCCGCTCATCATTAATCACTATTTTTTGTGATTCATAACCGAGAGAAGTCACTAATAAAGTCTGCCCCTTTATAGCTTTAATGCTAAAATTACCAGAGGCATCAGTCTTTGTGGCGGTGGATTTTCCAACCACCCGAATAGATGCTGACTCTAATGAAGATCCTTTTTCAAGATCGGACACATTACCAGACAAGGTAATATCTTGTGCCGATGCTTTCATAACAAGGAAGACCAGCAATAGCGCTACCTTCCAGATGCAAGCGAGTTTTCTCATAACTACAGTGTTTGATTTTTAAGACAATTGCAACTTGCAAAAAGCTGCAAAAAACAATTAAAATCGGTTGGTTAAAGTTTTAAATGTTAAATATAAGGCTATTCAACTGTTAAATTCATAAATAAGTAAGCAAAATAATGCACATTTTTGCGCTTTTTGTGCAAAACTAGTGACTAAGCCCTTTCATATTATAAAATAGTAAGACCTTTTAAAGCATATGGAATCAACTTTTCATCGGCGGGATCCAATTCTGTTATTAAGATATCTACCTCTTCAAGGGGGCAAACTTGCAATCTTTGCACAGAATTTAATTTTTCAGAAATGGCCAGTGAAACTGTTTTCTGTGCACAAGCAATCATTGCCCGTTTCACTTCAATGATTTCCAATTCCAAATCTGAAATGCCAAAAGAGATATCAATGCTATTGGTTCCTAAAAGACATAAATCCGCTTTTAACTGACCTAGTTTTTGAACAACTGCTGCCCCTACGGCCATTTGCGCACTTTTGAGTAGCTTATTACCTAGAAAAATGACTTCTGCTTGCGGGTGTTCTAATAATTCTAAGGCAATGGGTAAATTGGCTGTAACAAACGTTACATTCAAGTCTGGTGGTAATAAATTCACCAGCTCGCGCATGGTAGTACCCCCTGAAATCACTACCAGCATTCCATCTTTAATTAAATCAATGGCCTTCTGCGCTATAATTTTTTTCTCGTCAAGTGAGTACACTTGCTTGCTTTCAATGGTAAAATGAAAGGACTTAGCCAATGCTCCACCATGCACTTTAATTAACTTACCTTCTTCCGCTAATTCCTGCAAATCACGGCGAATGGTATCTTCCGAAACATCCAATTGTACACATAAATCAGAGGAAAGTACCTTATTATGTATATTGATTTGCTGAATAATATAGGCGTGACGTTCTTTTTTTAGCATTCCTAAAATTAATAAGAAAACGCAAAAAACCGCATTTTTTTTAATTTAAGGAGATAAGCACAACTCTGCTTAATTTAGCAGCCCTCCAAATAAAACATGATTTCACCCAATACCATACAACAGATTACCAGCAGAATTGACATTATTGATGTTGTAGGTGAATTTATTAAGTTAAAAAAGCGTGGCACGAACTATTTAGGACTCTGCCCCTTTCATGGAGAAAAATCTCCATCTTTTACCGTTTCACCCGCTAAAGAAATTTATAAATGCTTTGGTTGTGGTAAAAGTGGCAATACCATCACTTTTTTGATGGAACATGAAAAATACAGTTATGTAGAAGCCCTAAAATGGCTGGCAGCTAGGTATAATATTGAAGTTGAAGAGACCCAAAAATCACCAGAACTAGTCCAGCTTTTACAAATCGCCGATAGTCTTCATGCCATCAATCATTTTGCACAAAAATTCTTTAGCGACCAACTCCTGAATACCGAAGAAGGTACCAATATTGCCGGTTCATATTTGAAAGAAAGGGGATTTAGAAATGAAATCATTCAAAAATTTCAACTAGGTTACAATCCCGAAGCTAGAGATAGTCTCACTAAGGCATTATTGAATAACCAGTTTAATCCGGAATTGCTTCCTAAGACTGGCTTGGTACACAACCGAAACAACGAACTAGGTGATAATTATCGCTCTAGAATTATCTTTCCTATTCACAACAACTCAGGAAAAGTAATTGGATTCGGAGCAAGGGTAATTGGCAAGAACGATCGCGGTCCTAAATACATCAATACACCTGAGAACGAAATCTATATTAAGAGCAAAATTCTCTATGGTTCATATTTTGCGCGACTAGCCATTGACAAAGCGGATGAATGCTTATTAGTAGAAGGTTATACTGATGTAGTGAGTCTTCACCAAGCAGGTATTGAAAATGTGGTGGCCAGCGGCGGAACTTCACTTACACCCGATCAATTAAGATTGGTTAAAAAATATACCAATAACCTTACTATAATTTATGATGGAGATAGTGCTGGTATTAAAGCCGCTTTGAGGGGGCTTGACCTGGCTATTGAAGAAGGCTTGAATGTGAAACTGGTATTGATTCCTGACGGAGAAGATCCAGACAGTTATGTAAATAAAGTAGGTGCTTCTCAGTTCAATGAATTTATTGCTGCCTCAAAAAAAGATTTTATCTTGTTTCAATTAGAAGTTTTATTGAAAGAAGCAGGCAATGATGTAAGTAAGAAAAGTAGCATCGTAAACCAAATTGCAGAAACACTTAGCAAAATAAATCGAGCAGAAGATTTCACCAAACAACAAGATTATATTAAGCAATGCAGCGCACTGCTGAAGATTGACGAGACTGGATTTACCAATCTGGTAAATAAATTCAAGCGGGATAAGCTGGTAAAAGAAGAGAAAAAACTTCCTTTTGAAGAAGCTAAATTTATTCAAGATGACGCTAATGAACCACCACCCAGTGAATGGGATGAGGTACAATCTTTGTTACAACAGGATGACCTAGTAGAAAAAAATGTACTGAAGGTTTTGCTTGAATATGGGTTGAAACCTTATAACGAAGAATTAACCATTGCTGCGTATATATTTCAAGAGCTTACACTTTATCACCTTGAAAACACTGCTTACGAAACACTCTTAGATATTTATAAAGACTGGTATAACAAAGGTTTAGAGCCTACAACTAAAACATTGCTTTATCACGAAGATGAATCTGTTCGTGAATTGCTGGTAAATATGGCCATTTCACCATTTGAACTAAGCCAACGTTGGGATAAGATTCTGCCCAATATGAATATCGTGAATAGAGACGTATCAGTACAAGAAGCTGCAATGACCATGAATTATTTTAAACTTCGCAAACTTAAAAAAATGTTTGAACAGAACCAACGTGATATGGAGAATGCTTCTTTTGAAGAACAATTAAAACTCATTGAATTACACAAACAACTCAAAACCGTTGAGAGAGAAATTACCATTAAGTTGGGCACTGTTATTCTTCGATAAAACAGATGTATAGTCCACCAATCGCATACTAAAAGTCTGCATAAAGTAGAATCCATATTTTGAAAGATTATCTTAAGATATGGCAATAGCCTCTAAAAGAAAAGCCTCCTATCTTTTTAAGATAGAAGACTTTTAACCAGTCGGGACGACAAGATTTGAACTTGCGACCCCACGCCCCCCAGACGTGTGCGCTACCGGGCTGCGCTACGTCCCGAACTATATTTATAACCCATCCATTTCTGAATGGGCTGCAAATATAGGGTGAAAAGAAAAATTCAGGCTATATTGCATAAAATTTTCAACTACTGCATGAATATTCTACTAAAGCAGGTGCTGATTACCGACCCCAATTCTCCCTTCAATGGTAAAATATACGACCTGCTCATAGCCGGTTCAACCATCTCAAATATTGGGACCAATCTGACTCATAAAAACGCGACTATTATTGATGAACCCGGCTTATGCGTGTCTCCCGGTTGGGTAGATTGCTTTGCCCATTTTGCAGATCCAGGTTACGAATTCAAAGAAACCATCGAAAGCGGCATCAAAGCAGCAGCAGCAGGTGGTTTTACTCGAGTCTTTACACTGCCCAATACCAAACCAATAATCGACCATAAATCACTGGTTGAATACACTGCTAACCATTCCATCAATAGTCCCGTTCAAATTCAACCCATTGGTGCCATCACCCAAAAAGCCGAAGGCAAAGAATTGGCAGAAATGTACGATATGCGCCACAGCGGAGCCGTAGCATTTTCTGATGGCCTTAACCCCATTCAATCCCCAGGATTATTTATTAAAGCCTTGCAATATGTAAAAGCATTTGATGGAGTGCTCATACAAATGCCCATTGATAATAGCATTGGAGCGGCGGGACTCATGAATGAAGGCATTATCTCTACAAGACTAGGCCTACCCGGAATTCCCGCTATTGCAGAAGAAAGCATCCTTAGAAGAGATATTGAACTGGTAAAATATACCGGATCTAAATTACACGTAACAGGTATTTCCACCCTACAATCTCTTAATCTTATCAGGATTGCTAAAAAAGAAGGTCTACAAATTACTTGTAGCGTAACGCCTTACCATCTTTTTTTCTGTGAAGATGACTTACAGGGTTATGATACTTTTTTAAAAGTAAATCCTCCCCTTCGCAGTATCAACGATATGATGGCATTGAGAGACGGCGTATTAGATGGTACAGTCGACTGTATTGCTTCCCACCATTTTCCACAGGATTGGGACCATAAAATTTGTGAATTTGAATACGCAGCTTTCGGTATGATTGGACTACAAACTTCATTTGCAGTAGTGAATCATTTGCTTGATCAACTTACAAATGACCAACTGGTAAAACTTTTTTCGCTCAACGCTCGTAATATTTTTAACTTGCCAATAACTAATATTACTGAAGGCGCTGTTGCCGAGCTGACCATTTACCATAGAAAAAACACCACCTTGCTAAAAAAAGAACACAATAAAAGTAAATCTGTAAATAGTGCATTCATTGAAAGAGCTTTGAATGGCAAAGTATATGGCATCATTAATAATCAACAATTCATTACCCATTAAAAAATAATATATGAAAGTAAATCTAATTAATGAAGGATTAAAGTATGGCCTGATTTGCGGCATCGCAGCACTACTATTAATGTTTGGTAGCTGGGCTTCTGGAGACGCTGTATATGCCAATGTGCAGATGTATGGAACATTTGTACCCTATATGTTTGGGATTATTTTATTCGTTGCTTTTACCATTAGGAAACAAAATGGCGGATTTATAAGTTTCGCAGAAGTATTGAAATTCAGCTTTCTGGCGTTTTCTGTTTCGGCAGTAATTGTTGGCATCGGGAATTTAGTATTATTAAACTTGATTGACAAAGGATTGAGTGAAAGAATGGCTGAAATAGGACTTGAAAAGACCCGTCAAATGATGGAAAAATTTGGTGCTTCAGAAGAAGATATAGAGAAAAGTATGGCTTCTACCCAAGCAAGTATGAAAGATACTGGCCCAAAGAAAATTTTTCTAGGAACAGGAATTACCATTGTACTCGGATTTGTAGAGGCTTTGATTATTTCTATTATTGCTAAGAAAGACGAAAAATTTCAAGATCAATAAGCGTGCATGAATATATCCATCGTTATTCCATTATTGAATGAAGAAGAATCCCTGCCTGAATTGTGTAACTGGATTCATTCCGTTGTTGCCCAGCATGGTTTCAGCTATGAAGTGCTGCTGATTGACGATGGTAGTACCGATAATAGTTGGAATACCATTCAATCAATTGCTGCAAACAACTCCCATATAAAAGGAATTAAATTCCAGCGCAATTACGGAAAATCTGCAGCACTTAATGAAGGATTTAAAGCCGCACAAGGTGATGTAATTATTACCATGGACGCCGATATGCAAGATTCTCCCGACGAAATTCCCGCCCTCTATAAAATGATTATAGATGAGGGCTACGATATGGTGAGTGGTTGGAAAAAAAAGCGTTATGATAATACCCTCACCAAAAATATTCCTTCCAAACTCTTCAACGCCGTAGCTCGTGCCAGCTCTGGTATTCAACTGCACGATTTTAATTGCGGACTGAAAGCTTATCGAAAAAAACTGGTGAAATGCATTGAAGTTTTTGGTGAAATGCATCGCTATATTCCTGTGCTGGCCAAATGGAGTGGATTCAGAAAAATTGGCGAGAAAGTGGTTGAGCACCGCCCCAGAAAATATGGCACCAGCAAATTTGGCTGGTCGCGATTCATCAATGGTTTCCTCGACCTAGGTACCATTATGTTCCTCGGTAAATTTGGCAAGAAACCCATGCAATTTTTTGGCCTTTACGGTACCCTCTCATTTTTAATAGGCTTTCTCACCAGCATCTACCTAATTGTTTCCAAATTCTTGAACCCTGAAATTGGGTTGACCAATAAACCGTTTTTTTATATAGCATTGGTAACCATGATTATTGGTATGCAATTATTCTTGACTGGCTTTATTGCTGAACTTATTGCTCGCAATGCCACAGAGAGAAATGTATATTTGATTGAAGAAAAACTGGGACTTCCAGCTTAACTAGTATTGCCATGAAGCCTTCACTGATTTTAATCGGAACCAGTTGGCCTTTCAGAAGTGGAGGCATCGCTTCTTTTAATGAAAGACTAGCTAGGGCTTTTCAAGCGCAAGGGTTTAGCGTAACCATCTATACTTTTTCACTGCAATATCCTGCCTTCCTATTTCCTGGCAAATCGCAGTACAGTGATACACCCAAACCCACTGATCTAGCTATTCATATTTGTATTAATTCAATCAACCCACTCAACTGGATTAAAGTAGGTCGCTTAATTGCCAAGCAAAATGCCAATATTGTGCTGGTGCGCTATTGGCTGCCTTTTTTAGGCCCCTGTCTCGGTACTATTTTACGACTCGTAAAAAAAAACAAGACCAGTAAAATTATTTGTATTGCCGATAATATTATTCCGCACGAAAAAAGATTGGGAGATCATTTTTTTACACAATACTTTATAAGACCGGTGGACGCATTTATTACCTTAAGTGAAAAAGTAGCATCCGACCTCAGTAGCTTTACCACCAAAAAAGCATTGGTAATTCAACATCCACTCTACGATCATTTTGGCCCTTTAATGCCTAAAATTACCGCCCGTGAAAAGCTTGGAATCCCTGCCGATATACCCATAGTACTTTTCTTTGGATTCATTCGCAAATACAAGGGATTGGATCTCTTATTACAAGCTCTAGCCATCTTGAAAAATAAGAAGGCTGATAATCATCAATTGGTTTTGCCGAAATTGATTGTTGCAGGTGAATTTTATGATAACCCAACGCACTACCAGCAACTAATTCATTCACTTGGTTTGCAAGAACTATGTTTTTTATACACCCATTTTATTCCCGATGAGGAGGTGAAATATTATTTCAATGCCTGCGATTTCGTTATTCAACCCTATCGCAATGCTACCCAAAGTGGGGTGACTCCATTGGCCTATCATTTTGAAAAGCCCATGCTGGTTACCAATGTAGGTGCTTTGCCTGATATGATTTTACAAGATAAAAGTGGGTTGGTGGTAGAACCCGATGCAGAAAGTATTGCTAAGGGCATTCAATCTCTGTATGAATTAGGTGAAGAAAATTTTTTATTCCACCTTCGCAAAGAGAAACAAAAATACAGTTGGAATTCGCTGACCAATGCTATTCAATCCCTAGCTAAAAATTAATACATGAATCTAAAAATACATTCCCTCATCAGCAATTCTATTGAGGTTAAACAACAATTACTACTTGATGCTCACTTGATGAATATGCTGGAACAATGCGTTACCATTGTTACCAATGCATTTGAACAAAATCATAAAGTGCATTTCTGTGGTAATGGCGGTAGTGCCGCAGATGCACAACACTTAGCGGCTGAATTTTCTGGTCGCTTCTATAAAAACAGAAGAGCACTTCCCTCCGAAGCCTTACACGCTAATAGTTCCTATCTTACTGCTGTTGCCAATGATTATGGATATGATGAAGTATATGCAAGATTGGTAGATGGTACTATGGATAAAGGGGATGTATTAATTGGACTCAGTACTTCGGGTAATTCTACCAATATTGTAAAAGCTTTTGAAACCGCTCAGGCAAAGGGTATCATTACCATTGGACTTACCGGTAGCAGCGGTGGAAAAATGAAACCACTGAGTAATTACCTGCTCAATATTCCTTCCGATATCACCCCAAGAATACAAGAGAGTCATATTCTTTTAGGACATATTATTTGTGAATTAGTAGAAGAAAATTTATTTACAACGAATGCTTAGATTAACAGATATAAAGAAGGAGTGGACTTTATTTTTAGATAGAGATGGCGTGTTGAATCATGAAAAAAATGAGGACTATATTCGCAACTGGAATGAATTTGAGTTTTATCCGGATACTTTAGCAGCTATACCACTACTCAATGAATGCTTTGGCACGATTGTGGTTGCTACCAACCAAAAAGGCGTTGGAAAAGCATTGATGACCGAAGCAGATTTATACAGTATTAACCAGCCCATGCTTCAGCATATTGAAGCAGCAGGGGGACTGATTAAAAAAGTATATTATTGCACCGATCTTGCGGACGATTCGCCCAACAGAAAACCCCAACCTGGCATGGCTTTTCAAGCAAAAGCAGATTTTACCAGTATTGATTTTTCTAAAAGTATTATGGTGGGCAATCGGATGAGCGATATGAAATTTGGACGCAATGCGGGTATGTTTACTGTGTTTTTAGCTACAACCCATCCCGATACGCCCTTTCCAGATGAATATATTGACCTTCGTTTTAACAGCCTCTATGATTTTGCATTAGCTTGTACCAACACAAATAAATAAGATGAAAAAATGCTTGCTACTGGTTATACTCGCTCCCACTTTTTTCCATGTAATGGCTCAAACTGATGCCAACAAAAAAGTATTAAACAACATTGAATTGGCATTGAGTAAATATGCAACGACCATTATCAATACCGATGATATTGAAGAACGCCTACGAGCTGATAGTTTTTTTACCCGCAATTTGGTGCAAGCACTGAAAACCCCCTACTCTTTTCATTACCCTTTTGATTCTTTAAAAAGTATTTCCCGTATTTATGCGCCTGACAGTAGTTTTCGCATCATCACTTGGCAACTGATGAAAAATTTCAGCTATTACCGCTATAAGGGTGCCATTCAAATGAATACCAAAGACGGTTCTTTAAAGCTGATTCCTTTGTACGACGGCACCGATTTTACCGAGCATCCAACCGACTCAATTCGCAGCAACGAAAATTGGATTGGGGCTTTGTATTACAATATCGTTCTAAAAAAATACAACAATAAAAATTATTATACCTTATTGGGTTATGATGAGAACGATGCCAACAGCACCAAAAAATGGATGGAAGTATTGTATTTCGATCAGCATAAACCAAGATTTGGGGGACGTTTTTTTAGTTATCCCAAAGATCCAATAAAACCACCGCAACCTGCTTTTCGCTTTTGCATTGAATTTAAAAAGCAAGCCAATGCAAAACTTAATTTTAATCCCGCTATAGATCAAATTGTTTTTGCCAAACTAGTAAGCGAGACAAATGAGCCCAATAAAAAACACACTTTAGTCCCCTACGGCACTATGGAAGGCTTTAAATGGGAGTTTGGAAAATGGGTTTATATTCCAGAGTATACGGCAGAGGAACCCCGCTAGTCTAGTTTCAAAACCGCCAAAAACGCTTCCTGTGGTATTTCTACATTCCCAATCTGGCGCATGCGTTTCTTGCCTTCTTTCTGCTTTTCTAGCAACTTTCTTTTACGGCTGATATCCCCACCATAACATTTGGCAGTTACATCTTTGCGCATGGCACTGATGCTTTCACGAGCAATAACTTTAGCCCCAATTGCTGCCTGAATAGATATTTGAAACTGTTGTTTTGGTAATAATTCTTTTAATTTTTCGCAGAGGCGGCGACCAAAATCAGTGGCACGACTTCTATGAATAAGTGCACTTAACGCATCTACTTTATCCCCATTCAATAAAATATCCATCTTTACAATATCCGCATTACGGTTGTCGATGGGTGAATAGTCAAAAGAGGCATAACCCCTGGTAGAACTTTTTAGCTTATCATAGAAATCGAATACAATCTCCGTTAATGGCATTTCAAAAATCAATTCAACCCGAGTAGGGGTTAAATAACTTTGGTTGATTAATATACCTCTTTTACCCAAACAGAGGGTCATTATATTGCCAATATAATCTGGCAATGTAATAATCTGTGCTTTAATAAAAGGCTCTTCAATATGATCTATCTTAACTGGATCGGGCATTTCTACTGGGTTATTCACCAGAATTTTTTCACCCCTTGTGGTATAGGCATTAAAGCTAACGTTGGGTACAGTGGTAATAACCGTTTGGTTGAATTCACGCTCCAATCGCTCTTGAATAATTTCCATATGCAACAAGCCTAGGAATCCGCAACGAAAGCCAAAACCCAATGCCTGTGATGTTTCTAGTTCAAAAGTAAGTGATGCATCATTCAACTGAAGCTTGTCCATACAATCCCTCAACTCCTCAAACTGATCGGTCTCCACAGGAAATATTCCTGCGAAAACCATGGGCTTTACTTCTTCAAATCCGTTGATCATTTCACCCGGATTATTGGCCAATGTTATGGTATCTCCAACTTTAACTTCCTTCGCATTTTTTATACCAGTAATAATATAACCTACGTCGCCCGCTTTTACTTCTGATTTGGGCGTCATGCTAAGTTTCAAAACCCCTACTTCATCGGCAATATAATCTAGTCCCGAAGCCACAAAACGAATTTTATCGCCTTTTTTTAATATGCCATTTAAAATTCTATAATAGATGATAATGCCCCTGAAACTATTGTAAACACTATCAAAAATCAATGCCTGAAGTGGCGCTGCTACGTCTCCTTCTGGTGCTGGAATGCGCGCTATTATGGCTTGTAATATTTCTTCAATACCAATGCCCGACTTGCCACTGGCCAACAATATATCTTCTTGCTTACAACCAATCAAATCTATAATTTGATCCGTTACTTCTGGTATTTTAGCCCCATCCATATCAATCTTATTAATCACCGGAATGATTTCCAAATCGTTTTCAATGGCTAAATATAAATTACTGATGGTCTGCGCTTGAATGCCCTGTGACGCGTCTACCAACAATAAAGCCCCTTCACATGCTGCTAGTGCCCTGCTCACCTCATAGCTGAAATCTACGTGCCCAGGGGTATCAATTAAATTCAACACATATTGTACGCCTTTGTGTGTGTAATTAATTTGTATGGCGTGACTTTTTATGGTGATTCCTTTCTCACGTTCCAAGTCCATATCATCCAATACCTGATTCATCATATCTCGTTCACCAATGGTTTTGGTATGCTCTAATAATCGATCTGCCAGCGTACTTTTGCCGTGGTCTATATGGGCTATAATACAAAAATTCCTAATCTGCTTCATAAGGCGGTAAAGATAGGCTTGTATGAGTTATCTTCAACCAAGAATAAAGAGAATATGTTAGAACAAAACTTGAATAAAGAAGCGCGGCAAAATCAAGAAACTGGTCTCTCTTCCAACACAGATCTTAGTAATAGCCGCATTTTCAATAAAAATGGTGAAGCAAATATTCAAACCAAAGGATCTGCTCGCTGGGGTAGGTTGAATATTTACCATTCACTACTTTCGATGTCGAATTGGAAGTTTCTTGCTACGATTCTTTTATTTTTTATTGGCATCAATCTATTTTTTGCGAGTATTTACTTACTCATAGGACTAGACCATTTAAGTGGAATGGAAGCCGCTGTTACCAACGGAGAAAAATTTGGCGAAGCCTTTTTTTTTAGTGCCCAAACTTTCACAACAGTAGGATATGGCAGAATTAATCCGGTGGGGTTTTCTGCCAGCCTCACCGCTTCCCTAGAAGCATTGGTTGGACTGATGAGTTTTGCCCTTGCTACAGGTCTCTTATATGGCAGATTTGCTCGTCCCCGCGCCTATATTAAATACAGCAACAATGCTGTTTTTGCGCCTTTTAAAGATGGTATGGCATTGATGTTCAGAATGGTTCCTTATACCAAGAATTATTTGGTGAATGTAGAAGTAAAAATAACTTTAGTACTTAGGATGGAAGAAGAGGGTCAATGGAAGAATAAATTTTATGATCTTCCACTAGAAGTCTCCAAAGCCAATACCATGACGGCCAACTGGACCATCGTGCATGTAATAAATGAATTGAGTCCCCTCCACCAATTCAAGAAAGCCGATATTGCAGCAGCCAAGGCCGAATTATTGGTATTTGTACAAGGATTTGATGAAAGTTTTTCTAACACGGTAATTTCAAGAACTTCTTACTTTTTTGAAGAATTTATTTATGGTGCTAAATTCGTGCCCATGTTCCATCCAAATGCATCCAACACCCGCACCGTTTTATATATTGACCGGCTGAATGATTTTGTTACGGCTGAATTACCTTTTCAATTCAATTAAATGAACACAGAACTGGGAACTAATATCAGCAAAGCCGCAGCATTATTAACAGCAGATGAACTGGTGGCCATACCCACAGAAACCGTTTATGGATTAGCAGGAAATGCATTAAGTGAAATTGCAGTAAGTAAAATTTATGCGGCAAAAAACAGGCCTAGTTTCAATCCTTTAATATTACATGTTTCAGGAATAAAACAGCTATCAAAATATGCGTTGGTAGATTCTGTTAGTGCATTGCTGGCCAAAGAATTTATGCCCGGCCCACTCACCTTGCTATTGCCAAAAAAAAATATAGTACCTGATATTACCACTGCGGGCAGTAACAAAGTAGCACTTCGTGTACCCCAACACCCACTTTGCCTTGAGCTGCTGCATTCAATTGACTTTCCATTGGCAGCTCCGAGTGCTAATATATCGGGCTATATTAGTCCCACCACCGCTGCTCATGTAGCAGCAGGTTTGCATGGAAAAATTCCTTATATATTAAACGGAGGCACTGCTGCCGTAGGACTAGAATCTACCATTTGCGAAGTGATGCATCAAAAAATTATTATACACCGTACTGGTGGAATAAGTGCCAATGAATTACAAAGGGTGAGTGCACTAGAATTGGTGCTTGTTAACAACCAAAAAAGCGTTGAAACAGCGGGACAATTAAAGAGTCACTATGCCCCCAATACCCCGCTTTATAGGGGAGATATTGCAGATATAATAGCCCGCAACTCAGGAAAAAAAATAGCGTGTATCAGTTTTCAGAAAAGATATGATGGCGTTGAAAATTTTGTATTGTCGCCCAGCGGCAATCTTGCAGAAGCGGCCAACTTACTTTTTGCGACCCTTCGTTTGGTAGATGCGGGAAATTTTGATCTGATATGTACAGAATTATTTCCGAATGAAGGAATCGGCCCTGCCATCAACGACAGGCTGGGCAGGGCACAATTTCTTTATAAATAATTTTCAGAAGCTGGATGAATTATTTTTTTAAAGCATTCATGATGGCCACAAATTCTTCTGCAACAAGTGAAGCACCGCCTACTAGTCCCCCATCTACATCGGGTTGTACAAATATTTCTGCTGCATTAGATCCTTTAACACTTCCACCATATAAGATAGAAATACATTCAGCCGTTTCTTTGCCATACTTACTTTCCAGTTGTTTCCGAATGGCAGCGTGCATCTCCTGTGCTTGTGCACTGCTGGCGGTCTTCCCGGTACCTATTGCCCAAATGGGTTCGTAGGCAATTACTATTTTCAACAGTTGATCTGCATTTAAATGATAAAGCGACTCTTGCAGTTGTTTGGCTACATATTCATTCTGTGTACCGGCTTCACGAATCTCCAGTGGTTCGCCACAACAAAAAATGGGAGTGATATTATTGAGGAGACAAATATTAATTTTATCTGCCAAAAAAGAGTTGCTTTCATTAAAATATTCTCGACGTTCAGAATGCCCCAATACCACATAGTATACACCAATAGAGCTCAACATATCTACTGAAATTTCGCCTGTATACGCACCACTTTTTTTACTGTAACAATTTTGTGCAGCAACAGATAAATATTCTTTGCCACGTAGTTTTTGTTGCGCCATCATTAAATAAGGAGCTGGTACTGCAAATACTGCTTCTTGATTCTCATTGAGTTGATGGGGAAGGGAAATAATATCTTCTAATAATTGCTCACCTTGTTGTAAAGTCAGGTTCATTTTCCAGTTAGCTGCTGCTATTTGCTTTCTCATAATTGTGTATTGTAGATTTGTTTTTAATTGTTTATTTGTTTTGAAAGATATGTTGAAGCATTATAATTTCCGCATCGGAAAGTTTTTTTCCTTTCATGGCTTTCCAGTTATTGATATCCGTAATAGCAGTTTCAAGTCGGTATTTTATTGTTTCAATGCCCCAACTAAAATGAGGAATAATACGTGGGAGGAGTCCCGCCCCAAATACATTACAACTCACGCCAATAACGGATCCAGTATTCACTGATGAATTAATGGAAAGGCGAGAAAAATCACCCATGATGAGTCCACATTTCTGTCCCACTGTAATATATTCATTCAATCCCATGGACCAGACTTTCATAATGCCAGCAGAGTTTTTTAGGTTACTATTGGTAGTTCCCGCGCCTAAATTACACCACTCACCTATTACCGCATCTCCCAAATAACCATCGTGGGCTTTATTGGAATAGCCCATGATTACCGCATTTTTTATTTCACCTCCGCCCATGCAGTAAGGTCCTAGGGTAGTTCCACCATAAACGCGGCTGTTAAGTTTCAGTACTGAATTATAGCCAATTGAAAAAGGACCGCGGATGGAAGTCCCTTCCATAATTTCTGCATTGGCACCAATATAAATAGGGCCTGTAGTAGAATTGAGTGTACAAAATTCCAGCTTGGCTCCTTCCTCAATAAAAATATCAGCCGTTTGAAAAACCTGAACAGTACTAGAAATAGGTGCTGATTTTCTGCCTCTAGTAACCCATTTAAAATCAGCCCTTATTTGTGCATCGTTTCTCAACATGATATCCCAAGGAAAAATTATGCGCAATATATTTTCTATTAAATTTTTCTTTTCGTAAAGACGGATGGCTGTTGAAGGATTAAATTCAGAAAAAGGGATGCTTGACTTACCCGCTATCAATCCTCTCTCATCTATTAAACATTCCCCAGCATTCAATTGCAGAATATGCTGAACCAGTTCATCAGTCGGCAAAACAGCCGCGTCAATCCAAGTATTTATAGCAGTTTCGGAAGGCGTATCGTACAGAGGCTGCAAGTAATGGTCAGTATGAACAAAAACAGGGGATTTTAACAACAAAGCCCATCGCTCTTTAATAGTAAGTAATCCAAAGTGAAAGTCAGCAACCGCTTTTGTGAGAGAAAGTGGAGATAAATTAGCTCGAAATTCATTGTCGAAAAGTATAAAGCCCATGCGCAAATGTAAGCCGAATTCACAATAATGAATTCTCCTTAACTTGCAGCCTCAAACTATGTAAATAGAAGCTTATGAATATTGGTACTTTTTCTTATCCATCACCCGGCAATGATCCGGTTCAATCTTATGCCCCGGGAACACCCGAAAAAGCGGCGCTGAAAAAAGCACTCGCTGAATTAAAAAAGAAGCAACTGGATATCCCCATGTATATTGGAGGAAAAGCAGTAAAGACTGATAAAAAAATTGCCATTCGTCCCCCTCACGAATTATCGCATATATTGGGTTATTTTAATGCGGGTGAAGAAAAGCACGCACATTTAGCCATAGCTGCTGCACTGCAAGCAAAAGAGCAATGGGCGGCCACCAGTTGGGAAAATAGAGCACATATATTTTTGAAAGCGGCAGATTTATTAAGTACCAAATACCGTTACCAAATGTGTGCCGCTACTATGTTGGGGCAGAGCAAGAATGCTTACCAAGCAGAGATTGACAGCACTTGTGAATTGATTGACTTTCTAAGGTTTAACGTCCATTTTTTAAGCGAAATATACCAACAGCAACCTGTGTCTGCACCGGGCATGCACAACAGAATGGAATGGCGACCATTGGAGGGATTTGTACTGGCCGTAACACCGTTCAATTTCACAGCCATTGGTGGAAACCTGCCCACATCGGCTGCATTATGTGGCAACACCGTGGTTTGGAAACCAGCCAATACCCAGATTTATTCAGCCCAACTATTTATGCGTATTTTAAGAGAAGCAGGGTTGCCAGATGGAGTAATTAACTTAATTTATGTGGATGGGCCAACCATTGGAAAAGTATGTTTTGCGCACAGAGATTTTGCGGGGGTACATTTTACAGGCTCAACGGGAGTATTCAATAATATGTGGAAAGTGATTGGAGAAAATATGGGTATTTATAAATCTTATCCAAGAATTGTGGGGGAGACTGGAGGAAAAGATTTTGTGATAGCGCACAAATCTGCCGATATAGATACAGTAGTAACCGCACTGGCCAGGGGTGCATTTGAATTTCAGGGTCAGAAATGTTCCGCCGCTTCAAGGGCTTATATACCCAGCAATATTGCTGATGAGGTTTTGAAGAAATTGGTTGCAGCAGTTAGCACAATGAAAATAGGCACTGTGGAAGATTTTACCAATTTTATAAATGCTGTAATTGATGAGAAAGCCTATACCAGTATCACTCGTTATATCATCAATGCTAAGAAAAATAAGAAGGTAAAAATTATTGCAGGTGGTAATTTCAGTAAGACCAAAGGCTATTTTATTGAGCCCACCATTATTGTTTCAAAGGACCCAAAATCGGCGACCATGTGTGAGGAAATATTTGGACCAGTACTAACGATTTATGTGTACCCTGCTGAACAGTTCGAAAAAACGTTGACTTTGGTTGACAATACTTCTGCCTATGCGCTAACGGGCGCAATTATTTCACAGGACAGGGCAGCAGTAGAAATGGCTACGGATAGATTGAGAAATGCAGCAGGTAACTTTTACATCAACGATAAGCCCACAGGTGCTGTTGTAGGTCAGCAACCATTTGGCGGCGCAAGGGCTTCTGGCACCAATGATAAGGCAGGCAGTATGCTTAACCTTTATAGATGGCTGAGTGCTAGAACAATTAAAGAGACTTATAATCCGCCAGTTCATTATGGCTACCCGTTTTTGTTAGAATCTTAGAAACTGTTTTAAAAATTGGGGTTGAAGGTGGAAAACTATGCGCAATTTTCTATCGACATTATCACCTATATTTGCGCTTCAAAATTTTGAACCATTGTCTACAAAATTTTCAAAAGAAACCTACCTCTATTGGTACGAGCTGATGCAGCTCATCCGTCAGTTTGAACTGAAATCGGAAGAAATGTATAAAATGGCTGGAAAAATCCGTGGATTTTTTCACGCTTATATTGGCCAAGAAGCCATTGCTGCTGGTTGCATGACTGCTACTGGCCCTAATGATCCGTTTATTACTGCTTATCGCGACCATGGACTTGCCCTCTCAAAAGGCGTTTCTGCGGACGCTTGTATGGCAGAGCTATACGGTAAAGCAACAGGCTGTGCCAAAGGAAAAGGTGGATCTATGCACTTCTTTAGTGTAGAACACAAATTCTATGGCGGCCACGGTATTGTTGGCGCACAAATAGGAACAGGTGCGGGATTGGCATTTGCTGAAAAATACAAAGGCACAGATAATGTTGTGCTTTGTTATTTTGGAGATGGAGCTGCCCGTCAAGGTATATTGCACGAGACATTTAATTTGGCAATGCTTTGGAAACTTCCTGTTATTTTCATTTGTGAGAACAACAACTATGCTATGGGAACTTCTATTGAGCGAACCAGTAATGTAGTGGATATTTATAAGTTGGCCGACGCCTATGAAATGCCCGCAGATAAAGTAGATGGGATGACGCCAGAACTGGTGCATGATAGTGTTGCAAGAGCTGTAAAAAGAGCCAAGGAGGGCGGTGGCCCTACCCTATTGGAAATGAAAACCTACCGTTACAAGGGTCACTCTGTATCTGATCCTCAAAAATACAGATCCAAAGACGAGGTAGATGAATACAAAAACCAAGATCCTATTATAAAGGTGGCCAATACAATTTTGGAAAATGGATTTGCACTTCAATCAGACTTGGATGCTATTGACCAGAAAATTAATGCCATTGTTGAACAAAGCGTAAAATTTGCGGAAGAAAGCCCATGGCCTGCTGACGATGAATTGTTGAAAGACGTGTATGTTGATCAGAGTTATCCTTTCATTGTGGACTAATAAATTACAATTAACTAAACGAAGAAAATGAGCGATAAACAAGAAACTGAAGTAGCAGTAAATCAAACTTTGGTTACCGTAGAAACTACTTGGCAGAAAATTCAAAAACCGTTGATCACTGGCGTACTTGCTGTAGCGGTAATTGTTGGTGGATGGTTTGCTTACCAGACTTATATACAACAACCCAAAGAAGCAAAAGCTTCAGAGGCTTTGTTTAAAGCTGAACAATATTTTGCAATGGATTCTTCTTCACTGGTATTAAATGGAGATGGTCAATACAAAGGGGTATTGAATGTAATCAGTAATTTCAGCGGTACCAAAGCCGCAAATCTAGCCCATTATTATGCTGGAGTAAGTTACCTGAAACTAGGTGATTTCAACAATGCCATCAAGTATTTAAAAGATTTTTCTACTGATGCAAAACAAATTCAGTTATTGGCAACTGGCTGTCTCGGTGATGCTTTAGCAGAAACCAATAAAAAAGAAGATGCTCTAGCTGCTTACAAAAAAGCTGCAACCAGTTTTGAAAAAGATGAGGCCAACTCTTCTGAATATTTATTTCGTGCTGCACTCTTGTTAGAAACAATGGGTAAGTCAACCGATGCTTTGGCTTTATACCAATCTTTGAAAACCAAATTTCCAAAAACGGATAAAGGATCTCAAGTTGACAAATATATTTATCGATTAAGCATTGAGAAAAACGATTTTACTGCTGAATAATGGCCACTAAAGGAAATATAAACTTATACGAAGGCATCCCCGATATGGAGGATGCCTTCGTAGTTATCGTTAAAACCGAATGGAATAGTGCTATTGTAAATGCGTTGGCTAAAGCGGCACGTCAAGTGCTGAAAGCAAAAGGTGTTGGGTGTAAAGTAATTACCGTACCAGGCGCTTTTGAAATTCCATTTGCAGTAAAAAATCATTATGCTTACTGCAAAAGAATGCCCGATGCTTATATAACCCTCGGCGCTATTATTCAAGGTGATACGCCACATTTTGATTATGTATGCAAAGCAGTTACAGATGGCGTTTTACAACTAAATTTATCGATTGACTCTCCCGTTATTTTTGGGGTATTGACCGTTCTAACGGAGGTACAGGCCAAAGAGCGAATCGGTGGCATACATGGTAATAAAGGAGAAGAAGCTGCTATTACTGCACTTAAAATGATTGCTTTAAACCGATCTTTTAAATAATGATGAAGGGCGAATTTTCTAGTCAAAATCAATAAAAATACATATATGAATGTACAAATTTTTGTTCCCTGCTTTATTGATCAATTGTATCCCGGTGTTGCATTCAATATGGTTAAAGTATTGGAAAAAGCTGGCTGTAAAGTTACTTATAATCCCAACCAAACCTGTTGTGGTCAGCCCGCTTTTAATGCTGGCTTTCACGGTGAATCAAAAGAGGTATGCAGTAAATTCTTGACCGATTTTGAAGCCTCAGAATATATTGTAGCCCCCAGTGCGAGCTGTGTTGGGTTTGTAAAAAATTATTACAAGCAACTTTTTGGAAATTCCCCACAAAAAGCACTTGCAGAAAAAACAGGAGCGAAAATTTATGAGTTCTCAGATTTTCTAGTCAATATATTAAAGCAAGATGATTTTGGTGCCAAATTCGAAGGGAAAGCCACTTACCATGACAGTTGTGCAGCCTTGAGAGAATGCAATATAAAGACTGAGCCCCGTCATTTATTGAGTAAGGTAGGGGGATTAGAACTGGTTGAAATGAATGATGTAGAAACCTGTTGTGGTTTTGGTGGCACTTTCGCAGTGAAATTTGAGCCCATCAGTATTGCCATGGGTGATCAAAAAATAACCAATGCAAATGCAACTGGAGCTGATTATTTAATCAGTACCGATATGAGTTGTTTAATGCATATAGATGGATGCGCCAAGCACCATTCAAAAAAGATAAAAGTAGTACACCTTGCTGATGTACTGGCTAGTGGATGGTAAATAATAGGAATCTATACACTTACTCTCCCAGCACCCACTCATAATCTAGTTGACGTTTTTCTAAGTTGGCAGCTACTACTCGGATAGACAATCGGTCGCCCATTCTGAATGCACGTCCGCTTCTTTTACCTACGAGACTGTAATCGCTTTCTATTAACCTAAAATCATCGAAATCGCTGAGGCTTACTATGCTTACCAAACCCTCACATTTATGGTCCACCGTTTCTACAAAAAAACCGAAACTAGCAACCCCACTTACCACGCCTTCAAACACTTCACCTACATGGGCTTTTAAAAATTCAACTTGCTTGTATTTATTACCAGCACGCTCACACTCCATCGCCGCTCGCTCACGCTCGCTACTATGTTTGCATTTTTCGGGCATCTTCTTATCTGCCATAGGCTTTCCTGCCAGCACGGTTTCTAATACACGATGCACCAACACATCGGGATAACGACGTATGGGAGAAGTAAAATGGCAATAGTGCTCAAACGCCAAACCATAATGCCCAATATTCTCTGTAGTATAGATGGCTTTGGCCATCGTACGAATACCCAATTGCTCTAGTACATGTTGCTCTGGCTTGCCCTTTGCATCTGCCAACATGGTATTGAAACTTTTGGCAATTGCTTGGGGTGTAGTAGTATCAAAAATATGTCCATACTTTTTAGCGTACTGAATAAAAGGAGCCAGCTTATCTTCATCAGGCCGATCGTGTACACGGTATGGAAAAGGAATAGCCTGCTTATTAATATGCTGTTTGGCTACATTCTCGGCGACGGTTCTATTTGCCAACAACATAAACTCTTCAATCAGTTGATGCGCTTCTTTACTTTCTTTCAACACAATACCAATGGGTACTCCTTTCTCATCTAGTTTAAACCGCACTTCTTGTGAAGAAAAATTAATAGCACCCTTACTAAATCTTTTCTTGCGCAACAACTGCGCCATATCATTCAACAACAATATTTCATCTTGGTGCATGCCAGCTTTTGTTTCAATAATCTGCTGCACGTCTTCATAGGTAAACCGATGATTAGAATGTATTACCGTTCTGCCAATCCAATATTGCTTTACCTCCCCTTGTGCATTTACCTGAAATACAACAGCAAAAGTAAGTTTGTCCTCATGCGGCCTTAATGAACACAATTCATTCGAAATTTTTTCGGGCAACATGGGATTTACCCGATCGGGCAAGTACACCGAAGTAGCCCTTTTATACGCTTCTCTATCTAATTCCGTATCAGGCTGAAGGTAGTGGCTTACATCTGCAATATGCACACCAATCTCATACTTGTCATCACTCAATTTGCGAAATGAAATAGCATCATCAAAATCTTTTGCATCTATTGGGTCAATCGTAAAAGTAAGTATATCTCTACAATCTCTACGAAGCGCAATTTCAGCAGGATCAATGGTATCATTGAACTGAGCAGCTTCTGCTAATACATCTTCTGAAAAACTCAAAGGAAATCCTGCTTCTGCCAATAGTTCTTTCATGGCAGCATCATTTTCATTGTCCGCTTCCATAATACTTACCACCGCTCCTACTGGTTTCTTATCGTCTTTATCCCATTTCACCAGTCGCGCTACCACCCGATCTTTGTGTTTTGCTCCATTCAATTCATTCATGGGAATATAGAGATCAGGCATGGGTTTATCCGTATCTGGCACAAAAAAAGCGTGGTGCGCTGATACTTGTAAGTGACCAATAAATTCAGTCTGCTTGCGCTCTACCACTTCAGTAATCTTGCCTTCTTTTTTTCCAGTCCTCGCATTTTCTTTAATCACTTTCACCCTTACGGTATCACCATGCAATGCGGTAAAAAAATCGTTGGGACGCACCAATACATCTCCCGATGCATCATCTACCACTATATAACCAATCCCAGAGCGGGTTACATCTAGTTTTCCTTTTATGGTTTGAACCGTAATGGTCTTGGCTTTTTGTTTTTGTTTTGATTTTGTTTTTTTAGGAATCATAAGGCACTATTAAAAGTAAAGTTACGAATGAATTGTACCAGCATTTCATCTAACTGTGCACCTTCATCAAAAAGAATGGTATGCTTAATTGGCATCACATAAAAAGGAATATTGAGTAATTCGTCTCTGTATTTTATTAACCGCATTGCGTCTTTTTCTGTAGTGAGAATAAGTTTTTTTTCTGCGGTAATCTGGTTGAATTTTTCTTTGATCTCCAACAAATCATCCACAGAAAAAATATGGTGATCTGCATAATCCTGCTGATAATACGCATGGGTATGATGCAATAAAAATTCTTTTAATGGCTTGGGATTGGCAATTCCACAAACCAATAATACTTCGTATTCCGTGGTAATATTTAACTGCGTTTCTCTATTGCAAATATGATAAGGTATACCATATTCAATCGTGCTAAAAAACACCCGCTGCAATGGCAATGGTTTAAGCTCTCGCAATACTGTAGCTTTCTGTGCAGTAGATAATTGGGTGGGGCATTTGGTAACTACTATCACTTCTGCTCTTTTAGCAGCAGCCCATTCATCTCTTAAGTCGCCAGTAGGTAGAAAGAAATCTTTTGTATAAAGATTGTGGTAATCGGTTAACAAAATATTAAATCCT
The DNA here is from genome assembly GCA_004294135.1 of Sphingobacteriia bacterium. GTDB lineage: Bacteria > Bacteroidota > Bacteroidia > Chitinophagales > Chitinophagaceae > Sediminibacterium. The sequence goes on from RDZY01000007.1 coordinate 261,322, forward strand.
GCACGAACTGTTCTATGCTGAAAAGCATCGTCTAGTATAATTGCTTCCAATTCTGGATGATCCTGCAATAGATAAGGTATTGCCACAATTCGCTCTTCCCCCACTGCTACCGCTACCTGCGGAAATTTGGTTGCAAACTGCATGGGTTCATCTCCTATTTCAAGTGCGGTGGTGGTACTATTGGCCAATGCATAACCCTTTGTTTTTCTTTTATAACCCCTACTTAAAGTGGCCATTTTAAAATGGGGACTCAATAATTCGAGTAAGTATTCCACCATCGGCGATTTGCCGGTTCCACCTACGGCAATATTTCCAACACAAATAATGGGGAAATTAAATGCGGCAGACGCAATTATTTTTCTATCAAACAAACGATTCCTAATCATAATGAACAACCCATAAATAGCAGCAATGGGCAGTAGCAAAACGCGAAAGGAAGTGAGAAAAATAGTATTAAAATTCATAGATATGCTGCGGGGTGATTCCTAGGCTCAAAGGTATATCAAATTCATGGGTGTCGCTAATGAATGCTATGGGTTCAAAATAAGAAAAGCCCACAATGAGGGAATTACTGCTGCAAAGCGACAAAAACCGGTCATAATAACCTTTCCCATACCCTACCCTATATCCTTTTTCATCAAACACTAACAAAGGCACTAAAACCATATCAATTGCCGTTGGAGCAATTACCAACCCAGTTTCAGGCTCTGTAATTCCCCATTGGTTGGTTTTATAAACAGTTTCTTCGCTAATTAATACTGCGTTTATCTCCGTTTCATTTTGAACCACTGGGTAAGCAAAACGCATATCAGGAATCATATGCCTAAGATATCCATTGAATAAATGGGTATTGGGTTCTGCGTGGTTGGTTATTGGCCAATAGGTAAGTATCGTTTGAATTCCGGTAAAATTGATCTGTTGAAACTGCAACAACAATAAATCATCGCAGCGCAGTCGCTCCCTGCCATCTAGCAGTCTTCGCTTTTGTTTGTATTCTTTTCTTAAATCTGACTTTAACATATCAACAACCTGCTTTTATTAACATGGGTTTAATCCGCTTTGCTTCTGCAAGAATGGTTGGCTCATCTATATTGACAAGCTTGGGTATACTGGCAATTTTATCGTAACCACTCCATGCCACAATCTCGTCTTCATAACTCATATAACTGTCCGTAAAAATCCATCCGAGAACATTAATATCATTCGATCTGCAAAAAGCAGCAGTCAGCAACGAATGATTAATACTACCCAAATAATTTCTACTTACGAGTATTACCCTTGCCTGTAATAGTTTGATAAAATCTACCAGTAATAAATTTTTATGCAAGGGCACAAGCAATCCTCCAGCGCCTTCAATCAACAATCGCTTTCCATTTATTTGTACTTGAAGTTCTTGTGCATGCTGCAATAATTTTACGACTTCTATTTCTACTTTTTCTTCTCTAGCAGCAATATGTGGAGATGCAGGCAGTGCCAGTTTATAGAGTTCTGGATGCACCACAGAAATTTTATTGCTGAGCAGTGAAGTCACTTTTTCTGCATCCGTACCATCGGCAAATCCTGCTTGTACTGGCTTCCAATAATCAGCTTCTAATGCCTCAGTTATTATGGCAGATACCAGCGTTTTACCTATATCCGTACCAATTCCAGTAATAAAAATGGGTGTATTCATGCTGCAAATTACCAAATGGTGCTGCAATTCGGTAATTTTATGATTCAAAGATTTTAAAGCCGCTATACGTATATGAAGAGAACACTCACTTTAGCAATTATTTTATTGATTGTATTGAATGGATTTAGCCAATCTCCCTTATCAATTATTCCAAAACCAGTTAGCATCATTCAACCCAAGGGAAAAACATTTTTATTGAAAACTGAGTTCCCAATGATTGCCCCAGAAAAATTTATGGTGCAAGCCAATTATTTGAAACAAGCCATTCAACAGCAGTGCGCTATAGAGCTTGATTTAACATCTGCAAAAACAAGTAGTGGCAGTTTTGCAGCCATTACTATCATTGAAGACTCAACACTAACGCATGATGAACAATACAAATTATCTATCAACGCTAAAGGGATTTTTATACAAATTAATGATGCTCGGGGATTGGTGAACGCCACCCAAACATTACTACAATTGTTGCCAATATATGAGTCGAAAACCGCATTACTATCTCCCCTGGAAATAAACGACTATCCTCGCTTTAGCTACCGTGGTATGCACTTAGATGTAGTACGACATATTTTTCCATTGAGTTATATTAAAAAGTATATCGACTATCTGGCTTTTCATAAATTCAACACTTTTCATTGGCATTTAACCGACGATCAGGGCTGGAGAATGGAGATGAAAAATTATCCCAAACTCAACAGCATTGGATCTTGGAGAGCAGCTACCCTTATCGGTCATTTTAAAGACAATCCCCCGCAGTACGATTCCACCATTTATGGCGGCTTCTACACCAAAAAAGAAATAAAAGAAGTGGTTGATTATGCGGCAGTAAGAGCTATTAATATCATTCCCGAAATTGATATACCGGGACATAGTAGGGCCGTTATTGCTGCCTACCCCCAACTCAGCACAAAGCCTGATACCACTTGGAATGTAGCCACTACTTGGGGTATGTACAATCGGCAAAACAATGTATTGGCACCCAAGCCCGAGACTTTTCGTTTTTTAGAATCGGTATTTGAAGAATTACTCGAAGTTTTTCCTTCAAAATACATTCATGTAGGTGGCGATGAATGCAGTAAAATTTGGTGGAAACAAGACACTGCCTCACAAGCTTTTATGAGGTTGAATGGGTTAAAAAACGAGACCCAATTACAGACCTATTTTATAGAATTTATTGCCCAATTTTTAAAGCAAAAAGGGCGACAAACCATTGGCTGGCATGAAATTAATGAAGGAGAACTTGATACCACAACTATTGTAATGAACTGGGGTACTGAAAAACAAGCCATAGACGCCGCTAGTAAAGGTTTTAGCGTAATCAATACCCCAGGCAAACCTTTATATTTTGATCACTACCAATCGCAAAATCCCAATGATAGTCTCTCCATTCATGGCTATAATCCCTTAGAAGCTGTGTACAATTACGAGCCCATTCCAAAAGCTATTTTGGATAAAGGTCTTGAAAATAAAATTATTGGGGGGCAAGCCAATGTATGGACAGAATATATGGAAACCGAAAAGAAAGTAGATTATATGGTCCTGCCAAGAATGACGGCATTGTGTGAGACTTTGTGGACTCCATCCGCCCAAAAATCATACCCTGATTTTTTAAAGCGACTGGAAAAAAATATCATCCCACGCTATCAACTATGGAATAGTTCTTGGTTTAAAGCATACAGAAAATGGGATGCTTCATCTAAATTACCCAATGTGCGCTGATATTAGTAGGACTCAGACTGGTTGGGAAAAGACTGGTTTCGTACATCTTCCGCATACTGTTGCACTGCCCCAATAATTACCGATTGCAAATTGGCATATTGGCGAATAAAGCGGGGGGTAAAATCGGTCTGTAAACCCAGCATATCATGCATTACCAATACCTGACCGTCGCAATAAGGCCCAGCACCAATGCCAATAAGTGGAATGGAAATACTGGCAGCCAGTTTTTGAGCAAGGGCTGATGGAATTTTCTCTACTACAATGGCAAAACAACCAGCCGCCTCTAAAGCAAAGGCATCTTTCATTAATTGCTCGGCTTCGGTTTCATTGGAAGCCCTGGTTTTATAAGTCCCAAATTGGTAAATACTTTGAGGTGTTAGTCCAATATGACCCATCACTGGAATTCCAGACTGAACAAGACTGAGAATGGTCGCCGCCATATTTTCACCCCCTTCTAGCTTAACTGCGTGAGCACCCGTTTCTTTCATAATCCGAATGGAACTTTGCATGGCGAGTTCTGTATTGGTTTGATAAGTTCCAAAAGGCAGGTCAACCACCACCAATGCCCGCTTCACGGCCCTTACCACCGATGCTCCATGATAAATCATTTGATCTAATGTAATGGGCACCGTTGTTTCGTGACCAGCCATTACATTACTGGCACTGTCGCCCACCAAAATAATATCAATTCCTGCTTGGTCAATTAATTGAGCAAAAGAATAATCGTATGCGGTAAGCATAGCAATCTTTTTTCCACTTTTCTTCATCTCTCTGATGGTATAAGTGGTTATTTTTGAAATAGACTGATGCGCAGTAGCCATAACACGGAGTATAATAAGTGTTTAGAATGGCATATCTCTGCGTTAGAATAAAATATGCTGCGTGTAAAGTTAGTGAAGTCCCTTTAAATGGACTGGCAGAATCAAATTATCAATCAACCGAACCCCGTTCAAGAAAGCCGCACCCAGTACCACCAATGGTTCAAGCCCATCCCATTGCTCAATTAATATAAGGCTATTGGCATTTGCCAGCGCAATATAATCAACCGAGTGAAACCCATTTTGTAATAAGTTGTGGGTTGCTTTCTGCAAACAAGCTTTTTCATTGCCCGGTTTTAGTGTGTTTGTCACGTACAAAAGCGATTGGTAAAGTTCCCCAGCTTTTTCCAAATCATCGGCTGAGAGTCGCCTATTTCGGCTGCTCATTGCCAGCATGGATTTTTCACGGAAAGTAGGTAAGCTAATCAGCTTAGCCTGATGGTTTAAGTGGGGCATTTTTAATAATTGTTCCACCACTTTACACTGTTGATAATCTTTTTGTCCCATAAAAATAAAATGGGGGGCCACCAATGCTAAAAGGCAGTCTACAACTTGACAAACACCTTGGAAGTGGCCGGGTCTAAAAGCCCCTTCCAGTATATTGGCTAAATTGCCCAGTGGGTAGGATTTTATGGGGGTAGTTCCATTCGGATATACTTCTGCCAAAGAAGGCAGGAACAATATATCACAATCAGCCTGCTCCAATTGTTGAATATCTTCGGCTAGGGTAATGGGATATTTATCAAAATCAGCCTGTTGATTAAATTGGGTTGGGTTGATGAAAATACTACAGACCGTAATGTTTGAATGGGATTTACTGGCATCAATTAATGAAATATGTCCTTTATGCAAAGCCCCCATGGTGGGCACAAAACCAATTTTTTGATGCTTAAAACTTTCCAATAAATGGGTTAGTTCAACAGCGGTTTTTACAATCTGCATTCCGTATTGGTTTTTGAATGGTGGTAGGTAGATAAAATGCTATTGCTAATAGCCTTATATAATTCTTGCATAGAAGGATGATTTTGCAGCAATTCTAGGTGTTGATGTATGGTAGAAGCATCAGCTCTGAATGCAGCACCAGCCTGCAACAAACTGGGCTCCTTCGTTTGAATAGCGATGGCTGTTTCTTGAATGATGGGATAAAAACTATTAAAAGGAATTTGTTCTGCTGCACAGAAATCAGCGGCAAGCTTGTACAAGTGATTGGAGAAATTGGCGGTGAAGGAAGCCAACAAATGCATTTTTGCTCTCATAGCATCGTCGGCGGTGATAAGCATAGCGGAAAAGGGCGTAAAAATCTGTTTGATTTGTTGAAGGGCATCTGTATTGTTTCCATCCATTACAGCGGTTAAATCGGTAGAAATTTCGGTGTTTTTTCGAATCATTTTCAAAGGCCAATACACCCCATAGCAATTGGATATGGTATTCAATATATTTTTAGAAACGGCGCCAGAAGTATGCAAGACCAATTTTTGGGGGAGGGAAATGGCATTTGCTATATCTGCAATTGCAGCATCTTTTACAGCAACAATATAGAGGTCGGCCTCTTGATGAATTAACCCAAATGAGTTAATAGGCTCGGCTTGGAGTAATTGAGCCAGTTGAGAGGCATGGAGTAATTGGCGACTAAAAACCTGCGCAATCGTATGCCCATTTTGCATGAATTGCTTACCCAAATAAGTGGCCATATTACCCGAACCAATCAGTGTAACCCGCATAGCATAATTTATTGGGTTAACAAATTGTCTTTACCGGGGAAAACAATAACGGGCGACCAATTTATTGCTTCAATTGCGGGTATCAGTCCATAAGACAATACAATAACCACATCACCTACTTCTCCTTTTCTAGCTGCAGGTCCGTTTAAACAACAAACACCTGTTCCTCTTTTTCCTTTAATCAAATAGGTTTCAATGCGTTCTCCATTATTCATGTTCACGATCTGAATTTTTTCATATTCAACCATGGAAGCAGCGTCCATCAAGTCTTCATCTAAAGTGAGGCTACCAATATAATGCAGGTTGGCTTCGGTAATAACAGCGTGGTGAATTTTAGATTTTAGTATTTCAATTTGCATGGTGACAATATTAGGTTGAATAATAGCATAAAAGTAAATGCTTATAATTGATTTTAAGGCATAAAAAAAGCCCCGAAGGGCTCTTAACTTTTTCTTTACGGGATGGAGCTAAAATTGTGATTTGAAATTCAGATTTGCAGAACGCTTTTCGCGATGAATTTTCCATAAATCGATTGCATTAAATGCTTTCTTTTTTTCTTCTCTGTTCTGAACAAACATTTCTGTTGCCAGTGTTTCTCTAACTTCCTGTACCAATTCACTTAATTGAGCCGCGTCTATTTGTACAATAGAGGGCATAATGTCGCCTTTCATTTTATTTAATTTTATTTTTTACATTATTTTGTCGAGCTCGGTAGGAGTAAAAGGGTGTAATCGTTAGAAAAAGAATGGCTCTCTTTTTGTCTACCTGAGAGATTATAATCAACTATTCGCTCAATCGGGTGCAAAGGTAAGTGTAACTGAGTTCTTAACAAAATGAAAAACAAAATAAATAGTTAATATATCATTTGTGCTTTTATAAAATCGCTTACTAAATAGCTGATTAATTCCCCAGTACTGGCATCTGTTCTGCCATCGGTTAAACGAGTTGCGCCTTCAGATATATGCAGGTAGGCAACCTTTGCATCTGCTGCTGCAAATTGCATATACTGCCGCGCGTGTAGGGCTGTAATTCCAACGGAACACTGCGCACTGCTTAGTACACCAGCAATGGAATCCATATCTAATTCTACGCCACAAATGGTATCATCGGTAAAGGAAGTAGCGTGACTAATTGCTTGTAAAAAGCTTCTTTTTTCGTGAATGAAAATATCTTCAAACGTAATACAATCTACAAAAGGGTTATTCACCATATCCATCCATACATTTTGTGGAATTCGGTTTTCGTGTATCCCAATAACGCAGTATTTTTCTAAATAGCCATCGGCTTCTGCATAGCTGAATCCATTACCGCTATGCCTGCCTTCCATGGGTCTAAAATCTGCATGGGCATCAACATTAATTGCGTTGATTTGTGCAATAGGAATCATCCCTGCTTTATAAAGACCTTTTGCCGCACCTTTAATACAGGGATAAGCATTATTGTGTCCCCCCCCTATTACAATGGGAATTTTTTTACACTGTGTAATTAAGTGAATCAGTTGTTCAACAGCATCATCAATGGTATTTACTGCATGGCGGTATGCTTCCATTTTTTCTTCGGCATTGTATGCATTTCTTTCAATCAATTCATTGATTATTGTAAAATCGAAATGCCCTAGTACCATTATATTTCCACCTTCTAAAAAATCATTACTCTGGGAATTGAGAAATGCTTGTAAAAAAGGAATCCATGCAGAGTCCGCCCCACCAATACCACCATTCGCCCTTACGCCAATATCTTCAGGAATACCGATAATAATATGGGTAGCTGTGGAAGATTGCAAAGCCGTTTCAAGATTCGACTCGCTAGAGATAACTTGTATTCGCTCTCCAATTTTGGTCTCAAAGCGGCGAATGCGGGTAACCGATAAAATATCCTGTTTGTTGTAAAACTTAAAGTATTGCATGGCAGTGCTTTTCGTTAAAGAGTTTGTACTGCTAATATAACCAAATATATCCTTCCCATTTCATAATTTAAAATTAGCAAATTCTGCTCTTGTTTTGCAGGATTTTTGGCATAAAAGCTAATATTACAAAAACACCTTGTCCCCCACCTTAGCTGTTTTTTTCTTCTGACTCATTATAATTTGCCTCAAACTTGTTAAGTGAGAAAACAAAACCAAAGGCACAATAATACTCGGTAACCAATTAAATGGAAAATGTGCAAGTGCAATATTTGGTTGATCAAATGCAAATTGCTGTAAAGGTGTTTTTGCAGATAAAAGTGCAATTATAATTATGTTTATTAGCAATGCCAGACTTAATACATTCCATACGATAAGAAGTTTATCTGAAATTTTATTTTTAATGATTCCGAAATAAAAAATAAATGGTGCTGTAAAACCTGCAATTATATCAAAATTTCTTCCTTCAAAAGTCATTATTTGAGGAATTGCTTTTGCAATAAAAAGATAGTATAAGGCTATTTCTACTGGAATTCGAATTGTATGCAAAAGTGTTAGATGTTTGAGACTTAAACGATCAATAAATTTTTTACCATTAAGTGTTATAAACATTATAATGATTAATAAAAATGGCGGAAAAATTAATAAGATAAATCTTGGAGGCAGTGTTGTTTGATTGTCGTAAAAATCAGTTTTCCCCAATTCATATTGAACTATCATCCATACGATAACAATAATCATAAATTTTTTTGATTGATTACTTGCCCTGTAAAATTGCCATACAGTTAAAATCGTTGTTAATATGAAAAATATATTGAGTATTATGGATACTTTTTCCATTGTTTATTTTTTTTGAAACAAAGATCTAAAACAATAATGAAAATATACTTGTCATTTGGCAAGAAATAATTTTCGCAAGCTTTGGTCTGTGCTTGAGCTTGTGCGACTTGAAAATATATATGCTTTTTTGTGTAGGTTTTCATGCTAATAGTTTCTCTAATTTCATTTTCCACTTTTCCCAGTCTTTCATTTCCTTGGTTTGTAAATCTAAAAATTTCTGAGTATGGTCGTGATGTATTAAATGACAAAGTTCGTGTATAATAACATATTCAATACAGGCTTTTGGTGCTTTAATCAATTCAGGATTTAAAATGATTTTTCCTTTTGGTGTGCAACTTCCCCAACGTGTCGGCATGTCTCTAAGAACAATAGAACTGGGTTCAACTTTGTGTTTTTTGAATTTGTCGATTAGTGGTGCTGCAATGGCATGAAACTTTGTCCGTGCATGTTGCAAATACCAATCGTTTAATAAGTATTTTGCTCTTGACTTGTCACTAGCTATTACTTCAATGAATTTGCCTATTAGTTTCACAGATTCGTCTTTTCCAATTTGAATTTGCAAGCGATATTGTCTGCCCAAATACAAATGTGTTTCTCCGTTGATGTATTTCCGTTGTGGTGTCTTTGGTTGAAAGGAAAGAAAGAAACTTTGTTGCTTAATTATCCATGGAGCTTTTTTTCTTATTTTCTCTTTTACTTTTTCCATGGAAGTATCGGTCGGTGCTTTTACCAAAACTTCCATTTCAGGAGTTACCGTAATACCAAGCGATTTTCTGTCTGAATACTCCAAACGAAAATCTATTGTTCTACTGCCAAATTGAATCGCTGCTGTCATTACTTGTAACGGATTTTAGCTACTTCAATACAATCTTCTGCAATTTTATCCATGTCATTAAATGCCAAGTCCACATTGTATTTGTCACGAACCTCATCAATCAGATAGTCGCCAATTTCGATAAGAAGTTTACCGGTGATGTTTGTTTTGTATTGCCAATCAATAATGGGTTTCCCATTGTCTAAAACAGCATTTTGAATAAGGTCGTCAATTTGAACAGCCGTTTGTGTTGCAATTTCTTTGCGAACAACATTATCTTGTATCTTTTCTGAAAGTGCCTCAACTGTCAAGCCGTAAAAGGCTTTGGCAACATCTCTGTCTTTTAACTGCTCTGGAATATCATTGTCGGTATGAGCCAGTACATTGTTCATGATGTCTTGAACCCTGTTCAGGTATTGTGCTTCACTGATTCGTTTGGCTTCATAGTCAGCAATGGTCTCTCTCAGCATTTGCGAAAACTTTTTGTAAAAAGCCGGATCTTCATCCATTTTCTCTGTGATGTGCTTCGCTGTTCTGCTGGCAATCTTGTCGGCTTTAGCTGCTTTTCCGGTGGTGTATTCTACTTCTTGCTGAAATTTGTCTTTGTCGAAAATGTTTACCAATTCAGTGATGGTTTCAATTTTCTCGGTGGTAATATGTGTGTCTATCAGCTTTTGAATTTGACCTTCATATTGTTTGTAGTCAATTTCATCACTGTATCTCTCAACAACTGCCAAACGCAATTTCAAGAACATAGTCAAATCTTCTTTATAGCGATTGATTACCTTTTCTTCTACTTCCTTATGGAATTGAATAGAAGATAAAGCCAGTTTCAAGCCCTTGGCAAATGCAGCCAGTTTATCGTAAAACAAAACTCTTATTGCTTCATCTTTCAATAATTGTTGATAGGCTTCTGCATCACGTTTGTTCGCAATAGTTTTGAAAATATCCCAAAGGTCGGAATGCTTTTGCGGTAGTTTTTTGATTTCATCCGAAATATTGGTCATTGTTCCCGCCAAATCTTCATCATCAAAATCTTCAAAAGACGAATACAACTGTAAAGCATCGTCTAAATTTTCAATCACACCATAATAGTCAATAATGTAACCAAATTCTTTGTCAGGATAAATGCGGTTTACCCTTGCAATGGCTTGTAATAGCTTATGACTTTGTAAATTTCTTGTGAGATATAAAACTGTGTTTTTAGGTTCATCAAAACCCGTAAGTAATTTGTCAACTACGATAATGATTTCGGGGTCTTTCTGATTTTTGAATCGACTAATGATATTCTTTTCATAGCTTTTTGAATTGCCATGTTCATCCATCATCTTTTTCCAAAACTGATTCTCCTTTTCGGTTGACTTTTCATAAGCACTTTCTTCACCTTCTCTTTCGTCAATGGAAGAAATCAATACTTCGCAACTTACAATGCCTATTTCATCCAAGTATTCTTTGTACTTGATGGCATTTACTTTTTTATCGCAAACCAACTGACCTTTGAATGGGGTCCTGCCTTGCCAGTTGTCACGAAAATGATAACTGATGTCCCAGGCAATCATTCGCATTTTTTGTTCGGCAGAATTCAAATGGTCGTTTCGGGCAAATTTCTTTTTGATGTCTGCTTTTTGGTATTCGGTTAATGGCTCTGAAACCATGCCGAAAAAAGTATCAATGGGACTGGCATTTACATTTTGCAACGCCAATCTTCCTTCATAAAGTAATGGAACAACTGCTTTGTCTTTTACGGCTTGGTCAACCGTGTAAGCATCAATCATACCGCCAAATTTCTCTGCGGTGCTTTTGTCTTTTTTGAATAACGGTGTTCCCGTCATGGCAATGAAACAGGCATTTGGCAAGGTCTTTTGCATGTCAATATTGAAAGTGCCATGCTGTGTTCTATGTCCTTCATCTACCAACACAAAAATATCGTGGCTCTTTAAAGGCTTATCTATTTTCTTTACTGCAGCCACAAATTTGTTGATGATGGTGGTTACTACTGCATCGCTTTTGTTCTGCAGTAATTCAACCAATCGCTGACCTGTGGTAGCATTTTCTACAAACCTGCCACACTTGCGAAATGTGCCTGTAATTTGATTGTCCAAATCTGTTCGGTCGGTAACCAATACGATTTTAGGATTGCGAATGCTTGGTTCCATAGCAATGGCTTGTGCCAGCATCACCATAGTTAAAGACTTTCCGCTTCCTTGTGTATGCCAGATTACACCACCTTTGCGTTTTCCACCTGCCTTGCCGTCAGGCAGGTTTTCAACGTATTTAATACGTTGCATGGATTTTTTGATGGCGAAAAACTGCTGATAGCGGGCTACTTTTTTTTCTCCGTTGTCGAACAATACAAAATTGAAAACAATATCCATCAATCTTTCAGGACGGCACAAGCCAAACAAATAATAATCCTGTTCGGTTGGCAAAATTATCTCTTGTTCTAGTGCATCAAAGTATTGTCGAACATATTTGAAGCGGTCAGAAAACAATTGATCTTTTATAGAATTTGGAAGCGGTTTGTTTTTGAGTTCTTGTAATTTGTTTTTGTAGTTGCGTTCTTCTTCATCAGAGTTAAACTTCTCATGCCATTTTGCCCAAAACTTTTCAGGAGTAGCGTTGGTAGCATAAGCGGCTTCTTGTGTGGCAATGCTTAATGTGAGTTGCGAATACACATACAAAATTCTGATTCCATCTTCTTGCTGATTTCGTAAATGCTGACTGATTGCCTGTTTCAATGGCTCTTTCATATCAGGTCTTTTGCACTCGATGATGCAAAGCGGAATGCCATTTACAAACAAAACCAAGTCGGGTCGGTAATGCTCTTTGCTGGTGCTTCGCATTACACTGAATTCTTCGCTTACATGAAATACATTGTTGCTGATGTTTTTCCAGTCGATGTATTGCAGGGTGAAACTCTTTTTGTCACCATCTACACTTTGCTCCAATGCCTGACCTAAAGTGAGTAGGTTATAAGCCTTTTCACTTGCGGCAATATAGCCTTCATTCATAGGCAGATTTTTCAATGCCAGTATGCCCCGTTCAATATTGTCGTCTGTGAAAATACTGGTCTTAGTGGCACTTACTCGGATGCTGTTGATTTCCTTCAACTGCTTCCGCAACACATCTTCTAGCAATACATTGGAAGTTTTGCCGCCTCTTTGCCTGTCGGCTTCTGCCGGACTTAAATAGGTATAGCCCAAATTCATCAGCATTTGCAATGCCGGAATCTGGCTGATATGGTCTTCTTTGAAACTTGGTGTGTCCATTAGTTTTTAATTTTTAGAGGATCGGGTGTCGAATACAGAGAATTAAATTTTTGACTAACCATTTGATAATCAATGCCAACCACCCAATTCCAACTTTCTTTTAGAGAATTTACATAGCAATGCAAAGAATTGATTTCTTCTATTGAATGACTGTTATTAATCAAATTCATTTTGATTTCGTTTGCTTTTTCAATTTATGTGCTTACCTTTGCAGTGCTCATTTTCCCATTTGGAAAAAGGAGTTTCGAGGCTCGATACATCCAGAAATGTACCGAGCCTTGCAAAAAGAATCTTTGGACCGGGGTGTCCCCGATCGGCAAGAAGCTCAGCGAAAGTTGAGCTTCTTGTTTTATGGATAAATCTTAAGGCCATAACGCTTCCCGTTTTTACTGTATATTTTTTGTTGAACAATATCGAATGCAGGATTTGCTCGATAGGGTTCTATTACATTTCTTGCTATTGGATACGCAATTAAATCAGCCAATTGCAATCCATTGATGTTTTCTTTTTTATTCTTAAAATGAATGCTTAAGTCATAGCCCTTAAGCCTATCAGCAGAAACGTAACTTGTACCCCTAGACAGAAGCCGTTGAAAATGTTCATCTAGTTTTTTGTCTTCCTTTTTCCCTCTTTTTTCTATTACAATAAATAGCTTTTTTGCGTTATCATTTACGTCATCAAGGTAAAAGATAGCCCTTTCGATAATGAATGACAATGCAAGCTCATACACATCGTTTGATAGTTTGCCAAACTTTCTGATGTAATTATCTTTTTGTATGGCCGATGTAATAATTGTATAGTCATGCTGTGCTATTGCTGCATTTAAATGGTCATAAAACCATTTCTTTTTATCAAGATTAAAAAGAATTGAAAACTCCTTTTCACATTTTCTTATATCCCGACTGTGAAATATAACCGACTTATTTCCCCACAAATTAGTTTTTATGGCATTAAATGAGCCTTTAATTTTTTCGTACTCTTGTTCAGCTATCAATGCTCCACAAAGTAAAAATACAGGAAAGTCAGGGTTTAGTGTGGTTAAACCATGATCGCCTGTTTCATCTATAAACAAGTAATAATTCATAGGCTTATATCTCAATCATATTATTTGTTTCAAATAGCCAATGTTCGTTTCGCTGTATGTAGCCCAACTGATTGGTTATCAACTTAGTTTTTCCTATGTTGAATTCAGAAATATTGCAGTGGTGATGCCCATAAGCCCAGTAATCAATATAGGAAGATTCAATCAAATCATAAAGCTCCACCGCAAAGGCCTCATTCAGCACATCGCCTTTGTATTGCTCAGGGTAGTTTAAAAAAGTTGGGCAGTGATGGGTAAAAACAGCTGTTTTTTCTACTTGAACTATTTTCAATTCGTTTTGAATAAACATCAAACTCTCCTCATGCAGTTGATTGTATTGCTCAGCTGAAAAGCGATAGCCTTTGTGCTTAATCAAATGAAAATCATTCAGGCTACGTTCTATTTGCCATTGGTAACCGGCACTGATATGGCTCCAAAGCGTAGAGAAAATCAATTTCACATTTTCATGCACCATCGAAGTATTGTTCACCAAAAACACATTGCTGCGAATGGCTTCATTTAGCACACCGCTTTTTTCGGCTATATCAAAATGGTAGTATTCGTGATTGCCGGGCAGCCAATAAGTAGTTTCGAAATGATCACTTACATAAGAGAAAAAATCCTTGTGTTTGTCAATCACCGCAAAAGGTACAATATCACCCGCCAATACCAATACTTCACCAACAGGCAGCAAAGGGTGCTGTTTTAGATATTCCTTGTTGGCTGGGAATTCTAAATGAAGGTCGGAAGCGTATTGGAGTAACATTGTCTGAACTATGATTTTGGTGATTCGTTTGATTTTGGTGATTTGAATTTCTTATTAGTAAGCCGTTTGAAGTTCAAACTGGTTTCGCCAAAGTTTATCAGCAAACCAATTTCTAAATTGTACGCCTCTAAATAGTTGATGGCTTGAGCAAAATGAACATCTTCCAATTTCGTAATAGCTATTAACTCTACAGAAATTATGCCTTCTACCAAAAAATCAACCCTTCGCGTTCCTATTTGCACTTCCTTGTAAAATATGGGCATTTGAAATTCTCTATTGAATTCAATACCTGACAAACGCATTTCTATTTCTAAAGCCCTTTGATAAATCACTTCTTGAAAACCATTTCCCAATGCTTTATGCACAGTCATAGCACAGCCAATTATTTTGGAAGTGAGTTCGCTGTATTTGTATTGCTCGTTTATCATTGTCTTAACTGTGATTTTTGTGATTTACCTGATTAGAATGATTTATGATTTGATTATGATTTTTCTTCGCCTAAACCTGAATCATTCTAATCATAAAAATCAGACGAATCAAGGTTCAGACGTTTTTTCCCCGTCAACAACACTTGCATCAACCATTTTTTCTGCTCCCTCAACTTCTCCGCTTTGGCTTTGAGCAAGCTGATTTCTTTATCTGCTGCTTGCAGCACTTGAGCAATGGCGGTTTGTTCTTCGATTGGTGGACAAGGAACTGTCAAGTAAACAAATTTAGAAATCCAATGTCGTTCATGCCCTCCAACTGCATAATTCATCAACTGCATTGCTTCAAAGACATATTTTAAGATCACATTAGTCTTTGGTCTCAGCAGTTTCATTGCAGAAGATTTTGCCTTAAAAGGGAAATCAACATATTTTGATGCAGTAGTAAAATCATCAAAAATTACAACAGGTAAATCGTTACAAATTCCATGTTCTTCATCTGTATATCCAAGTACAAAAGTTTTTCCAGCTGTTAGAACAGGAGTTGAATACGAATCATCATAAAGTGTATTACTAACTAAATATTTTGTAGGTTGCTCATAATCCAATAATTCACCTAATTCAACATCTTCCCATTCCCCACCGAACCCCTTCAACCTTTTCTTCCCCGTAAGCAATTGCTGCATCAACCATTTTTTGCGGAGTTCTTTTTGTGCAATGAGTTTTTCGGTTGTGTTGATGGCGGCATCTGCCGTACTGAGCACCTGGGCTATGGCTTTTTGCTCGGGGAGTGG
>RDZY01000027.1 GCA_004294135.1 Sphingobacteriia bacterium
ATAGATTTAATGGTGTAATAGATGAGGGAGGGACTTTATTAGAGAGTTTTGCAGGAAAAAGAATTGGGGATGTACTTGATAATGGAATGGCGGGAAGTGCCACTAAGGGGGGAGTTAATGTAGTAGAACAGGTTGCAGTACACGGAAACTCACTAAAGAGCCTTAAACCTACGTGGGGATATAAACTTTATTCTGCTGATGGCACTTTCTTAAAGAATGGTATCACCTCTAAGTTAATCCCTGAAACAAGATATACAAGGGCATTTATGTTGGATAAGAAAATGGTTCCATTCAAGCAATTTCCTAACAGGATTGAGGCATATCAATGGGAGTTCGGGCAAAATCAAACCTTACGAGGCCCATTAAATTTAAACATGCACAAATAATGGAAGTAAAGGATAATATTTTTGGCTGCTTTATGAAAATTGGGTTTGACCCGAATTTAACGGAACAAGATTTCGTCAATTTAGACAAAGCGTTTACTCCATACATATGGGGAGAGAAAGGAATAAGCGATACATTGAAAAAGTTGAAGCATGAAAATTACGGAAAAGATTTAGTGTTGGCGTTGTTTCAATTTAATGTAAAGCCAACGCCAATGGAGTTGCAAAGACTAAAGGAAATAGAATCCTACCGTAAGAATGAAAAATCAATAGGCATCCCGATAATAGTAACGGATGAGAATTTTTTTAGTAAGTCAGAAGAAGGACGATACAGTTTTTTAAAGCAATCTATTTTACAGAAGTTGGAGTTATTGGCGGAAGTAGTAAAGAAGAAAAAACTTGATACGAAAATGGATTTACTCAAAGCAGATTTAGAAAAACTTTTGAGTTAAAAGAAACAGAATAGAAACAACAAAAGCCACCTTTTGGTGGCTTTTGTTGTTTCTATTCTTCCAATCCCAGAGCTTCAATCAATTCTTTGAGTTCGTGGTTGCTGATGTCTTCTTGTTCGCCTTTGTCGTAGATAGAGAGCAAGAAAACGGTTTCTTCGGCAACATATACATAGGTTATCACTCTAGCACCACCACTTTTGCCTTTGTTTTTGCTCGTAATTGCCATGCGTATTTTGTAGCAATGTTCAATTACTTCATCTCCCATGGTTGGATTTTCTTCTAGTTGTTCGCCAAGTTCGTAAACATCTGCTTTAATAGAACGGTGCTTTTTAGCAAGCCTTTTGAGTTCTCTATCAAAAGTATGGGTAGGAACAATCTTATAGCTCATTCAATAATTCCTTTAAAGATTTTGCTTTTATTTTTCCTGCTTTTATCAATTTCACTTCTTCTACCGCTTCTTTTATTCCAGCCAAAATTTCTGCTTTCGTTGGTTCGGGTTCTTCCCATGCTTGTAGGTTTTGGTACTCTTCTTTCATGATTTCCCAATCGTTCATCGGAATAAAAACCCCTGTAGGCTTTCCGTTTCCTCCTTGTATTATTTGTAAACTCATGATATTTTTATTTAGCTATTTGAATATTTTGTTCAAAGAACGTTTGAAATTTTTGTTTGGTAAGCATCGTATCAATAATGTTCATTACGGTGCTTTTATCCTTGTCGTTGAGTTGAGCAATTAAACGAACCTGTTCCGATGCTGTTTTATCTTCTACGGTAATTGCTTTAGGTGTGGCATTACTGTAATGCACTATCTCATCAATGGTTACACCATAGAAAGAAGCCAGTTTTTCTAAAATATCAAGCGAAGGTTCAACCAATGCTTTTTCAAGTTTATTGTAATGGGCAGGTTTTAAGCCAATCTCATTATAAACCTCTTTTTGCATCAAGCCTTTATCTTCTCTCAATTTCTTTATGTTATCTGCAATACTCATTTTATGTTCTTTTGAAATGACACTGCAAATTTATCTAAAAAAGATAAAATAAGCACTATTTATCTAAAAAAGATAAAATAAGTACTATTTATCTAAAATGTATAATTTAAGTTGTCTAATTTGGATAATTATATTTACTTTTTCGTTGTCTAAAAAAGATAAAAATAGTTTTACAATGGAAATAAGCGAAATAATCAAGTCTTTAAGCATCCTCACAGTTTTGGAGCATTACCACTTAAAACCCAACCGTAACAAAATGGTGTGCTGTCCCTTCCACTATGATAAAAACCCAAGTATGCAGGTGTATGCAGAAACGAACACGGTATTTTGTTTTAGTGGCAACTGCAAGATGAACGGCAAAAAGATAGATGCGATACAGTTTATACAGGACAAGGAAAATGTAAGCAAACAAGAAGCGATAAAAAAAGCACAGTCAATGATTAATGAAAGCATACAGCCAGTACCAACAAAACCCATCATCCAAACCGAGAACCTCACAGAGATATTTACCAAACTCAAACAAAGTCTTTACAGCAGTAGCAAAGCCAGAGCCTACGCAGAAAGCAGAAATATCTACAATGCCAAATTAGAAGCAGGATATAACAACGGCACACATTACAACAAACTAAAAAACTGCATCATCTTTCCATTGAAGGACAAGCAAAATAATATCGTCAGTTTTTATGGCAGGAACATAGAAAGCAAAGGCAAAGACGACCGCCATTTTTACACAGCAAACAGAAAAGGACTTTATCCAAACTATCCAAATGCAGAAACAGAAACCCTAATTATTACCGAAAGTATTATTGATAGTGCAACGCTTCAACTTTATACAACCTATACCAGCCTTGCCTTGTACGGTACAAATGTTTTGAACGAAGAACACCAAGAAGCGATACAAGATTTACCGAAGCTGAAGGAAATCATCTTCTTTTTGAATGGCGATGAAGCAGGTAGAGAATGGACAAAGAAACATTCTGAAACTTTAAACCAGCTTTTACCAAGCCAAAAAATAAGCCAAGTAAATACACCCGATGAAGAAGATATAAACTCACTCATACAAGGACACGAAGCAGAAATTTTAACCCATCTAATCAACGAAAGAACCAATATTTTTTCTTCATTTGAAGAAAAAAGCGAACCAATCCAAGAAGCCGAAAATATAGAACTACCAACGATTACAACTACAGGAAAGCTAAATACAAGCAATGCCGACTACATCAGTTTTGTATATGAAAATCTATTATTCTCAATCATTGGCGGTATTGCTTTATATCCATTGGATAAACTAAAAATCACACTCAAAATACAAATCGCAAAAAGCCAAAACCCTTTACACTCAATCAGACAAAGCAATTTAGATTTATACAGCAAAGAACAATTACATCGCTTCATCAAAACAGCGAGTGAAAAATTAGAGACAGGAAGCAAACAAATCAACTATGCCATTGCAGAACTGATAAGCCTTTTAGAAGATTATAGAAATGCCAAAATAGAAGAACAAAAACCCAAAACCGAAAAGCCAAAAGTATTGATTAACTTGTGAAGTGGAAAATCCAGTCAAATTGACCCCTATTACTAGACAGGGATTTCCAAGAAGCATTCCATTCTATTTCATTATTTTCGTAATTTAAAATTTTATTTTGTACTCTAAATTTACGACAACACTTCTAGTTAGTCCGTCTGGTCTAGTGTCTCTTATTACAAAGGGCAATCCTATATTAAGTTGCAAATTATTTTTGTTATTTACCTCGTAATCCAAATAAGCATTTCCATTTAAAGTCAGTCCTTTCGAACCTGTTATTTCATTCTCTATACCCAAACTATTTATGTATTTGTCATTGGTTAAATGGTAAATAGGTAACAAGCTTGGTGAGATCTTTAATTTTTTCGCCAACATAATCGGAAACGAAACTCTCAACAATACATCACCACTACGTTTGAATTTATTGGTTGATTGGAATTCTCTTAATTTAGAATTTAAAGGATAACTTTCTCTCAAAAATTCATTTTTATTTTGGCTTAAAGGCTGTTGATATCCAAATAAAAATTGCCATTTCTTAACTTCATACCCCACTCCTAAAATCAAATCAAATGTACCTAAACTGCTCTGGTAATCCATAGGTAGAGCAATATTATCTTTCTTTTTGTTGCCATTTGTAAATGGGGCCTTTGTTCCGAAAACTAGTTTTAGCTTTTCACTTAATTTATAATTACCTGTTAAATAAATATCCGAAATGCCAAAATTCGAAATGCCATTCCCATTTTGGTGTAGCGAAGTGATTTTTGCATCAATACCAAAACGACTTGAAATTTGTCTATTGTATTCAATGTGATTTCCAAAAATAGAAACTGAGTTGTCTGCACTTCCCCAAGAAAAACCCACTTTTATTTGATTTTTATTTTTCAAGCTGTTGTCATTACTGTTAGGCTTTAAACTATTTATAGTACAAAATCCAGCATCGCTGCAACCTTGAGCGTTCGAGTAATAAGTAGCCAAACTTAAATTAGTTATGAATAAAATTTTAATACAAGATAGTTTCATATTTCTGTTGCTTTAT
The DNA here is from genome assembly GCA_004294135.1 of Sphingobacteriia bacterium. Taxonomy (GTDB): domain Bacteria; phylum Bacteroidota; class Bacteroidia; order Chitinophagales; family Chitinophagaceae; genus Sediminibacterium. Next base: position 4,384 of record RDZY01000027.1, read on the forward strand.
TTTATGATTGTTATTTTAAAATTGCCACCATTAGAGTGATATGTGTAAATCTTTTATCTCTTCCTCTTATGCCTTTTCGAGTTCTAAATTACAATATAATCATTGTATTTTGTTTTACCAAAATTGGCTCTATAAGGGGTTCAATTGCACTGGGATTTCCACCCTAGACCAATAATTCCAATAATTACAATAATTCGATAAGGTAATTTTTTAATTATCTTGTGCATGATTTTAAAGTTTCCCCCTAACCCAAATTGCCTTTAATGCTGCGTAAAAATAATATTATTTTACTAATTGGTATAAGCGTTTGTGCTTTCGTTGGTTTACAAGCACAAGACGCGAAAATGCTTTCAAAAAGGGGTGTACAAAAACTAGCGGTAAAGAATTACAGCGGTGCTATTCAAGATTTTACCCTTGCCTTAGAAGCCAATCCCGAGGAAGTAGGGCTTTATGTAAACAGGTCAATTGCTAAAAAGGGAGTGAACGATTTTTCGGGTGCAATAGAAGATTTAGGCTTCGCCATTGAAATAGATTCTACAGATGCAAACCTATTTTTTAATAGGGGAATTGCAAAGGGACTGATGGGCGATGCCCAAGGAGCAATTACTGATTATAACACTGCAATTCGCCTAAATGCAAAAGCAAATATATTCTTTAATAGGGGTATTGAGAAAGAACGATTGAAAGATTTAGATGGTGCATTGGAAGATTATAATAAAGCACTGCAACTGAATCCCAAATATGGAGATGTATATTTTAATAGGGGTGTAGTAAAATCGGCCATGCAAGATATGGAAGGGGCATTACAGGATTATAATAAAGCCATTTTATTCAATCCCAAAAACGAGAGTGCTTATTTTAATAGGGCCATTGAAAGGTCAATTCATCAAGATTTTACCGGGGCTATTGCCGATTATACCAATGCCATAAGATTGCAGCCTAGTTTTGCGAGTGCCTATTTTAACAGGGGGTTTGCAAAAACAAAACTCAATAATTACCGTGCAGCTTTGCTCGATTTTGATCGTGCAATTCAATTAGATCCTGCTGTAGATATATATTATAGTCGCGCCATTGCTAAAGCAGCAGTGAATGATTATACTGGTGCTATTCAAGATTATGATAAAGTAATATCATTGGATGCTACGCTTGAAAATATTTATTTTAATAGGGGGCTTAGTAAAATGAAAAAGGAAGATTTTGCAGGTGCGGTTCCCGATTTTGATCAGGCAATAAAAGACCATCAAGCCAATGCCGATATTTATTACAATCGTGGAGTAGCCAAGCGCAGTCTCAACCAATATGCTTCGGCCTTGGTAGATTTTGATAAAGCAATTGTACTGAATCCCAAAAATTCAGATTTATATGTGAATAGAGGATTGGTAAAACTTGCTTTGAAAGACACCTCCGCTGCAATAAAAGATTTTACCAATGCCATTGAAGCTGATAGTAGAAATATTGGTGCTTATTTTAATCGAGGTATTCAATATGAAAGAACCGGTGAATTTGAAGCTGCCTTAACGGATTACAATACCGCATTACAGTTGAATCCAAAATATGCAGATATCTACTTCAACAGAGGGTTGGTAAAGGGAATGCTGAATGATAAAAAAGGAGCCATCGGCGACTATGCCAATGCCATACGTTTGAATCCATCCTTTGGGAATGCATATTATAACCGAGGTATTGAACGCATGCAGCAGAAGGAATATGCAACAGCCATCACTGATTTTAGTAGGGCTGTTCAACTAATAGGTTCGAAACCAGACTTATGTTTCAACAGAGGTATTGCTTATATGCAATTGAAATTATACCCAGCAGCATTGAGGGACTTTGATACTGCGCTTAAAACAGATATTGGGAATGCAGATATCTGGTTGAATCGAGGTATTTTAAAAGTAATACTGAAAGATATAGCTGGTGGTTGTAAAGACTTGCAACAAGCTTTGAAGTTAGGCAGTGTAGGGGCTTCGGCGGAATTAGAGAAGTCCTGTAAATAGTCGCGATTGTATTTCTGTGGTTCAGAAATATCGACAAAAAAATATTTTTTCTTCCTTGTAATATTTATTGCTGGTTTACTACTAACTTGGCAGCAAATTCAAATTAATAATCATGAAAAAAGTTATTTTATCGCTTACCATGTTTTTGGCTGTAGTACTTAATTTAAGTGCACAAACGGCAGATGATATCATTAATAAATATATCACAGCTATTGGTGGCACAGAAAAATGGGCAAAAGTACAATCTATAAAAGTAGAGGGTCAAATTGAAATACAAGGTCTTGCAATACCATTTACTGTTCAAGGTATTCAAATGAAGGGTATGCGTATGGATGCTGAATTTCAGGGTAATAAAATTATTGATATTACCACCCCAACAAAAGGTTGGTCTCAGAATCCATTGATGGGCAAAGCCAATATGGAGCCAATTTCTGAAGAAGAGTTGAAAGTGAAATTGGATGAATTAGATTTCCAAGATGACTTTATCAATTACAAAGAAAAAGGGTCTAAGGTAGAATTATTGGGTAAGGAAGAAGAAGACGGTACTGAATACAATAAAATTAAGATGGTCACTAAAAATGGCAATGAAAAATTTTATTTTTTCGACATGAAAACCGACCTCATTTACAAGGAAGAAAGCATCGTAAAGCAGCAGGGACAAGAAGTAAAGTCGTCTGTTAAATTGCTCGATTATCAAATGTTGGATTATGGTATTAAAATGGCTTTTAAATCTGATATGGGACAGATGATGATGGTTACCAAAAAAATCATCATCAACCCAGTAATTGATGAGTCCATTTTTAAAGGAAACTAATTAAAACGTTTCTATACATTTTTAAGGCTGCTTGCTAGGAATCAAAAGATGCCAAAGCCAGCAGCCTATTTTAATTGAATAAAGAAATTATTATGCGAATTAAAAAAATAGTAGTTGGCGGTCTCTTGGTATTGGCATCTAGTGTGTCGGCGCAAACAACCCTCAATACTTCTCATTTTCAAGTAATGGAAGCCCGTGCACTCGGGCCTTCAACCATGAGTGGAAGGATAACTGCAGTGGAAGGAATAACCGCAGATGGCCAAGTTAATTTGTATGTAGGAACTGCGGGTGGTGGTATCTGGAAAAGTCAAAATGGGGGACTTTCTTTTGCACCCATTTTTGATAAATACTGTCAGTCCATCGGTGCATTAGCCGTAGAACCAGGCAATTCAAAAACAGTGTATGCAGGAACCGGTGAATCCAATATGCGTAATTCGGTTTCTATAGGACAGGGTTTGTACAAAACAACAGATGGAGGAAGTAATTGGCAGAAATTAGGTTTAGATAGTACGGAGCGAATTAGTAAAATTCTGATAGATCCGAGTGATAAAAAAATCATTTATGTTGCTGCGCCGGGACCACTCTGGAAGTCTTCATCTCATAGGGGATTGTACAAGTCAACCGATGCAGGAAAAACTTGGGATAAAATATTATTTGTAAATGAAGAGACTGGATGTGCCGATATAGCCATTCATCCAACCCAGCCCAATATTATCTTGGCTTCATTTTGGCAATTTCGCCGCAAACCATACTCCTTCAATTCGGGAGGAGCAGGTAGTGGATTTTATAAATCAGTGGATGGGGGTAAGAGTTGGACCAAACTTAGTAAAGGTTTGCCAGAAGGAGATTTGGGTCGTATTGTAGTAACCATCAATCCATCCAAGCCATCGCAAGTATTGGCAATTGTAGAAGCTAAAGTACCTGGATTGTATCAATCGGATGATGAGGGAGAAAGCTGGAAAAAAATGGCATCAACAGATAATATCACTGCTCGTCCCTTTTATTTTAGTACACTTGTTTACGATCCCAAAGATGCAAAAAGAGTGTACAGACCAGCATTTGATTTTGCCTATTCAAACGACGGTGGTAATACTTGGAATAATAGTATCATTGGGGGAGTAGAGCCGCACGCAGATCATCATGCTTTATGGATCAATCCCAATAATCCTGAAATGATGTATTTGGGAACAGATGGAGGTGTTTATATGAGTCTGAATAAAGGATCCAGTTGGCATTTTTTGAATAATTTACCAGTCGGCCAGTTTTATCATGTAAGCATAGATAATCAAGCTCCGTATAATATTTATGGGGGATTACAAGATAATAATAGTTGGATAGCACCCAGTCAATCACCTAGGGGAGTAACATCGGTGGACTGGAGAACATTGGTAGGTGGGGATGGATTTTGGGTACAGCCCAGTCCACTCAATTCAAAAATAGTTTTTGCAGAATACCAAGGTGGTAATATGTTCCGTTCTAATTTATTGAATGGAACAGCAGTGGATATTAAACCCAAAAAACAAGAGGGAGAAGAAGAGCATCGGTGGAATTGGAATACCCCAATTGTACCTGGGCCATCAACAAAAAAAACAGTAGCGGGTAAATCTATTTTTAATTTATACGTGGGGGCACAATACCTTTTTAAATCAATTGATGAAGGAAGAAATTGGGAAAAAATTTCTCCAGATCTTACTACCAATAATAAATCAATACAGCAGCAAGCTGATATGAGCGGTGGCATCACTGGAGATAATACCAGTGCAGAAAATCATTGCACTATTTTCACCATAACACCCCATCCAAAAAATGAACAGATTATTTGGGTAGGTACTGATGACGGGAATTTACAGGTAACAATGAATGGCGGAAAAACATGGGAAAATCGCAGTGCTGGAATTTGGAAAGCGGGTGTTCCGCAAAATGCGTGGATCAGTTGTATTGAGTTATCTGCAATAGATCCCAATAGAATGTATATCACTTTAGATCACCATATGTACGGCGATAATAATACGTATATAGTAATGAGTAAGGATGGGGGAAAAACTTTTTCTCGACTGAACTCTTCCGAGTTTACGGGCTTTGCGCATGTGGTGCGGGAAGATATTGTAAATGAAAAATTGCTCTTTTTGGGAACAGAAATGGGTTTATTTATATCCTTAGATGGTGGGGTGAATTGGATGCGTAGTAAGTACCAAGGCATGCCTTGGTATAATTTGGTAAGAGATTTAAAAATACAAGCTCAAACCAATGATTTGGTAATAGCAACCCATGGAAGAGGAGTGTATATACTAGACAATTTGCAACCACTTCGTGAAATGATAAAGTCCGATATTAATAAGGATGCAATATTTTTTCCTATACAAGCATTTAAATATGATTTTACACCAAGTTCACCTGGGCCTCCAAGTAATTTAATTGGATGGGCTGCTGGTAATAAAGTGCTTGCACCTACTTTTTATTATTACTTAAAAGAGCGGAGTAATGATGCCGTTAAAATTGAAATTTATGATGCAACAAATAAAAAAATAAAAGATTTCAATGGTACTAATTTAAAGGGGTTAAATCGTGTTTATTGGGGGTTAAATATCAATCCACCAAAGGTGGCGAAAGGAGGATTTATTGCACAGACTTCTATACAGAGTTCTGCGTTTGTTACTCCAAAGGTACCAGTGGGTAAGTATAAAGTGGTGTTGAAAGTAAATGGTAAAACCGAAGAGCAGTGGATAGAAATTCTTCCCAACCCAACTAAGGGATATACTACTGCTGATATCAGTCTGTTATATAATCAAGGAATGCGGATGTTTCAGCTCACTGAAAAACTAGCCGTATTGGTGTCTGACCTGGACAGCAGTATTTCTGTATTAGAAAAAAATAATTCGAAAGATAGTATTGGGAATAGCAAGCTGGAGAAATTAGTAAATATTCGCAAAGAAATAATAGAGACCAACCGGAAATCTGTTTTCTTTGATGAATTTAAATTTCGCAGACGGGTAGCAGATTTGTATATTTCTGTTGCTTCCTCAATAGAGGCTTTATCTACTTCACAAGAAAAAGGAATTACCGTAATGGAAGTTGAATACCTTTTATTAGAAAAGCAAGTTCGGGCATTGATGAAATAAATATGATTTAATTATTTCTTGAGAAAGCTGCACTTACATGGATTTTCCTTCTACTAGAATTGAATCCAGGGTTAGCTCTTGCGGAAGAGCTGACCCTGCGATACAAGACAATAAATGGGAGAAGGAAAGTTTGCCTAATTTATATCCACTAGTTTCTACATAAGTAATCTCTGGATAAAATAGTTTTGGAATGAATCCATTGCTGATACTTATTACACCAATTTCTTTGGGAATTTTTCGTTCTTTTTGTTGAATGGCTTTCATAGCACCAATGAGTAGTTCATCACTCATACAAAAAATAGCATCTGGTTTTTTACTTTGTGAAAGTGTTTCATTAATTAGTTGTTCTGCATTTTCAGAGGTATTTGCGTGTAATACGGATAATGCAATTTTCTGAGAAGCCAATTCAATGGTAGATTTAAAAGCAAATAGTCTTTTTGTGGTGATGGATAAACGTGGATCTCCAAAAAGACCAATAACTCTTTTTTTATTTGCCTTGATGATATATGTTGCAGCTAATGCGCCTGCTTGTTCATCTGCCATACATACTTTATTAAGCCCTTCCATTGGAGGCACTTTGTCAAAAAATACAATAGGAATATTTAATTCGGTCAACTTAGTAAAATGGTCAAAATTTTGTGTTTCTGCTGAAATACAGGCAAAAACGCCACTCACCCTATTTTGTCTAAATAGTCGCGCATTTTCAGCTTCAATATTGGGGTTGTTGGCAGTTTGTAAAATCATAATTGAGTACCCGTTTTTTCTACATTCTTCTTCAATTGCTGAGATAAAGCTTTCATAAAAAAAATTAGATATGGCAGGTACCATGATGCCTATTAGTTTACTGTCTTGTGTGCGCAGGTGAACAGCAAAGCTATTCGGCTCATAATCTAATGAGTTAGCGAGCTCTAATATTTTATTTCTGGTAGCAGCAGAAATATCTGGATGGTGTTTTAGTGCCCTTGAAACGGTTGATATGCTGTAGCCAAGCGTTTCAGCTATTTTTTTTAAAGTGGTGCTGGTCATTCGGATTGATTTCAGCTACAAGGTAAAAGATTTCAACAACAAATATTACCGCAAACGTTTGCGGCTTTTTTTTAAGAGAAAAACTACATTCTATACTTGGGTAATGACTTAGCAATAGTCTATATTCGGTCATCGGTTTTACATTGATTGCTTGTAAAATTGGTAAAAACAATTTATTTGGAAAATTTAACAAAAAATTATTTTCTAATATAAATTGTCTACTTTGTACACGCTTAATAACCAATAAACTGCCATTTATGAATTTAAGATTGCTTGTCAGGCCCATTCTTATGGGCGTGTTTGCTTGCCTATTCGCGATTTTTTCGCAGGCACAAACCAAGACTGTTACCGGAAAAGTAACAGACTCAAAAGACGGATCACCGCTAGTAGGTGCTTCTGTAGTTGTTAAAGGAACCACCAGCGGTACCCAAACATCCGCCGACGGTTCCTACAAATTAAATGTTCCTTCCACAGCAAAATCCTTAGTTGTTTCTTATGCTGGATTTGTTTCTGTTGATGTGAGCATTAGTGCTTCAACCATTGATGTAAAACTAGTTTCTTCTACCGAAGCACTTGGAGAAGTAATAGTTGTAGGTTATGGGTCAAGAAAAGCAAAAGATGTAACAGGTTCTGTTACCAAAATTTCGGAGAAAGATTTCAACCGTGGTCAAATTTCTTCTCCAGATCAGCTTTTGCAAGGTCGCGCTGCGGGTGTTTCTGTAACACCAGCAAGTGGTGAGCCTGGTGCCGCCGCTACCATTAATATTAGAGGTACTGGTTCTATTAGTGGTTCACAAGAACCTCTTTATGTAATTGATGGAGTGCCTTTGATACAAGGAGGTACATTGAGTTCTGGTCCTGTTACTGCACCTGGGGAGAGATCTCAAGGTAATGGTGGTGTTGAAGGAAGTTCAACTGCTAAAAATCCATTGATCTTTTTAAATCCGAATGATATTGAAAGTATCACGGTTCTAAAAGACGCATCTGCTGCGGCTATCTATGGTTCCAGAGGTGCAAATGGTGTTATTTTAATCACCACCAAACAAGGTAAGGGTGGTAAAGCAGGTGTTTTTAATTTTGGTGCGAATACCAGTATTGCCAATACTGCTAGAAGATACAATTTAATGAATGCTTCTGATTTCTTGGTAGCGGCTAAAAAGGCCAATATTGCTGGTGGTGCGGGTGATTCACTTGCTGCCGAGGCGGTTAAAGCTATTGATAGAGGTGCTAACACAAATTGGCAGGATCAAATTTTTAGACAAGCCATTTCACAGAATTACAACTTAAGTTGGAGTTATAATTATAAAGGTACTACTGCCCGTTTAAGTGGTTCTTATGATGATCAACAAGGTATTGTAAAGAATAGCGGACTAAAGCGTATCACGGCTCGTGCCAACCTTGGTCAGAAACTGATGAATGATAAATTAAAATTGGAAGCAAATATTACCTATTCTAATACTAAAAACCAGTATGCGCCTTTATCAAACAACGCAGGTTTTCAGGGTAGCTTGCTAGGTGCTGCCTTACAATTTAATCCTACCAATCCGATCTACAATGCAAACGGTTCTTTTTATCAACCGGGTGATCAACGTAATCCTGCGCAGATGCTTGCTTATTTTGATGACAGAGATTTTATCAATCGCTTTTTAATGAATTTGTCTGCCAGTTATCAAATTACCAAAGACCTTTCTTATAAAGTTGTTTTTGGATTTGATAAATCAACTTCAGAAAGAACAGGCTTTGCCGATCCTCGTTTAGGTTCAAACGCTTACGGCGGTGCCAATGAGGTTTTTGGTAAAGACTACGGAAATAGTATTTTAGGGAATGGTCGTGTTACGCGACAAAATTCTGAAGCAAAATCAACACTGATTGAACACTATTTAACCTACGATAAAACATTTGCAGATAAACACGCTTTTAATGTAATAGCGGGTTATTCATTCCAGAAATTTGAAACCAATTATAAAGGTAGTTTTGGTTGGGGTCTGAATACTCCTGTTGTAAATCCAACAGATGTATTTGTAAAGAGTTATAATAATTTTAAAAATTATGCATCTTTTGTACCCGATTATAATGCAAACGAATTACAATCTGTTTTCAGTCGCTTAAACTATACTTACGACGACAAATATTTCTTTACAGTAACAGTTCGTTCTGATGGATCTTCTAAATTCGGTAAGAACAATCGTTATGGAACCTTCCCCGCTTTTGCATTCAAATGGAGGGTAATGCAAGAGTCTTGGGCTAAGAACACACTCGGTAAATTATTCAGCGATTTCAGTATTAGAGCCAACTACGGTACCTTAGGTAGCCAAGATAATTTGGGTTCTTATGCAGCTCTGAATTTACAAAGAACATTTGATGTTGGTGCAGGTCCAGTAACCAGATTTGTTCAACAAGGTAACCCTGATTTGAAATGGGAACAAGTTGCTACCACTGGTTTTGGAATAGATTTCGCTACAAAAAATGGAAGATTATCTGGTTCGGTTGATTATTATAATAACAAAAGAACCAATATGTTATTTTTTGGACCAACACCTGGTGGGTTTTCTCCAACAGCCAATTGGTGGACAAATATTAATGGTAGTGTAATTAACAAAGGATGGGAACTTGCCTTAAATTACAAAATCATCCAAAAAGGGAAATTCAAATGGGATGCAAATTTTAACTTAACTACTGTTGATAATAATATTACGGGACTTCCAAGTGCTATCAACACAGGTGTAGTAAATGGACAAGGTTTATCTGGAGCTTTTGCACAAACCTTGGCCAATGGATATCCCATCTTCACTTGGTCGATGCCTATCTACAATGGTTTTGATGGAAATGGAAATGCTCGTTATGCCAATGGTGCTGCAAACCAATTATTGGGATCTGCCTTACCTAAATTGTTTACAGGCTTGACTAATAATTTTTCTTATGGCCGTTGGAATTTAAGTGTATTCATTAATGCTGTTACAGGACATTATGTTTACAACAATACTGCAAATGCCTTGTTCTTGAAAGGTAGTCTCCGCAATGCCCGCAACGTTACTTATGAGGCAGGAACCAGCCCAGAACATCCTTTCAATCCTGGATCAGTATCAACCCGTTTTCTAGAGAAAGGAGATTTTATTCGACTATCGAACTTGAATCTGAGTTATTCATTTGCAATGAAGAGTCAAATGATCAAATCATTGTCTGTATTTGCATCTGGTCAGAATCTAGCCTTGTTTACCAAATACACAGGAATAGATCCAGAAGTAAACGTTGATAAAAATATCAATGGTATCCCTTCTCGTGGATTTGATTATACTCAATACCCAAGACCAATGGTAATTACGATTGGTGCTAATATTGGATTTTAATGTTGAAATTATTAATAGCTAATAATATGAAAAAGTTTATGAAAAATTATTTATTACCACTAGCAGTTGTACTAGGCATAAGCACAATGTCCTCATGTACCAAATTGGATCCCAAATTACAAGATCCAAACTCTATTGCCCCGAATACGGCCGGCGGTGCACCTACACCTCCATCTATTTCAGCTGTGTATGAACAACTGAATAAATTAACAGGCGGACAAGGCAACTGGATTGCCATGCAAGAACATACTACCGATGAGTTACTCGGGCCAACACGTGGAACCGACTGGGATGATTTTGGTGAATGGAGAAGGTTTCACTTACATACATACGGACCCGATCATGCTCAAGTACGCAATACTTGGAACGACTTAAATGGGGCTTTGTTTCAAACTACCTTAATTGCAGAAACTGCAAGTGGTTTAACCAAAGCTGAAGGTCAATTCCTGCGCTCATTCTTTCGCTTTATTACTTGTGATTTGTATGGTCAAGTTCAGACAAGACCCGCAACTGCTGCCGCCGCCGCAATTCCCGATGTACTTACTAGAGCCGCAGCAATTGATGCAATTATTGCAGAGTTAGAATCTGCTATTCCTGCATTACCCAACTACAATCGCAGTAATCGTTCTTTGGCAACCAAAGAAGCAGCTTGGGCTTTATTGGCGAAATGTTACTTGAATAAAGCAGTGTATAAGCAAAGCCCTACCAGCCCCGCTGGTCCTTTCACTTTTGCTGCTGCTGACATGAATAAGGTGACTGAATATTGTAATAATATTGCTGATAACGCTCTTTTGAGTGTAGATACTTATTATTGGGATAATTTTAAATGGGACAATGGTAGTCTCTCCACCGAAAATATTTTTGTACGTGGCGGTAATGGCATCGGTTCCGATCCCAGAGCTGGTAATGGTACAGGACTTCGTTGGGCTACTTTTATGACCCACCACTACAACCAAGCACCTGGTGGTTGGAATGGATTTGCTACCCTATCTGATTTTTATGATAGTTTTGAACCAAACGACGTTAGAAGAAACGATACGCTAGCCAACTATACCAACCAAACGGGGGAAGTAGCAGGATTCGTAATTGGTCAAGTTAGAGCTCCTTACGACGTAGTAATTGATAAAGTTGCTATTGGTCAGCCTATCGTAAACCTTAAAGACAGAAGTGGTAATCCATTGATTTTTACTAGAAATGTATCTATGTTTTTTAATGGAGAAGCTACTGGTATTCGCCCCACTAAATTTCCTTTAGACCCAGCTACAATGAACGCTGGTGGTGAAGCTAGTACCAATGAATTTCCACACTTTCGGTTCTCTGAAATTCGCTTGATGAAAGCAGAAGCTATATTAAGAGGTGCAACTTCAGGTGTGAATGGTGAAACACCATTGGCCATTGTAAACAGCATACGCTCATTGAGAAGAGCTTCTCTATTAAGTTCAGTTACACTTCCAGTACTGCTTGCAGAAAGAGGAAGAGAGCTTTATTTAGAAGGATATAGAAGAACGGATATGATTCGTTATGGGGTATTTAATGCACCTGTTCAAGAAAGAAAAAGTGCATCAGAAGCATTTAAAACTGTATTCCCAATTCCTACAGAATCTTTGTCTTCTAATCCTAATTTAAAACAAAATTTTGGATATTAATCCAATCTAATATTGATTTAAAGGGCTGTTCCAAAAGGACAGCCCTTTTTTATAAGAAACTGCCGAGTTGTTTTTAGCATTTCAAAGGCTTAATTTTATGTTTATTTCATACTTTTAGCATATGATGTCCCGTACTGCTTTTTTCTTCATTGCATCCTTATCTATCTTTCTATCCTGTAAAGAAAAAAATACCAAAACGCTTTTCAATCTGCTTGAAAAAACCGATATCAATTTTATAAATAAAATTGTAGAAACCAAAGAATTCAATGTATTTAAATACCGAAATTTTTACAATGGGGCAGGAGTGGCTACTGGTGATTTAAACAATGATGGACTACCCGAAATTTTTTTTACCGCCAACCAAGGAGCCAATCAACTTTACCTGAATAAAGGGAATTTGAAATTCGAAAATATTTCAGAGAAAGCAGGCTTTCTTCCAAAAAAACAATGGAGTACAGGTGTGGTTATGGTAGATATTAATGCAGATGGCTGGCTGGATATTTATATTTGTAACGCAGGTAATATGATGGAACAACCCTTGCGAAAAAATCAGTTGTTTGTTAATAATCGCGACTTGACTTTTACAGAACGTGCCAAAGAATATGGTCTCGATAATGATGGTTACTCTACCCAAGCTTCATTCTTTGATTATGATTTAGACGGTGACCTAGATTGCTTTTTGGTAAATAATAGTCCCATTCCGGTGAACTCGTTGAACTATGCCAATATGCGCTCAAAGCAAGATGCAGATGCCCCCTTTGCTGCATTTTTAAAAGGCGGTGGAGATCATCTATACAGAAATGATGCTGGATATTTTACCGAAGTAAGTAAATCCGCAGGTATTTATGGAAGCATTATTAGTTTCGGATTGGGAGTTACCGTTGGCGACGTAAATCAAGATGGCTATCCAGATATTTATGTATCGAACGACTTTTTTGAAAAAGATTATCTCTATATCAACCAAAAAAACGGCACGTTCAAAGATGAAATGGAAATAAGAATTCAGCATACCAGTTTCTCTTCAATGGGTGCCGATATGCAGGATATTAATAATGATGGGATACAAGACATTTTTACCACAGATATGCTTCCCTCCGACGATTACCGATTAAAAACCAATACTACTTTTGATGGATATGATATTTATAGGCTAAAACAAAAACAAGGTTTCTACAACCAATTTACCCAGAATACTTTACAGGTAAACAATGGATCCGGTAAATTTTTAGAGACTGCTTTTTACAGTGGTGTGGCAGCAAGCGACTGGAGTTGGGGGGCTTTGCTTTTTGATGCTGATAGCGATGGACTAGCTGATATTTTTGTTTGTAACGGTATTTATAGAGACGTGACTGATCAAGATTTTATTGATTTTTTTGCCAATGATGTGGTGAAACAAATGGTTGTAAATAGTAAGAAGGAAGACGTAGGAACGGTGATAGATAAAATGCCTTCCGTACCTGTTCCCAATAAAGCATTTAGAAATATCGGTGCACTACAGTTTAAAGATGAAGGCAAAAATTGGGGTTTTGAAACCCCTACTTTTTCTAATGGGGCAGCTTATGCTGATTTAGATAATGATGGTGATTTAGACTTGGTAATTAACAATGTAAATCAGCCTGCAATGGTTTACCAGAATAATGCTAGCGCACAAAATAAAGCAAACTATTTATCCATATCATTAAAGTATAAATCACCTAATAACTTTGCTATTGGCAGCACTATTAAAGTGTACAAGGATGCTCAAATTATAACTAGAACAATTATGCCAAGTAGGGGATTTCAGTCCTCTGTTGAATACAAGCAAACTATTGGGTTGGGTAGTATAAAACCTGATTCACTCCAAATTATTTGGCCAGATCTCAGCATTACTTCTATTCTAAAACCGTTGGTTGATACATTACACCTAATTGATTATGCTACTTCAATAGTTAAACCATTTAATGCATTTAGTAAGTTAAATAGTACCCCTTTATTTACTACAGTAGAAATGCCGTTTGACCAACACAAAGAAGACGATTATGTTGATTTTTATATTGAAAGAAATATCCCTTTTATGTTGTCTCGACAAGGCCCAAAATCTGCTACTGCAGACGTAAATGGTGATGGGATGACAGATATTTTTATAGGAGGTGCTGCGCAACAACCATCACAGCTTTACCTACAAACTACAAATGGGTTTGTGAAAAAACAAACACCTGATTTTTTAAAATATACTTTTAATGATATTACTGCGGCATTTTTCTTTGACGCCGATCAAGATGGGGATATGGATCTTTTCTGTGGCGGTGGCGGAAATTTTGCTGCTGCTTCATCGGAACTTTATCAGAATCATTTGTACTTGAATGATGGCAAAGCCAATTTCTCATTAAAGCCAGGCGCTTTTGCTATCAGTCACACCAATTGTGGTTCGGCTATTCCTTTGGATTATGATGGCGATGGCAAACTAGATGTTTTTATCGGAAGTAGAAGTACCCCTCAGCATTATGGGATTTTACCAAAAAGTTTTTTATACCATAATATGGGAAATGGTTTATTTCAAGAAGTGTCTACACAAATAGCCCCCTTTTTATCCCAGCTTGGTATGATCACATCTGCTGCTTGGTCGGATATAAATGGCGATCTAAAAAAAGAATTGATTATTGTAGGAGAGTGGATGTATCCTCATGTATATAGATTTGAAAAAAATAAATTTATAGAACTAAAAACGGGACTTGAAAATTATATTGGTTGGTGGCAGCAAATGGCAATTGCTGATTTGGACAATGATGGCGATGCTGATTTGGTTTTGGGTAATTTGGGTAATAATTTTTATTTGAAACCAACTGAAACACAACCCGTTAAATTATGGATGAACGATTTTGACCAGAATGGCTCAATGGATAAGGTATTTAGCCAAACAATTCAAGGAAAAGATGTTCCTGTTTTTATGAAAAGGGATATTACCGATCAAATGCCTTTTTTGAAAAAAGCCAATCTTAGGCACAGTGAATTTGCAACTAAAAGCATACAAGAACTTTTTGATAATACACTTGATAAAGCAAGCATGCTGCAGGTAAATTATACCTCTTCCGCCATAGCATACAATGATGGTAAGGGAAATTTTAATCTCAAGCCTTTGCCAACCGAAGCACAGTTGTCTTCTATTCACGCAATTGCACTTAGTGATATTAATAAAGATGGGTATGTTGACATTTTAATAGGAGGTAATATGACTGATTTACTTCCTCAATTTTGTAGTATTGACGCCTCGTACGGCAATATATTGATCAACAATAAAAAAACTGGTTTCATTACAATGCCTGCTGCTAAAAGTGGTCTACATATTACGAAACAAATACGAGATATAGTACCAATAAAAACAAAACAAAAGCAAAACTATCTTTTCTTAATTAATAACGGGTTTCCGGTTTTTTTATACCAGAATGATTAATCAAATACAATTTAATCCCATGGTTACTTTATCTAAAAAAATCGGATACAATCAAATCCATCTTACTTGCAGCCTTATATTTATTCTGATTATTTTCATCGGTTGTAAGCAAAATCAATCCAATACATCGTTGTTTACAGCTTTGAATCATGCAACAACGGGGCTTCATTTTCGCAATCAACTTACGCCAACTGCTTCACTTAATCCCTTCACTTATATGTACTATTATAATGGAGGCGGAATTGGATCAGGTGATTTTAATAACGATGGATATACCGATCTTTTTTTTACTGCCAATCAAGGCAGAAACATACTTTACTTGAATAAACACGAATTGCTTTTCGAAGATATTTCTGATAAAGCAATGATACCGCAGGATACCGAAGCTTGGAATACAGGCGTTTCTGTAGTAGATATTAACCAAGATGGTTTACTGGATATTTATATATGCAAAGTTGATCACTTTAATTTGAAAAAAACGCCCAATCAATTACTCATTTGCAAGGGAATTGATAAATATGGGATACCTTATTATACCGATGAAGCCGAAAAATATGGACTGAATTTTTCAGGGTATAGTACCCAAGCTGTTTTTTTTGATTATGATGGAGACGATGATTTGGATATGTTCTTACTCAATCATTCCATTAACCACGATGGTAATTATGCAGCACGAGCACAGTTTAATAATCAATACGACTCTGTTGCTGGGGATAGATTATACCAGAATAATACTTCCAAAAAAGAAGACGGAAACTCCACTATTTATTTTATTGACAAGACCAAAGAAGCAAAAATAATAGGTAGTAAAATTAGTTATGGACTCGGAGTGGCAGTTGCAGATATTGATTTAGATGGTTGGCCTGATATTTATGTTGGAAACGATTTTCATGAAAATGATTATTTATATATCAATCAAAAAAATGGAACATTTAAAGAATTAAGCAATCAACAACTCATGCATACCAGTCAGTTTACTATGGGGGTTGATATAGCAGATGTTAACAGTGACGCATATCCAGATATTATTTCAATGGATATGCTTCCTTATGAATCTGTTATGCTGCGAAGGTCGCTCTCAGAAGACGATTATACTATTTTTCAACAAAAAATTTCATTGGGGTATGCGCACCAATACGCTAGAAATAATTTGCAGTTTAATAGAGGCGATGGTAAATTTAGTGAGATTGGTCAGTACGCTGGTATGCACGCAACGGACTGGAGCTGGGCTCCTTTGTGGATGGATTTTGACAATGATGGTAAAAAAGATTTATTTATTTCCAATGGAATTCCCAAGCGATTTACGGATATTGATTATGTGAATTTTGTTGCAGGTGATGACATGCAAAAAAAATTACAAAACAATACTATTCAAGATAAAGATTTTGCACTACTAAATAAATTCCCTGAAATTAAAATACCCAATCAGTTTTTTTTGAATGGAGGTAATTTTAAATTTAAAAATATATCTGATAATATATTAAAAAATCCCCCTAGCTTTTCTAATGGGGCTGCTTATGCTGATTTTGACAATGATGGAGATTTAGATATTGTAGTTAATAATATCAATGATGAAGTGTTGCTATACGCCAATAATATACAGTTACTAAATACCCCCAAAAAGAAATATACAACAGTTGATTTTGAAGGCTATCCACAAAATAAACAAGCAATTGGAGCTAAGGTTTTATTGTTTGAGGGGGATCGAATCACTACCTATGAAAATCAATTTGTGCATGGGTTTCAATCAAGTATGTCAGGCCCTATTCATATTGGTCTCCAAAATATTAAGCCAGATTCCATACTATTAATTTGGCCGAACAATAGGTATGAAAAAATTGATTTAAAACCAAATCAGCTGAATATACTTAAATTTAAAAAAGGGCTCCCACTTTTTAATTACGCTACTTTTATACAAAGAAAGAATTCACCCCATTCTATAGAATTTGTAGATATATCTAAATCTACAGGGTTGTTTTTTAAGCACAATGAAAATAATTTTAATGAATTTGATCGGGAGTCCCTCATTCCAAAAATGCTTTCAGCGGAAGGGCCAGCCATTGCTGTAGCAGATATCAATCACGATGGGCTAGAAGATGTTTTTATTGGAGCATCTAAAACTTTTCACAATGCCGTTTTCATACAAAATAAATCAGGAAAATTTGTTCAAATGGCGCAGCCTGATTTATTGGTCGACTCAATTTGGGAGAATGTAGACGCTACTTGGGTAGATATTAATCAAGATACCCATCCTGACCTAGTGATAGCAAGCGGTGGGAATGAATATTATGGAACAGATCAACACTTGAATCCGCTCTTATACCTCAATGATGGAAAAGGAAAGTTGACTAAAAAATCAGATGCTTTTGATCAATTATTTGTTACACAGAGTAAAGTGGTTGCTTCGGATTTTAATGGAGATGGTGCAATAGATTTGTTTCTTGCGGGTAGAGCAATACCTTGGCAATATGGTATTACACCTCGCTCTTATCTATTGCAAAATGATGGGACTGGGAAATTTAAAGATGTAACAGCCGCTTATTCAAAAGCATTAATGAAACCTGGCATGGTTAGCTCAGCTCAATGGGTTGATTTAACTGGAGATAAACAGGATGATTTATTATTGAGTTATGAATGGGGGGGGATTGATTTGTTTGTAAAGAATGATAAGGAATTTATAAAAAAAGTGATTACCGATCGCAATGGGTGGTGGCAATTTGTTTTACCCGTTGATATTGATGGTGATGGAGATTTGGATATGATTGCTGGGAATGCTGGATTAAATATCCGCCTAAAAGCTTCATTGGAAAAACCAGTCAAGCTTTATCTCTACGATTTTGATGCTAATGGAAGTTTAGAACAGTTACTCACTTATTATTTAGGCAATATAGAAATGCCTTTTGCCAGTAAGAATCAATTAGAAAAAAAACTACCTTATTTAAAGCAAAAATATTTATACGCGGCTGACTTTGCCAATGCTGATTTAGCAGCGTTGATGGGAGCTCAAAAATTAAAAGCAGCCACTTTGCTTAAAGCCGATTGCTTTGATAATGCTTTGTTATTGAATGAGGGCAACCTTAATTTTACGTTTGTTAAACTACCATTTGAAGCGCAACTAAGTATGCTAAAAACAGCGGCTATTTTGCCTATTTCAACATCCAAACACCTCACCATTTTATTAATGGGTAATAGCTATAACAACAATATAGAAATAGGGCGACAGGATGCTGATTTCGGTACGATAATCGCCTATCAAGGAAAGGAGCATTTCAGCACCTTCAGCATGAAAAATATAAGTATAAATGGGCAGGTCAATCATATAAAACCAATAAAAATTGGCAAGCAGCAAGCTTATATTATTGGTAGAAATAATGATTCATTAAAAGTTATTACAACCAAAAAGCAAATTAATAGATAGGGTAGTACAGTTTTGTAATCCATTTACTGGAATCTTTTTCAGCAGATCTATCGGTAACCAAACGCTGAAAAGGAATAGCAGGGCTCATTTTTTTATAATCCTGTAAGTAATATTCTAATGCGCGAATACCTGCTTCTATTGCTTGTTGCCCGCCAATAATATCTGCAACAAGTACATTTCCAAGTACCATATTCTTTAAAAAATATGTATCTGTTGATGGAAGATCTCGGTCGGTTGAAATGGCAGCCATTAATCTGTAATTACTGGAGTCGAGTTTAAATACATTCATAATTGGTTCATCCATTGCCTTGGCATTTTGTGAAGCAATATATTGTTTCAATTGATGAATCAATTCATACAATTCTATCACAGAAGGATAATGATTTAAATCCTTTTTTGTGGCTATAAGTGAGGATTGAGTTATTTTCTGTGTTTCAATTGCAAATCCATATACGCTTTTGGTATTAGAAAAAAAAGCAGAAAGGGAATTCAATAACTGTGCCTTTATTTTTTTGGTCTTCAGCAAATGAATATACTGTGTGGCTTTTGTAAAAACGTTGCTCGAGAATTGATGGGTTAGATGGATGGTGAATTTGGTTTCTAAGGAGCTGCTAGGCATAAATTGCAATTCAATTTTTGATATCAAATTGCCGTTGATTATTTGAGCGTTAAATCCATTCAGTAAATTCTTTTCTATATTAATACTTGCTCCATTTAGTTCGTAACTACTATCTGTTATTACTTTTCCAGACCACCAGCCTGTCCATTTTTTTTGATCAGACATGGTTCTAATCACTGCTTCTAATGGAATTTCTACTGAAGTTGATTCCACTTCTTCGCCTTTCGATGGCAATAAATAAGTTATACCAATAGTGATTAGTACAATTAAAAAAAAGACAATGATTTTTCTTTTCATTTTTATATGATTTTTTAAGCCATAGGGCATATTTAAAACGGAATCTACTATTCATATATTCTGCGGCTATCATTATTTTATACCTATTGCATACAACTTAGGTATACCGTGCATGAAATAAAGGAAGTTAAGCAAGCCGTTTATAAAAAAATAGTGTGTAAAAATATTTTATCAATAGATTTATACTATCAACGAAACGCAATTTAAGTAATTATGAAATGAGCCATAACAAGAATTTGTTACCATCCGAAATGTTAATTAGCGAATTCCATGTGGCCATTAAAAAAAATAAATATTAACACATGAAAAAATCATTCAGTTTTTCTGCAATACTTTTTATAATAGGCCTGGGATACACAAACGCACAAGATCCTTGGAAAATTACTACTTCATCCATCAATCCCGCAAATTACTATGGAATAACCGCAGCTAATGGTATGATTGGCATTGTTTCCTCACCTGAACCATTCAAGGTGAAAGATGTGGTACTTGCTGGTGCTTATGACCAATATGGAAGGGGGAGGGTAAGTAATTTTTTGCACAGCTTCAACCTACTCAATATGCAAATTGCAATTGATGGTCGCAATATAGTTGCTGCTGATGTGCAAAATATGAAACAGGAACTTGACATGCAAAAAGCATCTTTTACGGGTTCATTTGATTATGGCGACAAAGCTACTATTCAGTACACTTATTATGCCTTACGTCATTTGCCTTTTACGGTATTGATGGATGTTAAAATAACGGCTAAAAAAGATTTCAACTTAAATACTTCCAGCGTAATGGAAGCACCAGATGCATTAAAAGACGTGCAGAATTATTACAATGAAATTGATCGCCCCCATGTGAATATTGGTCTACTTACATCATCGGCTAAAAGTCCCACTGGCAAATTACTCATCTGTGCAAGCAATTCATTTCTATTTTCAGAGCAGCATGGTGAAGAGCCACGTGTGATTCATGAAATGTGGGACAATAATATGCACCTCATGAAATTCAGTAAGAAAATAAAAGCAGGAACTACTTATAGTTATGCAATTGTAGGCTCATCTATTACCAGCGCACACCACGATGATCCTTTGAATGAGGCGGAAAGGTTGACCATTTTTGCCAAATTAGAGGGTCGTGATCGCTTACTTAGTTTTCACCAGAATGCTTGGAAGGAGTTGTGGAAATCGGATATAAAAATTGAAGGCGATGATCAGTCGCAGCAAGATATACACAGCATGCTCTACCACCTTTATTCTTTTGTGAGAGAAGGCACCGATTTTAGTCCCTCCCCAATGGGCTTAAGCGGATTGGGATACAATGGTCACGTATTTTGGGACACCGAATTATGGATGTATCCTGCCCTATTGGTATTGCAGCCAAAAATGGCCAAGAGCTTGGTTGAATATCGCTTTAATAGGCTAGAAGCGGCTAAGAAAAATGCTTTTAGTCACGGTTATAAAGGTGCCATGTTCCCATGGGAAAGTGCCGCATCTGGGGTAGAAGAAACACCTGTATGGGCATTGAGTGGCCCTTTTGAACACCATATCACTGCTTGTGTTGGCATTGCGGCTTGGAATTATTACTGCGTAACGCAGGATAAGGATTGGTTGAAAGAAAAAGGCTGGCCTGTTTTAAAAGCAGTGGCTGAGTTTTGGGCCAGTAGGGTAGAACGCAATGGCCCGGGGAAATACGATATTAAAAATGTGGTAGCGGCAGATGAATGGGCTGAGAATGTTGACAATAATGCGTGGACCAATGCTGCTGCAAAAGCGGTGTTGAACTATGCTACTGAAGCCGCAAAAATAATTGGAACTACCGCAGATATGGATTGGCTTACGGTGGCTCAAAATATACCTATTCTAAAAATGGAAAATGGCGTTACAAAAGAGCATGCCACTTATAAAGGTGAAGGTATTAAGCAGGCAGATGTGAATTTATTGTCCTACCCCTTAAAAGAAGTGGTAGATCCAAAAGATGTGCTAAAAGATCTGGAGTATTATGAAAAAAGAATTCCCAATGAAGGTACTCCTGCAATGACTCAAGCTATCTTTTCACTTTTGTATGCTAGATTGGGTGAGGGAGAAAAAGCATATCGCCTTTTTAAAGAAGCCTATATGCCCAATCTAAATCCTCCATTTAGGGTAATTGCAGAAACCAAGGGCGGAACCAATCCTTATTTTGCTACAGGTGCAGGTGGAATTATTCAATCGGTATTAATGGGTTTTGGGGGACTCGAAATTACCCCAAAAGGTATTGTTCAAATTAAATCGACCTTACCCAAGCAATGGAAAAAACTCACTATATCTAATATAGGTGTTTTGAATAAAACATTTGTAGTTGAATAAAATTCATTATTTTGGGGCGTTGAAAAAGCTGCTTACCATATTTTTACTGGGTTTATTACTATTTGTTTGGGGTGGATACCGCTCTGTACTAACCTATTTAGAAGTACAAACAGAAGACAATTTTCAAGCTGAACTATTCCAAAATCAATACGATGAAGCCTCACTACTTCATCTTAAAGTAGCTGCCAATACCCCCTATAATAGCAATTCTGGCGAATTTGAAAATATCAATGGAACCATTGATATTAAAGGGGTTACCTATCACTTTGTAAAACGGAAATTCTTTAAAGATTCTCTTGAGTTATTATGTGTACCCAATATTGATAAGCTGGGTATTAGTAATGCAAGAGATGTTTTTTTTAGATTGGCATATGAATACGATCAAAAAGATGCTTCGCAAAAATCTTCTACTAACCATACGCAAGCAAAGTTCTCTATATCGGACTTTACAGGCGACCATTTTTTTTCTTGGCAGTTTTTAAATGGGGAGCCCAAAACGGTTCACTATATGAAAAACAAGGCAGCGTTATTGGTAGTGTATGTAAATATTTTAGAACGCCCCCCACAGGTGTAAAGCTGTTACATTAAGCATTCTTATTAATTATTTTACTTAATTCTCTGTTTATGAAGAAGCTCTTAGTGGGGCTGGGTTTGGTTACATGTTTATTTTCCTGTAAACAAAGTACTGAATACAAAACTTTTCTACACAATCCTGCATTATTTAGTCAAACTGTACATGAATTGAACACGGTAGTAATGGGCAATAATTTTCCGCCCATGATTGCTTCCCGCAATTATGCCTACGCTGCAATAGCAGCATACGAAGTAGTATCTGCGGGTAATCCAAAACAGTATCAATCATTGGCGGGACAATTAAATGGCTTGCTTAAAGTGAATGCGCCTGTGGTTACTCCTGATACTGATATTCAATTGGCTGCGTTACTCGCTTATATGAAAGTGGGCGAAGCAGTTACATTTCCGGAAGGAAGCATGAAGCTTTACAGTGATAGTATTTTGCAGCTTGCAAGAGACAAGGGGTTGACAGAAAAAGTAGAAAAAGCGTCTCAATTTTTTGCGGATAGTATTGGTGCTGAAATTATTCGTTGGAGTAAGAAAGACAACTATTTGCAAACCCGTGGAGCTGAAAAATATACGGTTACAGACGAACCTGGAAGATGGGTGCCAACACCCCCAATGTATGCTACCGCTGCTGAACCACATTGGTCTGAAATACGCCCAATGGTGATTGATAGTGCTGGCATTTACAGTCCACCCCCACCTCCTGTTTTTAATATTACAGATAAGAAAAGTAAATATTATTATGAAGTACTTGCTATAAAAAATGCGATAGATAGTTTAACGCCTGAACAACGACATATGGCTGAGTTCTGGGACGATAATCCTTTTAAGATGAACGTGACTGGTCACGTTATGTTTGGCAGTAAAAAATTCTCTCCTCCAGGACATTGGATGAGTGTAGTAGGTATTGCAGCTAAAAAAGCCAATGCTGACTTCGCCACAACAGTATATGCAGTTGCTAAAACATCCATTGCGTTATTTGATGCATTTATAGAATGCTGGTATGTAAAATTTAAGTATAAAACAGTGCGGCCAGAAACAGTGATTAACCAGTATATTGATATCAACTGGAGACCCTATTTGCAAACACCTGCTTTTCCTGAATATACCTGCGGACATTCAACCATTTCTTCTGCAGCTGCAGAAGCACTTACCAGTGTATTCGGCGATAATTTTGTTTATACCGATTCTACCGAAATTGAGTTTGGTATCAAAAGCAGGTCTTTCAAATCTTTCCGTCACGCTGCTGAAGAAAATAACTGGGCCCGTTTCTATGGCGGACTACACTTTCACAACTCTTGTATTGTAAGTACAGATATTGGTAAAAAAATAGGCGGGTTGGTAGTAGATCGACTGAAGATGAAAAAGAAATAGACATCGTTTATTTACAACAGCAATTATTTCAAAAATAAGTCCAGCTTTTGTTGCCAACAATATTGTTGGTCAGCGAATTCTTTGGTCAAAATCAATAAAAATATTCACATGAACAATACGTTTAAACCACTTTTATTAAAAGCGGTAATATGCACCACATTTTTTTCGGTTTTGCAAACAAGTTATGGTCAAACTGATATTGACGCACTCATGATGACGAAAAATAATTTCTGTACAGGTATCATGTACAGCACCAATAGCTGGAATAATTACTGGGAAGGAACATTCAAAAGGGATAACCAAAACTTGGGTACGGTAAGTAGCCAGATGATAGGAATTATGGGAAATTATGGATTGAAAGACAACCTTAATTTGATTTTTTCTTTGCCATACGTGAACACAAAAGCCTCAAAGGGACAATTGGGGGGACAAAAAGGATTACAAGATTTAAGCCTCACTGTAAAATGGATGCCCCTTGAAAAAAAAATAGGGAAGGGTGATATTTCAATCTATACATTGGGTGGAATTTCTTTACCCGTAAATAATTATGTTGCTGATTTTTTACCACTCTCTATTGGTATGGGCAGCAGAACTGCTTCGTTGAGGTTGATGGTAGATTACCAGATTAAAAAACTTTTTATAACAGGATCAGCTGCATTCATGATGCGAGATAAGGTAACCATCGACCGAACATCTTATTATACAACGCAAATGCATTATAGCAATGAGGTTGAAATGCCTAATATGGCCAATTTCAACCTGCGTGCAGGTTATAGAAGTTCAAAAGGATATGCAGAAGCCATTTTAGATATTTTTCAAACCAATGGTGGATTTGATATCACTAAAAACAATATGCCTTTTTTAAGCAATCGGATGAATGGTAGTAGGGCAGGAGTTGGGTTTAAATACAATATTGGAAAGCTAGAAGGATTATCGCTTGTAGGCAATACCATGTTTACACTTGCGGGAAGAAATATAGGACAAACAACCAGTATCAGCGCGGGTGTTTTCTATGTGTTGGATTTTACCAAAAAAATCAAATCGACCGAACCAAAAAACAACTAATCAATCATCAATTTTTACTAAATGAAAAAAATAGCTAACTATATTATTTCTTGTTCTTTCATTGCGCTAATATTAGCGGGATGTAAGCAAGAGTTGACAGAACGAAATCTAGAATTTCCTGTTTTACAACCTTCCAAATCAGATGCCAATGCAGGTGATTGGAAACCCGTTGTTTTAGCTGCTGCAAATGAATTTGCATTGGCTGCTCCACTACCTGTAACCAATCCAGCTTATACCAGGGAGTTGAATGAAATAAAAGGGCATCAACAAAACATGACTGCTCAACAAATAGCCACTATTAATTATTGGGGTGCGGGTGCTGTTTTAAGGTGGAATGAAATTATGCGTGAGTTGGTTGCCAAAAGAAACCTTCCTCCGTATCAAAATGCAGATGGTACTTATCCTATTCCAACTGCTGCAAATCCTTTTGGATATCCACAGTTTCCATTTTCCAATCCACCTTATGCTGCTAGGGCTTATGCCTATGTAAGTGTTGCACAATATGATGCATTGGTAGCTGCTTATTTTTATAAGCGACAGTATGCAAGGCTTGCTCCTTATAAAGTAGACGCCGCAATTAAGCCAATTCTTACAGAGAGTGATTTGCCAGCATACCCAAGTGAAGATGCAGTGGTAGCTGCTGCCGCGGTTGAAATGCTTAAACTTTTATTTCCAGCAGATATTGCATTTATTCAGGCAAAGGCTGATGAACAAATTCTAGCAAGAATTATGGCAGGAATGAATACCAGATCCGATATGGAAGCAGGTATTGCATTGGGTCGTTTGGTGGCAGCAAAAGTTATTGCAAGAGCCGCAAATGATAATATGTCAAGAGCGGTTGGAACACCAGCACAATGGGCACAATTAGAGTCGCAAACAACCGCCACTGGTGAAGTGCCTTGGATGAGTCTTGAAACGCCAAAACGTCCCCCCATGTTGCCATTTTTTGGTAAGGTAAGACCGTTTTTATTTGATTCATTAACAACCATCGCTATTCGTCCCACAGCACCACCACTTACTGCATCTGCGAAGTTTAAAGAAGAGCTGGCAGAGGTAAAAAAATATGCTGATAATGCCACCCGAGATCAAATTGCCATTGTGCATTTTTGGGCGGATGGTGTAGGAACTTATACACCTCCTGGCCACTGGAATGCCATAGCATCAGAAGATTTTGTGAAAGAAAAATTCAGTGAAGTACGTTGGGCTAGAAATATGGCTTTGTTGAATATGGGTATAATGGACGCTGGTATTACTTGTTGGGATACCAAGTATACTTATTATAACCCAAGACCCTCACAAATGGATCCCTCTATTAAAACGAGTACAGGTGTGCCTAATTTTCCTGCTTTTATTTCAGGGCATTCTACTTTTAGTGCAGCAGCAGCAACTATTCTGGGGCATATTATTCCTTCAAAAGTGAATGTCTATAATAATATGGCAAAAGAAGCGTCTGATTCCAGAATTTTTGGTGCCATTCATTACCGTTCAGACTGTGAAGTGGGATTGGTACAGGGTAAAAAAGTAGGTGCTTATGCCATCACCAGAGCCAATGCCGATGGAGCAAATTAGTACAATAAGGATTCTATTTATTAGGCTCTAAAATATAAAATTGGTAGGGTTCAATCACAAGGTATTCGTGGTCGGACCCTACTTTGTATTTCTGCTCGGTCCAGTAATCGTACAATTCGGTAGGAAAACAACCAGCTTCTTTAAAAGCATACCAAGTAATATAAGCAGCTTTTTTACTGAAGTTAAACAAACAATACAATTTGTCTTTTCCTGCTGTTCTTACAAAACCAGCAATATGAATATTATGTGGTGTAAGCCATCTAATATTTTTTTGATCGGATAGTATACTCAATTTCTTTCTGATTTGGATGAGCCGTTTTGTAGCCGAAAAAATCCTTGATTCAATACTATTTTTTGTTTCAATAAGTTTGTTTTTATCCCAATCCATTAAAGGCCGGTGCATCCATCGGTTGTCGTAACTTTTACCCTCATCATTTTGGTAGGAATAGTCGTTCGTATAACCCAGTTCGTCCCCATAAAATAACATGGGAATACCTCCTAAAAAAAAGCTTTGTGCCTGCATCAAAATTATTTTTGCAATGGATTGATCAATTCCAGTAATATCATTTAAAAGCAAGGCTTTTTCCAATCCACAAAGTGATGCCAGTGTACCACTGATTCTTGCATCCTGTGTTTTAGGATTTACAGAAAACAAGGCACCAGAGGCAGTGGACATACTGTGATTTCCGGAATAATAATCTTTTAAAAATTTTCGATGTTCATAAGGATTGTAACCCGCAGCTTCAATCATGCTGTTGTCGTATCCCAGTCCAATATCATCGTGACAGCGGGTATAATTTATCCAAGTAGTGCCCAATGGTTTTTGCATCAAGTGATGCTGAGCAGCCAGCATCACACGGGTATCTCCAGTAGCCAATGCGTCCCATTGCAAAGCCATTTGTGTGGCATTATAAGCCACGTCGCATTCTTTGGCCACAAATTCATCTGTGCCAAAATATTTCATAATTTCTTTTGGTGCAACAATGGCCTCTCCCAATAAAGCCATTCCAGGTGTAGCTATATGTACACATTGTTTAATTAAACGCAAGAGGGTATGTGCTTTTGGCAGGTTTTGGCAACTGGTACCCAGTTGTTTCCAAATAAATGCAGGTGCATCTATGCGTAAAATGTCTACGCCAAGATTGGCATAAAATAAAATATTTTCAAGCATAGCAATAAAAACAGCAGGGTTGGTGAAATTCAAATCCCATTGGTATTGGTGGAATACGGTCATCGCCCATTTATTGCATTGGGGGATATAAGTGAAATTTCCGGGTGCACTTTCTGGAAAAATTTCGGGCATCGTTTTATCAAACTCATCAGGAATGGAACGATCGTTGTATAAATAATAAAAATCCTGATAAATTTTTTCACCCGCTTTTGCTTTTCTTGCCCATTCATGTTGGTGAGAAGTATGGTTAAGTACCATGTCAATCATGAGGTATATATTGTTCTCCTGAAAAATTGTTTGTACATGTTGTAAATCGGCTAGCGCGCCGAATCTAGCATCAATTTTTCTAAAATTCGATACGGCATAACCACCATCACTTTCTCCTGATGGACTCTCGAATAATGGCATTAGGTGTAGAAAATTCACGCCCAACTTTTTTAGGTAATCTATTCTGTTGGGCAATTCTAGAATCGTGTTGCAAAAACGATCCACATATAAACTCATACCCACCATTTGGTTGCTGGTAAACCAAGTGCCTTGTTTTTCTTTTTCGCGATCCCTTGCTTTATGTGCATCCTTTCGATTTTTGTTTGCTGCAATAATGGTCTCTATTAGGATAGAAAATTTTGCTACTGCCGCAGGGTGATCTCCATAAATTTCGATGTAAAGTTTTTGTAAAGTCAATGCATTGGCAATGAATCTGGTATAAAAAAATTGATCAATACCAGCAATATCTAGTTGATGGTATTCACAAGCTTTATTAATTTGTTGATGTAAAGTATATTGGTACACGCTCCTTTAAATTAGGAATTAAAAATTTTGTTGTTCAAATGCTTAAATGCTTCCATAGCACCAAGGTATTCACAGGTACGGGCACCAGCTTTATTAGCATTATAAATGATTTTTTTCCATTCATTGAATGGTAAATTTTTTATTTCAGTAGTAGGGAATTGATTCAGTTGGTACAATACTGCGCCCACAAAAGCGTCGCCAGCACCTGTTGTGTCAATCGGTTGTACTGTAATACTTTCAATCATATATTGTTCACCATTTAATCCAAGTAGGGTGCCTTCTTTCCCCAGTGTAATTGCGAAAACACCTTTTGTTTTAGTGAATAATATTTCCATGGCCTTTTCTAGTGTATCCGTTTCTGTAATTAGTAAAGCTTCTTCGAAGCTGACTTTAAAAAAATTGCAGTGCTGTAAATAGTACCAAGATTGTGTAATAAAAGAAGCGGTATTATTTTTAAAAAGCAAGTGCCGATAGTTGGGGTCGAAACTAATATAGATCCGATGGTGTATGGCTTTTTGTAGTAAATGCAGATAAGCAGCTTGTAAAGTGCCAGGTAAAAATCCGGTTGCAGAACCAAAGTGAATAATGGATACTTCATTGAGGTTGATGGCATCAATATCATCAATGGTGAGTTGTTCATCTGCGCCGCGGTTAAAAACAAAGTCGCGTTCTCCATCTTCCATCAAAGAAACAAAAGCAAAAGTTGTAAAATAGTCGTTGTGGGTAAGCATGGCGCTGGTATCAACACCAAAAGATTGCATGGTTTCAATTAACTGCTTGCCAAAAGGGTCGTTACCTACTTTAGCAGCAAGTACTACTTGTTCGCCTAATGCAGCAATGGCTGCGGCTACATTGGTAGGAGCGCCGCCCGGTTTTTTTAAAAAATGATTGCCTTCAGAAAGCGATGAATTTTTATCGGTACAAATCATGTCAATCAAAGCTTCTCCTATACAAAGTATTTTCATATTTATTCCTTGTTTTAAATTCAACCTTCACTTTCCGCTAAAGGTTTAGATTCTTTAATTAGCAGCGTAGCAGCAGATGCAAGCAGCAAGAGTACTCCAGCAAATAAAATAGCATTTCTTGGATCATTGTTTAGAAAATGTTTTAATATAAATCCAAAACTCATGGTTTGAAAAATCATGGGAATTACAATCATCATATTCATGATGCCCATATATACGCCATATTTTTCTTTGGGTATATCGTGAACTACCATCAGGTATGGAATGCCCATCATACTTGCCCATGCAATTCCAAATCCCGTCATAGGGGCAAATAGTAAATATTTGTTGGTGATGAATGGAAAGTATAGCAGCGCCAAACCTGCCATCAGTAAGCAACAAATATGGAGTTTACGAGGCCCCATTTTTTTTGCTAAATAAACCAATCCGAAAGCGGATAAAAAAGTGACCATATTATACCATCCATTTACGAGTCCCGTCCACCCCACCGCTTCCTCATACAGCGTTTTATTTTCGGTGGGTGATGTTTTCCAAACCGATAGTGCAATACTCTTGGATGCATTTTGCCAGTAGCAGAATAAAGCATACCACTGGAATAAATAGACCAATCCCAGTTGCCATATTATTTTAGGCATATGAAAAATAGCTTCTCCAATTTCAATAAAAGGTTGAAAAATTCCTTTTTTCTGGGCTTTCAATAATGCAAGTTCTTCGGCACTCGGAGCAATTTCAGTTGTTTTGGCCATACTCCACAACACCGATAAAATAGAACAGACGGCACCCAAAAAAAATGAGCCAAATACCCAATAAGGTAGGGCACCTAATTTTCCGGGAATGTATTTTTGAAAAACAAATAATGAAATATTGGCGAGGGTAATACCGAGTCCCGTAAAAAAACTTTGGGTAAGAAAACCCGTCGCCAACTGAGGCGCAGGTAGTTTGTCAGCAATAAATGCACGATAAGGTTCCATGGCGGTATTATTGGCAGCATCTAGAACCCATAATAAACCCGCAGCCATCCACAAACTGCTGCTGAATGGGTAAAGAAAAAGACAGATACTGCAAAGCAATGCACCTATAAAAAAATAAGGTTTTCGCCTGCCAAAACGAGGGTGCCAAGTTCCATCACTGAGTACCCCAATAATGGGTTGAATAATTAAACCAGTAACAGGCCCCGCTAAATTAAGTAGGGGTATTTCATCGGGCTTAGCGCCTAAGAAATCATAAATGGGGTTGATGGCACTTTGTTGAAGCCCAAAACTATATTGAATACCAAAGAAGCCCACATTCATGTTGATGATTTGCATGAAGCTGAGCTGGGGTTTACTTATTTTCATATGCCAGCATGTTAGCTACTAAAAATAAGTAAATCATTTTGAAATAAAAGCTAATTGATGTTCTTTATTCTTCGCAAACGTTTGCATGGAATGTAAGCAGAGTCTACTATTTTTGGGGTATGCAATATCAATTCGCTTATCAAAAACAAAAAGTAATTCAGGGTCTTCGCTATCATTTTGTGCAGCGGACAGAAATAAGGGTGCTGGTAGTTCTTGTAAATGTATTCGCTATTTTGGCGGCCATACTTTTTTACAGCAAAAAAATCCGCCCCGAACCCTTTCTCCTAGGCTCTTTTATTTGGTTGATGATGATGGCATCGTTTTGGTTTTTTCTACCCAATAGCATTTATAAGAAGGCGGCTACATTCAAAGATAGTTTCACTATTTTTTTTAAAAGTGAAGGGGTGCGACTGGAAAATGAGCGCGGTTATACCGATTGGGAATGGAAGCAGTTTAGTAAGTTTTTTGAGAGCCCCCATTTTTTTCATCTTTATTTTGATGCCAAATCGTTTTTCCTAATCCCCAAAGAGGGGATGAAAGAGGAGTTCAAACATGAATTAAGGGGCTTGTTGAACAAAATGGTGACCAGCATTTCTTCAAAAAAGCTTTGAAAATAGAAATAATACACAGTTTTATACACTAATCGGGCATTCTGTGGAAACAAAAACAAGTTAAAGCATTGCTTGTATTACAAAATGTATATTTTTGCGCCTGTAAACAAAAACTTTTACAATGTCAGATATCGCAACAAGAGTAAAGAAAATCATCGTAGACAAATTGGGTGTAGACGAGGCTGAAGTTACCAATGAAGCTTCCTTCACAAATGATCTCGGTGCCGATTCTTTGGATACCGTTGAATTAATTATGGAATTCGAAAAGGAATTCAACATCTCTATTCCCGATGAGCAGGCTGAAACCATCACCACTGTTGGTCAAGCAGTTGCTTATTTAGAAGAACACGCTAAGTAAGAATCTCTTTTAGTAAGGAATATTTAATCCGCCTTCTGGAGGCTACTATAGCCACATTGGGCGGATTATAACATAAACAGGACTGTTGTATGCAATTAAAGCGCGTAGTTGTTACGGGTATTGGTACTATTACTCCCATTGGTAATCGTTTAGAGGATTATTGGAATGGATTAATCAATGGTGTTCCCGGCGCAGCCCCTATCACTTTATTTGATGCCACTAAGTTTAAAACCCGCTTTGCTTGTGAAGTGAAAGGTTTTGATCCCACCCAATTTATGGAGCGTAAAGAAGCTCGCAAGCTCGATCGCTTTGCTCAACTTGCATTAGTTGCAAGTGATATGGCCGTTGTAGATGCGGGTATTGACAAAACAAAAATGAATGCGGATCGCATTGGGGTAATCTTCGCCAGTGGTATTGGTGGTCTCACTACTTTTCAAGAAGAAGTAACCAATTTTGCCAAAGGCGATGGTACACCTCGATTTAATCCCTTCTTTATACCTAAAATGATTTTGGACATTGCTGCGGGACAAATCTCCATGCGGCATGGATTCCGTGGTCCCAATTTTGCAGTCGTTAGTGCTTGTGCTTCCAGTACCAACGGTATTATTGCAGCGACAGATACCATTCGTTTGGGAAAAGCTGATATCATTATCAGTGGAGGTTCTGAGGCAGTCATTTGCGAAGCAGGAGTTGGCGGGTTCAATGCCATGAAAGCCATGAGCGAACGCAATGATGATCCTGCTACAGCAAGTAGACCTTATGATAAAGACCGTGATGGTTTTGTAATGGGTGAAGCAGCCGGCTGTTTGGTTTTGGAAGAATATGAACATGCAATTCAACGTGGTGCTAAAATTTATTGTGAAATTGCTGGCGGTGGTGCTACTGCTGATGCTTATCATTTAACAGCACCGCATCCAGAAGGATTGGGAGCGCGAAATGTAATGATTGCAGCCTTGAAAGATGCAGGTATGCAGCCCAATGAAATAGATTATATTAATACCCACGGAACATCTACCCCATTGGGTGATGGTGCAGAAGCTAAAGCCATTACAGAAGTATTTGGTGAGCACGCTTACAAACTTAATATCAGTGCAACGAAATCTATGACTGGCCACTGCCTAGGTGCAGCAGGTGTAATAGAAACCATTGCTTGTATTCAAAGTGTAATACATAATATAATACCCCCCACCATTAATCACTTTACCGATGATCCCCAGTTGGATCCAAAACTGAATTTTACTTTTAATAAAGCAGAACAAAGAACCGTTCGCGCTGCATTGAGTAATACATTTGGCTTTGGTGGACACAATGCTTGTATTATCGTTAAAAAATACATTGCTTAATAAAGTGCAATTTTTTAAAAGGTTGTTTTCTCCCAAGTCCGCGACTGCATTCGAAACGCAGTTGAACAATATGTTGGGTATTAAACCCGGTAATTTGCAACTCTATCGCAATGCCCTTAGCCACCGTTCTGTAAAAGAAACACCCGATGAAAACAATGAACGGCTAGAATATTTAGGCGATGCAATTCTAAGTGCGGTTGTGGCCGACTATCTTTTTAAACGCTATCCTTATAAAGGAGAAGGGTTTTTAACTGAGATGCGGAGTAAGATGGTAAACCGACAAAAAATAAATGATATAGCCCTTAAAATGGGATTGCGAAAACTTACTTTTTATAATAAATTCGACAATGCTTTAAAAGCCAGTCAAATTTTTGGTAATACCCTAGAAGCCTTGATAGGAGCGGTTTATCTCGATAAAGGTTACCTCAAAACCCATAGCTGGATTTTAAAACAAATAGTTATTCCGCATCTCTATGTAGAAGACCTAGAGTTGATTGATATCAACCTAAAAAATAAACTGATTGGCTGGGCCAATAAAAATGGAAAGACCATTAGTTTTGAATTAGCCGAAGAAAAATTAGAAGGCAATAGAAGAGTCTTTACCATGAATGCCGTGCTAGACGGTGAAGTTTTTACACAAGGTAGGGGCGGTAATAAAAAAGATGCCAGTCAAGTTGCTGCGCAGATAGCCGTAGAGAAGCTAGGGCTTTAGTGTTTAAGCTCTTCACACAATTCAATCAATACCCCATTTGTACCTTTGGGATGTAGAAAACAAACCATTTTATTATCAGCACCTTTTTTTGGAGTTTCATTCAATAAAACAAAACCTTCTCCTTTCAATCGCTCCATTTCCGCATAAATATCGGCCACATCAAAAGCAATATGGTGCATGCCTTCCCCCTTCTTGGCTATATATTTAGCAATAACGCCTTCGGCATCGGTGCTTGCCACCAGTTCAATTTTGGTATCACCTTGTTTAAAAAAAGCAGTAGAAACTTTTTCCGATGCTACTTCTTCGGTCTTGTAACAAGGTGAATTCAGCAGTTTTTCAAATAGTTGAATAGATTCTGACAGATTTTTAACAGCAATTCCAATATGTTCAACTTTTAGCATCGACTATTTTTTTAATATTTTATTTCGAATTAAGGAAAAACGACTATTTACTTATCACTAGATCAAAAATATAGAACCTATTGCAGTACTTTTGTGTTAATTGTAATAAATCAGTCACAACTATGTTGAAGTTACCCATTTACTTAGATAATAATGCTACTACACCCATGGATCCGCGTGTATTGGAGGCAATGATACCTTATTTTACCGAGCATTTTGGTAATGCAGCCAGTCGCAACCACCCTTTTGGATGGGAAGCAGAAGAAGCGGTGGACTATGCTCGTGAGCAGGTAGCTAAATTAATTGGTGCTGATCCCAAAGAAATTATTTTTACCTCCGGTGCTACTGAAGGTGATAATTTAGGTATTAAAGGCGTATATGAAATGTATGCCAGCAAAGGAAATCATATCATTACTTGTACAACGGAACACAAAGCGGTTTTAGATACTTGTAAGCATATTGAACGCTCTGGCGGAGAAGTAACTTATTTAGAAGTGAAGGCAGATGGCTTGATTGATTTACAAGAACTAGAAGCGGCTATTAAACCGACTACCATATTGATTGCAATTATGTACGCCAACAATGAAATAGGGGTAGTGCAGCCAGTTAAAGCAATCAGTACCCTAGCTAAAAAGAATGGGGTATTATTTTTCTCGGATGCGGTACAAGCTGTGGGTAAAATTCCAGTAGATGTAAACCAAGATGGTATTGATATAATGGCATTTACAGCGCATAAAATGTATGGTCCTAAAGGTATTGGTGCATTGTATGTTCGCAGAAAAAATCCACGTGTAAAGGTTACGGCACAGATGGATGGTGGTGGTCACGAACGAGGTATGAGAAGCGGCACATTAAATGTACCCGGTATTGTAGGATTCGGCAAAGCCTGCGAATTGGCTCGTTTAGAAATGGCTGATGACGCTGTTCGCTTGAGTAAACTTCGCGATAAGCTAGAGCATTCATTGGTTCAGTTAGAAGAAGCTTATGTAAACGGAAATATAGAACATCGCTTACCCCATGTATCTAATATTTCTTTTAAATATGTAGAAGGAGAAGGGTTGTTGATGGGTTTTAATAAGAATATTGCCCTATCATCTGGTTCTGCTTGTACTTCTGCCTCCCTTGAACCAAGCTATGTATTGAAAGCCTTGGGATTGGGAGATGATTTGGCGCATAGCTCACTGCGTTTTGGTTTAGGTCGCTTTACAACCGAAGACCAGATTGATTATACCATTAAAGCAGTAAGTGAAACAGTATTGAAACTGCGCGATATGAGTCCCCTTTGGGAAATGTTTAAAGAGGGAGTTGATATGGATAAAATTGAATGGGCACACCACTAACTTAATAACCGAATAACTTAATAACTCAATCATGGCATATTCAGAAAAAGTAATCGATCATTATAGCAACCCCAAAAACGTGGGAACGCTAGATAAATCAAGTAAAAGTGTGGGCACTGGTTTGGTAGGTGCTCCAGAATGTGGTGATGTAATGCGCTTGCAGATTGAAGTAGATGATGCAACTGGTATTATTACCGATGCAAAATTTAAGACCTTTGGTTGTGGATCTGCTATTGCTTCTTCCTCACTTGCAACAGAGTGGTTAAAAGGCAAGACGGTTGACCAGGCTGTTGCCATCGACAATATGGATTTGGTAGAAGAATTAAATCTTCCTCCTGTTAAAATCCATTGTTCTGTATTGGCCGAAGATGCTATTAAAAGTGCCATCAACGATTACAGAAAGAAGAACGGCTTAGAGGAACTAGTATTTGAAGAAAGAATTCACTAGGCTATTCATCATCGCTTTTAAGAATGATTAATTCCTAATTACAATGGTTGCAACAGAGAACAGCATATACGTTAGCGATAAGGCTAAAATAAAAGTACACCAACTCATGGAAGAAGCTGGTGTGGTGGGTAATGATGCCTATTTTTTAAGGGTAGGTGTAGTAGGTGGTGGCTGTTCGGGATTGAGTTATAAGCTCGATTTTGACAATGAGGTGAAGCCCATGGATCAGGTATTTGAGGATAATGGTATTAAAGTAGTGACCGATTTAAAGAGCTTTCTTTATTTGGTAAATACTGAATTGAACTTTTCCGATGGCCTTAATGGCAAAGGTTTTTATTTCGATAATCCCAATGCCAGCAGAAGCTGCGGTTGTGGAGAAAGTTTTGCGGTATAGGAAGAAGACGGTAGATGTAAAATTTCCTTAATCACTAGATAGTTGCCCAATAAAACTTTAGTTTTGAGCCATGTGGATGATCTGTAAAAAAGAGTGGCAGCAATTCTTCAGTTCCTTAACTGGCTACTTGGTATTGGGTATCTTCTTATTCATTACGGGGCTGGTTTTCTTTTTCTTTCCCGATACCAGTCTCCTCAACTATGGCTATGCCAACCTAGACGCATTTTTTAACTTAATGCCTTGGCTACTCCTGCTACTTATTCCTGCCATTACCATGCGCAGTATCTCAGAAGAAATTCATTCAGGCACATTTGAATTGCTTAAAACACTTCCATTATCTGTACACCAAATAGTAGCTGGTAAATATTTTGGGGTGTTAATAGTCGTGTTTATTGCACTACTGCCCACTCTTGTATACGCTTGCTCTATGCAGGCTTTGAGTATCACAGGTGGCATTGATATGGGTGCAATGATTGGAAGCTATATCAGTCTGTTTTTATTGGCCGCAGTGTATGCTGCCATCGGTATTTATGCCAGCAGCTTAACAACCAATACCATTGCTGCTTTTGGGCTAGGTGCTTTTATCTGCTTTGTTTTATTTGCTGGCTTTAACCAGTTGAGTAAACTCCCCATTTTTAGCGGTGGAGCTGATTACTATATTCAAATTTTTGGTATTGAACACCATACTGCCAATATGAGCAGGGGAATTATTGATACCAAAGACTTGGTGTATTTTGCAGCCTTGATTATTTTTTTTGGTTTCCTCACACAACTAAGGTTGAATAAACAAATCAATCGTATTGCATGAAACCAATTGCGCAAAAATATAAAGTTGGGGCAGCACTGCTATTACTGATATCGGTAGTGATTGGCAGTAATTATTTTGCCACTCGATTCGATCTTACGGAGGATAAAAGATTTACCCTCAGCAATTCTACCATCTCCTTACTGAATGAGGTAGATAGCACCATTACTGTAGAAGTATTTCTTACAGGAGCCCTTCCTGCGGATTATAAAAAACTAAGTCTCGCTACCAGCGATTTACTCGCTTCCTTTAACAACCACGCGCATCATTTTATTAAAATTGTTTTTAAAAAACCAAGTGAGGGAATTGAATCGGATTCTGCTAAAGCTATTTTATACGATAGCCTTGCAAGAATGGGAGTTGTTTTTGAAAAAGCCAATATGGGTTCTGATGATGCTGACAAATCCATCCATCAATTAATTATTCCCGCTGCTTTAGTTCACTACAAAAAAAATCAACCACCTATTGCGGTGGATCTTCGCAGCAGTAAAAAAATATACAAGCAATTCAATAGTTTCACTGACGAGCAGCAGGAAGATTTAGAAGCTACACGCAATGCAGCAGAAGCATTGTTAGAAAATAAATTTGCGACTGCCATTGATAAGCTTACTAGAAAAAATATTCCTACCATTGCATATATAATAGGCAATGGAGAGCCTACCGATTTAACCGTGAACGATTTGGGACAAAGCCTTCGCAGCGATTACAGACTTGGAATTTTTAATTTAAAACAAGCTTACCCCGATGCCTCCATCATTCAAACCTTGGTTATTGTAAAGCCTAAGCAGCCTTTTACTCAGGAGGACTTATTAAAGCTGGATCAATACCTTATGAATGGCGGTAATATTATTTGGTTTATAGATAAGCTGCACGCAGAACTGGACAGTCTTAAAAAAACAGGAGCTGCCTATACTGCTTTTGATAGGGCACTTGGTTTAGACGAATTATTGTTTAAATATGGGGTGAGAATAAATTCGGATTTAGTACAAGATTTAAACTGTTCAAAGATTCCTTTAGTAGTAGGCAAAAATCCAGATGGTAGTATTCGTATGCAGCGACTGCCTTGGCCTTATTATCCTTTTTTATCGGCTAGAACCAATAATCCAGTCTCGCAAAATATGGACAGGGTGCTGCCCATATTTCCATCAAGCATAGATACGGTTTATGCAAAAGGAATTCAAAAAACCATATTATTGGCTACCGATACCAATAGTAGATCTATCAGTTCACCCGCTATTGTAGCGTTAAATAGTGTAGAGACTGAAGCAGATTTATACAGTTTTAACAAGAGTTATATACCCGTTGCCGTATTGCTTGAAGGAAAGTTCAACTCGCTGTTTTCTAACCGACTTTCTCAAATAGTGCTCGACTCATTGCAACGCACAACAGGCAAACCTTACTTGTCAACCGCAATTAAAGCGGGCAAACAAATTGTAGTGGCCGATGCTGATATTGTTACCAATGAAGTGAGCAATACAACGGGGCCATTACCGATGGGTATATTGCAGATGGAAAATTATCGTTTTGCCAACCGAGAATTTTTTCTAAATAGTATTGATTATCTTTCTTCAGAAAAATCACTTTTCGAAAGCAGAAATAAAACAGTAGTGCTGCGCTTACTGGACAAACAAAAAGTAAAATCTCAGCAAAGTTTCTGGCAATTATTGAATATAGGTATTCCAGTAGGTTTTGTGGTATTGATGGGACTATTATTTCAATGGTGGCGAAAAAAAGAATACAGCGCATAAATTATTACAATATATGAACACACATCAAATAGTCTACTTGGTTTTTGGCATTGTATTAAGTATTGCATTGGTATTTGATCTGGGATTGTTGAGTAAAAAAAACAAGACCATTACCATTAAGCAAGCATTAATTCAAACCATGTTTTGGGTGGGATTGGCACTTGCTTTTTTTGTTTTTCTTTGGATAGAAGGGCCTGCATTGGCTGCTGATAATATTGACGCGGCGGTAAGCGTGCACCAGTTGCCCATTGAATTTTTGAGTGCATATTTAATGGAGTGGAGCTTAAGTATCGACAATATTTTTGTGTTCATCCTTATCTTTAATGCCTTTTCGGTGAAAGAAAAATATTATCCAAGGGTATTGTTGTTGGGCATACTAATGGCAATAGCTTTCCGAGTTATTTTTATCACATTGGGAGTTGCATTGGTGGCCAAATTTTCTTGGCTACTGTATTTATTCGGAGCATTTTTGGTGTACACAGGTTATACCATGTTTAAGGCAGATGAAGACGAGCAGTTCAATCCACAGGATTCAAAAATCTATAAGTTTTTAAAATCATTCCTGCCCTTGGTAAATCATGATGGGGAAGGGAAATATATGATTAGAGAAAATGGAAAGCCTTTTTATACCACGCTTTTTGTGGTAGTCATCTTATTGGCTGCCATAGATTTGGTATTTGCACTAGACTCAATTCCAGCAGTGATGGGCATTTCAAAAGATCCACTGATTATTTATACCTCCAATATTTTTGCAGTATTGGGATTGCGGTCCTTATTTTTTCTACTGAGAGGTGCGGTCACAAAATTCGATTATCTGCAACAAGGCATTGCCATTGTACTGGTATTTATTGGTGTAAAAATGTTGGGAGAGCATTGGTTGAACCAGTGGATGGGCAAATCTAGTCAAGTAGCTTTATCACTAGGCGTAATTGTGGTTTGTATAGCGGGCTCTATTTTATATTCTATGGTAATGAATAAAAAAGGAACGCCTGCTGATATTCAAGACGATTCAATTAAATAAATCTATGCAATATTTATTGAAAGAAATAGCTGCTGTTTGGAAATTGGATGGTGTTGATGATGAGCAGTTCACTATTCAATATCTAGTAACAGATAGTCGCGCTATGGTATTTCCTGAAGCCAGTTTATTCTTTGCCATCTCTGGGCCAAGACGAAAGGGAATTGATTATATAGCAGATCTGTATAGAAGAGGTATGCGTTGTTTTGTGGTGGATGAACCCATTGAAACATCGGATTTTGAGGGAGCTGTTTTTTTTAAGGTCGCCAATACGGTAAAGGCATTGCAAGAATTAGCAGCATACCATCGATCAAAATTTTCTATTCCAGTCATAGCCATTACAGGCAGCAATGGGAAGACTATTGTGAAAGAGTGGTTGCACCAATTATTAGCACCAGAATTCAATATTATTAGGAGTCCTCGAAGTTTTAACTCACAAATAGGCGTTCCATTAAGCGTATGGCAGATGAATGAGCAGCATACACTAGCCATTTTTGAAGCGGGTATTTCTACTAGGGGTGAGATGGAAGCATTGGAAAATATGATTCAACCAACCATTGGTGTGTTCACCAATATTACAGATGCACACAATGAAGGTTTTTTAAATCACGCAGAAAAGACAGTCCAGAAATCAATATTATTTAAGCGAGCAGCCGTTTTATTAAAAGCCAGCGATTGTATTGAAGCCCCCATTCCTTACAGTGGTAAATTTTTCTCTTGGGGAATTTTATCAGCCAATGATTTGGTAGTGGTGGAGGTGAAGAAATGGAATGATTATTCAACCCTTACTTTACAATACCAAGGAGAAGTATTCGATATCAATATCCCTTTTACCGATGCCATTTCTACCCAGAATACCCTTACTTGTATAGCCATGATGTTGTATCTGCGCTATACTATGGCAGTAATTCAAGAAAGGATGATGCAATTACAATCGGTAGAAATGCGGATGCAGTTGCGTAAGGCAATTAACGACTGTTATTTACTGAACGACAGTTACAGCAATGATCAATTTTCACTTTCATTGGCGTTGAATTTTCTAAAAGAAAAATCGGGCGACCAGCCCGCATCCATCGTATTATCGGATATTGTAGAATCGGGACAAGCCAATTCACTTTTATATGAGGAAGTGGTTGAATTGTTAAAGCAGAATAATATCAAACAACTCTATGCAATTGGGGAGGGCATGGTAGCCTATTTTACGCCATCTATTGTACAGCACTTACCATTTGCAGTGAAGCTTTTTAGCAGTACCGATCAGTTTTTAAATAGTGTATCGTATGCCTCATTTCAGCGCGAATATATTTTATTGAAGGGCGCGCGCCGGTTTGAGTTTGAACGGATAGCACATTGGCTAGAGCTGCAAGTGCATCAAACGGTATTAGAAGTGAATTTAACAGCCATGGTAGAGAATTTAAAAATCTACCAATCCTTGTTATCACCAACAACCAAATTGATGGCCATGGTAAAAGCATTTAGTTATGGAAGTGGGGCGGGAGAGGTAGCAAAAATATTGCAGCAACAGAAAGTAGATTATTTAGCGGTGGCTTATGCAGATGAAGGTGTAGCGTTGCGCAAAGCAGGTATTCATTTACCCATCATGGTGATGAGTGTAGATGAGCAATCTTTTGATGTATTAATTAATTATTCATTGGAGCCCGAAATTTTTTCTTTTGAAATTTTAAAATCCTTTCAACAATATATTAAAAAGCAGGGGTTGGAAAAATATCCCATTCATATAAAGTTAAATACGGGTATGAATAGGCTTGGTTTTGATAAAGTAGAACTGCCGATATTGGCAGCAGCATTATTGAATCAGCAGGCGGTAAAAATAAAGACCGTATTGAGTCACTTAGTAGCCAGTGAAGATCCTGCATTTGATGGGTTTACAGCGGAGCAGTGTGAGCAGTTCACTATGGCTTGTAGCATGCTAGAAAAAGCGTTGGGATATTCATTGGTAAAGCATATAGCCAATACAGCGGCCATACAACGCAATGCTGCTTTACAGTTAGATATGGTGCGACTGGGGATAGGGCTTTATGGGGTAGATACAACGCCCAATAAAAACTTAAAATTAGCAACGGTAGCAAGTTTAAAATCAACCATAGCGCAGGTGCGCAAATTGTCAGCGGGGGAAACAGTGGGTTATTCTAGGGCTGGAAAATTAGAGAGAGATAGTGTGATAGCAACGGTGCGTATAGGGTATGCAGATGGCTTTAATAGGTGTTTGGGCAATGGAGTAGGGAGCATGTATTTACATGGAGCTTATGCGCCAGTGGTGGGAAAAATATGTATGGATATGACCATGATAGATATCACCGATATACCCATGGCGGCGGCGGGTGATATTGTAGAAATTTTTGGGACTCA
Source organism: Sphingobacteriia bacterium (assembly GCA_004294135.1). Taxonomy (GTDB): domain Bacteria; phylum Bacteroidota; class Bacteroidia; order Chitinophagales; family Chitinophagaceae; genus Sediminibacterium. The sequence continues at coordinate 46,833 of RDZY01000027.1, forward strand.
TATAGATATAGCAACACTGGCCGCCGCGGTGGGCACTATACCTTATGAAACAATGACGGGGGTGAGCCAGCGCGTAAAGCGGGTGTATATAGAGGAGTAACGTACTGTTGTATTTGCGAAAGTTTTTTGTGAGGCAACAATTTTTATAAAGCATTGAAATATTGTGAGTTCGGTAAAAAAGCGAAAGTTTGTAGAAAAGAATTTTTGTATATTTATAAGCGTTAAGCTCTGGGAAATTAAAAGGTTATCTTACTTCTAAATAAAGATTTTTCTGTAAAAAAATAAACCTATAAGTTGATTTAATGAAAATTGTTGCTATCTTTACAGACCAACTGTTCTCTTTCCTTTATGACAATGAGAAATACAATGAGTTTGACAGATTAATGGACTTATGGACTGATGCAGATTATTTGCAAGCTTACGCGAAAAAGAATAAAGTGACAGATGTATATGGTTTTATTAACGACATATTACAAGATGCTGAACAGATTCAGGATTTTTTGGACAATATTCACCAAAACAAACAACCCTATGGATTTTACTTTGAACCTCTGCAAGAATCTGAACGAAAGAAAGCAATACTTGTTTTTCATAAAGGTAAAATCAAAAAGAATCAATTACGCTTATATGCTATTAAATTAGAAAATAATTGTTTTCTAATCACTGGAGGAGCCATAAAAATGAGCCAAAAAATGGAAGAACACCCCGACACCGCCAATGAGCTTGTAAAATTAAACAATGCAAGAAATTATTTAAACCAAAACGGGGTATTTGACGAAGATTCATTTTTCGAACTATTAAGTGAAGACATATGATAAATAAAGAGAAATTTTTAGCCTTAGTTTCTAAAGAAAAAACAAACACTTTAGAAAAAAATAATGAGCGAATAAAAAATCGTGCGATGTTGCGTGAATCGCAACAAATTGCTATTAAAGTGATGGTGAAATTAGACGAGTTGGGTTGGTCTCAAAAAGATTTGGCAAATGCACTCGATGTAAGTCCTCAACAAGTAACCAAAATAGTAAGTGGTAAAGAAAACCTTACTATTGAAACACAAATCAAATTACAAAATATTTTGGACATTCCTGTATTAGCAAGCTTTTATGAAAATAAGATTAATGCTATGGAGGAATGGGTTTTAAATATCGAAAAGCGTGTTGAAAAAATAGTAGCACAACCCAATCAGGTTACCACAAACTATCAAGCATCTAAAACTGTAAAAATGGAACAGCATACTTATTCACAAGAATATTATCAAATGGCTATGTAATGAAAAAAGAAAATATACAAGTAGCCTTTACTATGCAAGGGATAAAAACCGAGCAGTTTGCCATTTTTGAAGATCATTATGCACCTAAAAAAGGAACAGGTTTAGGTACTGAATTGCAATTCAAATTAGACCATAAAAATAAACAAATAGGTGTATTCCTTGGATTTGAATTTTTGCAAGGGAAGAAAATTTTTTTAAAAATTCAAGTGAGTTGCCATTTCAAAATTGAAGAATCTTCTTGGAACAATTTCATACAAAAAGCAGAAGCCAAATTAGTTGTCCCTAAAGGTTTTCTTGCTCATTTAGCAATGATAACAACAGGAACAACAAGGGGCGTTTTATTTGCAAAAACCGAATCAACTCCATTTTCAAAATTTATTGTTCCCACATTAAATGTAGCAGAAATGATAACCGAAAATACTTCGTTTGATATGATAATTGAGTCATAAAAACATTAACAGACGCTATACGAGAGAAAGAACACTATCCACTAAAATTAAGCGTAGTAGAATAAATCCCCGATAATTAAGCTCTTATTTAAGCAATTAGGGAGAATGAAAAGGCAATTGTATATGATACTTTTCAACATTCAGAGAGTTTCACTCATTATAACTATTTTTTCTTACAATCAGTTCAATATTATCTTTTAAATTATTGCTGAATAATATTATTTTTCAATGCCCATAAAACCAAGCCTACCCTAGATTTGGTAGCGGTTTTTTCAAATAAGGATCTGCTGTAATTGTCCACACTTCTCACGGCAATATTCAATGTTTCTGCCATTTCTTTATAAGTGAGTTCCGATGCACAGAGTTGTAAGAAAAGAATTTCTTTTTCGGAAAGTTTAATATGATTGGGGCTGTTTTTTTCT
>RDZY01000005.1 GCA_004294135.1 Sphingobacteriia bacterium
GCAGCGTATGGTTATATGATGGAGAATCCGCAGAAGAAAGCCAAGGGAACAAAGGGCGAGGAATTGATTGCCAACAAACAAATTTATGCTTGGAAGAATGATGGATTCGACAATATTCGGTACACCAAGAAGGGTTCGGTACAGGGTTCATTTTTAGCCAATTTCAAGCGCGGTAGTGGTGATAATATGGGAGTTGCAGGTGGCTTGAATGACAATGCTGCTATAACCGCAGAAGTAACGGCTTTTTATCCCAATGGATTTGGTTTGTACAATATGAGTGGTAATGTAAGTGAGTGGGTACAAGATATTTATCGTCCATTAACGAATAGTGAGGCAGATGACTTTAATCCATATAGGGGTAACTTATTTTCTAAGATAGACAAGTCTCGTGGTGAAGGAAATTTAAGGGATGATAAGGGAAGAATTGTATTTGTGCCAGAGTCAGATTCTTCATTAAAGAATAGAAGAAATTACCAGAAATCGAATGCCATTAACTATTTAGATGGAGATTCAAGCAGTAATGTGTCTTATGGTTATGGGGTAACTACTTTAATATCAGACAAGTCTCGTGTATTTAAGGGAGGCAGTTGGAATGATAGGGCGTATTGGTTAAGTCCCGGTACTCGCCGATTTTTAGAGGAGAATGAAAGCTCTAATACCATTGGATTCCGTTGTGCTATGAGTCACTATGGCAATGCAGAAGGCACCAGTAAGAATGCCAAAACGGGTATCTTTTTCCCAGCAAGAAGGAATAAGCGTTAGCATTAAAATTCAGCAGTAGGCCAAGCCTAATATTATTATACTATATTGCAAATAAAAAGCAATGAGGATAGGCTATGGCATAGATTTTCACCAGTTGGTAGAAGGAAGAGATTTAATGATTGGAGGAATAAAAATACCCCATCACAAGGGATCGTTGGGGCATAGTGATGCGGATGTGTTGTTACACGCCATTTGTGATGCATTATTGGGAGCAGCATGCCTTGGAGATATCGGGGTACATTTTCCAGATACGTCAGCCGATTTTAAAAATATAGATAGTAAAATATTGCTGCGTAAAACGCATGAGCTCATCACCAATGAGGGTTATACCATTGTGAATATAGACGCGTCGCTTTGTCTCGAAGCACCTAAAATAAAACCGTATATTCCAGCTATGCAGGAGGCCATAGCGGGCATATTGGGAATAGGGCTAAAAGATATTTCTATTAAAGCAACAACCACAGAAAAAATGGGTTTTGTGGGAAGGGAAGAGGGGTTGGTAGCGCATGCGGTTTGTCTCTTAAATTAATATGTTCGAGTAAAGTCGTCAAGTAAAGTTACAAATTCTACCTTAATTTGCAACTATGTTGATAGGTATAATAGGACTGGGTTATGTGGGGCTGCCGTTGGCATTGGCTATGGCGGAAAAATACAAAGTAATTGGGTTTGATATTAATACCAGTCGTGTAATGCAATTGCAGCAGGGGGTAGATCATACCCATGAAATAAGCCAGCAGCAAATTCAAGCTGAAGCCTCATTGCAATTCACCCATCAGCATGCAGAACTTAAACACTGCACGGTATTCATCATCACCGTACCCACACCGGTAGATGCCCAGTACCAACCCGATTTCAGCTATTTGATTCATGCTACAAAAACAGTGGCATCGCTGTTGAAAAAAGGGGATATTGTGGTGTATGAATCAACGGTATATCCGGGCTGTACCGAAGAAATATGTATGCCAGTGCTGGAGCAGGAATCGGGGCTCGCTTATAACCAAGATTTTTTCTTGGGGTATTCACCTGAGCGCATCAACCCGGGCGATAAAACAAGAAATATCAAAAGCATTTTAAAAATAGTATCGGGCTCTACGCCAGCAATAGCCGAAAAAATAAATGCCATATATGCTTCTGTTATACAAGCGGGTACTTATTTAGCGCCCTCTATAAAAGTAGCAGAAGCGGCCAAAGCCATAGAGAATGCGCAACGCGACGTGAATATTTCTTTCATGAATGAGTTGGCATTAATTTTTGATCGATTGGGCATAGATACCCGAGAAGTGTTGCAGGCGGCAGCCACCAAATGGAATTTTTTACCCTTTCAGCCAGGCTTGGTGGGTGGGCACTGTATAGGCGTAGATCCGCATTATTTAGCGTTTAAAGCCAAGCAAGTGGGGTACGATCCACAGGTAATATTAAGTGGCAGAAAAGTAAATGAGCAGATGGGTTTTTTTGTGGGAGCGCAATTAATTGCATTACTCGCTAAAAAATTCGGGGGGAATATAGCGGCCAAAAAAGTGTTGATTTTGGGTATGGCTTTTAAAGAAAACTGTGCCGATACCCGCAATACCAAAGTAGTAGATATTTTTACCACACTGCAGCAAGCTGGTCTAGAAGTAGAAGTGTATGATCCTTGGGTAGATGCCGATTTGGTTCGGGAAGAATATAAAATGAGTATGGTAAATGAATTGGCAGCAAGTTATGATGGAATGGTATTGGCGGTGGCGCATGAAATATTTCAAACCATTG
>RDZY01000011.1 GCA_004294135.1 Sphingobacteriia bacterium
TTTTTGTAAGTGATATTAGTTTTTACAATCGATCTTTCTCCTATAATTTTCCCCTCAGTCATTTGATGATGTTTATTGCAAAGCCACATGCCATTTTCTAATTTGTCACTGCCGCCAAGCTTATGTGGTTTAATATGAGCTCCCTCAATTTGTCCACTACAAGGAGTTTCCAATATTATTTTAGGTAACTTTTTTATAACCGTATATTCACATTTTTTTTGCAGTTTTTTTAAGTTCCGATTTAAAGACGCATCGCGATTAAATAATGGTTTACTTGGATAAAGCCATATAAATAATTCCCAGGTGAGATCTATAATATCATCAACTTCGCTTTCTTTAAATCCCGTAGCGATTGTAAATGAAAAAATATTTTTAAGCCCTGTTAACGCTGATGAATTATTTTTTGAAAATAGACTTTTAGCAAACCCGTTTTCTTCGATTATATCAATAGATTTTAAAAAATCGTTTAATTTTTTTTCTGATATTAAATTACTTTGTCCTTTGTATTTATATGCTAAGAAATGTTCGTGGCGATATTTCGCTGTATTAATTACTATCAGTCTAAAAGTTTCATAATCGAAATTATGTAACAAGAAAGAGAACATTATTGGAGAATGAACGATAAAAAAAACAAGGCAGTTTTTGTTGTGTTCATTTTTAAAATACAGATAGCCGCTTCTATAGCCAGTTCTTTGATTTCTGTCAGCTTTTTGAAAATACGAAAATGCCAAATCAAGTATATAATATTCCTCTCGATTTTTTACTTTACGAATAGTTGCCTCACGCCCTAATTGGTGGGAAACAGCCTGATGAATTTTTTGAACCACTTTTGGATTAGTAATCATTTTAATTCATCTTTAATTTTTATTCTCTTCATCAAATATAATATCCTCGATTTTCATTTATTCGTTTTCTACTTATTAATCCTATTACTAACCAATCTATTTGTATTCATGTAAATACTCACACCTTAATCAGCAACTTATAAAATTTTTCTACTTCGGTTTTCTCTGATACAGTTAACAATTCATGCTGGCTGAATTTTGCAAATAAAAATACAACTCGCTTATGTTGGGGATATTTTTCTAAGATGGCACTCATCTTATTACCGATTGCTTCATCCTTCACAAATAATGGTGTATTTCCGATAGGGGGTGACTTTTCTCTGGTATGCATTTTATGAATAGTAGCTTCTAAAGTAGCCAGCCAGTTAGGGGGTATCTCAGGAACTTTCGTTGCCTTTAAATGCAACCCCTCTAACTGCTTTTTACTCAAACTTCCTCTTTCTTCATACTGATGCATCAAGCTCATCACAAATAAAGCATCTGGATTGTGCTTATAACAAGCTTCTAATACCCTATCAATAATATCCAATTTACCCTTCTGCATTTATCCAATCATATTTGCTGCAAGCAAGTATTCCGCAATCTGCACTGCATTGGTTGCAGCTCCTTTGCGTAAATTATCGCTCACGATCCACATATTCAAGGTATTGGCTTGCGTTTCGTCTCTTCTAATTCTACCAACAAATACTTCATCTTTATCATGCGCCCACAATGGCATTGGATAAATTTGATTTGCCAAATCGTCCTGCACAATAATGCCAGGCGCATTGGCTAAAATTGATTTCAATTCATTCAGTTCAAAATCATTTTCAAATTCAATATTTACACTCTCGCTATGGCCTCCTATCACTGGAATACGAACCGTTGTTGCCGTTACACGAATGGTATCATCCTGCATAATCTTATTGGTTTCTTTCACCATTTTCATCTCTTCTTTGGTATAACCATTATCGAGAAATACATCTATCTGCGGAATCACATTCAAGTCGATCGGATATTTATAAGCCATTTCTCCTTCCACACCTTTTCTTTCATTAAATAGTTGATCTACTGCTTTTTTACCCGTTCCCGTTACACTTTGATAAGTACTCACTACCACTCGCTTGATTTTATATTTTAGATGCAAAGGTTGTAAGGCAACCACCATTTGAATGGTTGAACAGTTGGGATTTGCAATGATGAAATCATCGGCAGTCAATACCCCCGCATTCACTTCTGGCACTACTAATTTTTTAGTGGGATCCATTCTCCATGCAGATGAATTGTCAATTACTCTAATACCCGCTGCTGCATACTTAGGCGCCCATTCTAAAGAAGTGTTTCCACCTGCTGAGAATACAGCTACCGCAGGCTTTGCCGCAATACCATCTTCCATACTTACTACCTTATAAGCTTTGCCTTTAAAGCTTACTTCCTTACCTACTGATCTTTCAGAAGCTACCGGTACAATTTCTGTTACCGGAAAATTACGTTCTGCCAATACCTGCAACATTTTAGTTCCTACTAAACCTGTTGCACCTACTACTGCTACTTTCATTGTTTGTTCCCCCCGGGTTCCCCGCCTTCGGCGGGGTTGTTTTATGGTTAAAAAAAAAGACCCTCCATTTGTGGAAGGCCTCTGTTGATATAGTTGATATACAAACGTGCAGTACCTTCCGCTTAGCGTGGTTTCTTAATGCGTTTTGTATGTTTCATTGTTACCATTAATCCTCAAATATAATACTTCTGAGATTCATAAAAAAATTCCTAAACCAACTCAATATTAAAATTGACCAACTGTACAAATTCCGCCAATCTTGCATCTATATCTGCCTTGGTAATTTCTCTGAGTCGCTCCGTACCAAATTTTTCTACGCAGAAAGAAGCCATTGCACTTCCTACAATAATGGCTGTTTTCATGTTTTCAAAGGAAATGTCTTTTGTTTTTGCAAGGTGACCAATAAAGCCGCCCGCAAAAGTATCTCCAGCTCCAGTAGGATCAAATACTTCTTCTAAAGGAAGCGCTGGCGCAAAGAAAACCTTACTTCCATGAAACAATAAAGCCCCATGCTCTCCCTTCTTTATAATCAAATATTTAGGGCCCATTTTTAAAATGGCCGCAGCAGCTTTTACCAAAGAATATTCACCACTCAATTCACGCGCTTCACTATCATTCACCATCAGCAAATCGACCATAGAAATGGTCTGCTTCAAATCATCCAGCGCTATCTCCATCCAGAAATTCATGGTATCCATCGCAATCAACTTGGGACGAGTTTTCAACTGCTCTATTACACTGCGTTGAACCGAAGGCGCCAAATTACCCAGCATCAGAAATTCCGCATCTTGATAACTCTCAGGTACCACAGGCTCAAAATCTCCCAATACATTTAACTGGGTTTCTAATGTATCGCGCGTATTCATGTCCATATGATAGCGACCACTCCAAAAAAATGTTTTACCTTCTTTTTTAATTTGAACCCCTTCTAAGTCAACATTTCTGGCCGTTAATGCATCCAGCTCCGCTTGTGGAAAATCTCCACCAACTACCGAAATCTGCTTCACAGGGGTATAGTTAGATGCGCACCAAGCTATATAAGTACCTGCACCACCTATAATTTTATCACTTTTTCCAAAAGGAGTTTCTATGGCATCAAAAGCCATCGATCCAACTACAACTAAAGACATATCACTAAATTTTGTTATTAAGCAGCGAAATTAAGGTATTTGAGGCGAATAGATTTTGACGGATAAAACTAACATCCTAAATAATATATTCCCCATTTATTCGCTAACATTCGTTAGTATATTACCTTCGTATTATGGCTCGTATAAAAATTGACAAGAACAGTTCACGCAAAGAACTCATACTTTCTAAGGCCGCCGCCCTTTTTAGAGAAAAGGGTTTTAAGGCAGCCAGCATGCGCCACCTTGCAGAATCTGTTGGCGTAGAAGCCGCCAGCCTTTACAATCATATTAAATCTAAGACAGAACTTTTACACGAACTCTGTTTTGGCGTTGCCAACCGATTCATGCAAAAAATGGATGAAGTGGAAGCCGCCAAAATACCTGATATCGAAAAAATTGAAGACCTGATTCGTTTTCATATCTATGAAATGATTCACCACTACGAAGAAGTATATGTTTGCGATCGGGAATGGAAATACCTGGCCGACCCCTATCTTTCTAATTTCCAAAATCAACGCCGCATGTACCGCAAGCGTTTTGCAGCCATTATAGAATCCGGCATTCGCAACAAAAGCATTAAACCAATTGACGCTCCTACCGCCGTACTTATTTTATTACACGCCATTGGAGGTATAGAAAGCTGGCATCGCTCTACCCAGAAAATTGATGCCGATGCACTTACCCAAAATATGGTTACTATTTTGGGGGGGGGACTAAAACCAGTATCTTAAACCTCATATTCAATTGCCATATCGTTTCTAAATCGCAAACAGCCAATCATGCATTTTGAAAAACTAACCGTTACAAATATTCGCCGCGAAACGGCTGATTGTGTTTCAATTGCATTCAATATACCTACTGAATTAAAAGATCGTTTTCATTTTATTCAAGGCCAATATATTACCCTCAAAACCACCCTTGAAGGAGCAGAAATAAGACGATCCTATTCCATCTGTAGCAGTCCCCTAGACCATGAACTTCGCATCGCCGTAAAGAAAGTTGAAGCTGGTAAATTTTCTACTTTTGCCAACAGCGAACTGCGTGTTGGTACTATATTAGATGTAATGCCTCCGATGGGTAAATTTTTTACTGAATTAAATCCACAAGCAAAAAAACACTACACTGCTTTTGCATCTGGCAGCGGTATCACGCCCATTCTTTCCATCATTAAAACAAGTTTACTTACCGAACCACTTTGCCAATTCACACTGGTATATGGCAATCGCAATCGCCACAGCATTATTTTTAAAGAAGCACTGGAAGCATTAAAAAATCGCTTCATGGGTCGCTTCAATATTATTTATATTTTATCCCGCGAAAAAACAGATGCCCCCATTCATTTTGGTAGAATTGATAGCCATAAATGCAGCCTGATTTGTAGTAATCTCATCAACCCACTACAACAAGATGCTTTCTTTTTATGTGGGCCAGAAGAAATGATTTTTAGCGTTAAAGAAACACTACTTAAAACAGGAGTGGATCCTAAGAAAATTCATTTTGAACTTTTTACTGCTGGAGCAAAAAAACGGTCCACCGTTAATCGCGCAGCCTCTAGCTCCAATGAAGCGAAGAGTAAAATCACCATAAAACAAGATGGCATTGCCTTTGATTTCCTGCTCGGTTTTGACAGTGATAATATTCTCGATGCCGCCCTTAAAAATGGAGCTGACCTGCCTTTTGCTTGCAAAGGTGGGGTTTGCTGTACCTGTAAAGCCAAGCTGGTTGAAGGTGAAGTAGAGATGGATGTTAATTATGGACTAGAGCAGGAAGAAATAGAACACGGATTTATACTCACCTGCCAATCACACCCCAAAACTGAGCGGGTAGTGATAGATTTTGATGTGAAATAGTGGTTAAAGCAAGATTTCAATTTTAGTCTGAATATTTGAGGTGATGGGGCAAATAATAGTTAATAAATGTATTTCGTTGAGCAAATCTGTTTGGATAATTACCATTCGTCTTGTTTTACTAGGTTCTAAACCTCTGGTTGGGTTTAATCGCTAACAGGTGTTAGTATTTAATGTAATTTTACCAAAATTTCAGTCATGCAAAACCAGCAAGATGTTTTTTTTCAGGATAAAGTGGACAAAGAAATCCGCATTGAACCAAAGGACTGGATGCCCGAAAAATATAGGCAGACCCTAATCAGACAGATTAGCCAGCACGCCCACAGTGAAATCATTGGCATGCTGCCCGAAGGCAACTGGATTACGCGCGCCCCTTCTCTTCGGAGAAAAGCCATTTTATTGGCGAAAGTGCAGGACGAGGCCGGTCACGGCCTCTACCTTTACAGCGCCGCTGAAACGCTTGGTATCAGTCGCGATGAAATGTACCATCAACTGCATACTGGCAAAGCTAAATATTCTTCTATTTTCAATTATCCCACCCTTAGCTGGGCCGATATGGGGGTGATTGGTTGGCTTGTAGATGGTGCTGCCATTATGAATCAGGTTCCACTTTGTAGAAGCAGCTACGGGCCTTATGCCCGCGCCATGGTAAGGGTGTGTAAAGAAGAAAGTTTTCACCAGCGTCAAGGTTTTGACATATTATATACACTGGGCAAAGGCAGTGAAGCCCAACGCAAAATGGCACAAGATGCCATTAACAGGTGGTGGTGGCCCAGCATTATGATGTTTGGCCCTAAAGATGATGAGAGCCCCAACAGCATCCAAAGCATGAAATGGAAAATCAAACGTTTCAGCAATGATGAGTTGCGCCAAAAATTTATTGACGTTTGTGCTGAACAAGTTAAAGTGCTTGGCTTTACATTACCCGATAAAGATTTGAAATGGAATGAAGCGAGAAAACATTATGATTTTGGCACTATTAATTGGGATGAATTTTGGCAAGTTATTCAAGGCAATGGCCCTTGCAATAAAGAAAGACTAGACGCTAGAAAAAAAGCTTGGGCCGATGGCGAATGGGTTCGTGATGCAGCTACTGCTTATGCAACAAAAAAAACAGCAAAAAATAAGGCAGCTTAACCCAATAACTTAATAACTATGTCCACCCACTCAAATTCAAAAATAGAATGGCCTTTATGGGAGATTTTTGTCCGCAGTAAGCAAGGCCTCGATCACAAACATGTAGGCAGCCTCCATGCTGCCGATGCTGCCATGGCCATTGAAAATGCTCGCGATGTTTACACCAGAAGAATGGAAGGCATCAGTATTTGGGCTGTAGAAAGTAAAAATATTCATGCCAGCAATCCCGATGAAGCAGGTTCTCTATACGATCCAGCCAACGACAAAGCGTATAGACACCCAACTTTTTACGACCTTCCTGATGAGGTTAAATATATGTAATGGAACACGAAATTTTTATGTTGAATAGAATTGAATTTTTACTTCACCTCGCAGATAATGCACTCATCATTGGTCACCGCAACAGTGAATGGTGCGCGCATGGTCCCGCATTGGAACAAGATATTGCCATCTCTAATATCGCCCTCGATTATATTGGACAAGCACGAAATTTCTACCAGCACGCTGCCTTTCTCATCAATGAACTACCGCATGAATCTTCTGTTTTTTCTATTCCTGCAACAGAAGATACACTCGCTTACCTCCGGGATGCTAGCGCTTTTAAAAATCACTTGATGACCGAATTACCCAATGGAGATTGGGCTTTTACTACCCTTAGGATATTTTTTTTCAGCAGCTACCAATATTTTCTTTACCAGCAATTAATACAGCACGAGGATGCGCAAATAGCAGCCATTGCAGAAAAATCACTCAAAGAAGTTACCTATCATTTACGCTGGAGCAGCGATTGGGTAATTCGCCTAGGTGATGGAACTACAGAAAGCTACCAACGCATGAATACAGCCATTAATGCCCTTTGGCCTTATACCCAAGAACTCTTTCAAGAAAATAATTTCCTTCAACCCACAAAAAATATACTTGCTCAAATTCAAACTGATTGGAATGAAAAAATAAAAAATATTTTTGAAGAAGCAGGCTTGCATCTCCCAGAAAAATCAGTACAATACCAAGGTGGTACCAAAGGATTTCATACTGAACACTTGCCAATTATTTTAACCGAAATGCAGTTGCTACAACGCGTATATCCCAATTGTGAATGGTAATATATGGAAGCAGCAATAAACGATAAAGTCTGGAGTATTTTAGCGGCTATTATGGACCCAGAAATTCCCGTATTGTCAATTGTAGACTTAGGTATTGTTCGATCTATTGAATTAAATAATCAACAGCTTACCATTTCCATCACCCCTACTTACAGCGGATGCCCTGCTATGGATATCATCAGCATGCAGGTAAAAATGAGTTTGCTAAACGCAGGTTTTGAATTGCCCATCATTAAACAAAAACTCTCCCCAGTTTGGACCACCGATTGGATCACCAATTACGGCAAACAACAACTGAAAGCTTATGGCATTGCACCACCTATTGGAAAAAGTTTTGACGGTGCTTATTTAGAAGATATTATCGTGCCTTGCCCACAATGCAATTCAACCAATACCTTATTGATATCACAATTTGGCAGTACTTCCTGTAAAGCCTTATTCAAGTGCCTAGATTGTATGGAACCTTTCGATTATTTTAAATGCCATTAAACTCATTATAAATTTAAAATCATGCTACCAATACTACTACAAATTGAAGCTGGCATTGCTTTTATCACTTTAAATCGCCCCGATAAACTGAATGCCTTCAACAGAGATATGGCACTGCTCTTACAAAAAACACTGGATGATTGTGCCGCCAATGAAAGCATCCGTTGCATTTATTTAACAGGAGCTGGTAAGGGCTTTTGTGCGGGACAAGATTTGGCTGAAGTGGCCGACCCAAATGGTCCTGGTATGCAACGCATACTAAGTGAACATTACAATCCCATCATTGAAAGAATTAGAACCATTAACAAACCCATTGTTGCTGCTGTAAATGGAGTTGCAGCAGGTGCTGGCGCCAATCTTGCTTTTGCTTGTGATATTGTTACCAGTATTAGTACCGCTAGTTTTATACAAGCTTTTTCTAAAATAGGATTAATACCCGATAGCGGCGGCAGTTTTACACTCCCTCGTTTAATTGGATTCCAACGCGCATCCGCACTCATGATGCTCGGTGATAAAGTAGCTGCTTCCGATGCTTTACAAATGGGTATGCTGTACAAAGTGTTCGATGAAAATAATTTTGAGGCGGAAAGTAAAAAAATTGCGGCCTCACTTGCACTAATGCCTACCAAAGCACTTGGCTTTATTAAACAGGCACTGAATGCTTCTGCCACCAATACTATTACGCAACAGCTTGCGCTGGAAGACTCCCTACAGCAGCAAGCCGCTGCCACCAACGATTTCAAAGAAGGTGTGCAAGCTTTTTTAGAAAAAAGAATCCCTATTTATCAAGGAAAATAAAATAAAAAATGACCCCAGAATTAGTAGTAGCTCATATGATGAAAGAAGACCTATTCTCTCAATGGATGGGAATAGAAGTACTGGAACTGCGCAGTGGTTATAGTAAAATAAAAATGATCATCCGCAGCGAAATGATCAACGGATTGGGAATTGTACACGGTGGTATTACTTTCTCCATGGCCGACAGTGCTTTTGCCTTTGCTTGTAATAACCGAAATAATTTATCGGTCGCCCTAGACACTTCCATCAACTTTTTAAAACCCGTTAGAGTGGGTGATCTGTTAACCGCCGAAGCCATTGAAATTCACAATGGAAGAAGTACTGGCCTTTATCAAATTACCATCACCAACCAATTGGCAGAAACAGTGGCTCTCTTTAAAGGCACTTGCTTTAGAACTGGAAAACCAGTAGTTCATTAATTCAGTTTTATGATATACGCATTTAAAGGATTTACACCGGTAATACACGAGTCTGCATTTATTCATCCTCAAGCTGCCATAACAGGAAATGTAATAATTGGTAAAAATGTGTACATCGGTCCCGGTGCAGCTCTGCGAGGCGATTGGGGCGCCATCATTATTGAGGACGGTTGTAATGTGCAAGAAAATTGCACCATACATATGTTTCCGGGTACTACGGTATTGCTTAAAGCCAATGCTCATATCGGACACGGGGCTGTGATTCATGGTGCTACCATTGGTAAAAATTGTTTAATAGGCATAAATAGTGTTATCATGGACAATGTGGTTTTAGGAGATGAATGTATTGTTGGCGCATTGAGTTTTGTAAAAGCAGATGAGGTGTTTGAACAAAGAACTTTATTGGCCGGTAACCCAGCAAAAAAAATAAAAGAAGTCAGCAATGAAATGATTGCATGGAAATCAAAAGGCACTGCGCTTTACCAAACTTTACCTGAAGAAATGAAAAAATATTGGATGCAAGCAGACCCCTTGCGTGAAATTCCTACCGATTTACCTCCACAAGAACTGCTTTACAGCACTTGGAATATGCTTAAGAAATAGACCAAATTGCAATGTTGTATATTTGCAATGTGTCAGAACGTAATAATTTTATAGACTATATCAGAATCTTTGCCAGAAGCGGTCACGGTGGTGCCGGTGTAAAGCATTTTATGCGCAATAAGCTAACTGCCATGGGCGGTCCCGATGGGGGCGATGGGGGCAGAGGTGGCCATATTATTTTGCGTGGCAACAGTAATTTATGGACCCTACTCCATCTCCGTTATTTTAAAAACGTATTGGCGGAAAATGGCGAGAATGGCAGTAAAGACAATTGTACTGGTAGAGACGGTAAAGATATTTTTATAGATGTACCGCTTGGTACCATTGCTAGAGATGAAGAAACAGGTGCCAAAGAAGCAGAAATTTTAGAAGAAGGGCAAGAATATATTTGGATGCGTGGTGGTAGAGGTGGACTAGGTAATAGCAAGTTTGCTACTCCAACCAACCAGGTTCCTGAACACGCCCAACCTGGCGAAGCAGGTATAGAAGGATGGAAAAATATTGAGCTTAAAGTATTGGCAGACGTGGGTTTGGTAGGTTTCCCCAATGCTGGTAAATCTACTTTATTATCGGTGATTACCGCCGCAAAACCCAAAATAGCCAATTACGCTTTTACCACCCTTATACCACAATTGGGTATGGTGGAATACCGCGACCAAAAATCTTTCTGTATTGCCGATTTACCGGGTATTATTGAAGGCGCAGCAGAAGGCAAGGGTTTGGGTCATCGCTTTTTACGACATATTGAAAGAAACTCGGTACTCTTATTTTTAATTCCTGCCGATAGCAATGATCATCGAAAAGAATTTGAAATTTTACGCAATGAATTGGAACAGTATAATCCCGAAATGCTGCAGAAAGATTTTATCATAGCCATTAGTAAAAGCGATATGCTGGATGATGAACTCAAAGAAGCCATCAGCAAAGAACTACCCGCTAATATTCCCCAATTATTCATTTCTTCTGTAACCAATAAAGGTTTAATGGAATTGAAAGACCTGCTTTGGGATAGCTTAAATAAACCCATTGTATAAATAAGCAGTTATAGCTAAAATTAAAATAACGAATACACCAATTACAAATAAATAAGCGCCTACCGATATACAATCAGTAGGCGCTTTTAAATTTATTAGCTGGAATGAATTATCCTGCTGCTTCAGATTTCATACTTTTTGAAGCCTTGATTCTTTCATTCTCATCTAAGATGGTTTTACGCATCCTTATATTTTTAGGCGTCACCTCAATACACTCATCTTGTTGAATATACTCCATACACTCTTCTAGTGTAAACTGAAGTTTAGGCGTAATTCTAACCGCATCATCACTTCCGCTTGCACGGTGATTGGTGAGTTTTTTCATCTCAATTGCATTCACATTCAAATCGCCCGGTTTAATATTCTCAGCAATAATTTGCCCCAAATAAACCTCATCTCCTGGATCTACAAAGAAACTTCCTCTATCCTGTAATTTATCAATAGAATAAGCAGTAGTAGTACCTTGAAACTTGGCAATTAATACGCCATTGCTTCTTCCAGGAATAGGTCCTTTCCAAGGTTTATAATCAATAAATCGGTGCGCCATCACGGCTTCTCCAGCGGTATTGGTTAACATCTGTGAACGCAATCCTATCAAGCCTCTTGAAGGAATTTCAAATTCCAAGTGTTGCATTTCACCCTTGCTCTCCATGATCTGCATTTCACCTTTACGCTGGGTAACCAAATCAATTACTTTACCACTATAATCACCTGGAACATCTACCACCAAATTTTCATAGGGTTCGTGTTTCTTACCATCTATATATTTCACCAATACTTGCGGATTACCTACAGTAAGTTCATAGCCTTCTCTGCGCATGGTTTCTACCAAAATACCCAAATGAAGAATACCCCTACCAAATACTAAAAAACTATCTGCACTATCAGTATCTTCCACCCTTAATGCAAGGTTTTTCTCTGTTTCTTTCATCAACCGATCACGCAAATGGCGTGAGGTTACAAACTTTCCGTCCTTACCAAAGAAAGGAGAATTGTTAATGCTGAAAGTCATACTCATAGTTGGTTCATCCACACTAATAATAGGCAACCCTTCCGGATGCTCAGGATCAGCAATGGTATCTCCAATAGTAAACTCTTCCAACCCTACAACCGCACAAAGATCTCCAGAATGTACTTCAGCTACACGTCGCTTTCCCATCCCCTCAAATACATACAATTCTTTTACCTTGCTCTTCTTAATAGAACCATCAGCTTGCACCAAGGCAATAGATTGACTTTCCTTTATTGATCCTCTGGTTACTTTTCCAACAGCAATTCTTCCCAAGAAAGAAGAATAATCCAATGAAGTAATTTGCAACTGCAATGGACCTTCGTTCACTTTAGGTGCTGGCACATATTTAATAATGCCATCCATTAATGGAAATATATCTTCTGTTTGCGTTAAAGTATCATTGAACCATCCGTTTTTACCACTACCATAAAAAGTAGGGAAATTCAACTGCTCTTCTGTTGCATCTAAGTTGAAGAACAATTCAAATACAGCATCATGCACTTCATCTGGCCTACAATTGGGCTTATCTACTTTATTAATAACCACAATAGGACGTAAATTCAGTTGTAAAGCTTTTTGCAGTACAAAACGGGTTTGAGGCATCGGCCCTTCAAATGCATCTACTAGTAGAATTACACCATCTGCCATTTTCAATACCCGCTCTACTTCACCACCAAAATCACTGTGACCCGGAGTGTCTATCACATTAATTTTATAGTCTTTATAAGTTACAGCAGCATTCTTGCTGAAGATGGTAATGCCTCGTTCTTTTTCAAGATCATTACTATCCATAATTAACTCACCAGCATCCTGGTTGTCTCTAAATACTTTGGTTGCACCGAGAATACGGTCTACTAAAGTTGTTTTGCCATGGTCAACGTGCGCGATGATGGCAATGTTTCTTATTTCCATTATTGTATATTTGTGCTCAGTATCAATCAGTTAAGTGAATTATACTGTTTATTTGAGCGGCAAAGGTACGATTTTAAGGCGGGGCAACAAGTAATTCAAAATCAATATTCTATTATCCCTTTGTGTAAATAGTTTTTTAAGCTTTATTTTTAATAATCATTTTACGACTGAACCCGTTTATACCAGATGAAAAAACCTTTATTTTTCCTCCCTTTTTTACCCTTTGGTTTTAATAAATGGATCGGTTGCATTTTTTTATGCTGCTTATTCACGTATACCAGTTTCAGTCAAAACATTGCCTTTAAAAGAGCCAACCTTTTGGGTAAAGGCATGAATATATCTTGGCTTGAACAATATTGGCAAGGTTCCGAACAAAAAAAACAAATGGATTACCTCGATTATTCCTTACTGGCTAGGAGAAAAAACGATTTACAAAGAATGAGTGTTGGGGTTAAAACGGTGCGACTACCCATTTGCTTCGACCGATGGGAAGATCGGATACCTCCCTTCACCATTGATTCTATGAATTACTTTAAGGTAATCGACTCCATGATTCAATGGACCGGTGAGCTGAATATGAATTTGATTATTGACTATCAACATGGGAATCTTAGAACCCAAAAAATTCAACAAGATACTACCCGATTTTTTGCACTTTGGGATCAAATTGCTCAGTATTTTTCCAATACCGACCCTGACAGAATTTTTTTGGAGCCATTTAATGAACCCCATAATATTGATGATGCATTGTGGTGGCAGATTGCAGAAAAAGTAGTTAAAATAATTAGGAAGCACTGCCCCAATCATACTATTTTCTTGGGTGGGGCTGATTATAACAATCTTAGTTCTTTACTTAGAAGTAAGCCCATAAAAGACAATAATATTATTTATACCATTCACTATTATGAGCCATTGATATTTACCCATCAAGGCACTCCTTGGCTGGGCGCACCAACAAGTACCATCGGCATTCCGTTTGAAGCAGATGGTGGTGAAGAAGTGCTTCCTACGCTTGCACCAGGCGCCAAAGGCACATGGGGTGAAAATAAATTATACACCTACCCCGAATGGAAAGACACTACTACCGTACACAAGGATCTTAAAAAAGCCGCTATATGGAGAAGTCTCTTTAATGTACCCGTATATTGTGGGGAATTTGGTTCTTATAGAGCTGGGAATGTTGAGAGTAGAAGTAAGCACCTTAAAAGAATTAGACTGGCATTGGAGCAACATAAAATAAATTATGCTTGGTGGGAATGGGATGGAAATTTTTCTTTTATGACCAATGGAAAAATTCCACTGATTGTACAAGAAGCTTGGGGTTATAAACCAGCTATTCCCGCTCCCTCACTGTGGAAATTCAATATAAAAGAAATAAATACTGGATTATTTTTTGAACAATCAATGACATATGCTCCCGGTAATATTGTTTTAGAAAATATGGATAACAACAAAAGATTTGCATCCTATAAAATTTTAAATGGAAAATGTACTATTTCAAAAAATGGAATTCCTTTTGAACTGATAAAGATAAGTATCTGGGACGCAGACAATAGGTTAAGAGGAACCCATACCTGGGATAGAAGAAAATAAATACACAATAATCTAGCATTTTAAAAATAATCTATATGCGTTTTATAAAAACGGTTCTTGCCCTAATTATAGTTTTAGTAGTAGTTTACTTGGTTGGGCCTTCTCCAGATTCACCCAACTATTCAACGGAATTACCTTCGGTTGCGAGCCACTTAAACAGTTTAGAAAAATGGATTGCAGCAGGTGAATCCAGCCACAAAATAAAACCCGACAATGAGGCCAGAATAGTTTGGGCCAATGATTCACTTAAACAAAAAACAAAATATGCATTGGTGTATTTGCATGGATTCAGTGCAAGCCAAGAAGAAGGCAATCCCGTTCACCGTGAAATAGCAAAAACCTTTGGTTGCAATTTATATTTATCACGGTTATCCGAACATGGAATTGATACCAGCGAAAGTTTGGTAAACATGACCGCAACCAGTTTATGGGAATCTGCCAAAGCTGCTTATGCCATTGGTAAACAACTGGGCGACTCAGTTATTTTGATGGGCACTTCCACAGGCGGCACACTTGCACTTCAACTGGCGGCCACCTATCCCGAAATTGCTGGATTGGTTTTATATTCACCCAATATTGCCATCAATGATCCCAACGCTTGGTTGCTTAATAATCCTTGGGGGCTTCAAATAGCGCGACTCGTAAAGCAATCTGATTATATTACTACCCAAAAAAATATTCCACGCTACAACGATTACTGGAATCATCATTATCGCCTTGAAGCAACCGTACAATTAGAGGAACTATTGGAAACAACCATGACAAAAGAAAATTTTGAAAAAATAAAACAACCCGTCCTTGTTTTAAATTATTACAAAAACGAATTGGAGCAAGATCCAGTGGTTAAAGTAAGTGCAATGAAAGAAATGTTTGCCGCTATTAAAACCCCAAATACAAAAAAGAAAATGGTGGCAATACCCGAAGCAGGTAACCACGTAATTGCTTGCCCAATTCTTTCAAAAGACATTGAAAATGTTAAAAAACAAACCATTCTTTTCATAAACGATATATACGGATTACCACAACTGGCTATAAAATAAAGCAATGCCCATTCAAACACAATCATTCCTTATCTTCATTCATAAATTTGCTTGCGTATGCCTTTAAGTAAAATTGCTGGTATTGGTATGTACACACCACCCAATATTGTAACGAACAACGATCTCATGCAATATATGGATACCAGCGACGAATGGATACAAGAACGAACAGGTATTAAAGAACGCCGCTACGCACATAGAACCGAAGAAACTACTACCACTATGGCAGTAGAAGCTGCTAAAATTGCCATTGAAAGAGCAGGAACTACTGCCGATGAAATAGATTTTATTGTATTTGCTACCTTATCACCCGACTACTATTTTCCAGGATGTGGCGTACTGCTTCAACGCGCCATGAAAATGAAAGAGATTGGGGCTTTAGATATTCGCAATCAATGCAGCGGCTTTTTATATGCCCTTAGTGTTGCCGATCAATTTATTAAAACGGGTATGTATAAAAATATTCTCGTAGTTGGAAGTGAGAAACATTCATTTGGGCTGGACTTTAGTACCCGCGGTAGAAATATTTCGGTAATATTTGGGGATGGTGCAGGAGCGGTGGTATTGCAGCCCACCGAAAAAGAAAATCAGGGTATTTTAAGTACCCATTTACACAGTGATGGCGAATCAGCAGAATTATTGGCCATGTACAATCCTGGAACGCATGCCAATCATTGGGCAGCAAAAAATTATGCAGATTTTGACGATGCAACAATTGGTGAAATGTTTTTGAGTCACCAAATGATTGATAAAGCACAGCTATATCCTTATATGGATGGGCAGTCGGTTTTTAAAAAAGCAGTCGTGAAATTTCCAGAAGTAATTATGGAAGCCTTACATAAAAATAATTTGCTGCCAACCGATATTAATATGCTTATTCCGCACCAGGCAAATCTTAGAATTAGTCAATACGTACAACAAAAATTGGGATTGAGTAATGATCAGGTTTACAATAATATTCAACAATACGGAAATACCACCGCTGCCTCTGTTCCCATTGCACTTTGTGAAGCTTGGGAAAAAGGGAAAATTAAAGCTGGCGATTTAGTCTGTCTAGCAGCTTTTGGAAGTGGCTTTACTTGGGCGAGTGCATTAATAAAATGGTAGAAAGAATTGAGGAGTGAATTATGGAAAGAAAAATCATTTATTTAATTAATCCAATCTCTGGAACTTCTAAGAAAGAACGGATTCGTGATTTAGTAGAAAGGGAAACTGCATTTCAGCAAATTCCCTTTAAGGTAATGCAAACCAATTCGGCAGGTGATTACGAAACTTTGAAAGAGCTTATTCAAGAAGAACAATATACCGATGTTGTAATGATGGGCGGGGATGGTACCGTGAATCAGGTAACCGATTCACTCAGAAGTACTGGTGTTCGTTTTGGTATAATTCCTGTAGGATCTGGCAATGGACTGGCGAGGGCTGCCAATATTCCTACTAAGCCGAAAGCTGCACTAGCATTGATTTTTGAAGGAAAGGCTAGTGCTGTTGATGCTTTCACTATTAATGGAGCTTATTCCTGTATGTTGAGTGGAGTTGGTTTTGATGCGCAGGTTGCGCATGATTTTGCACAAAAATCCATCCGTGGTTTACTTGCTTATACACAACAAAGTATCATTCAGTTTTTTAAAGCAAATCCTTATCAATTCGAAGTTATATTAGAACAGTTTTCTTTTTTTACGGATGCTTTTTTCATCAGCATTGCCAACAGCAACCAATTTGGAAACAATGCTACTATTGCACCGCAAGCAAGTCTCTCAGATGGAATGTTGGATATTGTAATTGTACAAAAAATGAATAAAGCCAAATTACCTTTTGCCATATTGCGACAAATGCGAGGAAATAATAAACTACAACAGTTGGTAGAAGATATGAGTAATAAAAATATTCTCTACTTTCAAACACCTTCACTCACCATTAAGAATCCAAAATTAGCCCCATTACATATTGATGGTGAACCAAAAGAAACAACGGAGGAACTGAATATAAATATTATTAAAGATGCATTTCTGTTAATCAGACCTTGAAATTTTACTGCTATCCACTAATTTATCGTTTTATTATACCTTTCAATCGCTCAAATTCAGCCTGATTCAGAGGGTCGTTTAATGCCATTGCAATACTTTTTTTCTCAGCGGCTGTAAGGTGAAAACTTAAGCTCGCCGGTGCCTCAGATTTAGATGGAATATATTGAAAAGCTATTCTATAAAAATTAGTTCCATAGTTTTTATAGAGATAGTCCAGTTGATCGTGCTGATAATAATCTTGCATTTTAAACCAGTTGTTTTGAAGAATTAAAAATGGTTTGGTCAAAAAACCAATCAGTGAATTGCTTTCTAAGGGCTTATCCCAATCGCTTAAACTTCTATCTCGTATTTGAATCAATACCAGTTTTCTGGTGTTTTTCTGCAACCATTCTTTAAACACTTCAATAAATCTAAGGGCAGATTCCTGTCCATAATTATCCCTCAAACCAGCATCCATTACATCAATAATTGGATTACTTGGTAGCCATACATTGGGCAGTACATAAGGAAATGTAGCATTCATTCTAAGTGCCGACAAAATATTTATTTCATTGCTTTTTTGCAGTCTAAAAAAAGAGTTAAAATCAATAGCATCCGGATCAAATGGTTTCAAGTTAAGGCCATCTGTTAGTGGACGCATCAGAAATCTTACCGGATGTGTGGCTATAATCATTTTTCTTGCATCACGAGTAATTACTGAATTAAAGAAAAGAGATGGAATTTGTGCATTGGACTCCGCCACAGCATAGTCGCTTAATTTTTTATTCAAAATTCCACCAGTATTCTCTCCCAGTTTTTGTTCAAATGCATAGCCCCTATCTTTTATATAATCAAATCCATTGGCTTTAAATTTTTGCGCAGGGCCCACTATATCTCTTGTTAAAAAAGAAGAAAAAATAGGACTCAATAAATCTTTCGAAATATTTTCTGTGTATGCTGGATTTTGTAAATCAATTGGTTTCCCTTTTATTTTTTCAAAGTAGAGTTCCCTAAAATAGGCAGCCCCAAGCATGCCACCAGATGCGCCATTAATAAGTATGGTTTTATCCATCAACCTGCCATCCATTAACTTATCTAATTGTTGCAAAGTATGCATGGTAAAGGTTGCACTTCGGGTTCCACCTCCGCTGGTATTAATAATATATATAATTGGCAGCTCTTCTTTCTGACGCAACTTCCACTTATTTAAAATAGCCAGAAAATCATTTTTATCCTGGTTTATGGCAGAATCATTCGCCAAGGCTTGCAAATTATTTCTATCATAAATGGGCCGCTCCAATTTATTCACATAATCTAAACCGTAGGCTTTATTGCGAGGGTCAATAATTTCTTGTTGGTACAAATAATTGGCCAGTAAGTATGCCCCAATTAGCAATGGAATACTCCAAGATTTTAAGAGGATTGATAATGCACCAGCCACTGCAATTACGATTGCAAAAAATAGCACAATACTGGCTGCCGCAGGAAGTTGAAAAAGCCTGGTATCTGAACTATAACCTACCAATATCAAAAAAACAAAAGCAATGGTAATGGCAATTACCGCTGCAATATGGTGGCGTTGAAATACCGCTTCTAAAAATCCTGAATTGTAATGGCGAACATCTCTTGGTTTTCGCAAACGAAAAAAGGCACTCAGAAACCAATCAACCCTAAACTCCCTTCTAGGATCTGGTAAATTATTTGTTGAAGCAAGGGTAGCATAGGTAGCATTTGCATTTAGTATGGAAGTAGAAAGTGTATAGTAAATGGTTTTATCGGCACCAAAAAAATAAAGAAAGGCAACGGTAAGCGATAATATTAATCCACCCGTATATCCCAGTGCCAAAAGAATTACTTCAGAGCGGGTAAAAAGTTCTTGACTGGTAGCATACTGATACGCTTTTACCAGATAAAAAAGTAGAAAAATAATGGGTATAATGGCATTATTAATACAGTACTTTAAAAAGGGCTGAGCTGTGGTAGCCAAAAATTGTAGGTGTTTACTGTATAAAATAAAAGTGGTGATATTCCAGCTCATAATGAATACACCCGTTGTAAAACCAACAATTGAAGTACTTAATGCAGTTACTTCCCCAAAATATTCGGGTGCTAAAAACAAGGAGTATGCCCCGAAAGTTTTCATAAATCCGCCGCCTACCGTGGAAAAAAGAATATACCAGCATAAAAGAAAAATCTGGTACCTACGAAAGTGCAACAGAAATAGCTGCACAGGTAGTGAGTACCAAATTCCGATAGCATATTTCTTCATATAATTAAAGACCGTTTAATGCATCATCCTGTTGCATGGGTAAGATTAAACTTACGCATTTTTACGCCGTACTATAAATAAAATTGACAGTAATGACAGCAATAAAAGCATCCCAGTAAGCTGATGCAATTGAGCCATCCACTCAAAAACACCCCATTTGCCTGCAATTATTCCGCTGCTGGTTAGTACACTAGCAATGCCCAGTATTACTTGTAAAAAAGTGATGATAAACGGTATTTTTTTTATTTTATTAAAAAGAGAATCGTGATTTTTTTTAAAGAGTAAAAACGACCAACCAATAATGGCTATCAATAAAAGATAGGCCAACCCACGATGAATAAAGTGAATGAGAATGGTATTGTCAATAAAATTGAGGAGTAAAGGTTGGTGACTAAATAATTGTGTTGGAATCCACTCGCCATTGATGGTAGGCCATGTAGCTGCTGCATTTGCCGCTTTATGTCCCGCCATAAGTGCACCATAAAACAATTGAAAAATCAGTAAAGCTATCAGCCATAAATTAGTTTTTTGAATGGTTGCATCAACCAAAATTTCTTTTGGGGGTACCAATAGTTTCATGGCAAACCAAAACGTATAACTCAATAAACCAAGTGCTAAAATAAAGTGCAGAGCCAATCTCGTTGGTTTCACATAAACCGCATCTCCTGTTAAGCCGCTGGCTACCATAATCCAACCCACCAACCCTTGTAATGCACCTAATAAAAACAATATCAAGAATGGTTTTATCATTTCTTTCTTAAAGGATTTTTTATATAAGAACCATACAAATCCAAAAGCAAATACTACACCAATTAACCTAGCCCATAACCGGTGAAACCATTCCCAGAAAAAAATAAATTTAAAATCTGACAGTGTAAACTCAAAGTTAAGGAGTTGAAACTGCGGAGTTAATTTGTATTTATTAAAAGCTGCCAGCCAAGCTGTTTCATTCAAAGGCGGCAAACTGCCAGTAATAATATCCCATTCGGTAATAGACAGTCCGCTGCCCGTTAACCGGGTTATTCCCCCAAGTGCAAATTGAATTACGGTCATTGCCACACCAATCAATAACCAAATAGCTACTTTTTTGTCAGATCGATTAATAGTCTCCATATATTTTGCTAATTGTACAAAGTTACAACAACCGAAACAGCCATTTTGATAAATGAATTTGATGGTATTGTTTAGAAAACGGATTTTTACCAAATGTTACCTTCCTTTTATCAAGAAAAGTGGATTGAAGCCGGAACCGATGAAGCGGGTAGAGGTTGTTATGCAGGGCCTGTTTTTGCAGCCGCGGTTATTCTGCCAAAAAGTTTTAAACATCCATTATTGAATGACAGTAAGCAGGTTGGAGAAAAACAGCGGATCATTCTTCGCGAAATAATAGAAGCACAATCCATTGCTTGGTCTGTGGCCAGTGTAGAAGCTGAAGAGATTGACCGAATTAATATACTAAAAGCCAGTTTTAAAGCCATGCATTTGGCAATTGACCAATTAAAAACAAAGCCCGGTTATTTATTAATTGATGGAAACCGGTTTCCTGCTTATCAAAAAATTCCACACTTATGTATTGTAAAAGGAGATGGTAAGTACGCTTCCATTGCAGCAGCAAGTATTTTGGCAAAAACCTATCGTGATGCTTATATGGAAAAAATTCATGCCCAGTTTCCGCAATACGGTTGGAATAGGAATAAAGGATATGGCACTTTGGAACATCGGATGGCTATTGAAACGAATGGGCTCTGTATACATCACCGCCGAAGTTTTAATATCGTTCCCCAGCAAATAAGCATGCAATTTTAAACAGCTTCCCATTCACCAGCACCCAACCGAATCAGCTCATAGGGTTCTTTGGTACAATCAACCACAGTAGAAGGATTCATGCCGCCATTGCCCCCATGAATCACAATATCCACTTGATTTTTAAAGTTCTCGTACATAATATCAGGGTCGGTATATTCTTCAACCATATCTCCAGGAAGGGATGCAGAAAGAATGGGGTGACCCAATTCAGCCACAATGGTTCTGGCTATATTATTATCTGGAATTCTGAGGCCGATGGTACTTTTTTTATTTTGTAAAATTTTGGGCACTTGTTTACTGGCGGGTAAAATAAAAGTGTAGGGGCCAGGCAAATAATGCTTCAACAATCTGTATAAAGGGGTATCGGTTGCTTTACAGTATTTACTTAGGTCGCTTAAATCGTTGCAAATAAAGCTCAATTGTGCTTTAGCGGGGTCTATTTGTTTAATACGCGCAATGCGTTCAACGGCTTTGGGTTGAAAAATATCACAGCCTAATCCGTAAATAGTGTCAGTAGGATAAATAATAATCCCACCCGATAATAAGCAATCCACCACTGTTTTAATATGTCGAGAATTGGGGTTATCTGGATGAATATGCAGTAACATATTTAAAGATAGTTAAAAAAAGAAGGCAGCCTTGCACTGCCTTCCTCGTTTGTAACCCCTGGTTAATTAATAGGTGATAAAATAAAACAGTCACATCCTATTTTATCACCACATAAAACTAAATAGAGCTAAAAATCTAAACAAGGTAGCAAATACCCTATTTTTTACCGTGTTTTAACGGGGTATAATAGCGTATAAATACGGGTATTATTTCAGAAAAATATCCGTACTTCACCATTACATATTAATAAAACATTGATATGAGAAAAATTGCCATAGTAGATGATCATATATTAGTGCGAAAAGGACTATCAGAAATCATTCATCATTTGAGTGGTTATACTGTTTTATTTGAAGCAGATAATGGCGAACATTTTATAGAACAATTAGATCCACTCAACCTACCTCATCTTGTTTTATTGGATATTATGATGCCAAAAATGAATGGTTTTGAAACCGCTAAGTGGATCAGCAATCATTATCCTCAAATCAATATCATGGTGCTAAGCACCTTGAGCGACGAAAGGACCGTACTTAAAATGTTTAAGTATGGCGCAAAGGGTTATTTAACAAAAGACAGCATTTTATCGGAGTTGAGCACAGGATTAGACGCCATTTTTTCAAAGGGAATGTATTTCAATCTGGTGCTTTATGCTAATTTAATCTATACTATTAAAAACGGAGTTGAAGAGGCGGGAGATGAATACAGTATTATTATAAACTTACCAGAACGTGAAAAAGAATTTCTTCGTCACCTTTGTACCGATAAAAGTTTGAAACAAATTGCTGGGCTAATGAATATTAGTCCCCGCACTGTTGACGGTTACAGAGACAATCTTTATAGAAAGGCAAGTGTGTCTAATAGGATTGGACTGGTACTATTTGCAATAAAAAATGACCTGAATAAATTATGATTTAATTTCCCATACTTCTTTACCACGGAGCAGCTTATCTAGGTCGCCTTTTCCTTTACTGGCAATGGTTTCCTCAATTTGCATGGCCATCATATCTTCATAACAAGCTCGCTCAGTTTCATAAAACACACCAAAAGGGCGTGGAAAATGATTCTCCGTTTGATTGGGGTTATCAAACATACGAATCAATATTTGGGCTTTATAAAAATCGGTCTCGTCGTGTACCCATAAATCATCCACTGTAATACCTGCTTCACCAATGGTTACTACTTCGGGTTTTAAACCATTCAATCTTATTCCTTTATTTTGATTAGCGCCAAAAACCAATGGCTTACCTTGTTCTAGAAAAAGTACCTGATCTGCTTTGGAAGATTTTTCTGTAAAGATTTCAAAAGCACCATCATTGAAAATATTACAGTTTTGATAAATTTCTAGGAAAGAAGCTCCTTTATGTTGGTGAGATCTGGTGAGCATGGTTTGCAAATGCTTGGGGTCTCTATCTATGGTGCGACCAATAAAGCTGGCATCTGCGCCCATAGCCAATGCCAATGGATTAAAGGGATGATCTATGCTACCAAAAGGCGTACTCTTGGTAATTTTTTGCTTTTCAGAAGTGGGGGAATACTGGCCTTTGGTTAACCCATAAATCTGGTTATTAAAGAGCAGGATATTCACATCAAAATTTCTACGCAATAAGTGAATGGTATGGTTACCGCCAATGCTCAATCCATCACCATCACCCGTAACAATCCAAACACTCAATTCAGGTCGGGTAGCTTTTAGTCCACTGGCAACGGCAGTAGCTCTGCCGTGAATACTATGCATGCCATAGGTATTCATATAATAGGGAAAGCGACTGCTACAGCCGATTCCGCTGATGATTACAATATTTTCTTTGGGCACACCAATACCGGGCATGATTTTTTGTACCTGCGCAAGAATGGAATAGTCGCCACAACCAGGGCACCAACGAACTTCTTGGTCGGTAGCAAAGTCTTTGGCGGTGAGAGCGGGTTTTACTATTGATTCAGTTAACATACAATGCGATTGAATAAGTGGCAAAAATACAACAGGGAATCATTGATTGCTGCTATTTTAGTATATTTTCTTAGTTGCTAATATTAAAACTAATTTTCTGACCGTATATGTATTGTACCAATTTTCCATCTATTTCTGCTGGAATCCAGCGTGGACTGGCTCTAAGCACACGAATAACTTCTAAATCGGCCGACCATTCCAAAGAATGATAAAACAATAGGTCTTTAATTTTACGGCACTCTTTTTAGAATATTTTTTTGTCTATTTATGTTATGGTCATAATGGCTGGCGCTTTTACCCCAAATAATTCTGCCATTGCCTTTTGCGTAAGCCAAAAGGTTTCGTTGTTAAAAACTACTTCAATTTTCACATTACCCGTTGGGGTGGTGTAAAATATGATGTCGTTATTTTGATTGCTCATTTCAATTTCTTGTTTTCTTTTTTGGGTGGCAAAAAATTTTCGCCTGTAATTACGCTTTTACCTGTTTTGGCTTCTAATTCTTTTCTTGCATTTTTGGCAACTGCACCGCCTTTTTTACTGGCTACTGCATTTTGTTGTAATCCTTTTGCTTTTCGGTTTCAGCTATTTGCCTTGTAGATAATTCTGCCAATGCCGTAAAAATGAGTTCTGCCTCACTCATATGGTCTCGTAGGTTTTGAGATTTTAAACCCTTTAGGTCTTTGTGTTTTTTAACAGTTAAGCCTGTCCATTCTTGATGAATGATATTAGTGAGTGCTGCAAACTCCTCACCTTTTTTTACGCCACTTTCCTCCCAGTAATCGGTTAGTTTATTTCTGGTTTCATGCCCGGTCATTCGCTGTTGTATCCATTTTTCGCTACGCCCCAACTTATGCCAGTTTTCTCTTGCCCTATCTATGCTTTGGCTGGGGTCGTTTATTTCTTGCATACGTTCGTAGCCTACTTTAGCCAACCATTGTTTAAATGGTTCTGCTTTGGGGCTGGGTATAGATTGGATTATACGTAGCAAAGTTTCTGTATTTGCTACATCTGTTTCTCTCATTTTACCATCTGGGGCTTCCATTTTCAAGCGTACGATTTTTTCGTACGCTTCGCTGCCTTCCTTTGCCAACTTGGTTTTTAGGTCGCTCCAATAGCGTTTTGGGACACTGCTATCGGTTAATATTTCTATTACATCTATAACACTGAAATACCATATTTCTTTATCGGCATCATAGTGGCTTCTTACTTTTTTTTGCTCAAATAATTTTATGTTCATAATTATCAATTGTTAATTATTAATTGTGAATGCCTATTGCGTAGCTAAATTTATTTTTGAAATAATGTTGGGGCTTTTAATCCCGATATAATCGGGATTGATACGCTGCCCAACTTGATTATCGGGGGTTTGTATCCATAAATAAAACTTCTTTATTTCCTCTGCCTTTTCTTCATTATTTTTTGCATTTGCAATGGGTTTAGGTTTCATAAACTGCAATACATCTATACCTACTTCTTTCATATGCTTTTCAAAATACAATTCGTAAACCATCATATTGAGAACATCTTCTATATGGGCTGCTAACCTTTCATTAGATGTATGAGTGAATATTTGTTCTGAATATTTATTATTTAAGTAAAGAAGGTAATCAACGAAATTTATAAACGGTATTTGCTTATCAGCCTTAATATCAGGAATAGGAAATTTTTTACAATTTGCAATTAGAATTTTCGTAAAAGTATTTTTCTCTAAATCCAGATACTTGTATTTATGATAAAAATTTATTGCTTTGCTATTCAATAAGGCTAATATATATTTTAGATTTTTGTTTGAATTTTCTCTCGCAATCAAAGAAAATCCAATTTGTGTAAAGTATATTTCAGCCTCCTTATAACTTGCAATGATGGATAAGTTATTTCCAGATAGAATTTGACGTACTACAATTTTTGGACTTTTAAAAAATTTAACATCCCGTGGAGCTCCTAACCAATTTCCATAGTTTAAATACTCCTCAAAATTAAAATCAATATTTTACTTCTGAATATTTTTTCCCGCTATAAGCGGAACATATTCATCCGAAAGCTTTTCAGTGCTATGAAATACCCTGTTTTCGATTTGGTTTGTTGTATGCCCCTTTGCTTTATCATACGGAGTAATACCTAAAGAAAATTCCACTTCATTAACTAATTCAATTTTACTATGGGAGATTGAATTTAGTAGTTGTGATTCTTCATCATCTTTGAAGATGTTAAATTTAAACAGTTCATCTGCACCCCACTCGTTCTTATTTTTAGATTCAAAAAGTAAATTAGTTAAATTAGTTACCTCATCATTTTTGAAGAAAATACTACGAATAAATTCAGTCTTACTATTCTTGTTCAAAAGTAGAATTATGGTTTCAACAATTGCATTTTTAAATTCTAACCATACTTCTATTGGGACTTTTTCATGTAAGTATTTCTTTCCCTTGTCTGTCTCATATACTAAATAGCCTAAATTTCCATCGCAACTGTAATAATTTGCACGCCTAATCCAAGAGCTTTTTCCGTAGGGTAATACGTCTGTTGTTTTAAAAGTAGCGCTTTGTATTGAACTTATGGCTTCGTTATAAGAATAAAATTTGTCGGGTAAATTTTTACATGATTGACTTTGCGCTGCGTTACTAATTAGTAAGCATAGAAAGAAGGAGAGTATTACTTGTTTCATATAAATATTTTGTCCATTTAATTGTCCGCGTACAACAATTTTTTTCAGCCCCTGTTTAGCCACCCTCTTAACCGAATAACTTTTCATCTAGATTAATCGAATAGCCAAGACCATACTGGAACATTTCTAATATTTCTAATCTCATATTATTATACTCATCAGGCGAAAGTCCACAATTTTTTCCAAAGTAAATTGAATCTATTTTAATTTGAGGAACTTCAGTATTTAAAGTAGTCTCCGAATTTAAAGTGTTCGTTGTACCTGTTTTGTTAAGAAATGAATTTGGGTCATTCCATAATTTTAGAGGTAAATAGCTGACAATTCTATTTCTGCCTTTTTCAATTTTCAGCTCCCTTCTTTCATATTTTAAAGAGTCATCATGATCAGTAAAAGGGGATATCCATGAAAGACGAATTTCGTTTTCTTTTTTAAATTTCGGTTTTTTAAAAAACCCAGCGAAAATCCAATTATCAGTCTTAAAGTTAAGATTATTATTGTATTTTGATTTCAAAGCTTTAATTTCTTCTTGGAAAGCACTGAATTTATCGTCAAGTTTATAATGGACTTCCGATAAGAAAAAATTTTTCCAATTGTCTGGGTTATCTGTAAATGAAAATTTGATAGCAACTCCTTTATAATTTCTCCCATATTTTTTCCATAAATACTCATCGTTAAGATTTTCACCAGCACAAAAAGAAATGGTAAAATAATTTTGTTTGAAGCAATCAATTTCATCTGATGAAAGTGCTAAAAGTTTCGCAGCATATTTAAATTCTTCTGTGTCTTTTGAATTTAAAAGATTGTACAGCCTTATTTCCTCATTGTTAATGATAGATGATAGATTTGATAGGCTAGTCCAGTGTATAAGTTCTAAGTTTCCTTTATAATAAAATGGTGTGTTTTATATTTTTCAAAAGAACGGAAAAAATAATGATAAAATTCTGGTCCAGAGTTCCCAAATCCATCTGATTGATCTGGGTAATACTTCTTTACGATAAGAGAATACTCTCCATTAATACAATTTATTATGTGCTCCTGTTGATTGATATTCATAGGGATTTAACTATTTTTAAAAATTATCATTCCTACTAATCTATATTTATTTGTTTTATCACGCAAAAGAAACTTTTTATTTCTAAATACGTTTTACGTATTCATACTGTAGGTGGGGACTAAAAAAGCATTTCAAGTGTAAAAAAAAGACAGCTTAACTATAGGAACTCTGTTAGGCTGCAGAAATGATTTCATCAAGATTGTAATAATTGGTGGCTTTTGTAGGCATTTACCTACTCTGTTCATTGTTGGCTGTTCATTATTTTCTCATTCTCAATTTAAAGTCATTTGAAATAAACTTACTGTTGCATTGTTATAATGTGCTGGTAATCCTTCCGTATTTTTAAGCTTCAATAATCCCAGAAAGTCAAAGCCACATTTTGTGTAATAATTAATTAGTCCCTGATTGTCTCCAACAGTGTCCATCCTAATAAACCTTTTATTATTTTCTTTTGCGTAAATTTTAACCCATTCTACGATTTTTCCAACTAAATTTTGTCCCCTAAAATCAGGATTTGTTGCTATTCGGTGAATATAAACAGAAGGGTCTTCGTTTCTTTCTTCCCAGATTTGAGGGTCGTTAAAAGTAGTCGCCCAAACACAAGCGGTTTTGCCATCTGCAACTATTTTCCATTGTCTGTCTTCAATAATTTCAGTTTCAATTAACGTACTGTCAAATTCGGGCCAATGAACAGTGAACCTTGTTTTTTGAAAGTCCGTTGCAATTTTATATAAACGGAAAATTTCGTCTATATCGTTACTATTGCTGTTTTGTATTTGAAAAATCATTTTCTATTTGTATTTTTTTTGTTCGTTTTGGCTTACAGGTTAAAATGACATCCAATCGAGTCTGCAAGGGATTTTAAAATTCACCTTCTCACAGAACTGTACTTGATAGTCTCCCATCACACGGCTCTTCTTGTTTATAAATCACAAGTTAATAATAACTTACGAATATGGCACTTCCCAATGATGGAATAATGAAGGATTAGCTTTGCATTGGCTATACTTTCAGTGGTCATCACCGTTTGAGTATATGCCGCTCTTTAAACTTTAGCAATAAACAAGTGCTAGATTTTGTGCTGATGAATATTTAATCAGCCCTTTAGAGGGATCGGAAACATGTATAAATTTTCGGGAGATTTTATATACTCCAATAAAGTGGTTGTTATTCCAGTGAACAACGCATGGCAAGGGGAAATTTTTAAAATCATTTCAATCTAACTTTACGCAAACGGTTCTAAAGCCAATTTGCTCAAGTGCTTCGCTCATATCTAAGAAGGTAATACCAGACTTTGATATTCCACACAGCTCTCTTAGGTATTGCAGAGAATAGAATTTTTTATAAAACTTAGCGATTATTTTAACACAGGCAGGGCCGCAGTCTTATATATCAAGTTGAAGGTAGTGAGGGAATTTAAACATTTTAAAATTACACTATTGGTAAACTGAACTATTGGATATTAATATTTGTAATACTGGATTTAAGTAAGCGGTTCTCCATTTATTAATTTACTATATAAAAAAAATTGAGATCTTCGAGTACCATAGATTTGTGCAACGCTTGCGAATAGAATAAGAATCGACATTAAACTTGACTTTGATTGATAAATAAATAGCCTGATAACAGCAAAAATTAAAATTGCTACGCAAGTTCTAATTAACCATAAACCTTTTTCAGTGGTATAAAAACCAGGGATCAATTTAATTTTTTCAATATTCGAATCTGCTTTGTTATATTTAAGAATTTTTAAGTTTAAACTCTCTAATGCTTCACTACATTCATTAGTTTTTATAAGTAAAAAACTCGATTTTTTTCTGCCATCTTTAAAATAAATTTTCAAATAATAATATATAGAATTTCCTGCGATACTAATTTTATATCCACTTAAACTTGAGTATATAAAATTATTGATAGTAATAGTATCATTGATTAATTTTTCATCCTTAATTATAAATGAGTTTTCGTTGACTTCAAAACAGACCTCCTTTTTAAATTTTTTTTCTACATATACTTTAAAAAATATAATTAATAGTATAGTCCCTAATAATAGTGTTAAAAATATAAACATTGGAACGTGGAAATAACTAGCCAATAATATAATAGAGAACATTATAGTAATTGTTGAAAAAACAAGAAATAAGAATTTTTCTTGATTAAACAATACGCAATTGAATTTCATTTTATAGATTAAATTTTGGTTTACTCATTGGAAAATTAATGAAAATAAATTGATTAAATTGTCCATTAAAGTTTGATCCCGTGGGAGTTGATCCACCACCACTTAAACCACCTGCAGATGCGCTGCCGTATGACCAACCATTCACTCCTGAAAATCCATTACTATTCGAATAAAACATCATATATTTAAAATACTTATCCATTTCACTAGAAATCGTTGGACGGGTTGAGTATACAATTACTTCTGGTATGGTAGGTAAAAAATAGGCAAACCCAGGAACATAACTATCTCCCGCCAAATAAGTTTTCATTTCTGCCTCACCTAAGGTATTAGCTTAGTGTAAAAGTGGATTTTTGGTGGTTTTCATATTTAAATATTTACTGGTTTTAGTTAAGCTGGATTGCATTATTAGAAAAAAATTATTATATTACGTTTACTATTACCTCGTCTTCCTTAAACTTAATAAATCTACTATGCAACTGGTTATTTCAAATCTTTCCAAACTTTACCCCAATGGTGTTCAGGCATTAAACAATGTTAACCTAACTATTTCAGAAGGCATGTTTGGATTACTTGGGCCAAACGGTGCTGGTAAATCATCTCTCATGAGAACCATTTCTACTTTGCAAGAGGCAGACAATGGCAGTATTTTTCTAGATGAATTAAATGTATTAAAAGAAAAAGAAACCGTTAGAAAAATATTAGGATATCTACCACAAGATTTTGGGGTATATCCAAAAATAAGCTCCGAGCAAATGCTCGATCATATTGCCTGTCTAAAAGGCATCGGCAATTCAGCCGAAAGAAAAGAAACCGTTCATAACTTACTCAATCGAGTAAATCTTTATACTGATCGTAAAAAAAATCTAGGTACCTACTCGGGCGGTATGAAACAGCGTTTTGGAATTGCACAAGCACTACTCGGAAACCCAAAACTTATTATTGTAGATGAACCAACTGCAGGGCTAGATCCAGCAGAAAGAAATCGTTTTTATAACCTACTAAGTGAAATTGGTTGCAATACCATCGTAATCCTTTCCACACATATTGTTGAAGACGTAAGAACACTTTGCAACGATTTTGCCATCATCTGCAAAGGTGAAGTGCTGCGCCATGGCAATCCAGATAAAGCAGTACAAGAAATGGAGGGTAAAATTTTTACTTGCAATACCGATAAAGCTGGCGTTCATCTTCTTAAAGAAAAGTATCAAGTTATAAGCGTTCAAATGAAAAGTGGAAGCCTAAGTGTTCGCATTTACAGTGATACCGATCTAGGTAATGATTTTAAACTTGTTTCTCCTGTATTGGAAGACGTTTATTTTCACCAGATTGCTTCTCGCATGGACGTGGTTACCCTTTAATTGCTTACCCTAAAATAATTCTTATGTTTTGGCAAATTTTTAAATTTGAGCTTATCTATAGAAGTAAGCGACCTGCTTCCTATATCTATTTTTTCCTTTTCTTCTTAATAGGATTTATTACTATTGCAACGGGCTCCTCCCCAGCATCAGAAAAAGTATTTCACAATGCACCATGGACTATCGCTGACGGAACTATTCTATTCAGTCTACTCATGATGCTGGTCTGCTCTGCTGTTATGGGAGTTCCACTTTATCGCGATATTGAACACCAAACACGTCAGTATTTTTTCAGCTATCCCATTACTAAATTTGGCTATTTCTGGGGTAGATTCATGGGTTCCTTTTTCTATGTATTGGTAATTGGTACTGCTTTTAATTGGGGTTGTTTAGCTGGTGCTTATGCAGGACCATTAATGGGACAAGTTCCTCCTGAACGAATCGGAAATTTTGGACTTTGGAATTACTTTGGCCCCTATTTTTTATATGCTATTTGGAACCTACTTTTATCCTCTTCCATTTTTTTCTCACTGGTCGCCATCACCAGAAATGTAAAGGTAGTTTACAGTGCAAGCATTCTGTTGCTGATTGCATATTTGCTCTCTAATTTTCTAGTACAGGATCTGGAAAAAAGAGAACTGGTAAAATTACTAGATCCCTTCATGATTAACACCTACAGTTTAGAAACCAGATACCTTACTCCTGCAGAAAAAAATAGCATGGTTTTTCCTTTCAACAACACCATTCTTTTGAATCGCATAATTTGGATTGGCATTTCAGTGTTGATTACCTTTTTTGCCTATATGCGTTTTAATTTTATGGCATTCTTGGGTGCTGATACCAGTAAAGCTGGTAAGAAAATAAAGGAAGAAATTATTCCAGAAGGTAATGCTTTAAAAAAAGTCACACAAAACTTTTCTGGTGGGTATATGCGCAATATTTGGTGGAGACTTACTAAAATTGAATTCCTTAATATTATTCGCGATAATTATTTCAAAGCAATTCTATTTGGTGGGCTTATATTTTTAATACTTGACTATTGGATTGGCTATACCTATTACAGCGTTCCCGACCGTCCACTCACGATTTTTTTAATGGACTACAAAAATTTCGACTACAACCTTTTCATTTTCATCATCATTTTATTTTATTCTGGAGAAGCAATACATAGAGAACGAACTACTCGATTTGATATTATTAATGATGCTATGCCTGTTCCCAATTTTGTATTCTTACTTTCTAAGTTTACCAGTCTTGCTGGTATTGCTATTATTCTGGTGAGTTTTCCAATGATTGCTGGCATTCTTATTCAAGTATTGAAAGGACATACTGATTTTGATTTTACTGTATATTTTACTGAACTCTATTTGCTTACATTACCAGGATTCATTCAGATGATCCTACTCTCTTTTGCAGTTCATTTGATAGTAAATAATAAGTTCGGCGGTCATGGAGTTGCCATGATTATTTGGGTAGTTATGTTTCTACTCAGAAATTTTGGGGAAATGAATTATAATTTATTCTTCTATTCTTATACCCCCAATTACAAATGGAGTGATATGAATGGAATAGGTCATTTTCTTAAACCACTTCTATGGTTCAACCTTTATTGGTTAATGCTTGGTTGTCTACTCACCGTAATCGCCTATCTTTTTTATCAACGTGGGGTTGCTGGTGCTTTTAAAGAAAGATGGCGAGTAGCTATGCAAAGATTCAATGGAACCCCAAGATTACTCATTACTTTGTTTTTCTTAGGTTGGATTGGTTCAGGATCTTTTATTTATTATAATGTGAGCTACTTAAACAATTATACAAGCAGTACTGGATCAAAAGCCAATTCGGCTCAATATGAAAAGACTTTAAAACAATATGAAAAAAGCCTGCAACCAAAACTAACCCAAGTATTGCTGTATGCAGATATTTTTCCTGACGATCGTAAAGTGAAAATATATGCAAAACTATCTATCACAAATAAGAATAAAAAAAACATAGATTCAATACACTTATATGCGGATGAAAATGTAAAATATTATATTCTATTCAATGGCAAACCACTTTCTTTTAGATCTCCGCTGGCCTACCCTCACGCTGTTTTTAATTTTTTAAAAAAAGGAAAAGACACAGTCAACTATCGAATATATGGATTACCACATCCCATGCAACCCAGTGATACCGCTTTATTAG
Organism: Sphingobacteriia bacterium; assembly: GCA_004294135.1. Classification (GTDB taxonomy): domain Bacteria; phylum Bacteroidota; class Bacteroidia; order Chitinophagales; family Chitinophagaceae; genus Sediminibacterium. Next base: position 33,585 of record RDZY01000011.1, read on the forward strand.
AAGTATATTCAGAAATAGCCAATCAAGGTTTTCTTAACAATGGATTTTCAAGAGAAATTATTCAGAATGGCACTTTTTACTCGGGTGGCATTCCTTCTTTTGGATACAATTCCGAACTAGAATTATTCAGTGATGAAGACCGTAAAAAACAAGGGCTTCCTAAGAAAGATGATGAACTACCTCCATACAATGATGCAGAAGCTAAAAAAACTTTACTTTTTAATGACGATGCTGACCTGATTCATTTTGAAGCCACAGTAAGTACTAGTAACGACCAAATAGCTATTGCACCTGGCTATCTTCAAAAAAGCTGGAAGCAGGGTAACCGACAATATTTTCAATATATACAAGACTCACCCATCGATTATTTTTTCAGTATTATCTCTGCACGCTATGATGTAATAAAAGATATGGTTATATTAAACAGCGGTAAAAAAGTGAATATTGAAATTTTCCATCATGCCAAACATAAATTCAACTTAAATAGGTTTATGGACGCTTATAAAGATGGTCTTCAGTATTTCTCTAGTAGCTATGGCGACTTTCAATTTAGACAAATGCGATTGATGGAATTTCCCCGCTATGCAGGGTTTGCCCAAAGCTTTCCCAATACCGTTCCTTTTGCAGAAAGTTTTGGCTGGGTAGCCGATTTCAAAGACCCAAATTCTTTTGACTATGTGTATTTTGTAACCGCACATGAATTGGCACATCAATGGTGGGGGCACCAAGTAGTTCCCAATAAAACAAAAGGGGCTAACCTAATTTCAGAAGCACTTGCAGAATATACTGCATTATTACTTACTGAAAGAAAATATGGAAAAGACAATATGAAAAGATTTTTAAAAGATGAACTGGATCGCTATTTAACTGGTAGGGCCAATGAATCTAAAAAAGAAAATACTTTTATTGACTGTAATAAAGCCTATCAATGGTACTATAAAGGATCATTAATTCTCTATGGATTACAAGACCTAATTGGCGTAAATAAACTCAATAATGCTTTGCATGCTTTCAGAGATAGTTTTGCACTAAAACCAAATCCACCTTTTGCTGGCAGTCACGACCTCTATACATTTATTGAAAAAGTTACTCCTGATTCTTTACAATATTATCTGGTAGATACTTGGAAAAAAATAACACTGTATGATAATAAAGCAATAAGTGCCAAAGCAGTCAATGTAGGAAAAGACTTGTATGATGTAACTATAGAAATAAATTCCAATAAATTTTATGCTGACAGCAGCGGCAAAGAAACATTGGCTAAAATGAACGATTATATAGATATTGGCATATTCACAAAAGAGTCAGTAGATAAAAACGGACGAAAAAAAGTAAACCCCATTTATCTTCAAAAACACCGACTCCTGCCCGGTAAAAAAACAATAATCATTCGTGTAAAAGGAACGCCCGTTAAAGCAGGAATTGATCCATATAACAAACTGATTGATCGGATACCTGATGATAATACCACTGAAATTGAACAATAAATTCGTTTAATTTATTTTGAAATACGAAGTATAAAATTACCACTATGATCTACATCCATCAAAGAAAATGGATTCACAACTGAATCTAAAATCACTGCTAATTGCAGTCGAGTTAATGGTTTTAATACATCGTATTCACCTATTTTCCATTGAGGCCACAAAACTTGTAATAGCTCCATTAATGAATTCTCGCTGGTGCTATTCCACTTTAAACCCACTAAAATAGATGGATAAACAATGATAAATTGTTGCAGAAGGGCGACTGCATCCCGCTGATAAAAATATTTTTTATCGCGTATTGCATAATTCCCAATAAATGGAAATACACTTTTCTCCAACATTTCAGAAAGCACCAGTGAATCGGGATTAAACAGGGTTTTATTGGCCCAGTGATGAGGAATACCTTGCCCCTTTAAAATACCTGTCGCTCCAATTCTTTGTACAGCAGCAAAATGCGGATGCGTAAGTGGTGTATCAAAATAAGGCATTAGATATGCATTGCTTTTGAGTAAAGCTGACTGTACTTTTCTTACTGGTACTGAAGCTGCATCGGTTTTTTGTTGAACTGCTAATGCAGCCAGCGTTCCAGCTGCCTCACCAATCAATAAAGCAATGGCTTGTAAACGGGTAGTACCATTTACTATATTCGATACGCTGATGTTTTTTTCTGCTAGAATCAACCCTTTAGCATATTTCGGAATCAATGCCCCAAGTGGTATATTAAAAGAAGGTATGGGATAAAAGCCAAGATGTTGTGGAGCCAAAGTGTTTTTTTTGTGGTGATGGTCTACTGGATAATCTCCTACTGCTATGCCTGTTCTATACAACGGCTGTTCTGTGTTAAATGGAGTTGATATATGCTTTATATTAAAACGCACCAAGCCTTTTGCCCGCCTACTTTCACGATGATAGGGTATCAAAGGAAAACGGTCTTCGGTAGGATATTCATCGTTCGCAAATCCCAAGTTTTTAAACCCTAGTTGGTGTTGAATAAAATAAACAAAACGAAGTGTTTGCTGCTTGGCTTTGAGCAATTCTTTTTCCCGATCAGCCTTACTCATCTCCACAATATTCAAATAAATATCATTGCCATTACCCGGCCAGTTGATCATGTATTTATTATTAGGGAGCCTGCCATAATTCAACATTTTTGTTGCGTCAACACTCGGCTTTGGAAGTCGCTTATTAAAATAATAATCGGTACAAGCACCATCAAATTCGGCAGGATCATAACCCACAGGTTTTACAATAGTACAATCCTTACCCAACCCATAATCTTTTAAAATGGCTATATAAGTAATATCTTGTACTATATTATTGCTCTCTGAAACCAGCACATCTTCTCCTGTTACGGCACTGGCTTCCATGCCCAAATCATACCCAACACCAGCATTGGCCAACAGATCTCCAAGTTCAGTAGCATCAATTACTTGTTTTGCTTTGATGCTAATCATTTTACCATCCATTTTATTTATAAATCGAGCTCCTATAATCACTCCATTTTTTTGTATCACTTGCTGAAACTGCAGTTGATACAAAATCTTTAGTCGCGTTTCAGCAGCAGCCATGCTTTTAAAAATACTATCCCCAATATGGGGTTCAAACTGAGTATTGCTTACCCATCCTGTAGCTACTTTATTGGCGCCACCGTACACTTTATAAAGGTTGGTTCTAAATTCTCCAAATATACCAGAAGGCATATTGTGATTGCCATCAAATGCCGATACACCCGCAGCAGTAATCATACCACCTACCCAAGTAGTAGGTTCTGCAATAATGGTTCTAACGCCCATTCTTGCACTTTGTATACCTGCCGCTATACCACTTGCACTTCCACCAACTACCAGCACTTCTGTTTGAATGGTTGATTGTGCGGTAATGGTTATCCACGTTAAAAAGAGTGGGATAAAACAGAGCGACTTTATGTTCAAAATATTTTTTATACAAAGCTAACAGAAAGCAAAACACATCAAATATTCTAATTATGAATAGCAAACACCTGCTTACATTTGCGCCATGTTAAAACCCGTTATTTGTATTGGAGCTATTTTGGTTGATGAACTGATTCACGCCACTAATCCTATTATTTTAGCTACTGCCGTGGATGCATCCATCACAAAAACTGCTGGTGGTGTAGCCCATAATATAGCACACCAGTTGGCTTTATTGGATATTCCCGTTCAACTGATTAGTGTTTTCGGAAATGATAGTGATGGAGATTGGCTAAAACAAGTCTGCACCAAAGCAGGTGTTTTATTGGATGCAGCTATTACCCGAAATGGACTCTCTGGAAGGTATTCTGGTATCTTGAATCAAGACGGTTCACTTTTCACCGCCTTCCTCTCCAACTCAGCCGTAGAGCTGATTACACCGCTTTACCTAGAACAGCAAACAGCGCTTTTAAAAACTGCCTCCTATTTACTCGCCGATGCCAATACCAGCTTAGAAAGTTTACAATGGTTACTCCATTTTAGCAAGCAAACAGGTATTCCCTTTATTATTGAACCCGTTTCTGTGCCACCTGCTATGAAGCTGAAAGAGTTGGATTTGAACGGACTTTACCTTATCACTCCCAACGAAGATGAGCTGCCTGTACTTTGCAGCGATAAGGCTTTTTTAACCCAGCTACAAGTGAACGAGCTATTAAACCAAGGCGTACAATATATTTGGATGCACAATGGCAAACAAGGTTCTGCATTATTTAATAAGCATCAATCCATTACCCTTCACGCTCCAGATATTGAAGTGGTGGATTGTACTGGCGCAGGGGATGGATCTTTATCAGGATTCTTACTGGGCAAAAGTTTAGGGATGAATGATGAAGCCTGCATGAAATTAGCACATACTTTATCAGCAGAAATTCTACAAGTAAATGGCGCAATCGTTACCCATTTAACACAACAACAATTACTAGATCGGGTACCTATTTATTATCCATTAACTCAATAAGGCTCTGTAAGAAAGGCTTAATTAGAACGAACGGATTGCCCTTATATAACAGGTATTGTCTTTAAAATCATTTTCTCTCTCACCACTTCCAAAATGCTGAAACCAAGCAAAATGTGTGGCGTATTCTGTAGCACTCCAATAACTAAAACGAACCATTTTACCCACTTGGTCTTTGGCAAGATAAAGTAGGTTTAATTCTGCTTCATCGGGTAAACGCCAATCGGCAAATCCCCCACCTTGGTATGCAGCGGCTTCTTCTACCGCCTCATTCCAATCTGCTTCTCCACTAAGATCATGAGTAGATGCAATTAATCCATGTGCTCCACTCTCATCTACATGAAAAATAATTCCTCCTTGGTATTCCTTCCCTATACTAAATACAACCATATTATGCTGTTAATAAACACTTGAGCAATGCACGTTAAAGATATCCCTTCTTAATTTCTTCTACCACACCCGGATCTAATAGGGTAGTGATATCACCCAGATTTTCGGTTTCACCTTCTGCAATTTTTCGCAGAATACGACGCATGATTTTTCCACTGCGTGTTTTAGGTAAGCCATTTACAAACTGAATTTTATCGGGCTTCGCAATTGGGCCAATTACGCGACTAACTGTTTGTACTATATCTTTTCTAATCAGGGCTTCATCACCCTCCTTATTGTTGTAAATTACAAATGCATAAATGCCTTGCCCTTTCACATCGTGCGGATATCCTACCACTGCACTTTCAATGACTCCTGTATGCATATTAATTGCATTTTCTACTTCTGCAGTACCAATTCTATGGCCACTCACATTCAATACATCATCTACCCTTCCCGTAATACGATAAAAACCTTCTTCATCTTTTAGTGCACCATCTCCAGTGAAATATAAATTGGGATAGGTAGCAAAATAATTGGTACGGCATCTTTCATGATCTCCATAAGTGGTGGTAAGTAAGGAAGGCCAAGGGAATTTTATACAGAGATTGCCTTTGTAAACACCGTCTTCCATTTCGGTAATTTCATTTCCCTTATCATCTACCAAAACGGGTTGTACACCAGGCAATGGAAGTGTTGCCCAGCCCGGTTTTGATGGGGTAATACCTGCTATATTACTAATTAAACATCCACCTGTTTCTGTTTGCCACCAAGTATCTACTATGGGACATTTGTTTTTACCTACCTGTTCATTATACCAGTTCCAAGCTTCTTCATTAATAGGTTCTCCTACTGTTCCAAGCACTTTTAAAGAAGAAAGATTTTTTCCTTGCAAAGGCCACAATCCAAAACCCATTAATGACCGAATAGCGGTTGGCGCAGTGTACAAAATGTTTACTTTGTACTTGTCAACTATTTCCCAAAATCTTCCCGCATTGGGCCAGGTGGGAATTCCTTCAAATATTACTGAAGTTGCACCTGCACTTAATGGGCCGTACACTATATAAGAGTGACCAGTAATCCATCCAATATCTGCGGTACAAAAATGTATTTGTCCCGGCTGATAATTAAAAACATTTACAAACGTATAATTGGTATACACCATATACCCTGCACAAGCATGTACTACACCCTTGGGCTTGCCTGTACTTCCAGAAGTATATAAAATAAATAAGGGATCAGCCGCACCCATTTCAACCGCTGGTAAACTATGAATACCCATTTCTTCTACGTGTCGCATTTCATCTTCCCACCAAATATCTCTTCCTTTCAACATAGATATTGGCGTGCGTGTACGAGTATATACAATTACTTTTTTAACAGTTTTATTACCAATCAGTGCATCATCAATTACGTTTTTTAAAGGGATGTCTTTTGCCCCTCTATATGCCCCATCACAGGTGATGATAAACTCGCTTTGCGCATCAAAAACCCGATCCGCTATACTCTGTGCGCTAAAGCCGCCAAAAATCACAGAATGTATGGCACCTATTCTTGCACAGCCTAGTACAGCAATAGTTAGCTCTGGTATCATACCCATATAAATACAAACTCGGTCGCCTTTCTTTACGCCATTATTTAGCAATACTTGGGCAAATTGGCATACTTTCTCGTGCAGCTTACTGTAAGTAAGTATTCTTTGCTTTTCATTCGGATCATTGGGTTCCCAAATAATGGCTGGGGTATTGCCATTATTTTCGAGGTGGCGATCGAGGCAATTTTCTGTAATATTCAACTTGGCCCCTTTGAACCATTCGGATTTAGGTTCGGTAAAATTCCAGTCCAGCACTTTATCCCATTTCTTACGCCAGGTAAAGTGGTCGGCAACGGAAGCCCAGAATTTTTCTGGATTATCTACACTTTGTTGATACGCTTTTTTATAGTCTGCAAAAGATTGAATTTGATAGGGATATACCATAGCCGTTGTTTACGGCTACTAAAATAAAGTATATAAAATCAGTATTCTGATATTTATTCCTAAATTGATGGCAATTATTGTAAAACCATTAATCTTGATTGCTGCTTATGCCTACAGATAAAAAGACGTCCCTAGTATCTATTATTGGCGCATCGTCGGTTGGAACCATGATTGAGTGGTATGATTTCTACATTTTTGGAAGTCTAGCCACTATTATTTCCACCAAATTTTTTCCGCAAGAAAATCCTACCGCTGCATTCCTAAGCACCTTGGCCACTTTTGCAGCAGGCTTTGTGGTTAGGCCTTTTGGAGCTTTGTTCTTTGGCAGGTTGGGCGATTTAATAGGTCGCAAATACACATTTATGGTTACCCTTGTACTAATGGGTGGAGCTACTTTTTTAATAGGCTGTATTCCTTCTTATGAAACCATTGGTTTTATGGCACCTGTATTGGTTTTGTTGCTTCGTTTATTACAGGGACTTGCGCTCGGTGGTGAATACGGAGGAGCCGCGACTTATGTTGCAGAACACGCTCCAAATAACCAGCGGGGTTTTATGACTTCTTGGATACAGACCACCGCTACCGTTGGTCTCTTTGTGTCTTTATTGGTAATTATGGGAACAAGGGCTGCACTGTCAGTAGAAGATTTTGAGCGTTGGGGATGGCGGGTTCCTTTTTGGGTATCTATTTTAATGGTATTGATTTCTTACTTAATTCGTAAGAATATGCACGAGTCGCCCGTCTTCGCCAAAGCAAAAGCCGAAGGAAAGACTTCTACCAATCCCCTTAAAGAAAGTTTTGGTAATAAGCTGAATTTTAAATTTGTGTTATTGGCTTTATTTGGGGCAGTAATGGGTCAGGGTGTGATCTGGTATACTGGTCAGTTTTATGCCATGAGTTTCCTTGAAAAAACCATGAATATTAATAAAGAGCAGGTGGACAGCCTGATGTTTATTGCACTTATATTGGGTACTCCTTTTTTTCTGGTATTCGGTTGGCTCAGTGATAAAATAGGGCGCAAATGGATTATGATGGCAGGAATGTTGATTGCTATTATTTCCTACCGACCCATTTATGAAAAAATGTACCAAACCACACTTGTAGGCAATAAGACCGAAATACATGGCAGTAGTAATACCCTAGCAATATTGAAAAAAGGAAAAGACCAGCATGCTGATTCTATCATCACTACCACCAAAAATTATACAGATGGCACCCAATATACTGAAGTAAAAAAAGTGGATCTCAACACCCAATTAACCACCACAAAAATTACGATTGATATCAATAAAAGCGATCGGAAAATGTTGATTTGGCTGGTATTTGTGCAGGTTTTATTTGTAACAATGGTATATGGGCCTATTGCTGCTTTTTTAGTTGAAATGTTCCCCACTAAAATCCGCTATACTTCTATGAGTTTACCTTATCATATTGGAAATGGGGTTTTTGGGGGATTATTGCCTGCGGTAGCTACTTACCTTGCCAGTAATGCAAAAAGCAATGGTGATGCGCAATGGTATTTAGAAGGATTATGGTATCCGATTGCAGTGGCAGCAGTCTGTTTATTGATTGGCGTAATTTATATTAATGGGCGGGATAAAGAGATAACCGATTAAAAGAATATTATGAACTTAATTAAAAAATTACTTGGAATTGTATGGCTTGCATTGGGTGTTGCAGTGGGCTATTTTGGTATCACCATATTGGGTATTCCAAAACTTAGTAGTGGCAAACAAGACGACTTTGTATTTGGTGCAATCATCTGCTTTATACTGCTGCCCATAGTGGTTGGGGGATTATTGGTATTTGGCAAATACGCGCTTCAAGGAGAGTATGATACAGCAAAGGAGGGCGATTAGAAGGTTTTTTAATATACCCAAACCCAACATTGGTCAATAATGAAATCAACCGTAATTTATTTTATTGTAAAAACATTAGTCCTTAGAAATAATATTCACAGTAAACACGCTTGCTTGTTGAAACAAAAACCCCCAATATAAATATTGGGGGTTTTGTGGTGTGGGCCGGGATCGAACCGGCGACACAAGGATTTTCAGTCCTTTGCTCTACCGACTGAGCTACCGCACCTTTTCAGTCTCTATGAAAGAGTTGCCTATTCAACAAACTCCTCATTCGGGGCTGCAAATATAAGGAGCTGTTTGCTTATTCACGCATTATCCACGTTTTTTTTGTGGATTTTACTAAAACTCACAATTCTTAGGCGTCCTAGCAAATGCTATCACATCTCTAATATTGGTCATCCCCGTTACAAACTGCACCATCCGCTCAAAACCTAATCCAAATCCCGCATGTGGCACCGTTCCAAAGCGACGGGTATCTAAATACCAACTCATTTCCTCCAATGGTATATGCATTTCTTTCATTCGCGCTTCTAACTTATCTAAACGCTCTTCACGCTGACTTCCACCAACCATCTCCCCAATACCCGGTGCTAATATATCCATGGCTGCCACCGTTTCCCTGCCTGGCTCACAACCATCATTCAGTCGCATATAAAACGCTTTAATTTTGGCGGGATAACCAGTTACTATCACAGGCTTTTTAAAATGCTTTTCTACCAAATACCTTTCATGCTCACTCTGCATATCTATGCCCCAACTCACATCATACTTAAACTTTTTCTTTTTGTATGCAGGGCTTTCCAATAATATAGCAATAGCTTCCGTATAAGTGATGCGTTCAAACTGGTTGTTTAACACAAGACTTAACTTCTCCAACAATCCCATTTCTGCCCTTTCCTGTTGTGGCTTCTGCTTTTCTTCCTCCGCCAATCGCTGGTCTAAAAACTCCAAATCTTCTTTATTATGCTCCATGGCATAACGAATTAAATATTGAATAAAAGCTTCCGCCAAATTCATATTGTCCTCTATATCATGAAAAGCCATCTCAGGCTCTATCATCCAAAACTCTGCTAAGTGACGCGTAGTATTGGAATTCTCTGCCCTAAACGTAGGGCCAAATGTATAAATTTCCGAGAAGGCCATCGCACCCAACTCACCCTCTAATTGTCCGCTCACCGTTAAATTGGTACCCTTTCCAAAAAAATCTTCGGTATAATCTATATTACCAGCCGCATCTTTTGGTGCAGTTCCATCCATTGGCAATGTGGTTACCCTAAACATTTCTCCCGCTCCTTCAGCATCACTAGCGGTAATGATGGGCGTATGCAAATACACAAATCCCTTTTCATTAAAAAACTGGTGCACCGCAAATGCCAAAGAATGCCTTATGCGGAATACTGCCCCAAATGTATTGGTACGAAATCGCAAATGCGCTTTCTCCCTTAAAAATTCGAGACTGTGTTTTTTGGGTTGAAGCGGGTATTTCTCAGCATCACTATCACCCAATATTTCTACGCTCGCCGCTTTTACTTCAATGGTTTGTCCCTTACCTACAGAATCTACTACTTCTCCAATCACTTTTAAAGAAGCACCTGTGGTGATCCGTTTTAGGGTTTCATCATCCAATAATCCCAATGCAACTACTACCTGCAAGTTATTATTGGTACTGCCATCATTCAATGCTACAAACTGGTTGTTGCGAAATGTACGCACCCACCCCATCACCGTTACTTTTTCTCCAGATTTTCCACTTGCCAGCAAGCCCTTAATCTTTGTTCTTTGGTTAAACATAATTTTCCAGTTGACTTATTTCGGATCGCAAATATAACCAAACGCCCCACTTATAAAGCATTCCTACCCTTTATTGCCCTTGATTTAAACCCAGATTTTAAAATAAAATCTCCCTTTTTTATACTTGTTTTCAGAAAATACCCTAACATTGCATTGGAAATCAACTGATAAGCTCAACTTTTTTACCCCGAGATATCAGTTTCTCTCTTTCCAAAAAAATCAAACTAATTAAGCCTTTCTGAGTTCCTTGTTCTTTAGAATGGATTTAACCCACATTATTGAAATCGTATTTTTCCCCTAACCGTTCCCTTTATGTATGATATTTTGCAATTAAACGACTTGTTATTGCCCGAACTCCTTGATATTGCTGAGCAACAAAAAATTGTTGGTGCTAAAAAACTCGATAAACAAGGATTGATTTATAAAATCCTCGATTCACAAGCCATTACCGCTAGTGCTGCAGGTGAAGACCCCAAGAAAAAAGCTGGCAGACCAAAAAAAGCTATCAATATCAAAACTTCTATTGCTACTGAAGAAGCAGAAGTGATGCAAGAAGCTCCTACTCCTGTTGCAACACCTGCGCCAGTTCCTGCTCCTCCAACTCCTGCAAATAATGAAGTTAGAGAGAGCCGTCCCATTAAAAAAGCAGTGCCTAAAAAAGTACCAGCTCCTAAAGTGAGGGCCGAACAAGCTCCTTCTATCGAAAATGCAAACAGTACAGAAGAACCGGATATTACCCAACATATTGCTACAGCCATTATACAGTCGCTAGAAGCCAGCGAAAGCAACGCAGAAGCCAGTCAAGCCCCTGAAACCGTTTTACCAGATAGGCCTCGACACCAGCCTCAGAAAAAAGAACCCATTTTTAATATTGAATTTGAAGGGGTTATTCCCGGTGAAGGGGTTTTAGAAATGATGCCTGATGGTTATGGCTTTCTTCGCTCCTCCGATTACAACTACCTTTCTTCTCCTGATGATGTGTATGTTTCTCCTTCACAAATAAAATTATTTGGACTGAAAACGGGTGATACCGTAACCGGCACTGTTCGCCCGCCTAAGGAAGGTGAAAAATATTTTGCATTACTTAAAGTAGATGCCATCAATGGAAAACGGCCCGACGAAGTGCGCGACCGTGTTCCTTTTGATTATTTAACGCCGCTTTTTCCGAATGAAAAACTAAATCTCTTTACTTCACCTACTAATTATAGCACCCGAATTATTGACCTTTTTACACCCATTGGTAAGGGACAGCGTGGATTGATTGTTGCACAACCAAAGACGGGTAAAACCATGTTGTTGAAAGAAGTGGCCAATGCCATTGCTGCCAACCATCCTGAGTGTTACCTAATGGTGGTATTGATAGATGAGCGCCCCGAAGAAGTTACGGATATGGAGCGCAGTGTAAATGCCGAAGTAATTGCTTCTACTTTTGATGAGCCCGCTGAGAAGCACGTTAAAGTATCTTCTATTGCCCTACAAAAAGCAAAACGATTGGTAGAATGTGGTCACGATGTAGTAATCTTATTAGATTCTATTACCCGATTGGCTCGTGCCCACAATACCGTTGCGCCTTCTAGTGGTAAAGTGTTGAGCGGTGGGGTAGAAGCCAATGCCCTGCTTAAACCCAAACAATTTTTTGGTGCAGCACGTAAAATTGAAAATGGCGGATCACTTACCATACTTGCTACTGCCTTAATTGATACGGGTAGTAAAATGGATGAAGTAATTTTTGAAGAATTCAAGGGTACTGGTAATATGGAACTTCAACTAGAAAGAAAATTGGCCAACAAACGTATATTCCCTGCCATTGATTTAGTAGGTTCTTCTACCAGAAGAGATGATCTATTATTAGATAAGGAAGTACTGGGTAGAATGAATATCCTACGCCTTTTCTTGAATGATATGAATCCAGAAGAAGCCATGAACGAATTACTCAAACGCATGCGTGGTACCAAAAACAACGAAGAGTTTTTGGCCAGTATGAATAGATAGATTCTTATCGACCCGTATATTTATTCGCGCGAAAATATGTGATCAACTACATTTATTCATACCTATAAGTGTAGATTTGAGAAATATAGTATTTGATATTTATGCTAAGAGCATTAATAACTCAGTAACCTAATAACTAAACATTTTCCCCATAGTTTTTAAAGCCAATTTTGTTACGGGGTTTTGTTGGTGTTGTTTGTTTTGATATAAGCTCTTTTAGCACCATGAATATATTTTCAATGTCCTTGCTATTACCAGTTACTTCTTTTTCTAGTTTGGCCAATTGCATCAGTATTTCTTTATTGGTTAGTGCGTATTCGCGCATTTTTGTAAATACCCGAATAATATTAATGTTCACTTCTATGGCCGTTTCACTATTTAATATACTGGATAACATAGCTACCCCTTGTTCGGTAAATGCTCTTGGCAATTTTCTTCTCCCTCCCCAACTTGAAGTCGCAAAATGCGACTTCAAGTTTTCAAATTCATTGACGGAGAGTTCAAACATAAAGTCTCGAGGAAAACGTTTTAAATTTCGCTTAACTTGTTCATTTAAACGTTTTGTTTCAACTCCATACATCTCAGCTAAATGTTCATCAATCATTACTTTCTGACTACGAATTATGTGAATTTTATTCAAGATTTTTTGCTCGGAAACCAATGCTTGTAATTCCTTTTTTGCCATGATAGTAATTTTAGTTGTGTATAGAAATTTAAACCTACAACTTTCAATATTATCGGCATAGCGTATTTATACGCTTTTTTGGGGGGTGGGAAACAGTAACTTGTGGTAAACTCAATAAATCACAACCTATAATAATTATTCGCTTCTATATACTCTCGCACTTTCTCTGGAACTAAATAACGGATGGTTTTTCCTGCCTGTATATTATTGCGGATATATGTAGCTGAAATACTCAGCAAGGGGGCTTCTAAAATAGTAAGCTGGGCACCAAAGCTTTCTGTAATGGGAAAACTTGGGCGGTTATACACCATAAAAGGATAGGACTTAACCAGCAATTCCATATTCTTCCATTTGGGCAAATTCTGAAATCCATCACTTCCCATGATAATGGTAAATTCATACTGTGGATATTTCTCTTGTAAGTACACCAAAGTATCAATGGTATAAGAGGGCTTGGGTAGTTTAAATTCAATATCTGATGCCTTCAATCGGCTATCATCTTCTACCGCCAAATGCACCAAATGCAACCGGTGGTATTCATTTAATAATGACTGTGTTTGCTTAAAAGGATTTTGTGGAGATACCACCAACCATACTTGCTGTATAGGGGTTTCATTTACAACGTGACTGGCTATAATTAAATGACCGGTATGAACAGGATTAAAAGATCCGAAATACAAACCTATTTTCATATAAGTTGTTGATTATCAATATTTTATGAATTGTCTTCTGCTACAAAAATACTATCGGCTTCGCTCAGCCTTAAGCTGAGCATATAACCCGATACAGATATTGATATGGGATCGCCCAAGGGTGCTACTTGCTCCACTTTTACTTTCTCACCAGGAACGCATCCCATTTCCATAAGCTTGATAAAAATATCATCTTTCTCAAATGAATCAATAATACCTTTTTGTCCCGCCAATAATTCCGACAATCTTTTCATTAAACTCAATTATACTGTAAAGGTATACTAGCCCGTATTGCTTTTGTTACGAATTTTGGAGTAATCAACTACTATCGCAATGATTCGATTTTGTACAGGCGACCGCCCCTTTTCCTTTCCCGAAAAAACCCGTCTCAAAACCTTTATTAAAACCCTTTTTAAAAAAGAAAAGAAAGAACTTGCTTCCATCTCCTATATTTTTTGTTCGGATGAAATGCTACTTCAGGTTAACCGCGACTTTTTACAGCACGACTACTATACCGATATCATCAGTTTTGGCCTTTCTGAAAAGAATCAACCAATTGAAGCTGAAATCTATATAAGTATTGATCGGGTGAAAGAAAACGCTCTGGGATTGAATATCCCCTATCAAAAGGAAATGCGTCGCGTGATTTTTCATGGCGCCCTACATCTTTGTGGGTATAAGGATAAAAGAAAGAGTGAAATTTCAACTATGAGGGCAAAAGAGGATCAGTATTTGCGATTGTACAATCAAGCTGTTTGAATGAATTATAACCATTCTAAAAGCAAATTCTAAATTTATACTTTATGCCACTATTTCGACTTGCTCTCTTCTGCTTCATTTTATTAAATTCAATGAATATAATGGGTCAAACGCATGGCTCGGTTACCTTAATAAGCAAACCCTTTAAACCAAATATTGCAGAGAGCATTGAATTACTCACCCAATTAGAGCAAAATACCATCTACCTATATTCAGATATTAGTACCCAATCCTTTATATACTGGACCAATTTCTCGCGGCTTTACCCCCAAAAATTTAGAGACAGTATCCTTATCCCTTTTATAAACGAGCAGCCTGCCGTAAATGGTAGTTATAGCAATAGTCTTTTAGACGAATTGGCTTCGCTAGATCCACTTCCTTTTTTAATGCCCGAACAATTATTGACCAATGCTGCTTCTAAGCACGCGGTTAATATTATTAAGAATGGTGGAAGAATTAGTCATCAATCTGCCAATGGAACCAGTTTTTCAGATCGAATAAAGCTTGAAGGAATTAAGTTCTGTGCAGCCGAAAATATTTTTAATGGAGCTAATAATGATGCGCTGGTAGCCCTACTTCTTTTATACTTAGATATTGGCCTACCAAATCTGGGTCATAGAAAAAACCTGCTCAATGCAAACTATACCCAAATGGGACTCGGTCTAGGCATTCTACCCAATAAATACTACCTCATTGTGCAAGATTTTGGCTGCACACCAAGTGTGAAGTAAGGTTCCACGAATCACAGTTCCCTAGAGAAACATTCTACTTTGGTTTTACAATTCACTGAAACCTTATGATTCAAAAGAGATTATTTCAACTGGTTATTTACAAGCCGATTGAATTAATAATATCATATCAATGATCGAAATTCGGGGGCTGAAAATGCAATGACTATTATTATGGCCTAAGAGTTCAATTTTTTACTCATTTTATATAAACCCTTTAACAGGTATATACAGCTAAGAAAATGAGCCAATCAATGAATCTAATTACTATTATAAACAGATTCGTTTCACAAATATACGCCATCCAATAGCTATTGTGCTATGATTATGGGAATAAAATAGAACACGCCTGATAAATAACAAATGAAAGTAATTTTCAAGGCCACCACTAATATAAAATATAGTTAACCAAGGGTATAGCTTAGGATAAGCCATACCTTATAGACATGAGTTATATAAGGGTTATTGATAGCTTATATATTGCTTATCTATGGGTTAATACCTGAATAAGTAGAATTTGGGTTGCGCTAAACAACCATATAGGTTGAGAAAATGATCCCATCCAAATTATACGGAACCCATTAATAGGCTTATTCTACTTTATGCAGATTGGTCGAGTACTAATATCAGTCTACTGGTATTGAAAAGCATTTGATATTGAAGTAGATGCTTGAGCACACTAATATTAGTCTAAAACTATTTACAGGCATTTAATATTGAAATAGTTGGTAGTGTGCACCTATATTAGTTTTCGGACATTAACATTTACACGACTCTAAGTTTGGGCTATGATGAAGATGTTCCACGAATCACTGTTTCTTAACGGAACATTTAATAGTTTTACGGCATGTCAATCAAAAAAGAAAATAAGGACGAGGGGGATTCAGCAGCGAGACTGACCACAGCTAGTAAATTCAATCAGAATGGAGATCGTTTTAGGGAGAACCGTAAATGGCAATTGGCCTATCGCAGGTTTGTAATAGAGGGTGTGCCCAGTGAAAAGTATGCGCCCTATTTTGGGTTGAACAGAACTTCACTCAGAGAATGGTTCGAATTGCAATTGATCAATGGATTGAATTGGGGAAATTTTGGAGGGGAATGGCAGTTTGAACATATTTTGCCCTTATCGTATTTTGACTTTACCAATGAATCCGACCTCTCTCTTTGTTGGAATTTTATTAATATAAGGGTTGAAAGCAAAATAACAACCAGCAATACCCAACCCGAACAAGCAGTGGACTTACTCAGTGCTAAACTTTATTTTCAAACTCTTTATAAAAAGACGGACTATTCAATCGCTCAAAAAATGATTCAGAAAATTGAATCAATTGAAGCCAATATGGCCAATATAAAACAAGAGCAGCTTTTATTCATTCAACAAAAAAAGGATTGGCTCGAAAATATTATCCTTTTAACCAAAGAAGAATGCGCTCATTTTAATACTGGTGTTTCGGTGGAGGAATTAATGATGGAACGAGCAATCTTAAAAAAGTTTGGAAACTGATTGGTGAAGTTTAATTATTGGGTTAATTAAGGTATTGAGTTGAAGGGTTAATTAAGTTATTAGGTTCAGCAAGCTATTTGTCTCAATTAGATAGTGGTTTTTTGGGGAGCGAAACAAGGTGTATTTTCTAGCCCAAGTCTAAACTGCTTCTAAGTATATTTGCGATATGTTTTCAAAATACGATGTAATTGTAGTGGGAGCCGGTCACGCTGGTTGTGAAGCCGCAGCCGCAGCCGCCAACCTAGGCAGCAAAGTTTTACTCATTACCATGAATATGCAAACCATTGCTCAAATGAGTTGCAACCCAGCCATGGGTGGAATTGCCAAAGGTCAGATTGTGAGAGAGATTGATGCCATGGGTGGATACAGTGGAATTGTCACCGACCTCAGCACCATTCAATTTAGAATGTTAAACCTGAGTAAAGGGCCTGCCATGTGGAGCCCACGCGCTCAAAACGATAGAATGCTCTTTGCCACTAAATGGAGAGAAATGTTGGAGAATACGCCCAACGTAGATTTTTACCAAGATATGGTGAAATCCATCATCATAAAAAACAACAAAGCCTGTGGAGTAATTACTGGCCTCGGTCACGAAATTGCTTCTGAATCAGTAGTAGTAACCAGCGGTACTTTCTTAAATGGAATCATTCATATTGGTGAGAAACAATTTGGCGGCGGTCGCGTTGCAGAAAAAGCTGCCACAGGTATTACAGAACAATTGGTTGAATTTGGATTTGAAAGCGATCGGCTCAAAACCGGAACCCCACCAAGGGTGGATGGAAGAAGTCTCGACTATACCAAAATGGAAGAACAAAAAGGCGACGAACATATAGTAGGTTTTTCTTATACGAACACGACTAAAGTAAAACCAGAAGATCAGCGCAGTTGCTTTATTACTTATACCAACCAGACCGTTCACGATTTATTAAAAACCGGTTTTGACAGAAGCCCCATGTACCAAGGCAGGATTGAAGGTGTAGGTCCGCGGTATTGCCCTAGCATAGAAGATAAAATCAGTCGCTTTGCCGACCGTGATCGTCACCAACTTTTTGTAGAACCTGAAGGATGGAATACAGTCGAGATTTATGTAAACGGATTCTCTACCTCTTTACCCGAAGATGTACAAAATAAAGCACTACGGCAAGTACCAGGTTTTGAAAAATGTAAAATATTTCGTCCTGGCTACGCCATTGAATACGATTATTTTATGCCTACGCAACTTAACCACGCACTTGAAACCAAATTGGTGAGCAACTTATTTTTTGCGGGACAAATTAATGGTACAACAGGTTACGAAGAAGCCGCTTGTCAAGGTTTAATCGCCGGCATCAATGCCCATCAAAAAGCAAAACACTTAGAGCCTTTTATTTTAAAAAGAAGTGATGCATATATTGGTGTGCTGGTAGACGATCTGATTAATAAAGGAACCGATGAACCCTATAGAATGTTCACCAGTCGCGCTGAATACAGAACCCTATTGCGACAAGACAATGCTGATTTGAGATTAACAGAAAGGAGTCACCAACTTGGCTTAGCATCGGCAGACAGAATGAGAGCCGTTGATGTTAAACGCACAGAAGTAGCAACAGTAAAAAATATGCTGAAAGAACTGAGTATTGATCCAGAGGATTTGAATACTTACTTTGAAGAAATACAATCAGCATCAGTAACAGAAAAACAAAAAGCAGCTAAAATTATTCTGCGTCCCAACGTATCCCTGGAATCACTTTCGAAACTAGTACCTACTTTAAAAGAAAAACTAGAAGGAATTTCAAAAGAAGCCGTTGAGCAAGCAGAAATACAGATAAAGTATGAACGCTATATTGAGAAAGAGCAACAGTTGGTAGATAAAATGAGTGAGTTAGAAAGTATGCGGATACCCGAAACATTCGATTATACGAAACTGAATGCATTGTCGAATGAAGCAGTGCAAAAACTGAAGAAAATTAAACCCGCAACACTTGGGCAAGCAAGTAGAGTAAGCGGCGTAAATCCGAGTGATATTCAAATATTGATGGTATATATGGGAAGATAAAATTCCGTTCATCATATTCCTATAGTCATAAGTAGAAATAATTGAGTTATTAAGTAGCTTTAGAAATCTTCTAAAACTACTAATATGAGAAAACTTAAACTATTGTTTTCCTGCTTATTGCTAACATGCATGCTACATGCGCAGGAAACATTCCCCGTAAATGGAGTAGCAGACAAAAGAGACGACTGCTATGCATTTATCAACGCTACCATTGTAAAAGATGCACAAAATAAAGTGGCTAATGGAACCCTGATTATTAAGCAGGGTAAAATTATTGCCGTGGGCATAGGTATTAATATTCCAAAAAATGCGATCGTAATTGATTGTAAGGACAAATTTATTTATCCCTCATTTATAGATATTTACAGCGACTACGGAGTACCACAAGCACAAAGAGCCGCCGCGACTGGTTTTGGTGGATCTGGACAATTAACTTCTAATCAAAAAGGTGCTTATGGATGGAACCAAGCATTAAAACCAGAGTTGAATGCAATTAACGTTTTCTCAGTAGACGACGCAAAAGCAAAACCTTTGCGCGAAATAGGATTTGGTACTGTTCTTACGCACCAGAAAGATGGTATAGCAAGAGGAACAGGAACTGTGGTAACCTTGGGTAACGAACCAGATAATTTTGTAGTAATAAAAGACAAAGCAAGTGCACACTATTCTTTTGGAAAAGGAATATCTGCGCAAACGTATCCATCCTCATTAATGGGTAGCATTGCCTTATTACGACAAACCTATTTAGACGCTGCTTGGTACAAGTCAAACACAGAAGCAGCCAACAAAGAAGGATTCAACCTAACCTTAAAAAATTGGAATGAGAACCAAAATCTCCCACAAATTTTTGATGCACAAGATCGGGTAGTGGACTTATGGAATCTTATGCGAGCTGATAGAATTGGCGATGAATTTGGTGTACAATATATTATTAAAGCAACGGGTAAAGAATACCAGCGTATTAAAGAAGTGGCTGCAACAAAAGCTCCATTAATTGTAAACTTAAATTTTGCGCAAGCATTAGATGTAGAAGATCCAAACGATGCGAGACTGGTTTCCTTAGCCGATATGAAAAACTGGGAATTGGCACCAACCAATCCAGCCGCAATTGAGAAAGCAGGTATTCCTTTTTGCTTAACTACTGCTGACCTTCGCGATAGCAAAACATTTATGACCAACCTAAAAAAGGCAATTGAATATGGCTTATCGGAAAATGCAGCTATGGAGGCACTCACCAAAAACCCAGCTACTTGGTTGGGTGTTTATGATAAAGTTGGAAGCATTGATGCAGGTAAAATAGCTAATTTTATAATTACCAATGGGCCTGTATTTGGAGAGAAAACAATCCTCTTACAAAACTGGGTGCAGGGTAAAAAATATGCAGTAAAAGAAGAAGCATGGTTCAGCATTGCAGGTACTTATAATTTAGTAATAAATACAGGGGCAGGCTCAGAAGCGTATACAGTTGATGTAAAGACGAATAGTTCAGCTACAGTAATTGGTAAGGATACCTTAACAACACGATTTAGCTTTGAAGGAAAAAGTATAAAAATAGGCATTTCCCCAGCTCAGAAAAAAGGAAACAAAACAACCAATACACTCGGAACCCGCCTAACTGGTTTTAGCAATGGCAATACTTGGAATGGAACAGGAGTAGATTCAAGCGGCAATGCCTTAAGCTGGACAGCAAGTTTGGTTAGTTTAACCATGCCAAAAACAGATTCAGTAAAACTTAAACCAATTCCTAAAACAGGAGTATCCTTCTATCCATTCACTGCATTTGGAAACAATGATAGCAGTATGCCAAAACAAGAAACAATACTATTTAAAAATGCAACCGTGTGGACCAGTGATAAGCAAGGAAAGATGGAGGGAACTGATGTATTAATTAAAAACGGAAAAATTGTAAAGATGGGTAAGAATATATCCGATCCATCTGCAAGAATAATTGATGCAACAGGAAAACACTTAACAGCAGGCATCATTGATGAACATTCGCATATAGCTTCAGCTTCTACCAATGAAGGTGGTCAATCTGTTACTTCCGAAGTACGTATGCAAGATAACTTAGATCCTGATGATATTAATATTTACAGACAATTAAGTGGTGGCGTTACCAGTTCGCATATACTACACGGATCGGCTAATACCATTGGGGGACAAACACAATTAATTAAACTTCGTTGGGGAACAGACGATAATGGACTAATATTTAAAAGTGCTGATCCCTTTATCAAATTCGCTTTGGGTGAAAACGTAAAACGTTCGTCCTCGTCACAAGGAAATAACCGTTTCCCCGATACCAGAATGGGCGTAGAACAAGTATTGATAGATGCATTCACCCGGGCCAAAGCTTATGAATTGGAATTGAAAGAAGCAATTGCCAACAATAAGAAAAAAGGAGCAACGCAGATTGTATTCAGAAGAGACCTTGAATTAGATGCATTGGTAGAAATCATGAACGGTAAAAGGTTTATTACTTGTCACAGTTATGTAGCAAGTGAAATAATTGCGACCATGCGCGTAGCTGAAAGATTCGGATTTAAGATCAATACTTTTACGCATATTTTGGAGGGCTATAAAGTGGCTGACAAAATGAAAGCACATGGAGCTGCGGCTTCTACCTTCTCCGATTGGTGGGCATATAAAAATGAAGTACAAGATGCTATTCCATATAATGCAACCATTATGCATAATGTAGGACTAAACGTTGCAATCAATTCTGATGATGCTGAAATGGCGCGCAGATTAAATCAAGAGGCGGCGAAAAGTATAAAATATGGCGGCATGAGTGAAATAGATGCACTGAATATGGTAACGATCAACCCGGCTAAAATGCTGCACGTAGAGGATAAAGTAGGAAGCATTAAAGAGGGCAAAGATGCTGATCTGGTTTTATGGAGTGCTCACCCATTAAGCATTTATGCAAAATCGCTTTACACCATTGTAGATGGTATTGTATATTTTGATCGGGAGAAAGACCTAGCAATGAGAAAAGAAGTAAAAGCAGAACGTACTAGATTGATCAATAAAATGGTAGGTGAAAAAAGAAACGGTGGTGCAGTTGCTCCATTCACGCCAAGTTATAAATTCATTCATACTTGTTTGGACCATGGTCACAAACTGGGATTGCTTGAAATAGAAGAAGAAGCTGATATGGAATCATCATTGGGAAACAACAAAAACTAATCACATGAAAAAAATCATATTTATATTCAGTACCATACTGCTGCTGTCAGTAGTAGCAACAGCACAAGAAACCGTTTATCCTGCCAAGGAACAAAAAGGAATATTCTATATAAAAAACGGAACCCTTCATATTGGAAATGGAACCGTAATGGAAAACGCTACCATTAAAATAAACAACGGTAAAATAGAAGAAATAGGAACTCAAATAAATATTCCTTCTGGTGATATTACAGTGTACGACCTAAAAGGAAAACATATTTATCCGGGATTAATTTTACCTGCTTCTAACTTGGGCTTACAAGAAATATCAGGTATAAGATCTATGAGCGACTTCAACGAAATTGGAGAAACAAATGCTAGCATAAGGGCTATAGCAGCTTATAATGCTGACTCAAAAATTACCAACACATTACGCTCTAATGGAATCTTACTGGCACATATTGCTCCTGCTGGATCCTTAGTAGGGGGACAATCCTCTGTGGTGCAATTAGACGCTTGGAATGGAGAAGATGCAGCTTATCAAGCCGATATGGGAATGCAATTTTATATGCCCAGCTTACTCGCTAGACCAGGTGGTAGATTCGCTGCCTTATTTGCCGCTTTCTTTCCCCAGCCAACAACAGATCCTGTAAAAGCTGCGATAGAAAAAATTGAAGGTGTAAAGCAGTTTTTTCGTGAAGCAAAAGCATATATCGCAGGAGATCAAAAAGAAATCAACCTAAAATTTGAAGCCACAAAAGGGCTTTTCACAAAAAAACAAAAACTGTTTATTCATTGTACCCAAGTAAAACAGATGCTATTGGCAATTGATTTTGTGAAAGAGTTTGGGTTTGATATTGTACTGGTAGGAGCCGGAGATAGTTGGAAGATAGCCGACCTAATCAAGCAAAATAATATAGCAGTTATCATCAGTCAAATGCACGACCTGCCCACTTTAGACGACGATGATATTGACCAACCTTATAAAACACCAGCAGCCTTACAAAAAGCGGGAGTATTGTATTGTATCAACGACGACGATCCACAAAACAGGGGACGTAATCTTGCTTTTAATGCAGGTACTGCAGCAGCGTATGGATTAAGCAAAGAAGAAGCACTTAGTGCCATCACCTTAAATACAGCAAAAGTATTGGGCATAGCAGATCGCACGGGTTCAATAGAAGTAGGTAAAGACGCCAATATAATTGTGAGTGAGGGTGATGTATTAGATATGCATACCAGTATAATTGTACACGCTTTTATTCAGGGAAGAAAAATTAAGTTAGATGATAAACACAAACAACTGTTCGAACGATATAAAGAAAAGTACGGTTTAAAATAAACTAATCTAAAATCCCTTCCCAGTAAATGAGGAAGGGATTTTTATTTACTACCTTAGCCCGATGCAAAAGAAACTTTTTCTATTAGATGCGCTTGCTTTAATATATCGGGCTTATTATGCGCTTATTCGTAGCCCGAGAATTACTACCAAAGGAATAAACACCAACGCGCAGTTTGGATTTACCAGCACGCTTTACGATTTAATCAATAAAGAAAAACCCACCCACCTAGCAGTCTGCTTTGATACACACGCACCTACGGAAAGACATATCGATTTTACCGATTATAAAGCCAACCGACAAGAAGCACCAGAGGACTTGCTGGCAGCTATTCCAGCTATTCAAAAAATAATCAGGGGCTTCAATATTCCCGTAGTAGAACTTGATGGTTATGAAGCTGATGATGTAATTGGTAGCATTGCATGGCAGGCTTCGGCAGTAGGCTATGAAGTATTTATGGTAACACCTGATAAGGATTATGGGCAACTATTGGTGAAGCCCAATGTATATATTTACAAGCCACCCTATATGGGCAATCCTGAAGAAATATTAACAGCAGAAAAAATTTGTGCAAAATGGGATATCAGTCGCGTTGACCAAGTAATTGATATGCTGGGCCTTATGGGAGATGCGGTAGATAATATTCCAGGCATACCCGGAGTGGGTGAAAAAACGGCCGCCAAATTATTAAAAGAGTATAACACATTGGAAGGTATTTTAGATAATGCCGAAGCACTTAAAGGATCGTTGGGAGAAAAAGTAAGGGCTGGAAAAGATCTGGCCATTCTAAGTAAAAAACTAGCCACCATTATTACCGATGTGCCTGTAACATTTCACGAAGAAGAATATAGGTTGAAAGAATGGAACAGAGAAGAGCTGAATGAAGTGTTTACAGAACTGGAATTTAAAACACTGGGAAAGCGAATATTGGGAGATGATTTCAATGCTTTTCAATCGGCACCAGTAGGTGTACAAACCGATTTATTTGGAAATGCAGTAGAGACAAAAATACAGTCCCAAAAAACAAACAAGAATAATATTACGGAAGAACCAGTTTTGGAATCAGTCGGCTTAATAGCAGAGAAAAATATTGAGAATACAGAGCACGATTATCAAACAATAGAAGGTATAGAAGCTATTGCGGCATTAATTACAATATTGACTGCACAACAAGAAATATGTTTCGACACAGAAACAACAGGAACGGATGCGAATAATGTAGAGATTGTGGGTCTAAGTTTTTCTTTTGAAAAAGGTAAAGGATATTATATTCCTTGTCCCCCCAACCAACAAGAAACACAAACCATACTCAATCAATTAAAATCCTTATTTGAGCAAACCGATAAAACTTGGGTGGGGCAAAATATTAAATACGATTTATTGGTGTTGAAATGGTATGGCATAGAACCAGCAGGAACACTATTTGATACCATGTTGGCGCATTATGTGATGGAGCCAGAAGGCAGACGTAGTATGGATTTGTTGAGCGCACAATACCTAGGATATCAGCCAGTATCTATAGAGACTATAATTGGAAAAAAAGGAAAAAATCAAGGATCAATGCGAGACGTTGCCATTGATAAAATAAAAGAATATGCAGCAGAAGATGCAGATATAACGCTTCAATTAAAAAAGGCATTTGTACCCTTATTAAAAGAAAAGCAGGTAGAAAAAATATTTAACGAAGTAGAAAACCCTTTGGTGCGGGTGCTGACCAATATGGAATTTGAAGGCATAAAAATAGACGAGGCATTCTTGAATGAATACAGTAGAGAGCTGGAGCGAGAAGCAAAGAAATGTGAAGAAAGTGTATATGAACAGGCGGGCGTAAGATTTAATTTGGCATCACCCAAACAGTTGGGAGAGGTATTATTTGATAAGTTAAAAATAGACGCCAAAGCAAAAAAAACAAAAACGGGTCAGTATGCAACTGGTGAAGATGTGTTGTTGAAACTGGCCAGTCAACACAAAATTGTAGATGATATTTTAGGATTCAGGGAGCTTACAAAATTAAAGTCCACTTATGTAGATGCGCTACCCGCAATGATCAATAAAAAAACAGGAAGGGTACATACCAGTTATGCGCAGGCAGTTGCGGTTACAGGAAGATTGAGCAGTAATAATCCGAACTTACAAAATATTCCAATTAGAACAGAAAGAGGAAGAGAAATAAGAAAAGCATTTATACCCAGAGAGCCGGGACGAATATTGATGAGTGCAGATTATTCACAAATAGAGTTGAGAATAGTGGCAGCAATTAGTGGAGATCCAAATATGTGTGAAGCCTTTAGGTTGAGAAAAGACATTCACACAGCAACAGCTGCAAAAGTGTATAATATTGCAGAAGCGGATGTTACAAAAGAGATGCGTTATAAAGCAAAGAGTGTAAACTTTGGAATTATTTATGGGCAGGGAGCTTTTGGTCTCGCAGACAATTTGGGTATCAGCAGAACAGAAGCAAAAGAAATTATTGACAACTATAAAAAGGAATTCCCGAATATACAGCAGTATATGGATGAGCAGATAAATCTTGCCAAAGAAAACAGCTATGTAGAAACATTAATGGGTAGAAAGCGATGGTTAAAAGACATCAACAGCAGTAATTTTACGGTGCGTGGTTATGCAGAACGAAATGCCATCAATTCACCCATACAAGGAACAGCAGCAGATATGATTAAGTTGGCTATGATTGGTATACACCAAGAAATGGGAAAGGGCAATTGGGCTTCAAAAATGATTTTACAAGTACACGATGAATTGGTATTTGATGCCGTAGAAACCGAAGCTGATGCATTACAAGAGTTGATTATTCGATGTATGGTAAACGCGTTGCCATTACCCAATAATGTACCAGTAGAAGCAGAAGTTGGCAGGGGTAAAAATTGGCTGGAAGCGCATTAAACAATACTGGATGAATGGTTGAGAGAATATTATCGGAGTAAACACCAGTTGCGAAGTTGTAAACCGCCGTTGCTATTTACTGTAATCTTTTTTTCATTACTAAAACTTTGGAGTGTTATTTCATTCACTCCTTTTTGTAATGGAATTCGAATGTACTGGATAATGCCTGGGAGCGATTGCCAATTGCGTGTATCGGCTTTTTCGGTGGCAGTGTTCAACAACCCTACCAGCAAGCCCGCAGCGGCAGCAACATTTTCTCCATGATTCTTCTTGTCTTTAGAATCGCTTTTTGAATTCTCCGCTACGGTTTTTGCAGCGGCTGATGCAACAGCTTGGGTAGCTTTTTTTATAACCGCTCTTACCAGTGCAGCAGACACTTCTTTAATCATCCGTTCTCTTAAAATTTCAGGTGCTAAAACGGAGATATTATGAACAAGTTGGGATTTATACGATTGTCCATTAAGCATAATTTTAGTCGATTCGAAATGAATATTTTGGGGTGTGTACACTGGAATAGCGACAGAAATAATACTAAAATCGCTGATAGATCTGGAAGTATTCCATCCAGCGAATCCATAATCAAAAGGAATATTCATTCCACCAAAAGGGCCATTGAAAAAGAAAGATCCGTTTCCAATATTAGTCAACGTAAATCTTTGATCGGCTTTGATCGGTGCCATACCTTTTTCTATAAAAAGCACCAATTCACCGGCTTCATTGGTTTCTGTATTTCTAAATTCAATACCTGTTTTCTTTTCGTAGCGTTGTATTTGATCGGTGAATCCTGAGCGATAAGCAGAGCGATACATATCCTGCAACAAAGTTGGAGGAAGCGCTACACCATAGTAAATTCTATTTTCTGCATTCAGAAACAAATCCACTGCATTGCGGTAAGAGATAAAGGCATTGTTAGATTCCCCATTAGATTCATAAACTAATCCTTGTACAATAAGTGAAAAAGCATCTTCTTTGTACTTATTAGAAGTGGGTTTAAATTGATCCTCCAAAGTATTGTTACTAAGTGTAATTCTCCTAGCTTCTACACGAGCACCATCGGGTTGGTTAAGGTATAAATAATTAAGTGCTTTATAATAATGAATCATGAAACGCTCAAAATCTTCACCCAAATAATTTTTAGCCATGGGGCTTACTAATCCAGATTTAATAAAGTCGCCCATAGATTTTCGTTGCGATTCAATAAAGGCATCTGCTTGGTTAAGATAAATATTACTGCTATCATAAAATCCTTGTAAATGATTCAGCTTACCCAATTCCATCAACCGAAGCAATTCATTGCGATTTTGTTTTAGGAAGCGATTGTTGTTTAACGCATTTTGCGCATCGCTGTAATTGTTGTGTTTTAAAAAACCATAGTATCTACTCAGCTTATTATTATAAGAGGCACAACTGAACAAAAAAGGCAGGGACAGTAAAACTATCCATGCCTTTGAAGAAAATATTTTATTGCTTAGAAAATGCTGCATGCAATGATTAAAAAAGTAACTTAATTCTTAACGTATTTAGCAATTTTTTTATCGCCAATCCAAACTACTTCATTGGTTTCTATATTGGTAAGTTCTAAGTTAACAATATAGGTAACGGTTTTCTTGCGTTTAAAAGCATCTACAATAGAATTGATAGAACCTTGCAAAATGTAGTCAGCACCCTTTTCTAGTCCAAACTTTTTAATGGTACTTTGAGAAGCATTGGTTTGTTGATCGGCTTTTTCTGCGCGCATTTCTTCTCTTTTTTTACCACTTTGCACAAGACCCACTTTATCGGTTTGAATAAAAGAACGCTCCAGATCATTCATGAAGGTTTCTGCTTCTATATGTTCGTGACTTTTATTGGTAATCATTCCGACAATTACAACTGGTTTTTTTGTGTTGGCAACGAGGTGGTTAATAAGCCATTTCTCGCTTAGAATCTGATCCCTGAGTTCTTGAGCAGTGATTCTACTATCGGTAGCATTCCAACTACCGCTGATATCAATTTGTTCGGAAGGGTCAATTCGAGTAACTTGACGTTGAGCGCAAGAAACAGTAAATAAAACAAAAGCAATAAGGGTTAAACGTAGAGAAAAGTTCATAATAGATATTTAAGCAGTGTTTGAATTAGAAAGAAAAAAACCAATTGCCGGTTCTGAAACCAATACCAGGGAAAAGTGGGTTGAATCGATTTCTGCGATTGTAATGATTGTAAGGCGACCAACCATTGTTGAAACCCCATCCATTGTTAAAACCAAAATCATTATTGTGTGCCCATCCATTGTTAAAGCCAATTCCGTTGTTGAAGCCCCATCCGTTATTAAACCCCCAGTTGGCGCGACGCGCCTGCCTGCGATTGTTTCTGTTTTCTAACTTTTCGGCATACCAATCGTAGGCTTTATAAGTATCTTGAACGGTAATATTGCTGTTCAAGAGAAGACTATCTCTAAAACGGGTGTACTTATCTTGACTGATTTTATAGTCAGGATTCTGATCAGGTAAAAGTCCATTTGATTGAGCGCGACCGCTGAATGAGATCAGGGCAAAGAGCAGGAAGCAGAGGTAAGGTTTCATATAATTTATTTAATTGAGTTTAGCCAGAGAATTCGCAAATCAACAAACGGGTTGAAAACAAATTCTGTTGTGGCTCATTTCATAAAAGATTCCTAATAATCCTATACAAATCTAATACCAAAAATTAAGGTAAGGCAGAAAGGGTTATTTCCTTTTGAAAATTGGGACAGTACTGCAGGGTTCTCCATACATAATACTTTTAGCAAAAGGGTATAAGATGTTGGTTATTTTAATATAGGCAGATTCTGGAACGGGGCGTTCCCCACAACCCTTTACTACCACACGCTTATCCTTATAATCAGCACCTTGAATAGAAGCAATATTTTGTAATAAAAGCTGTTCAAGTAATTGCTTTTCAGTGCCGAAAAAAACAGACTTAGCAATAGGAGTAAGGTAAACAGCTACCAACATATTAGCCCACATTGGAATAATAGCATCCACAGAACAAGTAATGGCTACATGGGAATTTTTATATTGTTCCCAATCAGTGGCTAATAAAGCAGCCCTAAAATCTTTCTCCTTTAAAATAAGTTCCATGAACAAATAGGATTTAAGATCGAATTGTAGGATGGTATCAGTGGAGAAATAGGTTTCAAGATCTAGGCTAATGATGCCACTTTCTGCTACTTTATTTATAAAGGGTTCCATAATAAGATGCAAAGTTAATTGAAGTAAGTAAGACTTAGTTTTCGAGAGGCGCAAAAAAAACCCGTCCTTATTTTAAAGAACGGGTTCAGAAAGATAAAGGAACTTAATATTAATAGAAACTAGCGCGTAAATCTTTGATAGTCGCAGATTTTCTCAGGGCTTCAATACTTCTATAAGTCCCCATTTTACGGGTTTGAATCAAACCTTGTTTAATGGTTTCGGCCATAGCATCGCTTTGTTTGGCTGCAATTGATTCACCTTTGATGGCAAAAACTCCTGTATTACCAGCAATAGGCGCGCTTAATTTGCCCTGTAAAGCCTTATTGAAAGCAGCCCCGACTACTTTGGGCTCATTGCCAATTCCAGCAATAAAAGAGGCGGCAAAAGCAAGGCTATCAGCACGCATAATGGGAGTACTGGTAAGCTTAGCCATTTCTTCTAAAGAAGCACCTTTTAGTTTAGTATCAATAATGATTTTTGCTTTTTTCTCATTTCGAATAATACCTTCAACAAGCGGTCTAGCTTCATTAGCGCTCATTAAACCAGGTTTATTAACGGCGGTAATTACTGCTACAATATATTGATCGCCCACTTCGGTAGGATCAGAAACATCACCTGTATTTTTTTCGTAAACCCATTTAACAAGGCTACGAGTAGAAGCAAGGGTTCCGATGGTAAAATCATTCTCTTTTATTTCAGAAGCTGTTAAAATAGGCTTACTTACTTTCAACGCATTTTCATTGAATGATTTTAGGTTTTTAGAAACCGCAACAAACTGAGCAGCGGCAGTACTAGCTTCATTGATGGTTTCATTACTAGAAATAATAGGCTTAGCAAGATAAGCCAACTTATAAGCAGGAGCAGATTTCTTCTGACCTAAAATTTCAACATAATGATAACCATAGTCAGTTTTGACTACACTTTTGCTACCAACAGAATTATCAAAAACAAAATCGTTGAAAGGGATCACCATCTGACCTTGGGGGAAATAATCGTAAACACCACCTTTGTCTTTGCTACCCGGATCATCAGAATATTTAGAGGCAAGAGTAGCAAAATCAGCACCTGATTTAATGGCAGAAGCAATACTATCAGCAAGATTTTTGCCAGTAGAGTCTAAACGGATTTGCTGACCATTTTGCGGGTTAGAGGTAGCAATTAAAATGTGACGGACAGTAACACTATCGGGCCAATTTTTAATACCAACCATTTTTGCAATAACATAACTATTACCATCAATATAAGGACCATATAAGCCGCCAACTGGGAGGCGAGTTAATGAATCTTTAAAAGTCATTTGAATTCTAGAGGCCCCAAAATAGCTGTTGTAAAAAGGTAAATCACTACCTACTTTACCAATAAAAGCAGCAGCATCGGGAGCGGCGGCAAAATCAGCACGAAGATTATTAACTTGGTCAAAAGTAGCGGTGGAATCAGCTTTACTTGGTGAAGCACTAAAGGAGATATAACCAATAGCACGAGTTTCATCAGTCTTCTCAAATTCATTAGCGTGTTTGTTAACATACTTATTAATATCATCATCAGAAACCTTTGTTAAGGAATCGGTAACTGCCATATAAGGATGATAAATATAAGATATAGAAGCAATGGCATTATTATCGGCCATTTGTTTATCAACCATCCATTTTGGAATATAAACCGATTGAATCAGCATATTCTGGTATTTATTACGCAGGCTGTTTTGAATGGTCGGTTCAATATACCCAGATTTAATCATTTTTATCTGCTCAGCATTTTTACTCTTTTTAATCTGGGCAAAAGCTCGTTTGGCATCATCCACTTTGAACTCACCAGTTTTAGGGTCGGTAAATTCTTGGCGAAGAGGAGAATTCTGACCAAAGAGAATATCATTAAGTTCTTTATCGGAAACTACCAGACCTAATTTTTTAAACTCTTGGTTAAGCACAGCGGCTTCAACTTCTTGGTTCCAAACGGAGCCAATCAACTGTTCGCGGTTAGCACCTTGTCCGCGATACATATTTTCTTGCATTTTAAGTTTCTCTTCAAATTCACCTCTTTCAATGGCAACACCGTTTACTTTGGTAATAACAGAAGAGTTGGAAAACACTGAACCACGGCGGCCAGCACCATCTTGAAGAATAAAAGCAATTAAGGCAATGCAAATAATAACGAAGATGATCCAAGTGCCTTTGTCGCGAATACTTTGAATAACAGACATAATATATATGGTTAAATGAACCCGTATATTGAACGGGGAGCAAAAATAAGGGAAAAAAGGCTCATTTAAATATCCACATCTTACTGTTGGTAAAGGTCCAAAGCAGTGGAGAAAAAGGCTTTTGATGGCTGAGGAAGTGGGAAACAAAAGAATAAAAAGAGGCTAAAACGCTTAAAAAGGATAAGGGGGGTAAAAAAGCCACAAACTTCCCTGTGTTTGTTAACAGTGGAATATAAGTGGATACTACAAAAATGGTAAAAGCTTAAATGTATACAGTAATGTGGATTAACAACTTAAATAGAAGCTATATATGATGCATAGCTGTGAATTTAAAAGTGGATAACGGTGGATAAACCAACAGTCGTTAACTTTGCGTATTGTGGGTAAGTAAGTTTTCCCGATATACACACCCGTAATAGTAGTAGTTGATTTTATTAAAATGTATTATTTAATATTATTACCAAGGATATGAACATTACAGAAACGCAGTTAGCAGAAAAAGGATTTTTAGATTTGGAGATTGATCCAGAATTGGATCTCTTTGCAGAGATAGAAAAATTAAAGAAAGAAAAAAATGCCATACTGCTTGCACACTACTACCAAGAAAACGATATTCAGGATGTGGCCGATTATATTGGCGATAGTTTGGGATTGGCAGAGCAGGCGAGAAAAACGGATGCTGACCTGATTGTTTTTGCTGGCGTGCATTTTATGGCAGAAACGGCTAAAATTTTAAACCCTTCAAAAAAAGTAATCTTACCCGATTTAAAAGCAGGATGTTCTTTGGCAGACAGTGCCCCAGCCCCACTTTTTAAAGCATTTAAAGAAAAGCATCCCGATCATATTGTTATCTCGTATATCAACTGTACGGCAGAAATAAAAGCCTTAAGTGATATTATTTGTACCAGTGGAAATGCAGAAAAAATTATTGAAAGCGTAGCCAAAGACCAGCCTATTATATTTGCGCCAGATAAAAATCTGGGTGCATTTTTAAATAAAAAAACGGGGAGGAAAATGTTGTTGTGGAATGGGGCTTGTATGGTACATGAAATATTCAGCCTAGAAAAAATAACCAAATTAAAGATAAGGCATCCCGAAGCCAAATTAATAGCACATCCTGAATGTGAAGAAGCCATATTGAATAGAGCCGATTATATAGGCAGTACCACCCAATTATTAAAGTACACACAAACAGATTCATCGCAGCAATATATTGTAGCAACGGAAACAGGCATATTGCACCAGATGCAGCTCACAGCCCCACAAAAGACCTTTATACCAGCCCCACCAGATAACAACTGTGCATGCAACGATTGCCCCCATATGAAGCTGAATACCCTAGAAAAGATATACTTGTGCATGAAGTATGAAATGCCAGAAATACAGATGGAAGAAGCACTGCGATTAAAAGCATTGGTGCCCATGCAGCGCATGATGGATATCAGTAGGGCAGCGGGATTGATAGGGGGTTAGGGTATTTTTAGAGGATAGCGCATAAAAGATGGGTAGAAATTTCTGATTTTGGTCAAATTGAGAAATAAGTAGATACGATAAACGTTTTAAGAATGAAAATTCTTACTTTAACTGGCTCAAATTTGAATTAAATTAGATGATGAAGAACCAAAACCCAGAGCAAATAGCAAGAGATAATATTGACAAGCAGTTGACAGCTTGCGGCTGGGTTATACAGAGTGTTAAACAAATTAATCTAAATGCTGGAATGGGTGTTGCTGTTAAAGAATATTTAACAGATGTTGGTCCGGCTGATTATGTTTTATTTGTTGAAGGTAAACCTTGCGGAGTAATTGAAGCTAAAAGGGAAGAAGAAGCTCATCGGATGAATGTTCACGAAGAGCAAGGTTCAGCATATGCAAACGCCAAACTAAAACACCTTAAAAACGAACCATTACCATTTGTGTATTTAAGCACGGGAGAAATTACAAGGTTCACAGATTTTATAGACCAAAAACCAAGGGCAAGAGAAGTATTTAGTTTTCACCGCCCCGAAACTTTGAAGGATTGGGTGAAAAAAGAAAAATCACTTCGTAAAAGGTTACTCGACTTGCCTTCTTTGCAAACCGAAGGTTTGCGGGATTGCCAAATCAACGCCATAACCAAATTAGAAACCTCTTTTAAAGAAAATAGACCAAGAGCCTTGATTCAAATGGCGACTGGTTCGGGAAAAACATTTACTGCCATAACAGCCATTTACCGCTTACTGAAATATGCGAAAGCAAAAAGAGTTTTGTTTTTGGTGGACACTAAAAATTTAGGAGAACAAGCGGAACAGGAATTTATGTCCTTCGTTCCGAATGATGACAATAGAAAATTTACAGAGTTATACAGTGTTCAACGACTGAAATCAAGTTACATCGCATCCGACAGTCAGGTTTGCATAAGCACTATTCAACGCTTGTATTCGGTGTTAAAAGGAACTGAACTTGAAGAAAGTGCAGAAGAAGAAAATCCGAACGAACGAAAATATCAACCAAAAGAAATTCCACCGATTGAGTACGATGGGAAAATGCCCATTGAGTTTTTTGATTTCATTGTAATTGACGAGTGCCACCGAAGCATTTACAATCTTTGGAAACAAGTATTGGAATATTATGATGCTTTTGAAATTGGTTTAACCGCCACTCCAGACAAAAGAACCATTGGTTACTTCGACCAAAATTTAGTGAGTGAATATTCTCACGAAATGGCGGTTGCTGATGGCGTTAATGTAGGTTACGAAGTATTTATCATTGATACCAAAGTAACTCAACAAGGTGCTACACTTTGGAAAGGCGAATACATTGAGCATAGAGAACGATTGAGCAGAAAGAAAAGAATGGAATTGCAAGATGAAGATGAACATTATTTAAAACAGCAATTGGATAAAGTGGTTGTAAATCCTAATCAGATAAGAACCATCATTCGAACATTCAAAGAATATTTGCCAAGTATTTTTAAAGAACGGTACGATAAAAACGGAAATTTTGAAGTTCCAAAAACGTTGATCTTCGCTAAAACCGACAGCCACGCCAATGATATTATAGACATTGTAAGAGAAGAGTTTGCCGAAGAAAATAAATTCTGCAAAAAAATAACGTACAAAACGGATGAAGATCCAAAATCGGTTTTATCACAATTCAGGAACGACTATCACCCACGAATTGCAGTAACTGTTGATATGGTTGCTACCGGTACCGACATTAAGCCGCTTGAATGTTTGCTTTTTATGAGAGATGTAAAAAGCATCAATTATTTTGAACAAATGAAAGGCAGAGGAACACGAACTATTGATTTAGATAGTTTGCGAAAAGTTACGCCAACAGCAAAGTTTACCAAAGACCATTTTGTAATTGTAGATGCCATTGGTGTAACCAAGAGTTTAAAAACAGACAGCCGACCATTAGAGAAAAAGCCAGGCGTTCCGCTAAAAGATTTATTACAAGCAGTTGCAGTTGGAGCAAGAGAAGAAGAATTATTTACTTCATTAGCTAACCGATTGACCCGTTTAGATAAACAAATTACAGAAAAAGAAAAAAAGCAATTTGCAGAAAAAGCCAACGGCAAAAGCGTTTCACAAGTAGTGAAAGAATTGTTGAATGCTTTTAATCCTGATGTATTAGAAGAAATTGAAAACAAAGTAAGAACCGAAATGGCAGGTGCTGCCCCTGTAGAAATTGATGCTGCCATAAAAGTAAAAACGGAAGCATTGCAAAACGAAGCAGCCAAAGTATTTACTGGAGAATTAAACGAATACATTGAAAATGTTCGCAAGGCTCACGAACAAAAAATTGACTTGGCTAATCCTGATGAAGTGATTCACGTTGGTTGGGACAAAGACAATACCAACAAAGCGAAAGAATTAATCGCCAATTTTTCAGAATGGATACAAGAAAACAAAGATGAATTAATGGCATTGCAGATTTTTTACAACCAACTCTTTCGCAGACGGGAATTGACTTATACAATGATTAAAGAAGTATTGGAGAAACTTCAAAATGAGAAACCAACACTTGCTCCTATGAATGTTTGGCGGGCTTATGAAGCACTGGAACAATGCAATGGTTCACCGAGAAATGAACTAACAGCAATTGTTTCTCTCATTCGTAAAATAAGCGGACTAGACACAACCCTTACCGCTTATGATAAAATAGTGGACAAAAATTTTCAAGATTGGGTATTTAAAAAACAAGCTGGTGCAACCAAGTTCAATGAAGAACAAATGCAATGGCTAAGAATGATTAAAGATTATGTTGTAAACAGCTTTCATATTGACAAGGACGACTTTGATTTAAACCCTTTTAATGCACAAGGCGGATTAGGCAAAATGTGGCAATTGTTTGGTGATAAGACAGAAGATATTATTAATGAATTAAATGAAGCATTAGCTGCATAATGATTATTTTTTTAGTACAATTAGGTTATAAACATAAATCTATTTTAACCTAATTGTACAATATATACTTTTTGTTTTTAAATAAATTACTAACTTCGCATCGGTCATAAAATGAATTTTTCATTCGATAACAAAGATCTAGAAAAACTGTACACCACTGGAAAATCTAGGAAACTAAAGCTGGCTAATGATATTATTGATAAATTCTTTGCTAGAGTGCAACAGATTGAAGCAGCGAATACTATTTATGATTTATGGAATGATAAAGGTTTGAATTTTGAAAAATTGCAAGGCCATGAAAATCTTTATTCTATGAGATTAAAGTTAAAATATCGCCTAGAAATGCAAATCGATTGGAAGAATGATGAAAAAACCATAGGTGATTTCATTATTACCGATATTTCAAATCATTACGCTTAAAAAATTGAACATTATGCAACAAGCAGTAAAATTAAGACCCGCAAGAAAATTTGGACCGGGTTATTTCATAAAGGAACAAATGGAATACAGAAGTTGGACTCAAGAAGATCTTTCTGAGGTGATAGGAATGACTACTAAGCACGTTAATAAAATTCTTCAAGACAAACAACCCATTACACTTGATACGGCTAAAATATTGGCAGAAGTGTTTGAAACATCGCCACAATATTGGCTCAATTTAGATGCAAACTATCGGCTCTGGCTAAATCATCAAAGATCTGAAAAAGAGATAGAGGCTGATGTAAAAGGACTTATATATGAGCGAATGCCTGTTAAAGATATGCTCACAAAAGGTTGGTTAAAACCTTTCAAAACAGCAAAAGAATTAAAACAACAAGTACTTAATTTTTGGGATTGGACAACACTTGATTTTTCCATCATTGACAAAAACTATTTGCCGTACTTCACCCGAAAATCAGAAGCTTATAACCAATTTAATGCTTCCTATGCCATTACATGGTACCGAAAAGCAACCATAGAAGCGGCTAAAATAAAAGTGAGTAAATACGATAAAAAGAAATTAGAAAAACTATACGAAAATATATTTAGCTACAGCGTTATGGAAAACGGTGTAAATATTTTTATTGAAGAATTGGCAAAAGCAGGAGTCATATTTTTTGTGCTACCGCATTTACAAAAAACTTATTTAGATGGTGCAGCTTTTTTCCTAGATAAAAACCCTGTTATTCTATACACCGGACGTTACAGACGAATAGATAATTTTTGGTTTACAGTGGCACACGAAATTGCACATGTGTTACTTCATTTAAATAAAGACTTAACCTTTGTGTTAGACAACCTAAGAGACGGAGAATTGAATAACATGGAAGATGAAGCAAATGAATTGGCTTCAAGCAAACTAAAGCACGAAGAAATTTTGACTTATTTAAATCCTTACCTAAATTATTTAACGACTTCAAGAGTAGAAGAATGTGCAGCCACTTACAACATTCATCCTGCAATAATTATTGGAAAATTGGCGCATGAAAAATCAATTTCCTATGCTAATCAATCATTGTATAACGATAATGTACTACAAATTATCGCTGCCAAATATCAAGTAAATGTATAGTCGCTTATTTGATTGCAAAACCTCCTGCACCATAAAAAAGGTAGTAAATAACTCATTTTCAATGAATTGTTTATTTGACGGTTATTTGACTGAACCAACAAGTTATCCATATTTAGCCTGATTAACTTATTTGACTGAACACTAAAAAATGACACAACCAACTCCATATAAAGTCCGTATTAACTCCGTATCAACTCCGACCCCACAAAACGGAAATGAATTGCCCAAAGGATGGCAAATCAAAAAACTAGGAGAGGTATGTAATGTACTTGATAATTTAAGGAAGCCTATCAATTCAACAGAAAGACAACAAAGAATAGCAGGTAAAAACCAAAGTGTGCTTTTCCCTTATTATGGTGCAACTGGGCAAGTAGGCTGGATTGATGATTTCTTGACCGATGGTGAGTTTATTTTAATAGGTGAGGATGGTGCACCATTTTTAGATATTTACAAAGACAAAGCGTATAAAATTAAAGGCAAAACTTGGGTAAACAATCATGCTCATATTTTAAAAGGGAAAACGGAATTCCTGCTTGATGATTTTGCACTTTATTATTTAAACTCCATTAATTATCGTGAGTTTGTTAATGGAACAACACGGTTAAAACTGACAAAAAGCAGCTTGGTTGAAATTCCTTTTGTTGTTCCCCCCCTCCCCGAACAACAAGCCATAGTAGCCAAAATTGAAGAACTGCTGAGTGAATTAGAGAACGGCAAACAACAACTGATAACCGCCCAACAGCAATTAAAAGTGTACAGGCAAAGTTGGTTGAAATGGGCTTTTGAAGGGAAACTTACAAATAAGAAAGTAAAAGATGGTGAATTGCCAAAGGGTTGGAAAAGAGTGAAAGTTTCAGAAATATCGAATGTGGTTCGTGGAGGTTCACCAAGACCTGCTGGTGACCCCAAATTTTATGCTGGAAAAATTCCCTTTTTGAAAGTAAGAGATATTACAAAAGATAGCGGTACTTATCTGACAACTTTTGAATATACTATTAAGGAAGCTGGATTACATAAAACAAGACAAATTAAACCAAACACATTATTACTTTCAAATAGTGGTGCAACATTGGGCGTTCCAAAAATTTGTATGATTGATGCAACAATGAATGATGGTATAGCTGCATTTTTAGAGTTAGACCAAAGAAGTAATTTATTTCTTTATTATTTCTGGGTGAGCAAAACAAGAGAATTAAGAAATATAAATATGGGTGCTGCCCAACCAAATTTAAATACCGACATTATCAAAAATTATGAGGTTCCATATTGTTCATTTGAAGAACAAGAACTAATCGTTGCAGAATTAGAAAGCAAACTAACTGTTTGCGATAAAATAGAAGAAACCATCAGCCAAAGTTTGCAACAGGCAGAAACCTTGAGGCAGAGTATTTTAAAAAAGGCGTTTGAGGGGAAGTTAGTTTAACGAAATTGAGAAAGTAAAATAATATATGGCAGCACCACGTAACCACATAAAAGTATTCGTAGCCTCTACGGTTTATAATTTCCAAACGGAGTTAAACAAGATTTATGAATTGTTAGATGGTTTTGGCTATGACGTGCTCAATTCGCATAAAGGCACATTTTTAATTAACAGTAGCGAATCTAATCTTCAAAATTGCATTGATGGCGTAAATGAATGTGATGTATTTGTTGGCTTTATTCGTCCCGACTATGGTTCGGGTGTTTTAGAACGAGGTGGAAAATCAATTACACATATTGAGTTTGAAACCGCTGTAGCAAAAAAAATTCCACGCTTTGTGATGGCAGATTACAGAGTAACTTTTACACGTTCGTTAATTCGTAAAGCAGAAGTTGAAAATTGGGGAAGCAAAATAGCTGTTAACTCGGGTAACCTCAATTTTAACGACAACAAAATAATGGATATTCGTTGCGTTCAGCTATATGAGGAAATGGCAAAAGACAAAATACCGCCAATATCACGCAAAGGCAATTGGGTTCAGGAATATATGAGTTTAGAAGATATACGGCTTCATTTAGATAGTCAGTTTAAATATCCTGAACGTATCAAAAAATTAATGGATAAAATCAGCAAATTATGAGCAGAGACATATCATTTATTGCTGAATTAATTCAGCAAAAGGAAAGTATCCAAATCGAATTTGTTGGCGATTACAAAGTGCCGCAGATAATGAAGGTAATTTGTTCGTTCTTGAACACACAGGGCGGTTGGGTTTTAGTTGGCTTTGATGGCAAAGAATTTAAAAATATCTCCGAAGGAATTGAAAACAAAGTATCGGAACTTAAAAATTTAATTGTTGACCAAATCTTTCCGCAACCCTTGGTAGATATTCGTTGCGAGCAATACAAAAATCAAAATGTTTTGCTTATCAATGTTATTAAAGGCTCTCGACAACCTTATACGTATGAGAAAAAATATTTTGTAAGATCTGGAAAACAAACACAAGAAGCAACGGCTGATGAAATAAGCTTGCTACTGAGAACTTCAAATGAATACGCTTCAACTTGGGAGAAGCAGACGGCTATTGATGCTACATTAGAAGATTTGGTGCAAAAGGAAATTGAAGTAACGATTAACGAAGCAAATAAAATTGGTAGAGGAAGAAGTTTGCCGAATGATATTCCAGGGTTTTTAAACTATTTTCAGTTGGTGGATATGAGTTTGATTAGAAACGGAAGTATCGTATTGTTTGGAAAAGACCCAATAAAATTTATCTCTCAATGTCAGATTCGTATTACTGTAATGCCACACGGCAAAACAGGAAGCAGATTTGATGATACGGTTTTAATTGAAGATAATTTATTTGCAGCTTTCAATCGCATTCAGGAGTATTTTACTCGTAATCTTCCAATGATTAGTGAATTTAAACACGATAAGTGGGACAGAACGAATCGTGAAAAATATCCAATGGATGCCTTAGATGAAGCTATCTTAAATGCTATGGTTCATAGGGATTATGCTGACATTTCAGGTGACATCACCATCAATATTTATCCTGATAAAATGGAAATTATAAATTCGGGAGAAATACCACCTGATATTATTTCAGGGAAGAATAAAATTAAAGAGCATCATTCTGTTCTTCGCAATCCAACCATTGCTCATATGTTTTACTTGAGAGGTAAGATTGAAAAGCTTGGAAGAGGGTTGAGTTTAATTAAAGACAGATTTATTGAGTATGGTTTAAAAGTTCCTGAATGGACTTCACAAAGCGGATATACCACACTTACGCTTTATGGATCTTCTAAACCCATTGATGTGAATGAACGAATGTTTACATTTTTGAAAAAACTTAAAGTAGGAGAACAGTTTTCGAGAGAAGATTTTGAACGGTTTTTTGAAGGCAGTATTTCCGAAAAAACAGCAAGGAATGATATTAGTAAATTGTTGGAAGGTGAATGGGTCGAGAGATTAGGTGAAGGTCCCGCCACCAAATATTTTAGAACGAACAAAGAATTACCGGAAATTACCGGATAGGACGTATAAAAAAATGAATAAAGCTTGTTTTTCAATGGTTTACACGCTTTTCGGAAATTGGCAACTTTCCGGAAATTACCGGATAACTGAAAAGAATTGCCGGAAAAAATTACCGGACTTACCAGATACAAAGTACAAAGCTATTGAAAACAAGACATTTATAGTAAAAACGATTTACCGGTTATTGCCGGATTAAAAGAAAGTAAAATGAGCAACAACACATCAAGTATAGTAAGCAAAGTTTGGAGTTTCTGTAATCCCCTGCGTGATGTAGGTGTAGGATATGGAGATTATTTAGAGCAACTCACTTATTTGCTTTTCCTAAAAATGGCTGATGAATATAGCAAGCCTCCGCACAATAGGAAATTAAACATTCCTAAAGCGTATAACTGGGAAAGTTTAACCAATAAAAAAGGGGCAGAACTGGAATTGCATTATGCTACCCTGCTTCGTGAGTTAAGCACAGCAAAAGGAATTTTGGGTCAGATATTTACCAAGAGCCAAAACAAAATTCAAGACCCTGCAATGCTTGCCAAAATCATA
This sequence comes from Sphingobacteriia bacterium, assembly GCA_004294135.1. GTDB lineage: Bacteria > Bacteroidota > Bacteroidia > Chitinophagales > Chitinophagaceae > Sediminibacterium. Next base: position 75,173 of record RDZY01000011.1, read on the forward strand.
GATATGATAAACAGTGAACAATGGCTGGTATTGGGTGCCGATGTAAAAGGCGATATATACGAAGGTTTGCTGGCAAAAAATGCAGAAGATGTAAAAAGTGGTGCAGGGCAATACTTTACGCCACGTCCTTTAATTCGTGCAATGGTAGAATGTGTGCAACCAAAATCAATGCATACCATTGCCGACCCTAGTTGTGGTACAGGCGGCTTCTTTTTGGCGGCTTATGATTATTTGGTTCAGAACAATAAACTGGATAAAAACGAAAATAAGTTTCTCAAAAATCATACATTCTTTGGAAACGAAATCGTGGCGGGAACAAGACGCTTGGCCTTGATGAATTTATTCTTGCACAATATTGGTGATATTGATGGTGATAATTTTATTTCGCCTGCCGATGCCTTAATTGCAGCTTCTCCTATAACTTACGATTACGTTTTGGCCAATCCACCATTTGGCAAAAAGAGTTCACAAACTTTTACCAATGATGAAGGTGAGCAAGAGAAAGACGATTTAACCTATAACAGACAAGACTTTTGGGCTACCACCAGTAACAAACAATTGAACTTTGTTCAGCATATTCGCTCCATGCTCAAAACAACAGGAATGGCAGCCGTTGTATTACCCGACAATGTATTATTTGAAGGTGGTGTAGGTGAAACAGTTCGTAAAAAATTATTAGAAACCACAGACCTGCATACCATTTTACGCTTACCTACAGGAATATTTTATGCTCAAGGAGTAAAAGCAAATGTTGTTTTCTTCGACAATAAACCTGCAAATAAGAAACCATGGACAAAAGAAATTTGGGTTTATGATTACCGCACCAATATTCATCACACCCTAAAGAAAAATCCGTTAAACATTGAAGTTTTAAAAGACTTCATTGCTTGTTACAAACCCGACAACAGAAACAAACGAAAAGAAACCTACAACGAAGACACAAATCCCGAAGGACGTTGGAGAAAGTTTAGCTATGATGAAATCATTGCCAGAGATAAAACAAGCCTCGATATTTCTTGGTTAAAAGACAAATCACTTGCAGACCTTGATAATTTACCAGATCCCGATGTATTGGCTGAAAATATTATTGAAAACTTAGAAGCAGGATTGGCAAATTTTAGAGAAATTATATTAAGTCTAAACATAAAATAGGCACGAATCAGTGTTCAACTAATTATTTTTTATGATTGAACGCCCCGATAATTCCACTTAATAGTAAATGAAAAAAGGGAATCCAAATATATTACTCGCAGCATATTATGCTGAAATTGATACACTTGATAGGTTAATTAAGTCAACCCATGATCTTGATTTTGAATTGGATCTTGGGGACAGATATCCTTATCAAAAAGGAAGCATAATAAAACTCTCTGTTTTTCATATTCTAGAAATGAACTTACATGTATGGTTAGATATAAAACATGTAACGGAACTTAAAAATAAAAAAACGATTAATCCAAAAGCGAACTATGAAAAAACACTTGATTGTATTCATATTCTAGCAAAGCGTTTTCCTGAGTTTGAAATTACAACTATTGAATATCAAAAATATATTAAACTCATTTATGATTTTGATGAATCAAATCAATGGATTGATGATGATGAAATGCAAGAATACGAATTGGAAGGCTACAGAAGAATTGATTTAGAACTAATAAATGCTGGAATGAACCGAAATGAAAAAAAAATAATTGAATTATTACAGCAGGGTGCAAGCCCAATGATTGATCCCTTTGATAAAACTGATGTATCAGCATTGATTGAGAGTTTAGCAAGTGCTGACAGCTTTTATTTTATTGATTTTACATATGATCATCTAAATAAAATTAATAGTTTGGATACGGTTGATAAAAGAAAACCAATAGATTTACTAAAATACTTATATGGTTGCGCAAGCTCAGCAAGAATGCTGGATATAATTCGGGAGTACACCATGTTTCAGGATAATATCTTTGAGTAATTTGATAATTTAAACTAGTAATAAAAATCAAATAAAAAATTGTTTTATGAGAACTTATTTTTTTATCTTTTTCACAATATTCAGTATATCAGTAAAAGGCCAAAATACATTAGATGCTGAAATAATTACAAAGTCTAACGATACATTAAATAAGAAAATTAAAATTATTATAGACCCTATTGGCTTTGTAGAAACGAGAAATATTACATTAATATTAAAGGTAAAAATATTTGATAGTTCAGGATCAAAACAAACATTACATAGTCGTGAAATTTCGAAAATTAGTTTTGTTGATTATAAAGGTGAGAAAAGAATTTATATCTCAAATGAGAAGAATGAGTTGGCTGAATTGATGCATTCAGGAAAAATTAGATGGACTAGGGAATATTCTACGCATCCATATGATGGATCAACAATAATATTTGAAGTATGGACGAATGAATTTGGTGTTATGGAAGATACATATATGTTTAGAAATGCAAAAAAAGCACTAAAAAGAATGGTATCTGCCAAACCAGAACTGATAGATTTAATTGATAATACTAAATTCAATAAAGAAACAATTAAAAATGTTTTAATTAAATATGATGAATAATTATTCAAGGAAGTATCAAAAATATAGCAACATGAATACGATTCATAATTAAACAATGATAGATTTGATAATATGGAATTCAATAAAGTAATACGAGGTTCCAATAAGTTCAGATGATCCAGGTGTGTTGAGAACAAATATGACTGAGCAATATGTGCTTCTTGCAAAACGGTATAAAACATTCTCTTATGCTGATATCAAAAAAATTATATTTAATAGTATTGAATACAGTTTTATTGAAGAGCCTTTCTTAAAATCCAAACTTTTAAAAAATCTCAATCAAAAAATTATACAATTCGAATCCATATTCGGTAATAATTAATTACAGAACATTTCTAAAATCACTAAAATAAAATATTGAACCATAAATTAATGCTAAAGTTTAGTCCAATTATTTACTTATTTGGGAACCGAATTATCGCAATCCGATAAAATACAGTCACAAAATTATCATAGTTTATCCTTTTACATTTTCGTGACTTTTTTTAAAAGTTCAAATGGAAATATTTGCAGCATGAAGAAAATAATGCTTGCAATATATTTTATGGGCTCTGTAATTTATTTACACGCTCAAGAAAAAGACAGCGTAAAAATACTAGAAGAAGTAGTGGTAACAGGCCAATATTCACCACAGTCGCTAAGAAAATCTGTTTACAATGTTCGCACCATCAATCGCCAACAAATACTTATGCGTGGCGCGAATGATTTAGTTGGTGTATTGAATAATCAACTGGGTATAAGATTTTCAAATGATTATACATTGGGTGAATCTGATATTAGTATCATGGGCATGAATGGTCAGAATGTAAAAATATTATTAGATGGAATTCCATTGATTGATAGGGGTAGTACCAAACAAAGCCTTATCCAAATTGATATTAATAATATTGAACGAATAGAAATAGTAGAAGGCCCCATGAGTGTAATATACGGAACGGATGCTCTAGCAGGTGTGATTAATATCATCACTAAAAAAAATACAGCCGTTAATAATACACTAAGTATTCATGCACGAATACAAGAGGAATCAATGGGAAAGCAATACAGCCCATTCACTAATGCAGGCATTCACAATGAAAATATTGGTATTAACTGGAAGCAAAACAAATGGAATGCAGATGCATCTATTACCAGAAATATTTATGGAGGATTTTCTGAAAACCCAATAGCCAGTCGAGTAGAAGTATCTAAACCCAAAGCACAATATTTATTTTCTGGTACAACTGGATTTAAAACTGAAAAAATAAATACTTGGTATAGATTAGATGCATTGCAAGAGCAAATATTTGCAGCTGGTGCGCTTAATCCGAATAATTATCGGGCAAAAGATCAATACTATATTACCAACCGATTCACGCACCAGTTGCAAAGCGATTGGATCATTCATAAAAAATTGCATTTAAATGCATCGGCATCTTTTCAGGATTACGCGCGTAAGACAGAAACTTTTATAAAAGATTTTACCAATGGATTAAAAATACCAAGTAGCGGAGCAGGTGAGTGGGATATAACGACTTTTAAAACCATTTTTTTTAGAAATACCATGCAGTGGTTTATTACAGAAAAGTTTAAGTTACAACCTGGTATTGAAATAAAATCAGATAGAACAAGTGGACAAAGGGTTTATGGTTCACCAATAATGAATGATTATTCACTCTTTGCTTCTGCAGAGATAAAGCCAATAAAGTCAATACAGATTAGACCAGGCATACGAGTAAGTAAAAACAATATTTATTCTAACCCACCGGCTGTATATTCTCTGAATACAAAATTTTCTGTTCATGAAAATTTAGACATCAGAATATCATATGCCCGTGGTTATAGGGCTCCTATTTTGCGAGAACTGTATTTTTATTTTTTTGATGCCAACCACAGCATCATGGGAAATCCGAATTTAAAAGCTGAATTATCTGATAGTTATATTGGAGCGGTTAACTGGCAGATAAAAAATACAGCGCAACAAAAAATTAGCAGTTCATTGTCACTTTTTTACAACAAATTTAACAACCGAATTGCATTGGCAATGGGAACAGAAAATATTTACACTTATATTAATATAGATCAATATAAAACAACAGGAGCAACACTTGAAAATAGTTTTATAAATAAAAATCTTACAGCCTCGTTGGGGCTTTCATATATCGGACGTTATAATTATTATTCCGATGAAGCCAATTACAAGGCATTGGAGCTGCCAGCATTTGTATGGTCGCCCGAAATAAACAGTAATATTATTTATCGAATTCCAGTAATAAAAGCACAAGCAGGAATATTTTATAAATACACTGGAGCCATGCCAGCTTATCAAACAAGTTTAAATTTAATAACGGGACAAACAGAAGTCAACCTCACTAAAATGAGTGGCTATCATTGGGCAGATATTAATTTATCTAAAACAATTCCCAAATACTTTACCATACAAGCAGGTGTTAAAAATATTTTTGATGTGATGCGTGTAAATAATACCACTTCAACGGGGCGTGCACATAGTACAGGTGGCCCTGTATTGACTGGATTTGGAAGATCTTTTTTTGTTGGCTTACAATTTCAGTGGAGCCGATCATAATTGTCAATAATAGTTTAATCAATAAAACAGAAACAGATGAAAAGAACATTAACTTATGTAGTACTGATTGCAATAGCTGCAACTATACTAATGTCGTGTAAAAAGAATGAAATAACCCCTTTAATTGCCTCAAAAACCGCAGAAACTTTAGTATTAAATAAAGGATTTATTGGAAATGGGCAGGACAATATTGTATATATGGATTTAAGTGCTGGATCAACTTCTAGCTTAAACAGATCATCTTGGGATCTTGGTTTTTATGCAGGTAGTTATTTCAGGGTAATCATTAATAATACCAATCAATCAAAAGCAGTAATGTTAGATAAAACCGATTTGGCTTCCGTTACATCGGCTGATATTATAGGTATTGAAAAGGACTTGACAGGATTTTCTTTTTCGGCAACGGAATTTAAGTTTATTGATGACGTAAATGGCAGTATTGATAGAACTGTTATTAAAGGCGTTTCAAGTATTGAATTCGATAACTATGTTTTTATTATTAAAAGAGGAGGTGGAGCCGATAAGCGAGCTTTGATTAAGGGAAGGGTTACTAGAAATGAAAATGGGGGTTATTTATTAGAATATGGTGGTATTGATCAGACCACTGCATTTAAAAAACTAAATATTACCAAAGATCCAGCGTATAATTTTATGCTTGTCTCATTAGAAGAGTGTGCAATAGTAAAAGGAGAACCAAAAACTGCTGAATGGGATTTGAGTTGGGGCTATGCCATGTATCAAGCTAAAGTTGGATCAGGTATGATACCTTATGGTTTTTCAGATATGATCTCTATCAATAGTCTCGGCGGTGTTGAAGCCTATGAAAAAATATATACTACTGCGGATGAGTGCAAAAAAGCATATACAGCGTATAATAAGGATAGCGTAACCGCATCAGCTAAATTATTCAGCGACGATAAATGGGTAATAGGCAGTAATTGGAGAAGTACAATGCCTCCTACTGGTATAAAACGCGACCGGTTTTATATTATTAAAGACAACTCAGATAATTACTATAAAATTAAATTTGTTTCAATGGGGGTAAGTGATGATGGGGAGAGAGGTAAACCTGTAATTGAGTATAAACTGATTCAATAAAAAATAAAGAGGCTGTCACACTTTTCGTGGACGGCCTCTTTTAAATTAATTACAAAATCATTTAGTTGAGATAACCTATTATTTTAAAGCTGTATTTTCATTAGTAGATACAAATTTTTCAATGATTGTTTTCGCTTTTATTCCAGCTTCTTCCAAAGAAATGGATTTGCTAGTCCATTGGTTAAATATATTTGTAAAATATTCGTCCAGTCTTTTATTTTCGAACTTGCTTTTTAAAATAATGGTAGGTTTTGCTTTAATTACTTCTTCCCAACGAATTCTGATATTATTCCAGAACGCGCCATTTTTTTCCCACCATATTTTGGCGGCCAAGCAATTGTTATCGGTAGTTTTGGTATAGGCATTCATTCCTTTTTCTTGTGCAATAATTTTTTCTTTACCATTCACCATGGCTATCTTATCATTATCTTGTTCGTGTATCCAACCTTTATCGGAAACTGCAATATGGTTGCCTCTTTTTAAAATTTGATAATCGTTGCGGGTGGTATATTCTCTTCTTGGTAAGGGAGCATTGGTAGTGTTTTCCCAATAAGTTTTTTCTTTTGTATTGATCCAAGCACTGGTACCTTGGTAACGAGGCGCATCGTCTACTTCCCAAACGGTTTGGGTCCACTTAGCTTTTGAATCTGAAGCCGAAATTGGTTGTTTGATCCATTGTTTGTTACCTTGATAAACCAACCAATCTGTGGCTTGATATTCCCAGTCTTCGCGCCAATGTTTTACTATAAAACTATCGTTTACAATAAGCAAGTGTTGAAGAACAATTTTATTATTGCTGTTAGCAACGGGCAAAACAAGTTCGGTACCCCTGCTGTGTTCTCGCTTATGAAAAGGGTAAGCCGTATCGGGCGAAAAGGTTTCAACATATTTAAAATCTATCTCAAAACAGCCACATAATTTGGCAATATTATCTTTCCCTACTTTTAATTGTGAGAAGCCGCTGAAAGAAATCAATAATAGAACGACTGCAAGTACCTTTTTTTTCATAATCATCATTTTTTACATTTAGATGACAAAAAAACTAAAGAAGCTTCGGTAAAGCAGTAGCAATCGGGAAATACAATTACGCAAAACGGAAAAAGCAAAACAAGTATCGCTATTTATGTTTAATAATTTCTGGCATAAAAAATGTATAGTTTAACAGAAACCAAGCATTTATGAAAAAAATACTATCTGGAATACTGTTAATAGCAATTCTTGTAGGTTGCAAAAAAAACACGCCTGTTGCGCCAGAACTTCCTTTAATAAATCCTCCGGTAGATCCTGGAGTGGCTTCGCAAATATGTACAGCACCAGAATTAATAAATATGAATGGTGCTTCAAATTGGGGTAATGGAACTGCCGCTAGTTGTACCCAAGCAAGTTTGCAATTGCTGATTGATGCTGGGGGAAAAATAAAATTCAATGGAGGAAATTCGCCTTTTACCTTAATCTTAACTTCAACCTTAAGTGTTCCCTCTAATAAAGAAGTGATTATAGATGGAGGTAATTTACTCACTATTAGTGGAAATAACTTGGTTAGAATATTTGACAAACAGGCACCCGCCAATCAAAATCAAGGCAGTTTATTTGCGGTTCAAAACTTGAAACTTATTAATGGAAACGCAAACAATGAATTAGGTGGTGCGGCTATTTTAGGCAGGTATTTTGGTAGTTTAAAAGTAATAAATGTTGTTTTTGATAACAATCGCAGTCAACTTTCAAACCCAGATGCATGTGGAGCCGTGCATACTGGTGGATATAAAGAAGTCATATTTGCCAATTGTGTATTTACTAATAATAGGGCCGCAAATGGAGCTGCCGTAGGCACTATTGGAAGCTCGCAAATATTTATCAACTGTAAATTCGAAAATAATGAAGCCACTGGTATGGGAGGTACTTTTGATAAAGGCGGGTCTGGCGGAGCCATCTATGTAGACGGTGTTGATCAGAATGGAGTAAATAATTCCCTAAACCTATGTGGATGCGAGTTTATTAACAACAAAGCAAAATACCAAGCAGGTGCATTGAATGTGATTTTTTATGCAGGAAAAAACAGTTCCCTCAGCATTGATAAATGTTCATTTGAAGGCAATATATGTGAACCTGATAAGGGCGGTGCATGCTATTTTATGAATGGCAGTTTGAAACTAACGAATTCTACATTTGCCAATAATACAAGCTCCAGTATCGGCGGTGCGTTATGGGCAAACAATTACAACGCAAATATCAGCAACTGTACGTTTAATGGTAATGATGCAGTAAAAGGTAATGATGGATTAGGTGGTGCTATTGCATTTGATGGAAGTGGTAATAATAAAACCGCAACTATTACCAATTGTACTTTTGCAGAAAACAGGGCAGGAAATTTTGCCAGTGCTATTTTTAATGGAGGTGAGTTAACGCTTACCAATAATCTATTTTATAAAAACAAAGTAGGTATTGGCAATCAAAGTAATGCAGATGCTGGTGCAGTAATTAATAAACAATCTAACCTAATTATAAATGCGGGGAATATGCAATTCCCCAAACAATATACCAGTCAGTTTGGTACGGCCGATGAGCATTGGATTACATCAGCAGTGCTAACTACTGATGCGCTGTTACAAAAATTGTTAAATAATGAGGGGCCAACAAAAACAATGGCTTTGCCCGCAAATAGTCCCGCAAAAGATCAAGGAACAGCACTAGGGGTTCCAACAACAGATCAACGAGGTAAGCCGAGAAAAGGAAATGTGGATATTGGTGCTTTTGAAGTGCAATAATTTATTCTGTAGTACTTCATTCAAAAGAATTATTTTCTTTAGTATAGCTTCTTTATCTTGAAGCATATTTTTATTCTTATGAAGAAGGCAATACTTTATATTTTAGCCATTACCAATATGGTATTGGCTGCTGCTCAGCCTACTCAGAAACCACCTTTACATGGTAAAAATTGGATGGCTATTACGGGCAAGCCCTTGGCTGCAACTGCTGGTGCTATTGTATTTCAACAAGGTGGTAATGCAGTAGATGCTGCTTGTGCAATGCTGGCCGCCACCTGTACAATGTGGGATGTACTTAGTTGGGGTGGAGAAACCCAGGCCATTTTGTACAACCCTAAAACAGGCAAAGTAATTGGCATCAATGCGCTGGGCATGGCGCCTACTGGAGCAACTCCTGAATTCTTCAAAACTAAAGGGTATCATTTCCCACCCGAATATGGTCCACTTTCGGCAATTACTCCTGGTACAGTGGGTGGTATATGCCATATGATTGCTGAATATGGAACGCTGTCGCTGAAACAAGTACTAGCGCCTGCCATGCAATTGGCAGCAGGCTATCCTATTGATGCACAAACGGCTAATAGTATGGAGCGGGGTAAAGAACGGATTAAAGAATGGCCTTATAGTAAAAAGGTTTTTCTAACTCATTTAGGAGAAAAAAGAGAAGCCCCTGAAGCGGGTGAAATTTTTGTGCAACAAGATCTGCTGAATACATTAAACAAATTAGTAGAGGCAGAACAGCAAGCATTGCAACATAAAAAAACGCGGAAACAAGCTATAAAGGCAGCATGCGATCGTTTTTACAAAGGTGATATAGCTGATGAGTTTGTGAGAGGAAGCAAAGAACAAGGTGGATTAATTACCAAAGCAGATTTAGCCAATTGGAAGGTAAAAGAGGAAGAGCCCATGAAAGTAAATTACAAGGGTATAGAAGTGTATAAATTATCGCAGTGGACGCAAGGTCCTTCCATGTTACAAGCCTTGAATATATTGGAGCAATACGATTTAAAAAAAATGGGTTATAATTCACCGCAATATATTAATACGGTTTACCAAAGTATGAGTCTCGCATTTGCTGATCGTGATTTTTATTATGGAGATCCTGCTTTTGCACCTACCCTTCAGCCTATGAAAGGATTATTAAGTAAGGAATATGCCAAGCAACGGGCGAGTCTCATCAATCCAGAAAAAAATAATACTGCTATTTTTCCGGGCGACCCTTATCTTTTTGAAGGAAGAAAAAATCCATATAATGATCTTTTAAAAAAATGGAATACAAATGGAGATAGTCTCGAAAACAGAAACTTTGTTCCAGCGCATGATAGTACGGCTACTACAGCATTAGCCCAACAGGATTATATGGATCGGCTCTGGCGGGGCACTACCAGTGTAGAAGCGGCTGATAAAGAAGGTTGGGTGGTATCAATTACACCCAGTGGTGGATGGTTGCCCGCCACTATTGCGGGTAATACGGGTATAGGAATGAGCCAGCGAATGCAAAGTTTTGTGTTAGAATCAACCATCAATCCCTTTAATATAGTAGCACCTGGAAAACAACCAAGGGTGACCCTTACACCTTCATTGGCTTTGAAGGATGGAAAGCCCTATTTGTCGTTTGCGGTGCAAGGAGGTGATACACAGGATCAAAATTTATTACAATTCTTTTTAAATATGGTAGAGTTTGGAATGACGGTACAGCAAGCCACAGAAGCGGCCAATATAAACACCAATCAACTCTGGCTGTCGCTTGGAGGTTCTAAATTAAGCGATAGAAAACCGAGATTGGGTGACCTGCTATTGTCGAATAAAACGCCAGAAAATACTCGGGAAGCATTGCGGAAAATGGGGTATAAGTTGAGTTTTGGAGATCGAACAAGCGGACCTATAAATGCCATCTTCCTCGATCGCAAACACAATAGTATTTGGGGTGGATCGTCTAATAATGGAGAAGATTATGGCATTGGGTGGTAAAATACCCCCGTTAAAAAACATTGTATTTGAGTATAAATACTTGATGGGATTTAACTGGGAGCATATTATTTTTGGGATAGAAAGCACGAACTAAATGAATTAGTAAAAAATACTAAAAAAATTAGTGTTAGTAATTAAAAATGATTAGTTTTACCACTCAATTAATTTTGACCCACTAAATAAAGCACCATGAGTAACGCAGAAAAATTAAAAGCCCTGAAGCTTACAATAGATAAAATTGACAAAGATTATGGAAAAGGCAGTGTAATGATGATGAATGAAAAATCTACTGCCCCGATGGAAGTAATTTCTACGGGATCAATAGGTTTGGATACTGCATTGGGAGTAGGTGGTTTGCCTAAGGGAAGAATTATAGAGATATATGGGCCAGAATCTTCTGGTAAAACAACTATTGCTATTCATGTAATAGCGGAAGCCCAGAAAAAAGGCGGTATGTGTGCAATAATAGATGCAGAACACGCTTTTGATAGTGCTTATGCCAAAAAATTAGGGGTAGATGTAGATAATCTGCTTATTTCTCAACCCGATTATGGAGAGCAGGCTTTAGAAATAGCAGATCGTTTAATACTTTCTGGCGCAATTGATGTAGTTGTAATTGATTCTGTTGCAGCTTTGGTACCCAAAAGTGAATTGGAAGGTGAAATGGGTGATAGTAAGATGGGGCTTCATGCTCGCTTAATGAGTCAAGCCTTGCGTAAACTCACTGCTACCATCAATAAAACCAATACCATCTGTATTTTCATCAACCAATTGCGTGAAAAGATCGGTGTAATGTTTGGTAATCCCGAGACTACTACTGGTGGTAATGCCTTGAAGTTTTATGCTTCGGTTCGGCTGGATATTAGAAGAATGACGCAGATTAAAGATGGTGATGCGGCCGTCGGAAACCGTGTAAAAGTAAAAGTGGTGAAAAATAAAGTAGCACCTCCTTTCAGGGCTGCTGAGTTTGACCTTGTATTTGGTGAAGGCATTAGTAAAGTGGGTGAAATCATAGATATGGGAGTTGAATTGGGAATAGTACAGAAAAGCGGTAGCTGGTTCAGCTACGATACCAATAAATTGGGTCAAGGTAGGGATTCTGTAAAAACATTGCTGCATGACAATCCAGATCTTGCCAATGAAATTGAAGCAAAAATTAGGGCAAAACTGGTGATTGTTACAGATCCGCCAGCAGAAACCACAAAATAAAAATCTCTTTTAGATGGGTTAGTAAATCGCCCCGGCCTTTCTAGGCTGGGGCTTTTGTATTAAATTATTAAGAATCTATATACTATTACACCTATTTATTACGTTTTACAGGGACTTTCTGTGTGTTTTCCTGTCATTTTCAGCTTGTTAATACAGTAGAACAGCCTAGAAATGACTAATTCATTCATGCAAATGAAGCTAAGGGTACCCACCATTTCCTACTTGAACAGCCAAATTATAAGCTGTTTCCTACTCTTTTTGGTATTGAGTATAGGCATGAATGCCTATGCACAGGGCATTGCTTACGATATTAGGCCATTTAAAAAAGAATCCATTTTTCGGAACGACGATAAAGTGGGCTATGACGTAAGGTTAAAAAATAATACCAAAGAAAAAATTCGCGGGAGCATTAAAGTCAAGGTAAAAAATTACAAAGGTGAAGAGACTTTTAACCAAGAGATGGGTTTTACCATGGATGCGAAAAGAGGGTTTGCTACCGACCTTAAATTAGAGAACGACAAAACAGTAGCTGGTTTTTATTTTATGCAGATTGTTGTTTCAGCCAACAATTATGTCGACACACTTAATTTTGGGTATGGCATTGATCCAGAAAAAATTTATTCTAATGTAAGTAGACCAGCGGATTTTGACCAGTTTTGGGATGATGCTCGGAAAGAGTTGATCAATATTGATCCAAAATTTAGGGTAACACGCCGAGGTGATCAAAGCACAAGAGAGGTAGATGTATTTCTGGTAGAGTTTCAATCGCTGGAATATCAAACCATCAGGGGCTGGTTGTCTGTTCCCAAAAGAAAAGGCAAGTTTAATGTATTATATGAGTTACCAGGATATTTACAAGATATGCGGCCTGATTCACTTAGAACCGATATGGCGGTATTGCGAATAAATGTGAGGGGTCATGGAAATAGTAAAGACAATACCAATGCAGATTTCAATACCTACAATATCATCAACCTAAACGATAGAAATAAATATATATATCGAGCTGCGTATATGGATGCATTGCGGGGTCTGGATTTTATTTATCGACACGATTATTTAAAGCTCGATACCAAAAAAGTGATTGTAAAAGGGTCGGGTCAAGGAGCTGTATTAGCAGCAGTAGTGGCTTCAATGGATGCGCGACCGCAAGGATGCATCATGGAGCGACCAGTTTATGTAGATATGCGCACACTTTTTATAATGGCAGAATCACAAAAAATAAGTCCTTGGCCAGTATCTAATTTTCAGGCATATATAAGCAATCCACGCAATAGGTTAAATAAAGAGGGGTTATTTAGAAACTGGGATTTTTTTGATCCAGTAAATTTTGCTTCGGGAATTCGTTGCAGGGTGCTATTTGGTCACAATCAAAAAAATACAGCTTGTCCGCCACAAGCTGCTATTGCTTTATACAATCAGCTCAGAATAGATAACCGTGAATTGTATATGAGTGGAGATGAGAAGGGAATGGATTATGTGTATTATGGATTTGAAAGTTTTTGGATTAAAAGAGTACTCTGATAAAATATAAATAAGAACTGATGAAAAAATTGATTTTGTTCGTGGTAATGGCATTGCTTACAGATGCAGCAATTGCTGGATTTCCAATTGGTAAGGGTAAATACTTAGTGGTACCTTCTTACAATTTGTACACTGCCAAAGGCTATTGGGATAAGGATGGTAATTATACTGACTTTGCCAAAAACGGTAGGTTTGCATCGCATTATTTTGGGTTGTATGGTGGATTGGGTATTGGAGAAAAACTAGATTTTGTAGGGAATATCTCATATCTAATTCAACGCAAACAAGAACCCAACTTAACAGAACAAAATGCGAGTCTTGGAGATGCAACACTGGGATTATCTTATTTATTAAACAGCTTTGATTATTATAGATTTTTAACAGTTACGGGTTCTTTAATTATTCCGTTGTACCAAAACAATGCGGCTAAAACACCTTATACTGGGTTTCAGCAAGTGGGTGGTGAAATTAAATTTGGTTTTTCAGGAACAAATAGAGAGCGATTGTCTAATACTTATTTTGATGTGAATGCTGGATTAAGACAATATTTTAGTCCCGATGGCCCAACACAACTTTTTGCAGATGCGCTGTTTGGGGTGCCGTTGGATGAGGATAATAAGTTTACTTTTTCTATGTCAGGTAACAAATCTACCAGTACACAAAATGCATTCAATCCGAATAATCTTTTTTTAAACAGGGCTTTTTCTTATTTTAGATTAACAGTGGGATATGGAAGAAAAGTAAGTCAGCACTATCAGATATTTGTTTCGATGTTTACAGATGTAAGTGGAAGAAATACGGGTAAGGGCGGTGGCGGATCCATTTCACTAGTAGGAGAATTATAAAATATAAAAGAAATATGAAGTCAAATCTCTATATACCGGCACTTACAGGCGTTAGGGCAATCGCAGCTTTTCTTGTTTTCTTTCATCATTTTAATCAGGCAGCATTTCCATATCCATTGTTTAGGATGCTGAATGAATTTCATATGGGCGTTACTTTATTTTTTGTACTCAGTGGTTTTTTAATTTGTTTACGCTACTATGATAATTATGAAATAAGTGGAAAGTGGTTTCGTAAATATATTAAAAATAGGATCGCTAGAATTTATCCAATGTACTTGATACTTACATTGGCAACCTTTCTATTTGCTTGGATAACAAACGATGCGGGCATTTATAATAATTTCACTTCACCCATCATATTGCTTTTTTTAAATGTATTTTTTATAAGAGGATTTTTTGATGACCTAAAGTTCACGGGTATAAGTCAAGGATGGACACTTACCATAGAAGAAACGTTTTATTTTTTGGCACCCTTCTTTTTTCTACGAATAAAAAAAGACAGTAAAGCAATTTTTTACCTGCCTTTTTTATTGTTAAGCTTGGGGGTGGTATTGGTAACGGTATTTGGAAATATTTCATTTTATGGATTCTTTGGAAACTTTAAGTTCATGTTTCTCTATACTTTTTTGGGTAGGTGTATAGAATTTTTTATAGGAATGGGATTGGCATTGATTGTATTAAAAAGAGACGATACAATCAGCTCAAAACCGTTGTTCACCTATTTAGGTTTGGCTGGAATGATAGGCGCAGTATATATTATGTGTGTTCAGCCAATAGATGAAAAACATCCCTTTGGCTTGTACCAACCACTTGGTATTTTTTCAAATAATGTAATACTACCAATAGCTGTGGCACTATTTTTTTATGGATTGATTAAAGAAAAATCGTTCATTAGATATTGGTTGTCAACCGCATGGATGCAGTTATTGGGTAAGAGCTCCTATATTTTCTACTTAATTCATATTGGATTTATTTCTAAGTTGGCTACTGATTTTAGTGAAAAAACAACTGATCTTTTTTATGCTTGGCTAGAAGCGAAAGAATATTGGTGGCTTTCTGAGCATATTAATTATACCATAGTGTTACTGGGCATGGTTTTTATTATACTTAATATAGTTTCAATAATACTTTATAAGTTTATAGAAGATCCATTAAATCTTTATATCAGAAAATCAGCATTACTCACTGGCAAACCTGCCAAAAGCAATTAATTGATTATGAAAAAAATACAGACGATCATACCGCGCATATTGGGTTTAGTCTGTTTTTTATTTTGTGTATCACCAGCTTTTGCATTTCAAAAGAAAGAAGCTCCCACTGGTGTTGAAATTACATTGGAGACACCCAATAAAAGATCAGATTTTAATGCGCGCAATCCTGTTCGTTATAAAATTACGCTTAAGAATAATTTCACCAATGATCAAGAAGGGATATTGTTATATAAAATTAATAATAAAGCTGGGGAGACCATACTCACCAACTCTCTTGATGTAAAAGTAAATGGAAGAAAAAAAATTGAAGCAGTTTTTGAAATCCCTTTAGATCAGGAGGGAGAGTATACTTTGTTTGCAAATATTGAAATGACGGATCATGCAGAAGTAATTTCCCGTTCGTTTAATTATAGTGGGCCGCCCAGAAAACCAAACGACAGAAAAAAAATCCCCAATCCCTACGACCAGAACTGGTCTCGGGCCAATGTAGGTAATGAAGCGGTTTCAGTAAAAGAATCACTTGTACCAGAAACCAATAAAGCTATTGCAGAAGAAGAGCCTGAAGCCGAAACAGAAGAGGAAGGAGAAATACTTGTGCAGCTTAAGCCTTATAATAGAGATGGTATTTATTATGATGGCAAAAATATTAAGTACAATGTTATCCTAACCAATAAATACAAGATAAAGCAGGAAGGCACTTTTAAAATAATAGTGAAAACCGATGATGGAAAATCAGTAGGTGAAAAGGAAGTTAAGATTAGTCTGCATAAAAAAAGCGTAAAAAAGTTTACGATAACAATGCCTCAAATCAGCAATCCTGGTGTGTATGATTTTCAAGCGGCCTTGAATGTGAGTACCTATGATGATACAACTCGGCATTCTTTTGGCTATAAAATAAATGAAATAAAAACGCCTTATCATAGGCCACCAGATTTTGATGAGTTCTGGCAGATCACAAAAGATGAGCTGGCTAAAATTGATCCTAAGTATAAGGTAACATTAGATGAGGGTCGCAGCACTTATTTTCATACGGTGTATAAAGTAGAAATACAGTCGCTTGGCAATATTCCTTTTTATGGTTGGCTATCTGTACCAAAACCAAAGGGAAAATATCCAGTGCTGGTAGGATTTGGGGGCTATAAAATTGAATTGAATCCTTTGTATTTTGACGATTTTATAAGTTTTACCGTAAATGTAAGGGGGATAGACAGAAAAGTGAAAGAGCAGATCAATCCCATGAATAGAGAGCAATTATTGGTAAATATTGAAGATAAAAATGAATATATCTATCGGGGAATATATATGGATTGTGTTCGGGCTGTAGAATTTGTTCATTCTCAGGGCGCGCAATTTGGAATGGATCTAAAAAGAGTGGTAGCATTTGGAGGTAGTCAAGGTGCTTCATTGGCATTGGTTACGGCCTCATTAATGCCTAGTAAAATTAATACGGTGGTTGCAAACAACCCGATTTTTTTCGATTGGATTCGATCGGTCGAGATAGGCAAGGTTCAAAAAGAGATATCATTTCCGGTTAAAGATATGCTTGATTTTGAGGCAAAGAATCCAGGTTTTAGTATTGATAATATGATTCAGACTTTACAGTATTTTGAGGTACAGAATTTTATTCTTAATGTAAGGTGTTCGGTTTTGTATGCAGTGAGTTTGCTCGACAATTTTGCACCTGCGAGTACGGCATTAGCTGCGTTTAATAAAATGCCTATTGAAACAGTGAAAAACAGTGAATTATATGTTTTTCCAAACTTAGGGCATGAAGTACCTCGGAGTCACGATGCTTTTGTTAGTACATGGTTCTTAGAAAAAGTAGTACATGCCAGAAAACGATAATGGAATGAAAAAATTATTGCAAAGAATATTATTGTTACAGCTGTTGTTGGCACTGTCATTTGCCAGCTATGCAGATTGGCCAATTGGTAAGGGAAGGTCATCGGTAATTGGAGCATACAACTATTTTTATTCTTCTAAATATTTTGATTCAAAAGGAAAACTTGCAACTTTTGGTCAAGGCGATCAATTTCAATCACATTTTTTTGGATTAACCATGTTGCATGGTATAAGTAGAAGGCTAGATTTATCTGTAAACCTTCCCTTTATTATACAAGATTTGGTAAGCGGAGGTATTGCTAAAAATAATTCAGGACTGGGAGATATTTCTGTTGGATTAGCTTATCACTTTCCTTCTGAAAATTTTCAGAAACATTTTACCATCAAAGCAAATATGATTGTACCCGCCTATGAAAATACCAAAACACCATATATTGGATATGCTTCAAAAGGAATACAAGGAGCAATGAATTATAGTTTTAGTCCCGTTAAACATTCATTCTGCGTTATCGAAGGATCTTATACCCATTTTTTAGATACCGAAGATGGCCCTATTCAGTACAGGGGCGCCATTACTTTTGGAAAGTCGCTTAATAAATACAGTCTCCTTACTTTTAACTTTGCGCATATGGATTCAAAGAGTAGCAATACAGGTTTCAATATAAATCCTTCTGCTACAAAAAACTTTTTTTCTGGTACACTTACTGCCACATACGGAAGAAAAATAACTAGAACTATAACCCCATATATTCAAACATTCTACACACTATATGGAAGTAATGTGGGATTGGGTATGGGAGCAAGTTTCTTTTTTATTGTAAAAATTCCATAAGAAAAGAGCCACCATATAATGTTGAAGATAAATTGGATGATTAAAACAAGTATTCTTTTTTTAAGTAGCTGGATACTAGTATTTGAAGTATCTGCCTTGGATATTCCAATACTTATAAAGCAGTTTTCTGCGAAAGATTCTATAGAAATTCGCATTTTGCCAGTCAGAAAAGACGCTGCATTTGGTAAAAAATTTCCTGTAAAATATAGGGCAACCATTCGCAACAGATATAAGGTTGAACAAGAGGGGAATTTGCAATATATTATTCGCAACGAAGCAAAGTCCATTGTGATGAAAAATATGCTGGACTTGAAAGTTTCGGCAGGTAAAACCCTAGAATCTACTTTTGAAATTCCATTTAAAAAAGATGGAATCTTTACAGTGGAGTTTGTGGTTAATTTGAATGATTTTAATGGAGAATTAGCAAGTATATTCAGTTATAGAGATGATGAACAGAAAAGCAATACAGCTAAAACCAATCCATATGAGTTTACAAGTACCGTAGAGAATTTAAATGCTATTTCATCTGCGGAAGACATTCCACAGAATATGGACAAAGCGGAGCCAGCCGCTGAAGAGGAAGAAGTACACGAAGAAGAGGGAGAAATTATAGTAGCAGTAAAACCCAAGAATCCAGATGGTGTATTTACAGATGGAAATAATATAAATTATTTTGTAGAGTTACAAAATAAGTACAAGACCAAACAGGAGGGAACACTCAACTATTTCTTAAAAACGGATAAGGGAGAGATAATTGGGGAAAAATCTGTACCGATAAAAATTTCCAAACATGGAAAAATAGCTTTTAAAATAAAAATACCACCTGTTAAAGAGGCGGGGGTTTATGGAATAACGGTAGCACTTAACTTATCAACTTACGACGATACAACCAAATATGCGTTTGCCTATAATATTGATAAAATAAAAACGGAGTCTCATGTACCATCAGATTTTGGAGAGTTTTGGGATCGCGCAAAAGCAGATTTGGCGGCTATTCCGCCCGATTATAAAATAATATTGGACGAGCAAAAGACGACCAAATTTCATAAAATATACAAGGTAGAAATGACATCACTTGAGGGAGTGAAAATATTTGGTTGGCTTACCATACCAAGGTTACCCAAAAAATTTCCAGTAATTGTGGGCCTGCAAGGTTATAGGGTAGAGTTGGATCCTTTGGTATATGATAGTTATGTAGGGTTTAATTTAAATACGCGCGGAATAGAAAAAAACTGGAAATCGTTTAATCCCGAAAATATACAGCCCTTGTTAATTAATGTAGAAGACCCAGAAAAATTTGTTTATAGGGGAATTTATATGGACTGTGTTAGGGCGATTGATTTTCTTTATTCGCACGCAGATATGGGTTTTGACTTGGATCGGATACTGGTATTTGGAGGAAGTCAAGGAGCTGCACTATCACTGGTAACTGCAGCACTAACGGGTAATAGGATCAATACATTGATAGTGGACAATGCTATTTTTTGTGACTTTCATGAGAGTTATAATTTATTGAGCAATGAATTGTATAATAATTTTCCGATAAAGCATTTGGTAGATTATGCAAATGAAAATCCACCGTTAACCATAAAAAATTTATTGGATAATATGAGTTATTATGAAGTGCAGAATTTCATGCCCATGATTAATTGTTCAGTTTTGTATGCGGTGAGTTTACTAGATCCACTGGCGCCAGCAGCAACGGTTTTTTCAGCTTATAACAAACTTAGGGCGTCAACAAAAGAAAAAAGCGAAATATATGTGGCACCCAATTTGGGTCACGAAGTAACCATGGATCACCGGTATTATCAATTGATTTGGATGAGTGAGAAATTGGTGCGTAAACGTCGTAATATAGGAAAATGAGAAAATCAATCTGTAGTATAATAATATTATTGTTGACAGCACCCTCCTTAAAGGCCGATTGGCCAGTGGGTAAAAGAAGAACTACCCTATTACCTGGGTATAGTTTTTTTTATTCCGATGCCAACTATGATAGAAAATGGAATAGAACGAAGTTTCCTAAGGGAAATAGCTTTGTAACCCATGTTTATAATTTTTCAATGCAGCATGGAATAGGTAGATCAACAGATTTATTTATGAATATACCTTATTTGGCCCAACGTTCTTTGAATAAAGACAGTTTAAGAACGGCGGCTGGAGTGGGCGATCTTACTATTGGAATAGCGCAACATTTTTCATCAAAGGATCAGCACCGTCATTTTACTGCTAAAGCGAGTTTTATATTACCGATGTACCAGAAAGACAGTATTGCTTCATTGGGTTATGCATCTAGGGCGTTGGGTTTAGAAGTGAACTATTCATTTTCTGCAAGTTCAAAAGCATTTGCAATTGTTCAAGCAGCGTATACCCATTATTTGGACGAGGCAGAAGGCCCCCAACAATATATTTATACAGGAACTTATGGCAGAAAATTAAATGCTTTTTCTATGATGACATTTAGTTTTATGCACCAGATTTCATATAGTGCGGACAAATCTTTTAATCCCAATTTATCTGCCAATAAGAGTTTTATAAATGGACGATTTTCTATTTCTTATGGAAGAAGAATAACTCGAACAATCATGCCAATGGTACATATTTCAACGGTGATGTATGGAAAAAATGCAGGGGGGGGATTTGGCGCAGGAATTTCATTAATAACACGGCTACCATAAAAAATAGTGTTTTTTATATATTAAATAGAAAAAAACTATTTAAATTGTAATTATAGTAGTTTTAAAAAACACTATTCTGTTTTTTCGTTTTTTATAAAACCTTATTTTTTGCTCTATTTACTTCTAAAACCAGTTATTTGTTTGGCTTTATTGCTCTTCTGTAGAAGGGTAATATGGGTGAATCAATTGGCATTGGAGCAAAAGGGACTTTTATGTTGTTCGACAGACGAAGTTCTACTTTGTAAGATCTATACGAATCGCTAACTTGTTCTAATTTAAAATATTAAATATGCGTTGGCAGGGCAATAGAGAAAGTAGCAATATAGATGATAGAAGGGGTAAAGGCGCAGGTGGGCTGGTAATGGGTGGTGGTATTGGTACCATAGTTATTGCAGTGATTTACTTATTACTGGGAGGCAATCCTTCCGATGTTGTAAATCAAGTAATTCAACAACCAAGCACAGAATCAACCCAACCACGCAGCGCAGCAGAAGAAAAACTGGCTTTATTTACCAAAGTGGTATTGGGATTAACGGAACAAGTTTGGGACTCTATTTATCAAACAGAAGGCAAAAAATATGAACACCCCACACTGGTTTTATTTACAGAACAAACCCAGTCCGGATGTGGCTTTGCGAGTGCTGCATCGGGTCCATTTTATTGTCCCGCAGATGAACAAGTATATATAGATCTTTCGTTTTTTAAAGAGCTGTCAGAAAAATTTAATGCCCCAGGTGAATTGGCAATGGCTTATGTAATAGCCCATGAAGTGGGTCACCATATTCAACATTTAACAGGCACTTCTGCTAAAGTACAAAATCTTAGAAGCAGTTTATCAGAAAAAGAGTACAATAAACTTTCGGTAAAATTAGAATTACAAGCAGATTTTTTAGCAGGAGTTTGGGCGCATCATGCTAATAAACTGAAACAAATAATAGAACTGGGCGATATTGAAGCTGCTTTAACAGCAGCAAATGCAATAGGAGACGATAGACTACAGCAACAAAGCGGTGGTAGTATAGTGCCCGATGCATTTACGCATGGAACATCCAAACAAAGAATGTATTGGTTTAAAAAAGGGTTTGAAACCGGTGATATAAAACAAGGAAATACGTTTGAAGGATCAGCAATAGAATAAGTAATAGCATACAATCATTCCCCATACTTTAAATAAAAAAGATGAAAAAATTAATTACCAGTATTTGTGTATTCGCCAGTTCAATGGGAATGGCTCAAGACAATTCAATCAGTGGATTTTCAGAAAAAACGGTGATTCAACAAAAAAAATTAGAGTCGCAATTTGATGAACTTTTAAGTGCTAAAAGAATTGGTGAATCCATTAAAGAACTTTCTGCAAAACCACATCATATTGGTTCTGCAGGAGGAAATGAAGTAGCCCAAAAAATACTAGAAAAATTTATTGGTTGGGGATGGGATGCCAAAATAGAAACCTATCAAGTTCTTTTTCCAACACCCAAAATGAGGGTGCTAGAGATGATACAACCTAAAGTTTATAAAGCGTTGTTGAAAGAACCTGCCTTAAAAGAAGATGCTACTTCTGCGCAAGAGGGACAGTTGCCTACTTATAATGCGTGGAGTGCAGACGGGGATGTTACAGGCGAATTGGTATTTGTGAATTATGGGCTGCCAGATGATTATGAGCAATTGGAGAAAATGGGCATCAGCGTAAAAGGAAAAATTGCCATTGCAAAATACGGAAGAAGTTGGAGGGGAATTAAACCAAAAGTGGCACAAGAACATGGAGCAATTGGATGCATTATTTATTCTGATCCCAAAGACGATGGATATATTCAAGGAGAAGTATATCCGAAAGGGGCCTTTAAAAATGAATATGGTGTTCAAAGGGGATCGGTGATGGATATGGTTATTTATCCGGGAGATCCATTAACACCCAATATAGGTGCAACTGAAAATGCCCTAAGAATAAATAGATTGGAAGCCCCCAACTTATTAAAAATTCCAGTGCTACCCATCAGTTACCACGATGCAAAACCTTTATTAGCGGCACTTGACGGAGTTGTTGCTCCACCTGCTTGGGCAGGTGCATTACCAATAACATATCATATAGGTGGAACACCAACTACCAAAGTGCATTTAAAATTATTGTTCGATTGGAAGTTGCATCCTGCAAAAAATGTGATAGCAACTATTAAAGGGTCTGAGTATCCCGATGAATGGATTGTAAGAGGAAATCACCACGATGCTTGGGTAAATGGTGCCAATGATCCCATTAGTGGAATGGCTGCGGAATTAGAAGAAGCAAAAGCAATTGGTGTACTATTGAAAACAGGATGGAGGCCAAAAAGAACCTTAGTGTATTGTGCTTGGGATGCGGAAGAACCGGGTTTAATGGGTTCTACAGAATGGGTAGAAGACCACGCCGCAGAACTGCAACAAAAATGTGTAGTCTATATTAATTCTGATAGTAATGGAAAAGGCTTTTTACATGTGGAAGGCTCTCATGCTTTACAAGAAATGATTACTGAAATAAGCAAAGAGGTAAAAGACCCTCAGACCAATGTATCGGTATTTGAAAGAGCAAAGGCAAGACTTATATTGAATGCAATTGGAATAAAAGATAAGAAAGAAGCACTTGCTAAAAAAGACTTCGAAATTGGCGCAATGGGCTCAGGCTCTGATTATTCTTCTTTTATTCAACACTTGGGAATTCCGGCTTTAAATATTGAATTTGGGGGAGAAGATGCAGGCGGAGAATACCACTCAATTTATGATTCATACGATCATTACAAACAATTCAAAGACCCTAGTTTTGAATATGGTGTAGCGCTTGCAAAAACAACAGGAAGAACGGTACTTCGTATGGCAAATGCCTCTTTGCTTCCATTCAATTTTAGCAGTCTACACACTACAATGAATGGTTATGTGAAAGAACTTATTAGTAAGATAGAACAAATGCGAGAAGCAACAGTAATAGATCAAGAGATTGAAAAAGCGGGCAGTATAAAATTAGCAGGAAACCCTAAGTATAATACTGTTATTACAAAAGCACCTACGGCAGTTCCTATTATTGATTTCTCTTATTTGCAAAAGGCGTTAATTCAATTCGGACAATCTGTAGACCAATTAAATAAACAATTGAATACTGAAACAGCATCCGAAAGCCAATTGCAAAAATTAAATATACTATTGTATAAGGCAGAACAACAATTACTGCTTGAAAAAGGATTACCCAGAAGAAGTTGGTATAAACATAGTTTATACGCCCCGGGATTTTATACAGGATATGGTGTTAAAACTATGCCGGGTATTAGAGAGGCAATTGAACAGAGAAATTGGAAAGAAGCAGAAGAGCAAATTCAATCAGCTACCACTGTAATTCAAAACCTAGCTGCTTACTTAATTATTAAATAGTTGTTGTGTCAAAAATATTTTTATTCGGCTCTGTATTTATTTTTTTTACAGCTTGTGTTTCAATAAAACAGCAGCAACCAGTTTTAAGTGCCCCTATTGGTGAACTTAAATTATTGGATATTTATGAGATACCCTATAACCTATCATTTAAATCAACTACTGTTGGAGGCTTATCTGGTATTGATTTAGATGAAAAAAATAATCAATACTATTTTATTAGTGATGACCGCTCATCTACTAATCCTGCTAGATTTTATAGTGCTGATATACGCATCAATAACCAAAAAATTGATACCATTGTATTCAAAGATATGGTGGTTTTAAAAGAAGAAAAAAATCAACCTTATCCATCTTTTAAAGAAAATCCTGCACATACAGTAGACCCTGAAGCAATGCGTTTTTATCCCAACAAAAATCGATTGATTTGGAGTAGTGAAGGAGAAAGAATAGTAAGCGAAAAAGATACCATACTAACCAACCCATCTATTTTTATCATGGATCAACAAGGAAATTGGAAAGATAGTTTTCGGCTGCCTCCTAACTTGTATATGCGTGCTGCGGAAAAAGGGCCGCGACAAAATGGGGTGTTAGAAGGAATGTCTTTTTTTGATGGGTATAAAAAACTAATGGTGAATGTAGAAGAGCCATTGTATGAGGATGGCCCGAAAGCCGCACTTATTCTAAATAACGCATTTATTCGTTTTTTTGAATTCAATCTACGCAACAAAAAAAATACTGCTCAGTATGCTTATGAATTAGAAGCAGTAGCTCATCTACCCAATCCTGTAGATGGTTTTAAGGTAAACGGAGTTTCAGATATACTTAATTTGGGTAATCAACAATGGTTGGTTTTAGAGAGATCATTTTCAAGTGGGAGGCTTGCCTGCACCATCAAAATTTTTCTGGCAGATTTTACCAATGCAACAAATATTGCTGCGATTGCTTCCCTCAAGAATAACAAAGAATTTATACCAATAAAAAAACAGTTGCTGCTGAATATGGATTCACTGGGTGTTTTTACAGATAATATTGAAGGAATATGTTGGGGGCCTAGATTAGCAAATGGTCGCCCCAGTTTATTATTGGTCTCGGATAATAATTTTAAATCGTTTCAAAAATCACAATTGTTTTTACTCGAAATTATTCCGAAGGCAACAAAATAAGTTTACCCAGCGTGTATTGTATTATTTAAATATTAATTCGAATATAGTCGCCCTAAAAATTCACCATGCCGTTTAAACTTCATACTGTTTACCAGCCAGCCGGCGACCAGCCAAAAGCCATTCAAGAATTGGTGGATGGTGTAAATACAGGCGAGCAGTACCAAACCTTATTGGGCGTTACCGGTAGCGGGAAAACTTTTACCATTGCCAATCTAATACAACAAGTACAGCGACCCACGCTGGTGCTTACGCACAACAAAACATTGGTAGCACAATTGTATGGTGAGTTTAAACAGTTTTTTCCTGAGAATGCGGTGGGCTATTTTGTAAGCTATTACGATTATTATCAGCCCGAAGCCTATATGCCAGTGAGTGGTGTGTACATAGAAAAAGATTTGAGCATTAATGAAGAGTTGGATAAACTTAGGTTACAAGCCACTTCACAATTGCTTAGTGGTAGAAGAGATATTATTGTAGTAGCCAGTGTGAGTTGTATTTATGGTATGGGAAATCCTACTGAATATGAGAATGGAATAATAAGAATTGAAAAGGGACAGGTAATATCACGTCAAGCATTTTTACACGCTTTGGTAAATTCATTGTACAACCGCTCTCAGGGCGATTTTACGCGTGGAACTTTTAGGGTGAAGGGAGATACGGTAGATATTAATTTACCCTATGTTGATTTTGGGTATCGGATAAGTTTTTTTGGAGACGAAATTGAAGAGATTGAAAGCATAGAAACCGCTACCAATAAGCGTATTGGGCTAATGGATACGGCTGCTATTTTTCCGGCCAATCTTTACTTGGCTCCCAAAGACATGATTGTAGAAGTGATGCACGATATTCAAGATGAAATGATGCAACAGGTTGAATACTTTAAAGCATCCGGAAAATTTATTGAAGCATCCCGGTTAAAAGAAAGGGTAGAATACGATTTAGAAATGATTCGTGAATTGGGTTACTGTAATGGTATAGAAAATTATTCGCGTTTTTTTGATAGAAGAAAACCGGGTACAAGGCCTTTCTGTCTACTCGATTATTTCCCCAAAGATTTTTTATGTGTGATAGATGAAAGTCACCAAACCATTCCACAAGTAGCAGGTATGTATGGTGGTGATAGAAGTAGAAAACTGGTATTGGTAGATTATGGTTTTAGGCTACCAAGTGCTATGGATAATCGTCCCTTGAATTTTCATGAATTTGAAAGTATAACGGGACAAACTATTTTTGTTAGCGCCACCCCCGGTGAATACGAATTAGAAAAAACAGGAGGTGTAGTGGTAGAGCAGGTAGTGCGACCAACGGGACTACTAGATCCACCCATTGAAATAAGACCTAGTGTAAATCAGATAGATGATTTATTGGATGCAATAGATGAACGAGTAAAAAAAGGAGATCGTGTTTTGGTAACAACCCTTACCAAAAGAATGGCGGAGGAGATGGATAAATATTTAGGCAGAATCAATATCAAATCAAAATACATACACAGTGATGTAGATACATTAGAAAGGGTAGAAATATTGCGTGATTTGAGGCTGGGTGTGATAGATGTATTGGTAGGTGTGAATTTATTACGAGAGGGATTGGATTTACCCGAAGTGTCGCTTGTTGCCATTTTAGACGCAGATAAAGAAGGGTTTTTACGCAATGAAAGATCGCTTACACAAACAGCGGGAAGAGCGGCAAGAAATGTAAATGGACTGGTTATTTTTTATGCAGATAAGACCACGGAAAGTATGCAAAGAACGATTGACGAGACCAGTCGCCGCAGAGAAAAACAAATAGCATACAATATTCAGCATCATATTACCCCCACCACTATTTCTAAAAGTAAAGAACAAGTATTTGCACAAACTTCGGTGTTGGATATTAAAGGATATGATCCCTCTAATCCTTATGCATTGCAACAAGATGCTGAAATGGCGAGTAAAGTAGCCGAAGAGCAGGTAGAGTATAAAACCATTCCTCAAGTAGAAAATGCCATTCGTAAAACAAAGAAGGAGATGGAAAAAGCAGCCCGAGACCTTGATTTTATTGAAGCGGCAAGATTAAGAGATGAAATGTTCCGACTGCAAAAAGAGCTGGAAAGAATGAAATAATAATAATGAATTAAATTGCATGATATGAGGAAAATATTTCTATTAATAGCCCTATTTTTTCAATTGGTTGTGCAAGCACAGCAACCTTATTATCAAGAGCGATTCAGGCCCCAATACCATTTCTCTTCACAAAAAAATTGGATTAATAATCCCAATGGATTGGTATATTATAATGGCGAATACCATCTATTTTATCAACACAATCCCTTTGGTAATAATTGGGCAAATATGAGTTGGGGGCATGCAGTAAGTAAGGATCTGGTTATCTGGAACCCAATGCCATTGGCACTAGGACAACAAAATGGCAAAATGGCTTTATCGGGATCTGTGGTAGTGGACAGTAAAAATTTGAGTGGTTTTACCAAGCAGAAAGAAGAAGTTCCATTGATAGCCGTTTTTACATCAGCCGATAGTTTATCTCAATCTCAACACTTGGCTTATAGCATTGATGATGGAAAATCTTGGAGTAGGTATACGGCCAATCCAGTATTGGATTTGAAGTCGAAAGATTTTCGTGATCCCAGTGTATTTTGGCATGAGCCCAGTAAACAATGGGTGATGGCAGTAGCAATGCCCAATGAGAAGTTGATTTCAATTTATACTTCGTTTAGTTTAAAACAGTGGACATTCCAAAGTGATTTTGGTTTTCAGTCAGATACATCTGGTATTTGGGAGTCACCTGATTTGGTTCAAGTGCCAATTGTGGGTGAGCCAAATAAAAAGAAGTGGGTATTACTGGTTTCACAGAATGCTTCTATGCAATATTTTGTAGGTGAATTTGATGGGACTAAATTTTATAATGAAAATCCTTATGATAAAATTTTTCGACCAGATTATGGGGCTGATTATTATGGGGCCATCACCTATAAAAATACGCCTGACAAAATTCCAGTCTCTATAGGTTGGGTAAACAACTGGAATTATGCAGACCAAGTACCTACATCACCGTGGAGAGGAGCAATGTCAATACCCAGAAAATTATCGGTAAAGAAGATGGGCAGTGAATGGATTCTTGTACAAGAACCTATAAAATCTTTGCGCAGTATGCGTTCTACGGCCGAGGTATTGAAGACAGAGATACCTGTTAAATCGAATTATAAATTACCATTTAGGGGACAGTGTTTTGAAATGGAATTAGACATTAAGCCTTCAACTACCAGTATCAGCGGAGTAAAAATTGCGGTAGGAGGCAATCGTTATTTTAGTATTTCCTATGATGCCACATTAGAGCAGTTGTATGTGGATCGAACCAATACGCCATCTGCATTTAGTAAACAATATCCATATTTCAATAGAAAAAACGCTTATTTAAAACAGCAGAACGAACGCATTCATTTGCAAATTTTCTTTGATAAAAGCATAGTTGAAGTGTATGCCAATGGCGGAGAGTTGGTATTTACTTCACAAATATTTCCAGAGCTTGGAGATGCGGGGATTGAATTTTTCAGCGATGGAAATATAGCCGTATTCGAAAATATTTGGTACTGGCCCATGAAAACTACTTGGAAATAAACAGCATCTTTGTAACGCAAAAATTCTTCATTATGGCTTTTAGAAATTTTAAAATGGTGAGTTACGTGGTATATGGCCGCGGCAGTTTTAATCAGTTAGATGAAATATTAGCACCGCAACGGAAAGGCGATGCGCCGATGGTATTTTTGGTAGATCATTTTTTTGAGGGGAAGCCGCTTATTGCACGCATACCAGTGCGAGGGAAGGACAAAGTGATATTTGCAGATACAACTTATGAGCCCAAAACCACACAGGTAGATGCATTGGCAAAATCATTAAAAGAAGAATTTGGTAGTATTAGTGGGGTAATAGGTATTGGCGGAGGTTCTACTTTGGATTTGGCAAAAGCGGTAGCGTTAATGATCACCAACCCCGGTTCCTCTGCTGATTACCAAGGATGGGATTTGGTGCAGGAAGCAGGCGTTTACAAAGCAGGAATTCCCACCCTTAGTGGAACGGGTGCAGAAGTGAGTAGGACAACGGTATTAACGGGGCCAACGCGAAAGCTGGGTATGAATAGTGATTTTACGCCCTTCGATCAAATTGTATTGGATCCGGAATTAACGAAAGATGCGCCAGCGAATCAACGTTTTTATACGGGCATGGATTGTTATATACATTGTATTGAAAGTTTAGAAGGTACATTTTTAAATGAGTTTAGTAAGAGTTATGGAGAGAAGGCATTGCAGCTTTGCCAGAAAGTATTTGTAGAAAAAACGGAATGGGATGAGGAGTCTGATGATCAACTGATGATGGCATCCTATGCAGGAGGAATGAGCATAGCGTATTCTCAAGTAGGTGTAGCGCATGCGGTGAGTTATGGATTGAGTTATTTACTTGGCACCAAGCATGGAATAGGCAATTGCATAGTAATGTACCATTTAGAGGACTACTATCCTGCTGGAGTGAGGGAGTTTAAATATATGGTAGAAAAAAACAAGATCGAAATACCACAGGGTATTTGTAAGGGATTAACAGAAGATCAATTTGAGACCATGATAAATGTATCTATAGGCATGAAACCTTTGTGGGAGAACGCTTTGGGTAGGGATTGGGAAAAGATTATGACTCGTGAGAAACTACGAGCATTGTACAATAAATTATAGGAGTTGATTGGCTTTAATTAAATCTTCGGGGGTATCAATTTCAATGCCCATATATTGGGTGAGCACCATTTTTAAAGGAATACCGTATTCTAGGTAACGGAGGCATTCAATTTTTTCAGCGGCTTCGAGTGGTGTAATGGGCCAGGTGGTAAAATTCAGTAATGCTTGTTTGCGAAAAGCGTACACACCAATATGTTCGTAATAAGGAATGGAAATTTCTTTGTTGCGAGCATAAGGAATTACACTGCGAGAAAAGAAAATTGCGTTCATATTTCTATCAACAGCTACTTTAACATAGTTGGGGTCTTCAATTAAAGCGGGGTCTTTTATTACTTGCATTAAAGAAGCTACTTGCACCTGTTCATCATTAAAACAAGCGAGTAAAATTTCTAGCGGTTCTCTTTGTACAAAGGGTTCATCGCCTTGCACATTTACAATAATGGAAGCGTTTAAATCGGCTGCTGCTTCGGCAATGCGGTCGCTCCCACTTTCATGGTTATTTTTGCTCATGATGGCATGGCCACCGTTTGAGGTGATTTCGTTGAAAATAATGGCACTATCGGTAACAACAATTACATCATCAAATAAGCCAGTGGCAATGGTATTATCGTAAGTATGCCTAATAACAGTTTTATTTCCAAGCAATTGCATCAGCTTGGCCGGAAAACGAGTAGCGGCATAGCGTGCAGGAATCATGGCGACTGTATTCATAAAAACTATTTAGGCAAAGATGCGCAGAAAAATTAATACAGGGCTATAAGTAGTAAATCCAAAATATAAATTGAATCTTATGAATAAAATATTTAAGGGAATATATGGATTTACTGGATTTGGTTTAGCTCAATTACTACTTTTTATTCAAACTATTAATATTCTGTTAGCATCACCCAAAGAGAACACTACTAAAAATATTTTTTTAGTAGTGATAGCATTTATCTGGCTACTAGCATTTTTCTTCTCAGTTTATTTAGTAATTAAAGCGTATTCAAAGAAAAAAAAGAAGATCTAATCGTCACAGTAAATCTTTTGTGAAATTACCAATCATCTTATTTATTTTCCTTCCCTTTTACGTTATCGCACAGAAAGATACCATTGTAAACAAACCGTATACCCTTGAATTGGGTACCAATTTAGTTTCATTACCGATAGGCTTATTCGCAGGTGGGGGAAATAATGGTGGCTATGTAGCAAAAAACTTTGAGTCAGTCGTGCTGAACAACCCGTACGTTTTTCCTGAATTAAAATACGCAGCTAAAACGTCGATGGTCACCAATATTTTTGGATTGCAGTCCACCATTTCTTTTGCTAGAAGTTTATGGTAGGTTTTTTATTTAAAAACATAGAAACAAGCATTGGTGCGCGTTATATACAAGCAGGGAAACTCCTGTGATTAAAAGCACAAGTAAAATGTTTTCCTTGAATATGATATAGGCAACAACCCACAACTAATATCTTCAAGTGGTAAAAATATACTGGCTAGATTGGATTATTGCAATAGAACGTAAAAAGAGGCAAGTCTCGTTATTACTTAACCTAATACTATTTTAATGCTATCCATTGTACTAACAAAATAGTTTAAAATTATTTTAACGAATGACTATAATCCTTCACTTTCAAAATTTTTTTAGTTTTTTCATCAAAAAATTACAATTGTATTTAAACGTTAATCGTTTCTTAACATTGATAAATACAAATCAAAACAAATGAAAAAGCTACATTTGTACTGATAAAACTGTTTTGTGCAAGAAAAATTTGATAATAAACAACTGCTATTGGATTTAATAAATGGCAATGAATACGCCTTTGCAAATGTTTATAAACAATATCACCAAGCTATACTTGCTAATATAATCAAGCTAATTACCAACCAACAAGAGGCGGAGGATATTCTGCAAGAAGTTTTTATTGCATTGTGGGATAATAAACATAAACTTTCATTAAACCATTCAATAGCCGGTTGGCTTTTTACAGCAAGCTATTATAAGTCTATTGCTAATTTAAAAAGAAATATTAGACAAAATCAAACTTCTTTTAAGCCTGAATTACATGATATTTTAGCCGAGGTGGATGTAGAAAACACTTTCGAAAAAGACTATACGCAACGGTTAGACAAACTGAACGCAGCTATTGATTTATTGCCACCACAAAAGAAATTAGCTTTTAAACTTTGTCGCTTAGAAGGTAAAACCTATGATGAAATTGCTTCAGCCTTAAATATCTCAGTAGAAAGTGCTAAAGACTATGTAAAATCTGCTTCAAAGCTATTAAAACGACAAATTACTTTACAGCAAGAGGGTACTCAAATAACGGGTATTTGTGTTTTAGTGCTATTTCTTTAAATCTTGATACACCAGCATTAGTTAACAATTTGGTAACACGTTTCAGCACCCCCTTTTTTAACATCTCAATCATTTTAATAGTAGCATGGACAAATTAATTGCACTAATACAAAAATTTCAAGCCAGTGATGCTAGTGAAAGCGAAAAAAAGGAGCTTTTAGATGCGTTAGAAAATAATGATCAAGAGTTAAAAACTTGGTTGGAGACAAATTATAATTCAGATTTAACTAATAAAATACAAGTAATTACTGAAAAACGTTCAAGTGAAATATTTAATCAAATACAACAACTCAAAAATATTCAAGCAACAATAGTAAATAAAAAAAGTGCTAATCTAATACCCATTACAAAATCTTGGGTAATGCAGCTAGCAGCAGCTAGTATTATTGGAATTATGGCTATTTGTGGATATTTCTATTTGAGTAATAAACAACAAATTAATAATAGTCCTCTTGTATCTGAGAGTAAAATGTTGATGCAAAAGCATATTAATAACACTAAAAAAACAATTACAGTTGTTTTGCAAGACAGTTCTACTATTATAATTGAACCCCAAAGTGCTATTGCTTATTACAGTCCATTTATAGAAAAAAGAGATATAAGATTAATAGGTAAAGCTACTTTTAAAGTTGCAAAAAATGCCGCCAAGCCATTTACGGTTTATGCAAATGGAATTAGCACAACCGCATTAGGAACAGTCTTTTCAATTGATGCGTTTAAAAATAAAGTAGCAGTACAATTATTTGAAGGAAAAGTAGTGGTAAAAGCTGCTGGAATAAAAACAAAGCTTAATGATATTTATTTAAATCCAGGTGAGCAATGTTTTGTAAACAACCAAAGTGGAACATATGCAGTTAGTAAGTTTAATTTAAATTATGCAAACACTAATAAAGAAGCTGCAACTATTAAAACATCAAAAATTAATCGTTATAATGGCAATGAAGTATCTGCATTAGAATTTAATAAAGCACAGTTGAAAGATGTATTTTCTAAGATTGGCAATAAGTATAATACGATTATAAAATTTGAAAATGCCAATTTAGGTATTGCTACTTTCACAGGCTCATTTTTAAAAACAGATTCATTAAAAAACGTACTAACCATTATTTGTAATACCAACGATTTATTATTTAAGGAAGAAAATGGTATTATAATTATTTACAGATAAGCACAAATTATTTATTACAACTTAAAAACACTCAAAAAAGTGAATGGTATTCTATTGCCCAAAAATTAAAAATAAAAACCATGGTAAATCAATTAAAATTGTTGTTATTGGTAATCTCATGTTGCCTAACAATAGTTGTACAGGCTCAACAAGTGGCACAATTAAAGGGATCTGTTGTATCTGAGAACGGTGAAATGTTAAGTGGAGTAACTATTACTACTACACAGGTAGGCAGTAAAGAAAAACTTATTAGTACTACTAATGAAAAAGGGGTGTTTACTTTTAATAATCTCAGGGCCGGAAACAACTACAACTTTATATTCAGTCATTTAGGATATCAAGACAATGCTGTAACAAATTTTTTAGTAAATGATGGAGAAAATAATTCGTTATTGGTGCGTATGAAAGCTTCCACTTCTTCACTATCAGATGTGGTAGTAGTGGGTTATGGAACACAGCAAAAAAGATTTGTAACTGGTTCTGTTGCAAAAGTATCTGGACAAGAAATTTCTAATTTTAGCGGCAATAATTTTGCACAACAACTAAGTGGAAAAGCGGCAGGTATACAAATTAATGAGTCATCTGGTCAGCCAGGAACTAATCCGCAAATTGTTATCAGGGGAATAGGTACTTTAACTGCTGGAAGAAATCCATTAATTGTTGTAGATGGATTTCCATTAACAGAGGGCACTTCTTTTAATTTTATAAATACCAATGATATTGAAAGTATAGAAGTATTAAAAGATCCAGCGTCGGCCTCTATTTATGGTTCTAGGGCTGCTAATGGAGTGATTTTGATATCTACAAAAAAATCGAAATCCGATAAGTTTTCTATAGCTATAGACGCATTTACGGGTTATCAACAAAGAGCAGATAATATAGAATATATTGATGCATATGATGCCGCAACTTACTTTACTGAGGCAAGAGATTGGGGTTATGTTTCAAAAAATCCTGCTAATAGAGGCATTACAGATGATAGGGCTACAAGAATTGCAAAGGGAGCGTCTTTGAGAGAATTACCATTGAACTATTTAACTCCATATTTGAATAAAGATGCAGGATTAGTAAATACAAATTGGATTAACGAAATATTTCGTCAAGCCCCAATGAGTAATATAAATGTTGCTATCAGTGGGGGTAGTGGTAAAACATCTTACTATACTTCATTCAATTATTTTAATCAAGAAGGATTGCTATTAAACAATGGTATTAAAAGATTTAGCAGTACCATTAAACTGAATACCAAATTGTCAGAAAAGGCTGAATTTGGTATTACATTAAACCCTTCTTATACAAATCAGCTCTTTTTTAATACCAATGGAGGATTTGACGAACCTATTGGCGCAGCTTTAGCAATGTATCCTTTTTTTAAACCTTATAATAATGATGGTAGCTTAGCTATTAGCCAGCAAATAATTGCCAATGCGCCTGAAGATGGAGCGTTAACTGAAAATCCAGTAGCTACTTTAAAACTTATAAAAAACAATCGCAGTTTCTTTAGATTGTTTGGTAATGGCTATATCAATTACACAATAGCAAAAGGGTTGAAGTATAAGTTTACAGTAGGAGGTGATTTTGGGCAATCTTTTTTCGATTTTTATAATCCTTCTAATTTGGGTTCTTATAGAATACCTGCACCCAAACCAGCTATAGCCAGCGAAACAAATACATCTTTAACCAACTATTTATTAGAGCATACGCTTGCTTATAGTAAAAACATAAATAAACACGATTTTAATATATTAATTGGCTACAGTTATCAGAAAGAAAATAATTTTAGTACAGCTATTACAGGTGATAATATTGTAGATGATAACGTAAGAAATATAGGAGGGGCAAGTACTTTTTCTGCTAATCCAAATAGAGATAGATGGGTACAGGTGTCTTATTTGTCTCGTTTACAATACATTTTCGATGAAAAATATATTGCCTCTTTTGCTTATAGAGCAGACGGTTCTTCAAGATTTGGTGATAATAATAAGTGGGGTAAGTTCCCTTCTGTTACTGCTGGATGGATTTTTAGTAAAGAGCATTTTTTTCCAAAACAAAGTATCATGTCATTTGGTAAAATACGAGCTACATGGGGTCGTTCAGGAAATAATCAAATAGGTTCATACGGTTCTTTAGCAATAGTTACTGGTGGAAATCCAGCCAATAATTATATTTGGGGAAATAATGTTGCAGCAGGATTTAGTGCAAATACCACACCAAACCCGAATTTGTCTTGGGAAACAAATACATCTTATAATATAGGTTTAGACGTACAGTTATTTAAGAAAATAGATATAACGGCAGAATACTATACTGCCACTACCTCTAATTTATTACTGAATGTTCCGGTACCACAACAATCTGGATTTACTACAGCATTGCAAAATATTGGTGAATTACAAAATAGGGGTTTAGACATTAGTATTTCAGCCAATCAACTTAATTTAGGAAAACTACAATGGAATATAAATGCCAATATTTCTTTCAATAATAATAAGGTATTATCATTGGCACCTGGGCAAACACAAATCATTGCTGGTAATCTAGCAAATATCATTACAAAAGTAGGAAGCCAAGTTGCTGAATTTTATGGCTATCAAGTTACTGGTGTATTTAAAACACAGGATGAACTAAATAATACGCCGAAACTACCCGGCACCTTACTGGGTGATTTAATGGTGAAAGATGTAAACAATGATGGTTTAATTGATACAAAAGATTGGGCACCAATGGGTGCTTATGCTCCTAAGTTCACATACGGATTTTCGAATACTTTTTCTTATAAAAATTTCCAACTTACATTTTCTCTAGTTGGTGTTGAAGGCAGAAAGGTTTTTGAATCAAATTTTGCAACCAGAGAGGAGTCTGGAGAAGGGTTTGCTATGCCTACAAAATACTATTTTGAAAATAGATACCATCCAGTAAATAATCCAAATGGTTTTTTGGGTCAACCAAACTATGGTAATTTTTCTGCTGCTCGAAGAGCAGTAAGGGCTTCTAATCTTTTCATATTTGATGCGGATTTTTTACGATTCAGAGATTTACAATTGGCTTTTAATTTGCCTAGTTCAGTAGTTAAGAAAGCAGGATTAACAAATTTAAGAATGTATGTAGGAGCCAATAATTTATTCACAATTACAAAATACAGAGGCTATAATCCAGAGGCAACACCAAATTCTGTATTAAGTAATGGTCAAAGCACATCTAATTATCCTATTGCCAGAACCATTATCATAGGATGTAACATAACTCTATAAAATTAAAATTTATAAAATGAAAAAAATATTCTTTATCCCGACAGTGCTTATAGTTTTATTAACAGCATGTACCAAAGATTTAGAACAACTACCAATTACTGATAAGGAGTTGAGTAAATTCTTAACCACAGAAATTGAAGTGGAGGAATATGTGGTATCTACCTATGCCTCTTTGCAAACCAATGGTTTATATGGATTATACCTGCCAGCAATGGGTGAAATTCCATCAGATAATACTTATGATGAAGTACCAGCCAATGATGGAGCTATATATGGTGATATGGATGAATTTAAAACCGTACCACAAAACGGTATGATAGCCGATAATTGGAGAGCAAGTTATGTAACTATTCAGCGTTGCAATGTTGTGCTTAATAGAATTGAAAATGTGCCTTTTAAAGTAGCCACAACAAAAAATGCTAGAATGGGTGAAATGAAGTTTATACGTGCATTAATATATTTCAACTTAGTGCAGTTATATGGCGATATTCCTTTGGCTATTGATGAAACCAAAGACCCTAATTTTTATTTTGGAAAAGGTCGCCAACTAGTGGCTGAGGTTTATAATCAAATTACTAAAGATTTAACAGAAGCCATTCAAGTACTGCCAACTACCACAACCCAAGCTGGAAGGGTAATTAAAACAGCTGCACAGGCTTTATTAGGTAAAGTGTATTTAACCCAAAAAAAATACACAGATGCTAAAATACAGTTAGATGCAGTTATAGCATCAAATGCACATTCACTATTACCCTCTACTGCTGATATTTTTTCATTAACCAATGAAAATAATAGAGAAATAATTTTTGCCATACAATTTGCCTCAGGTGTAAATAGTAATACAGAGGGTAGTATTATGTACCAACAATTTGCTCCAACCGGATTAATTAGTGGCGCAAAAGGGCATAATTTACCAACCAGAGAATTATACAATAAATACACAATAACCGATACACGAAGAGGAAACTATATTGCACTCACAACTGGAAATGTACCATTTAATAATAAACTAAAACGCCCAACCGTACCCGCCGATGGGGGTAGCGATATTGTTGTGCTTCGTTTTGCAGATATAGTATTAATGCAAGCAGAAGTTGAAACTGAATTAGGAAATATTACTATTGCACAAGCAGCACTCAATAGAATTAGAAATAGAGCCGCTTTGGCAAATACTACTGCAACTACCCAAATACAGTTAAGAGATGCAATAGAATTAGAAAGAAGGTTAGAATTAGTTGGCGAAGGCTACCGTTGGTTTGATTTATTACGCACGGGAAAATCCATCACTACCATGAATGCTTGGTTTACAGCAGAGAATAAACTCATTACTGTTACGCCAAAATTTTTATTGTTTCCTATTCCGCAAAATCAAATAGATACAGATCCTACTATTAAACAAAATGAGGGTTACAACTAAAATTTTATACATTTTTTTAAGAAAAAATATCAATCTACACAATTATGAAAAAAACAATTTGGCTATTAATTGCCTTTGCATTAATTGGTTTTAATTACGTATCTGCACAAAATAATAAAACACGCGGGTGGACAGTAAAAAATATCTTAGATGTAATGCGATGGCCAGCAAGGGGTAATATTGGTGAAATTCCGATAATAGCACATAGAGGCTATTGGCGTGGTGCAAAATTAAATGGAATAAACCCTGCTTCGGCACTTCGTTGGTATCCAGAAAATTCTTTTGCTTCTGTATTAAATTGTCACTTAAATGGTATTGAAGCAGCTGAAATAGACATCAGAACAACATTAGATGGCATTCCATATTTGATGCACGACAAAACACTTGGAAGAACAACCAACCAGTCATGGAATCCTATGACACATATAGGTGAAAACACTTCTTCAACAAATCTAAATTTCTCCGCAGTTCCAAAATTTATAAGAGCTTGGGATTATAACAATAATAGAAAAGTAGTAGGCAATACGCATCCATTAGCGTCAACAGGTACTTATGGTGATGAACCCAGAATAACGAGCTTTGATAATGGTCATGGATTACCTACATTACGGGCATTATTAAGGTGGTATAAAAAATATGATATTAGAGTAGCTTTATTTTTAGAAATCCAAACTCCTTATGATTTTGAAAATATTTATCGGGTTGTTGATGAAGAAAATGCGTTTAACTTTTGTGTGTTTAAATTAGGTATAGGCGGAGGACCTGAGGAAGGTTATTTTCCTATGCTAATTAAAGCAGGTATCTTCAAAAAAAGAATCCATCTAGGAAAAACATATTATGATCCAGTTAAACGAGACGCTTCAAATACCTTTAATTATACTACAATTGCTTACGAGAATTCTTCAAAAGGTACAAAGGATTTTATAGCATATGTTCAGGATCGCCGAATTACCAATGCAACTAATGGTATAAACCAAATTTTTTGTGAAATAGTTGCAAAAACAGATATTGTAGCTAATACCCGTTATTTATATGATCTTGCTGTAGATTGTTATAAATCTTCTATACCAGTTGGTGGTTATTGGGTTATAGCTCCTGTGGAATTTAAAAGTCGGGAAAATCCTACACAAACAATAAAAGGATATATTACAGGCAGTGGGAATAATATTTCTAATCAAGGGAAAGCTATTATTGACCAAGCAGGTAGCTGTTGTGGCTCAGCGGGAAGTAATGAATTTCAAACCAGCTTAAGCAATGTATTAATGAAGCTCGGATACGACCGTAACTTTCCTAATAGAATACCTTCAAGATCAGGGATGGCTACCGATTTAGTAACTTCAGATGAGGTTGAGCAATTGGTTGAAAGAAGAGACCAAGATTTCATGGATAATTTGTACGCGGGTAATACATCCCCCAATAGATCAAGTAATTCTGAGTTTACATCTGAATTAAAAGATAGCAAAGTAAATCTAGAATCATCGATTGCTAAATCTTTAAATATTTATCCAAATCCAGTTCAACAAGAATGTAAAGTAAATTTTATTACTGCAAATACGCAAGAGGTAACTATTAGTTTAGTAAATACAGATGGCAAAGTGTTAATTCAACAAAAGCATAAAACTAGGATAGGTAACAATGTATTTGTAATAAATACCCAGTCAATTACCAATGGCACCTACTTTATTCGTGTACAAACGAGCGATAATATTGCTACCAAAACGGTGGTTGTACTAAAGTAAACCTCCTATTTAATTTGATAGCGGAACAGAAATATTGTGAGAATCTGTTCCGTTTTTACATAATTTTTTTATAATCAATTAACTAATGATAAAGCAAAAACTACCAATAAGCATTTTATTTCTATTTTCAATTACAATCGCCTCAGCTCAAATTGTTGCCACTAGTAATGGGAAAACTAAACAGCAAGAAATTTTATACAAGCTTTATAATCCAACGAAAAATTATGTGTTGGCAGTGGCACATAGAGGTGCATGGTCTCAAGCACCAGAAAATTCTTTGTTAGCTATTCAAAGGTGCATCGATATGGGAGTGGATATAGCTGAGGTAGATGTACGCATAACCAAAGACAGTCAAATGGTACTCATACATGATTTAACAGTAGATAGAACCACCAACGGTAAAGGAAAAGTAGCAGATTATACATTAGCTGAATTAAAAAAACTACGCTTGAAAAATGCCGTTGGAATTCCTTGGTCATCTAAACAGCAAATACCCACTTTAGAAGAAGCGATGTTATTGGCTAAAGGAAAAATAATGATAAATCTTGATAAAACAGAAGCCGCTACTTTAAGGCAAGCTTACGAAGTGTTAAAAAAAACAGGTACTATAGATCATGGAATTTTTAAGGGGAACGACTCGGTACAAGTAATGCGGCAAAAGTTTGGAACCTTAATGGACTCTATCATTTACATGCCAAAGGTTTGGTACAGTTTGCCAAATATTTCTGCTTATATCGGCAATTTTAATGCAGATGTAAAGCCAGTTATTTACGAGATGCTTTTTGATAAAGTAACTTCACCTGTTTTTGGCAAAATACAAGAAATGAACGCAAATAAAATAACTGTTTTAGCAATTGCTTTATGGGATGAAATATGTGCAGGCAGAACAGATGAATTGGCTGTTATAGAAGGCCCAGAAAAAGCCTATGGATGGTTAATTAACAATGGAGCAAATGCAATAATGACCGACCATCCAGAAGCTTTATTGGCTTACTTAAGAAAAAAGAAACTGCACAAATAGTTATTATGAATTTTTAAAATGAACTTGATAAGTAAAAAAGTTTAAAATTCTGTTCAATCACAATTGGCTCTATTTTTTACCTAAGATGTACACCAAGTCATAAACTTTTTAGATGAAATAGGAATACAAAGCGATCATCTGAAGATGCATGCTAAGTTTAATGGTGAAGTATGTTTCTACTACCATATAGTGGGATGCTTTAATTTGCCCATACATAAAATTCCAATAAATCAGTAGCCTTGTGTTTGCGAAAATTTTTTGCCTTGCTTCAATTTTTGTAATGAATTGAAATATTGTGAGTTCTATAAAAAAGCGAATTTTTTAGGTGGGAAATTTTCGTATATTTATAGAGTTAGTGGTATGTGTAAAACGACAGACAACAACGAATGAAAACATATCTTTTTGTATGGAATCCTAAACGGTGGACTTGGGAAACTCTTGAGCAAGACATTGAAAAAGTTAACTTAACGGGAAAATGCTTTCAACGTTGGAGTTGTGGTAATACAAAATCAATTCAGCGAGGCGACAGAATATTTTTAGTTAAAGTTGGGACAGAACCCAAAGGAATTATTGGTGCAGGTTTTGCAACAACAGAACCTTTCCTGGAAAGGCATTGGAGTGGTGAAAATAAAGTTGCATCTTATATTGACATTGATTTTGAAGTATTATTAAATTCAGACAAAGAACCAATCTTAACGCTCAACATTTTAAAGACTGGAAATTTGTCTCAATATAGCTGGATACCACAAGCATCAGGAATTTCAATAAGACCTGAACTCGCTGACGAACTTGAAGCCGTTTGGTTCGACTTCCTTACAACACAAAAAATTCGACATAATCCTTTTGTTCCCGCAGAAAATGAAACTCAAATAACTTATACCGAAGGAACGCCAAATCAAGTTACCTTAACGAAATACGAGAGAAATCCATTCGCAAGAAAAAAATGTATAGCGCATTTCGGACTTTCTTGCGTTGTATGCGGTTTCAACTTTGAAAAAACTTACGGCCTGTTTGCCCAAATTGTCATTCAATAATTCATAAACGTAAGACCGCATTTACCATTGACGAGATGACTGAAATATTAGAACAAA
>RDZY01000043.1 GCA_004294135.1 Sphingobacteriia bacterium
AATTTTGATGAACTGAGCCACAATGGTAACGAAATATGTTTCTGTACCATTGGAGACGCAAGCACCACAGAAGGTCATTTCTGGGAGACCATGAATGCGGCTGGTGTTTTACAAGTTCCATTAGCTGTATTTGTATGGGATGATGGATACGGCATTTCAGTTCCTAAAAACTTCCAAACTACCAAAGGATCTATTTCCGAAGCATTGCGGGGATTAGAAAAAATGGAAGATACCAACGGCATACGCATTTATAAGTTGAAAGCTTGGGATTATGCAGGTATGTGTCAAGTATTTGAAGAAGCCATTCAGCGGGTAAGAGATACACATGTTCCCGTTTTATTTCATGTAGAAGAAGTTACGCAACCCCAAGGTCATTCTACCAGCGGTAGTCACGAAAGGTATAAAACTCCTGAGCGATTGGCATGGGAAAAAGAGTGGGATTGTATTAAAAAGATGAAAGAATGGATGATCGAAAATGGATTGTCCAATGAAGACGAAATAAATGATATTCATGCCAATGCAAAGGAATCTGTTAGAGAAAGCCGTTTAAAGGCATGGGAAAAATATAGTAATCCCATTAAGGAGCAGGCAGAAAATGCAGCTTCACTATTGAAGGAAATGGTAGTGAATGATATGGATAAATACAAGCAGTTGCAAAAACTGGCCAATGAATTATCTGCCAATAAAGAGCCTCATAGAAGAGATGTACTTCGCACTTTATTTATGGCTACTGAAATTGCACCTGCATCTCCTTCGGTACAAGATGTTAAACTGTATTACCAAGAGTTGCTTGATGCTAATAAAGATTTATTCAACTCGCATCTCTACAACCAAACGCCAAAAAGTGCATTGCGAGTAGATGAAATAAAACCATTGATTTCTTTTGATGCCCCTTTTGTAAATGGGTATGAAATATTGAATAAATATTTCGACTCACTTTTTTTACAGAATCCTAAAGTATATGCTTTTGGTGAAGATGTAGGACATATTGGGGATGTTAACCAAGGGTTTGCTGGCTTGCAAGAAAAGCATGGTAGGGATCGAATTTTTGATACAGGTATTCGGGAGCTTACTATTGTGGGACAAGCACTGGGCATGTCTCTTAGAGGTTTGCGCCCTATTGCAGAAATTCAGTATTTAGATTATTTATTGTATGGATTACAGGTATTAAGCGACGACGTTGCTACCACCCATTTCAGAACAAAAGGTCAGCAAAGTTGCCCCTTGATTATTCGTACCAGAGGACATCGCCTAGAAGGTATTTGGCATAGTGGTTCTCCAATGGGTATGATTATTAACTCGCTCCGCGGAATGTATGTGTGCGTTCCAAGAAATATGGTTCAAGCAGTAGGTATGTACAATACCTTGCTCACAGGCAATGATCCTGCATTGGTAATTGAATGTTTGAATGGGTACAGGCTTAAAGAAAAAATGCCTGCTAACTTATTAGAGTTTACAGTACCTCTTGGAATTCCAGAAATAATTAAAACTGGAGCCGATATTACCATTGTTTCTTACGGATCTACTTTACGTATTATTCAAGACGCGGCTGATCGTTTGGAAACAGAAGCTATTTCTTGTGAAATTGTAGATGTACAAACCTTATTACCTTTTGATATTCACCATTCCATATTGGAGTCGCTTAAAAAAACCAATCGTATTCTTTTTGTAGATGAAGACGTACCCGGTGGTGCTGCAGCATATATGTACCAGCAGGTAATTGAAGTACAGCAAGCATTTCGTTGGCTCGATGTGAGTCCCCGTACCCTTTCTGCGCAACCACACCGACCAAGTTTTGGTAGTGATGGAGATTATTTCAGTAAGCCAAATGCAGAAGATATTATTAGCGTTGCTAGAGAAATGATGAATGAATAAAACATGACTCATGAAATGAGCCGTAACATATTTTTCTTAATAGAAAATGTTAATTAGCAAATTCCATTAGGCAAATGAAATCAATAAAACTTAACTCATGAAAAATCAAATCGGATTAATTGTCGTTTCCATTGCAATTGTTTTATTAATAAGAGCATAAAATGGTAAGGATATTGTATATT
Organism: Sphingobacteriia bacterium; assembly: GCA_004294135.1. Lineage (GTDB taxonomy): Bacteria > Bacteroidota > Bacteroidia > Chitinophagales > Chitinophagaceae > Sediminibacterium. Next base: position 2,058 of record RDZY01000043.1, read on the forward strand.
TGTGTATGCAAAAAAGAGATGGCAGATACAGAACAGCGTCAGCACAGGCAACGATACG
>RDZY01000044.1 GCA_004294135.1 Sphingobacteriia bacterium
CTTTTAAAATGCCAAATTCATTGCGTTGGTAACTGTTCAAGGCAATATTCACCGACTGCCCCTTACTAATTTTACCGAAATTTTGTTGCGATGCCAATATCTCCGCAAAATAGGTTGGTTGTTCTGGAATAATATAAAACAATTCCTGACCAGCTTTAATCCAACTGCGGATAAATTCAACACTTAATCTACCTATAAAGAGTGCTAGTTGTGCAAATAAAATAATATAGACAAATTGTATATTCTGGGTATTGATCCCCACATCAACAACGCTTTGGGTGAGGAAGGGGAAAACCAATTGCAATAAACTACCCAGTATTACTCCTAGGAACAATTGAAAAACTAATTTTTTATGGGGGCGGATATAACCAATCAGTTGGTTGTTGTGATTGGTTTTTTTTCAGCAAAATCATCATTGCATTGATTCGTATAAAAATCCTGACCAGATTCTAATAACAATGCAATACCCGTTGGCTCACCTTGATCATTTTTATCGCTGATCCATTTTTGTAGGAACAATTCTTTGTTGATTGCAATAATTCCTTTGGATGAATCGGCAATGGCAATATTTTTGTGTTGGTTGTAATTGAAGAAAGTTTTTTTTGTGGCAGTAGAATGATAAAATGATTTTGCCCCCAGTGAAGAATAGCAGGCTTGGGAGCTTCTTCTATTAATTTGGTAAAACTTAATTTCAAAGCGGTGGTTTGAAGCCCAATTTTTTCAGCCGCATCACTAATACCAAGTAAGCTAACGCCTTCTTTACCAATTTCACTCAGCTCTCTCAATTTCTGCAACGCAATAACACGACCATAATACCTGCTGATCATATAGAGACAGGTAGGGCCGCAATCCATTTGGTTTTGTTGAGGGTGAAAATAAAGTGGCATTTATTGAAAAAATAGTTTATCTAAGACAGGTTTTATATTTTTTGCATCATTTAAAACTTTTACTATTGTGTTAGTTTTATCTACAATAATATGAGTTGGGTAAGCTTCGACTTTTAAAATATTCTCCATATAATTTCTTTGGTTTGGCACTACACCATAGTTGAATTTTATTTTTTTTAGAAACCTACTTAAATCGACTTCGTTATCAATAGCTAAACTTAAAAAAATAATTTCATTTCTATTAGCATACTTATCAAATAGCTTATTCAAGTATGGTATTTCTTCAATACATTTTTGACAATTTATGAACCAACATTTTAAAACAAGTATTTTGCCTTTTGTGGTTTCAGCACTGTAACTCTTACCATTCAAATCTGCTGTTATTATACTTGGAAGTTTGGTTCCTTCCATTTGATAATATTTATAATGTAACTCACCAATTGAAATCAAATTTTTATGAATAGCATTATCTAACAAAGTATCCAATTTGTTTAATTTATAGTATACGACTTTTTTATCCACGCTACGAAGAGGCAAAAAATTTCCAGTAGCAAGTTTAGACAAAAAATCTTTTTTACTAATAATATTCATAGATTGATCTAGTGAAAGATATTCCTCAGATAAATCGATTTCATCATTATAATATCTCCAGAAATTCATAAAACTTTTAGTTACAGTTTGAACTTCACTGGTTGTGATAAAGTGGAGATTCGTTTGTCCAAATGAAAGAAAAGGGAATAACAGAAATAAAATAATATTTTTCATCTAATATCAATTTTTAAAACACAAAACATCACCAGTTGAAATTCTATATTATAAATTTTCAACTGGTGGATTTACTACTTTAACATTTTACTTGTGATGCTCCAGAAACACAAGACCCATATGCCGCACAAACACTACAATTATTCGTACCTGTCCAACAACATTTCCAGCCATTGTCAGTTCCTCCTATATCATCAGTGGGAACTTGCACTCCATCTCCACCAATTAATTTCTTTTGAGCATCTCTACTCAAAAATAATCCTAAATTTTTCATTTTAGCTTTCATAATTAAAATTTTGTGCTATTCCTATTTTTTAAAAATATCGGTTATTAAAATAGTTTCCGCAGCTATAAGCATCAGCAGATAATTGGCCGCCCAACCACTTATTCGTCAACAAGTCTAGAACCGCTGGGCTATTCTTTTGGGTTCTATGCAAAAGAATATCTTAAAGTTAGA
>RDZY01000051.1 GCA_004294135.1 Sphingobacteriia bacterium
GTTGCGCCTAGGTATCGAATAAGGGGCTTCTTTACCGCAGCAACACAATCCATTCCAATATATGTTTCGGATGAAATGCGTTTGATTAGAGCAGAATGCTTGGTTCGTCAATCTGTACCTAATTTAACTGCCGCAATTGCAGAAATTGATGCAGTTCGTACGCAAATGCCAGCAAGTGACCCATTGGGTATTGGCGCAGGAACTGCTGCTTACAGCGGAACAGCAGACGCCCCATCTTTACTAAATGAAATTTATCGCCAACGTTGCATAGAGCTTTGTATGAGTGGTATGCGACTAGAAGATAGTAGAAGATTTGGACGACCTGCAAGCGAAAGAAAGCGAAATTTTTTCCCTTATCCTAATAGAGAAAGAGACAATAACCCGAATACTCCAGCAGATCCGGCTAACTAAATTTTACTTGTAAAATAAAACCCCTTCAAATATTGAGGGGGTTTTATTTTTATGGGGCTAGTCAACTCGTCAATATGAGAAGCTGATTGAGTTAATTGTTATTGGACTGCTCTATTTTGTGCTGAAGATTTAACAGGTTTTTTTCCATCAAGGTACCAATAATTTTATCATTCATCATCGATCCAAAACGCTCCCAAGGATACCAATTTAATTGCTGCACAAATTGCCATTGTACTACTGTAATTTGTTCACTAGCATCTGTAATCAATCGAATGGTGCTTTGTTGCACTACCCCATTGGCCAATTGCCAGGTCATTTGTAGTGTTGAATCGGTTTTATCCGTAACCACCAACCTTGTTTTTCCCATCTGCGCTACGGTAGCAGACTCCACTTTTACAGAGGAATCTTTCATGCCTTCAACCCAACTAGTCCAATTACGCAAATCGGTAACAAGCGCGTAAACAGGGGCTTTGCGCGATTTAATATTCACCGCCCTAGATACCAGTACGGTAGCTGGCAACAACAGTCCAATAGCTGTAGCAATCACCATTAACACAAATACACTTATAAGTCCCAACTTAATCACGCGCATATTATTCCCATTTAAAGGTCTTGAAAGCCACGGCATACACTACTACAATCCATATACCCATTATGCCCAATTCTTTGGTACAATCCATTAGCCCAGCCCCTTCAAAAGCAATATTGCGCATGGCATTATTGAAATGTGTTAAAGGCAATATTCTGGAAATCGGTTGTAACCAAGTAGGGAAATTATCGATGGAGAAAAAAGTTCCTGCTAATAAAAACTGAGGCAATGTTATTAAGTTGGCAAAAGGAGGAATTGTACTTTCACTCTTGGCTACACTGCTTACAATAAATCCCAACCCCATAAATAAAATCAAGGCTATAAAACTCAATAGCATGATGTCGGCAAATGTTTTTAGTCCATGTACTAAGGTGAAATTAAATACAAAATGACCCACTACTATGATTACCACAGCAGTAATCATCTGAAAAATAACCCTACTCAATGTTTCTCCTAAAACAATATACGATCGCTTGATGGGCGTTGCATAAAATCTTTTCAATACCAACTGTTGGCGAAGATTAAAAAACAGGAAAGCAACTCCAAATACACCTGCACTAAGCAAGGAGAAACCCAACTGACCGGGTAAAATAAAATCTATGGTTCTATATATTCTACCGGGTATTTTGGTCACCGTTTTATTAATAACAGCAATAGTAGGCGTACCCGGATATTGTTGTTGATTGATACCACTAATAACGGCATTGAGTATGGACTGCAATACCTGAATATTTTGAGGATTTACAGCTTCCGAACTGGTCAACTTTATTTCATAAGGCTTACTAGGATTGGTTGATTTCTGAATATCAATCAATGCAGTAATTCTTCCTTTTTCTAAATCTGCTTTTAGTTCAGTCCCCTCTTTTCTAATCAATTTAATGCCTGAAATACTTTTCATGGCAAGGTAAACAGGGTTCAATGTATCTGAATTTTTAGCAACGGCCACGCTTACCGATAATCTACCACCACCCCCAATAAATCCAAATACCAATATAAAAATCAAGGGGAATGCTATGCTGAATACCACTGCGGAGGGACTTCTAAAAATAGCCCTTAAACTGGCTTTCGTAATGGCCAGCATTGCAGTGAGTTGACTGTATTTTTTTTCCATATAAATATTCTTTAAATCTTAAAAGCTGTTTGAGTTGTTTTTTTAAGCGACAACCCCGATTCTATTATTCAATATTTAATAAAAAGGGGAGTTTGGCCTGGGGAGTCCCCACCAGTTGCTTAACCTGTTTTAATTCATTTAATAACTTAAGCTCAGCAATATCAAACTGGGTTTGTATAAGTTGAAGACTGATTGATTTTTTATACCCACTCATCAACTCATCAATAAAAGATTTTTTTTCTGGGTATTCTTTTAGTTTATAATCGCTATTTTTTACTTTAGCCATTCTAACTGCGCAATCAATAGCGTCTTGCAAAGTACCCAAACGATCTACCAATCCTATTTCTTTTGCGTGTGTACCAGTCCATACCCTACCCTGCGCAATATCGTCTACCTGCTGCATATTTTGTTTTCTTCCATCTGAAACACGGGTTTTAAAATTCAAATAAATACTATCAACGGAAGCTTGTAAAAATCTTTTTTCATTTTCGCTCAAAGGCTTGTCTATACTACCCATATCTGCATACGGAGCCGTTTTAACACCATCGAAAGTAATACCGATTTTATTTTTGAAAAAAGACTGCAAATTGGGTACAATACTAAAAACTCCAATAGAACCTGTAATGGTATTGGCATTAGCAAATACTGTATCTGCATTACAAGCAATATAATATCCTCCAGAAGCTGCTACATCGCCCATACTTACTATTACTGGTTTCACCTTACGCATAAGTGCAATCTCTCTCCAGATCACTTCACTAGCCAGTGCACTACCACCACCAGAGTTTATTCTGAATACCATGGCTTTTACATCTTTGTCTAATCGAATCTTTCTTAAAATATTTTTATAGCTATCACTTCCAATTTGTTCATCATCACCATTACCAGATACAATATCACCACTGGCAAAAACAACCGCTATTTTATTAGACCCATTGGGAGCAAAAGAAACTGCTTCTCGATAAGTTGCTAGGTCTACAAAATTAATTTTCACTTTTTCTTGCAATAACATTTTTTGTAGCATGACTGACTTAATTTCATCATCATACTTTAAAGCATCTACAAGTCCATACCTGAGTGCATCATGTGCAGTTTGTATGGCTCCAGTGAGGGCAAGACTGCGTAATTCAGCAGTATCTTTTTTTCTAGACCAAGCAACAGACTGTAGAAACTGCGTGTACAATTCACCCAACCAAACACCAGTCTGCAACTTATTGGCCTCGGTCATTTTTGTCTCGCGTAATGGTTCAGTCGCACTTTTAAATTTACCTGCATAAAATATTTGGGGCTGTATTTCTAATTTATCCAACATTCCTTTTAAAAACATCATATTAACGGAGAGTCCACTCCACTCAACTCCACCCTGTGGATTGCAATAAATTTCATTGGCGGCGCTGCCAATATAATATCCTTTCTGACTGATTACTTCTCCGTGAGCGTATACAAATTTCCCCGTATTTTTAAAATCAACCACTGCCTTTCTCAGTTCCTCACTTGCTGCAAAACCATTTGCATTACTGGCACAAAGAATATAAAGCCCTTTAACGGCTGTATCCGTCTTCGCATGTTTCAGCAGCTCTATCACTTCAAATAAAGAGGGAGCTTCGGCTTTACCATCATTTAAAAGAGTCGAAAACGGATTCTCCTTGTATTGTTCTTTAAAAGACACGGAAAGATCAAGCACTAAAACTGCCTTAGATCCTACAGAAGGTTTATCAGCCGAGGCTGCACTGGTAACAATTCCGACCAAAACAAATACACCAATTACTGTGAATAGAATCAATGCCAGCAAGGTTGCGAATACTATTTTAAAAAATTGCCTCATAAAAATGAATTATCCGATTAATATTTAAAGATATTTGAAGCAGTTTACACCACCAATTTATGCAAATAGCTTATTTACTCATCGGCAGCAATTTAGGCAATAAAGCTTCATATTTAGTGCAGGCTCATTTATTGCTTGAAATATATTGCGGTAAAATCATTCATAAATCCGCTTATTACGAGACTGCCCCCTGGGGCTATTTAGATCAACCTGCCTTTCTAAATCAAGCCCTTGCCTTACAAACCGCGCTTTCTCCAACCGAATTAATGAATATATTATTGAGCATAGAAGAAAAGATGGGGAGAGTTAGAACCATCAAATCAGGTCCAAGAATCATTGATCTGGATATTTTGTTAATCGGATCGTATATTATCAATACCCCGGCTATAACAGTACCCCACCCCGCATTGCCAGATCGTAGGTTCGCATTAATTCCAATGGCAGAAATAGCCCCCTTGCTGGTACACCCCATTTTAAAGAAAACTATTGAGGAACTATTGGTGGTGTGCACGGATGATTCGGATGTGCAAAAAAAAATAATCTGATGGCGTCGGAACGGTTAATTTTGATAGTTACGTTAAAACATGAAGCATCATTTTATTACAGTAGAAGGAAATATTGGTGCGGGTAAAACTACCCTCACCCAGTTATTGGCTCAAAAACTAAATGCAAGGACTACACTTGAAGCCTTTGCCGACAACCCTTTTTTGAGTAAATTTTATGAAAACCCCAATCAATACGCTTTTCCGCTAGAGCTGTTCTTTATGGCTGAGCGATACAAGCAATTGAAGGAAATATGCCATACCAAAGAGCTATTTCAACCCGTTACCATTTCTGATTATTTATTTACCAAATGCCTTTTGTTTGCCAAAGTAAATTTACCAGAGGAAGAATTCAGGCTTTATCAGAAACTTTTTGATATTATGCACCATCAACTGGTTTTTCCTGATATACTTATTTACTTACACGCACCCGTTCAAAAGCTGCAACAGAATATTAAAAAAAGAAATCGTCCATACGAACAATCCATACCTGATGAATACCTATTTAATATTCAGGAAACCTATACCAGCTATATTAAACAGCACCATATCAAAACAATTTTTATTGATGCCAGCAATGCCGATTTTATAGGTAATAAAGCCCATTTAAACGTGGTATTGGATGCGCTGGAAAAAGATTTTGAAGCGGGACAACATTATTTTACCCTACCCTAATAACAACACAATAATTGAATGGACAATATTCAACAAAAATCAGATCCTTTTGCGGCCATGAGGGTTACGGAATTTAGGCATTTAATGATCGGGAGATTTGTTTATATAATGGCATTAAGAATGCTTGGTACATTGGTAGGATGGTGGATATATGAATTAACCAATGACCCACTTGCGATTGGACTGGTAGGCTTAGCGGAAGTAATACCTGCCGTTTCTTTGGCATTATACGCAGGGTATATCATTGATATCAGCGAAAAGCGGAAACTACTTTTAAAAGGTGTGGTTTGTTATTTTAGTTGTGTGCTATTATTCCTATTGCTATCAACTCATTTCACCCTTGCACAATTAGGGGCAAATTGGGTAGCATTTAGCATTTATATTCTCCTATTTTTAACAGGTATAATTAGGGCTTTTACTGGACCGCTTTTCAGTACAATGGTGGCAACGGTGGTCCCTAAAAATTTACTACAAAGTGCTACCACTTGGAACCAAAGTGTTTGGTTATCTGCATCGGTAATTGGGCATGCGGCTGTGGGTTTTTTAATAGCGGGACTGGGAAATTTCGGCTCCCTAATTATCATTATAAGCCTTATAGCCATTGGCTTTGGCTTTATATACTCACTCAGCCCCAAACCAGCATTGAATGTAAAAGGAGAAAAAACGGGTTTTGAAAGTGTGAAAGAAGGATTGCAATTTGTGTTTAAAACAAAGGAAGTACTGGGTGCACTTTCCCTAGACATGTTTGCTGTTTTATTTGGAGGTGTTGTGGCCATGATTCCTGTATTTGCCAAAGACATATTAAATATTGGACCCATTGGATTTGGCTGGTTGAATGCAGCGTCTGATATTGGTGCAATTTTCGTTATTTTAATCCTCACTTTCTTTCCACTAAAATCTGGTCAAGGAAAAACATTATTGTTATCCGTAGCTGGTTTTGGTGTATGCATTATTGTATTTGCGCTTTCAAAATTATTCTGGATTTCTTTTGCAGCACTACTCATCAGTGGAATATTAGATGGCATTAGTATGATTGTTAGGGGTACCATTGTTCAAATGAAAACACCCGATCATATGCGGGGCAGGGTGATGAGTGTAAACGCCATGTTTGTAAACAGCAGCAATGAACTCGGTCAGTTCGAAAGTGGCATAGCCGCTAAATTAATGGGCGTTATTCCCTCCGTTTTATTTGGGGGTGGGATGACCCTATTTGTGGTAGTAGCCACATGGTTTAAAGCACCTACACTTAGAAAAATGAATTATTAACCCGTTACTTGTATTAATTTTTCTATCACATAAAATGCGGCGGGACAAAAGCTGGTATTTTTCAATGTAATCAATGGTCTTTTAAGAAAAACATCCTCATCCGTATAAGGAAATCTTTGGCAATCCGATGGTCGTTTATCGTAAATAGTACAAAAATTATCTGTGCCTAGGAAGGGGCAAGGCGCAGATTTGGCCACATAATCACCGTCTGAATCCAACGATAAATAGCGATCAATAAAAGCAGTTTCCTTTAATCCCAAATGCTTACTGATGCGCTTGATATCGGGCATTTTAAAGCGAGGCGAATAATTTTTACAGCAATTGGCACAAGTCAAGCAATCAATCTGCTCAAAAGCTGCTTCGTGCAAATCAGGCAATGCTTTAAGTACTTTATTTTTGTCGGCACGCTTCAACCATTGGGCATATTTTTTTTGATGCTCGACCGATTTTTTTTCCCAGCTATTCAGTAATTCTTCCACGTAGTTCGTTTAATGTAATCCTCAAAAATTCATTCCAATGACTTAATTTGCAGCATCATTAAGCCTTTAGTTTCGGTAAAATTATGGATTCATTAAGAGAACAGTGGCTTATTTTAATATCAGCCACAACTTATTTAATTATTATTGGAATAGAAATATTGCTTTCGCATATTCAACACCGAAAAAACTATTCAACCAAAGATACCCTAAGCAATATTTATTTGATGGTACTGAATGGATCCCTAGATTTACTTTTTCGAGTTATTTCAATGGGTATTTTACAATATTTTTATAGGCGGTCAATTATACAAGTTCACCAAGTAATAATGTACTGGATATGCTTGCTTTTATTGGAAGATTTTATGTACTACTGGCTGCACCGTTTCGATCACCATATCAGGCTGTTTTGGGCGGTACATATCACCCATCACAGCAGTAAATTAATGAATTTTACGGTCGGATTCAGGTCGTCGGTTTTCCAACCACTCTATCGGTTTGTGTATTTTATTCCCATTGCATGGCTGGGATTTGAGCCAATTGATATCGTATTTATATATGCTGCCACACAGCTCTGGGGTATTTTTGTACATACTGAATTGATTTACAAAATGGGGTGGATGGAATATATTTTTGTAACCCCTTCCCACCATCGGGTTCACCATGGATCAAACCCCAAATACCTTGATAAAAATATGGGTATGTTTTTAATTATTTGGGATAAAATCTTTGGGAGTTTTCAAGCAGAGCTAGACAAAAATGAATATGAGCCCATTCAATACGGACTCACTACAAATATTGATACCCGCCATCCGCTTAAACTGGTTCTACACGAATGGGAATCAGTTGTGCAGGATCTATTTCAACCTGGTATTTCATTCAAGCATCGGTGCAAATATCTTTTCGGTCCACCGGGATGGAGTCACGATGGCAGCAGAAAAACCAGCAAACAATTAAGGGAAATAGCAGAAACCAAGGAATAAAATTCAACAAGCTATCCCCAAGCAGAACAAACCGCTATTTATGCTGTTTGATCTTATTACCTTTGCACCACAAAATCAACTGAGCTGAGTATGAACTTATTTGAGCAACAATCTACCGAATTTCAACGCCGTCATATCGGACCCAATAAGCAAGATTTAGCGTCTATGCTTAACACCATTAAAGAAAACAATATAGAATCTTTAATTGGTAAAACCATTCCCGATTCTATTCGTATTAAAACCCCATTGAATATTCCTGATGCCATCAGTGAATTTGAATATTTGACCGAATTAAAAAAACTGGCAGTCAAGAATAAGGTCTTTAAAAATTATATAGGACAGGGTTATTATGGAACCATCACCCCCAGTGTGATTTTGCGTAATATTTTTGAAAACCCTGGCTGGTATACACAATACACACCCTATCAAGCAGAAATATCACAGGGACGGTTGGAAAGTCTCTTGAATTTTCAGACCATGGTTACCGATTTAACGGGCTTACCCATGGCGAATGCTTCCTTATTAGACGAGGCCACTGCAGCAGCCGAAGCAATGTCAATGTTGTTTCACCAAGTGAATAAAACAGATAATATTACCAAACCAAAATTATTTGTCGACCAGCATATTTTTCCCCAGACCAAGCAAGTATTGATTACCCGCGCTGCTCCCATTCATATAGAATTGGTATTTGGAGATTATCAATCAGCAACGATTGACCACACTTTCTTTGGAGCAATACTGCAGTATCCAGCGGACAATGGTTCAGTAGAAGACTATCGTTCTTTCATTAAAAAAATACACGATGCTAGCGGTTATATAATTATGGCAACCGATTTATTGGCACTTACGCTACTCACTTCACCCGGAGAACTTGGAGCAGATGTTGCAATAGGTTCAGCCCAGCGTTTTGGCGTACCAATGGGTTATGGTGGACCGCACGCCGCATTTTTTGCTACCAACGACGATTTCAAAAGAGGCATGCCGGGGCGACTAATAGGCGTGAGTATTGATGCGCAAGGAAATCGTGCCCTCAGGATGGCATTGCAAACGAGAGAGCAGCATATAAAGCGCGAAAAAGCGACTTCTAATATTTGTACAGCTCAAGCATTACTGGCAAATATGGCTGCCATGTACGCAGTTTATCATGGCCCAGAAGGGTTGAAAAATATAGCGACAAGGGTTCATTCCCTCGCCAATTTATTGGCAAATGGATTGGTAGAAATGGGCGTAGAGTTAATGCATCCTCATTTTTTTGACAGTCTACAAGTTTCTGGATTAGATATTGAGAAATTAAAAACAGATGCAGAAGAACAGGAAATTAATTTCAGGTATTATAAAGATGGGGCGGTTGGAATAAGTCTCGATGAAACCAATTCTATCCAAGATCTTAACAAGATATTGCAAGTGTTTGCCACTGCCACCGGAAAAAAAGCAATCCAAGTGGATGTGAAAGCGGTTGGGTTTGAATCGGCTGCGATACCCGAATTATTAAAAAGAACCAGTCCTTTTTTAACCAGCCCAGTTTTCAATATTCACCACAGTGAAAGCCAGATGATGCGTTATATAAAGCAACTGGAGAATAAAGATCTTTCACTTAATACCAGCATGATAAGTCTCGGCAGTTGCACCATGAAATTAAATGCGGCTTCAGAAATGATCCCTGTAAGCTGGCCTGAGTTCGGTGGACTGCACCCATTTGTACCCATAGAACAGACCCAAGGATACCAACAGATCCTGGAGGAGTTGAATCAATACCTATGTGCAATCACTGGATTTACAGCGTGTAGTTTACAACCCAATAGTGGCGCGCAGGGTGAGTATGCGGGCTTATTGGCTATTCGGGCATACCATTTACATAGGAATGAAGCATTTCGCAATATAGTGTTGATTCCTATTAGTGCACACGGCACCAATCCTGCGAGTGCAGTAATGGCAGGATTCAAAGTAGTAGTGGTAAAATGTGATGAAGCTGGCAATATAGATGTGAGCGATCTAACGGCAAAAGCCGAGTTGTATAAAGACAAATTGGGGGCTTTGATGGTTACCTATCCATCTACCCACGGTGTATTTGAAGAGACCATTAAAGATATTTGTGCCACCATTCACCAAAATGGTGGAATGGTATATATGGATGGTGCTAATATGAATGCGCAGGTTGGCTTAACCAGTCCCGGCATGATAGGTGCCGACGTATGCCACCTCAACCTTCATAAAACCTTTGCCATACCGCATGGCGGTGGTGGGCCGGGCATGGGACCTATTTGTGTGAACGATCAGCTAGCTCCTTTCCTACCTGGGCACTTAATAGGATATAAGCATGAGGGTTTAGAAGTAAGTGCAGCTCCATTTGGGTCTGCAAGTATTTTGCTGATTAGCTATGCCTATATAAAAATGCTGGGGGTTGATGGCATTCGCATGGCAACGGAATATGCCATCCTAAATGCGAACTATATGAAAGCGCGATTGGAGCAGTACTATCCAATTTTATATACGGGCAAAAATGGCACTTGTGCCCATGAATTTATTGTAGATCTACGTCCCTTCAAACAAACAGCAGGCGTGGAGGCAGAAGATATTGCGAAACGATTGATTGATTATGGTTTTCATGCCCCAACCATGAGTTTTCCGGTGGCAGGCACCATTATGATAGAGCCGACTGAAAGTGAGGACAAAGCCGAGCTAGATCGTTTCTGCGACGCAATGATTGGCATTTATGAGGAGATAAAAGCAATTGAAGATGGGCGAGCCGACAAAATTGACAATCCCCTTAAGAATGCACCCCATACCCAAGCTGTAATTTGCGCAGAAGAGTGGAAACATGCATACAGCAGAAAGGAAGCTGCATTCCCGCTTTATTATACCACCCAAAATAAATTCTGGCCAAGTGTTGCTCGGGTAAATAATACACACGGAGATAGAAATCTTATTTGCACTTGTGAACCAGTTTCTGCTTATGAAACGGAATCCGCATAGAAAATAGCTATTGATAGTTGATTCAAGAATGCCTTCGTAAGAGGGCATTCTTATTGGCTGTTTTTTCTTTTTTCAGCAATCCAATAATGGCATTCTTATCTTTCAGCGTTTGTTGTAGGGCTCTAATCTGGTTGCGCAATGATTCAATTACCCATTCATCAGCGTTTCCAGAAAATGGAGCTTGTTCATTCAGCTCCATACTTGAATGGTTGAGTAATTCCATCCCATAACGAATCATTTTCCCCTTCCCAGTTACCAACCATTGAATGTTAAGGTCGGGAAATTTCTCTTCTACTTTTACTAAAATAGCTGATCCAATATTACCCTTGCCTTTAAATTGTTTACCCAAATAGCCATTGGAAAGTTCACAATGGTGCTCAAATGCATAAGCACTCATGGCCTGGTAGTTTAAATACTGATAAAGTCGGTCAATTAAACGCATGGGATAGAATTCTTTACAAAAGAACAATATCTGATTGGTAAAAAGATTGCGGTAAATACCTGATTATATAAAATCTAGTAAAATTACTACAAATAGGTATTTTGTTGTGGACTTGTTCGAGTAAGCCTCGGGGTTTTCCTTTGCCAGCGCGGGTTGTAGCAGCCCAACCCCAAAGGATTCCCGAAGCCGGTATGGCAAAACCCCTTATTTATTTAACGTTATAAACAAGGGGTAAAGTCAGGGTATCCTCATGGTAAGCTCATAGTATCCTCAATATATCCTCAATAGTAGTTCAATGAAAGTTGCATAAAACATTTAGCCCTTCAAAAAAACGACTC
>RDZY01000028.1 GCA_004294135.1 Sphingobacteriia bacterium
GAAGCAATGCCCGATCTAAAAAGTGTGTGATCATCTACCAGCGCAATTTTTATTTTATTCATTTGTATAAGGAATATTGATGTGAACGGTAGTGCCATTTCCAGGTGATGATTGTATATTGAAAGTGCCGCCAATAAGGGCAGCTCTTTTTTTCATATTGCCAATACCAAGGCCAGCGTCTTTTTTATTGATTAGTGGCGCATCAAACCCATTTCCATCATCGCTTATGATTAGGCTGAGCATTTGCTCCTTAAATGCTAACGTGCAGGTAATATTACTGGCATGGGCGTGCTTAATAATATTGTTGATGATTTCTTGCAGCAGTCTAAAAATAAACAGTTCTTTTTTGGGGTTGGGGAGATAGCTCTCGTCCATATTTTTTGTGAAATGAACTTGGTACTGCCCGCTGTTTTTTAGCCAATCTAATTCTTGTTCAATGGCGGTAATAAGACCCTGTTGTAATAAGTTTTCTGCTTGTAAAAGCTTGGCTAGCTGGCGAAGGTCTTTAATGGAATGGTTTACAAAACCAATGGCGGTTTGAATTTTCTGTGAAGATTTTATTTTATCTTCTACGTTAATAGAGCTAAGGGTAGCATGGGTAATGCTGAGCAGTTGCCCAATATTATCGTGTAAGTCAGCGGCAATGGTTTGCAGGGTTTGTTCTTTTACTTCTGCTTGTGTTATGAGCAGCTCTTTCTGAAAGTTCTCTTGCATGGTAATGGTATGGGCTCTATTTTGCTGCTGCCTTTTTTTGTATTCAATTACAAAGTAGACGATAATACCTGCCAGGAATAGGAATAAAACAGCACCTGTTACTATACCTGTGAGGATATAGCGGGTGGTTTGATCCTGCAGAAAAATGCTATGGATAAACAAGTGTATAATATAAAAATAATTAAGTAAATAAAAATTTTCCAAATTGGAAAGAATGCTTTGAATTGATTGGTGATAAGGAAGTATTGAAAAAAGCTGAGTAAGATACTTTGGCCCATATAAAAAAATAAAAATCCCACACTGATCCAGAAATAGGGGTGTTTGTATAAGTTGGGTATAGCTGCTTTTTCAATTATCTCTCTAAAATATAGTACAATAAAATAAATACAACTGCATCCTCCCAGTATTACTGTATATGAATTAAAATAGCGATAGCCTTGAAAAAAAAGAAAATTCAATACAGATGCTAGGAATACAAATGCCGCAATCAGTTTGATTCTTTTTTGCAATGATGGGTTCTCTATTATTTGGGTATAAAACCAACTGATAAAAAGAAATTCAAAAGGATTGCGAATATTCGCAATCCAATTATTTGATTTATTAATGATGAATAAATCAAAATGGTTCCCCCATTCTACCAAATTTGAAACAACTAATAGCAGAATAAACCATTTCAGTGGATAGTTTTGCAATTCATTGTAATTGTATATGCAACTCAATAATGCGATCAACTCAAATAATAAAATAAAATTTTCCATAGGATATTTATCTTAATCGCCACATTCTTTGGGAGGGCATAATGTTCCGTTGTTAAAGTCGTCTGTAAGGATTTTCTTTTCTGAACCAGTTCTAGTGCGTAAAGTAATGTCAATCACCCTTCCTGCTGCATCAAGCAACTCATAAGCAGTGGTTAATCTACATAAGTATTCTTTACCCTGCACACTCGTTTCCTCGTGTGTGTAGGATGTGAGTTTTAATTGAATATAATCAGCCTGTTGAAAAAGTGATTCGCTTAAAAGTTCATCAAAATCCTCTTTTAAATGGAGTATAGAGCGGGTATCGGTTTCGCTTTTATTACCACCGAGGTCATGAACTATTTGTGTTAATAAAGGCAATTTAATGATTGCATTTCTATAGTTATCTATTAAGCTATTTGCTAATTCCGGTATAATACTCATTAATCCTTTATATGGATGAATGATATAGTTGATACGGGGGTCTGCTTCTTTAAAAATTATCCCACCTGAGCCGTTGGCTAATTTACAAGGAGCATAAATAGTGGTTAAGGTTCCAGCGTATTTAGTTTCTAAATCTAAGGAAGCCACATCATCGGGGTAAGTGGCTATATATATTCTCACAGCATCAGTCTCAGGTTCTTTAAATAGCGATTTGTGTAATGCTTTAAAATCATCCATTGAATAAGCTGCATCAATAAATGCGGGTTTGCCCAATGCCTTTGAAAGCGGGAGGAACTTATTTATAAAATGCCAGTTCTGTCTTTTACTGGCTGTTATAGGATCCACATACATTCTTGGATACTTTTCACTATTCTGAATTTCCATAATTAAGTTTTTAATGTTAAAAATTATTTAGATACAAATTAACGTTACTCATTTAAGGTGATAAGATTGTTTTTTACGTAAAACAGGTACGTAAAAATACGTATTTGCTTAACGTGAATTTACCTTATTTAATCATACCATCTCAATTCATCTTTGTATCACTGTTACAATCATTACAGTATAATTGGGGGGGAGGGCTTATGAAAGTAAGCCCTCCTATTATTTACAGGCCTTTGCCAGCAGTACTGCTTCTGGATTGCCCATTTTGCTGGATTTTATCAAGTCGATGCAAGCCCCTGACTTGTCTGCTGATTTTTGTTTAGCCAATCCACGTTGTAGAAAAAAAGCAGGATCTGTATCATTCAATTCTATGGCTTTGGTTAAGTGCTTAATGCAGCTTTTATAGTCGCCCGATTTAAATCGGATCATCCCCAAATGATAATGGGCATATACATAGTCGGGATTGTATTCAAGCAATTCTAGTAAATCTTTGGAAGCGCCTTTCAGGTCTTTCAGAAATATTTTCACCAAAGCGCGGTTATAATATACCAATTCATTGTGGTCTTCAATTTCTGCGGCATCGTTCAAATCAGCCAGTGCGCCCTTTGCATTGCCCATGGCCATTTTTAAATCGGATCTGAAAAGGTAAGCATCCGTAGCATTTTCATCTATTTCAATGGCTTTGTTATAGTCGAGCATGGCACCAGTAAAATCGTTGATAGCCTTCTTAATATTACCCCTGATGTACAAGGCATCTACTGCTTCATGATCAGCCAATACCACTTTGTCTAAATCTACCAGCGCATCCTTATAATTGTTAAGTTTAAAAAGGGTATGCCCCCTGTTTTTATAAGCATCTAGGTAAGTGCTGTTTTTTTTCAGGGCATCTTCAAAATTTTTCAAAGCTTCAGTGTATTGCTGCATTTCAAAATAGCTGATGCCCCTATAATTTATGGCTTCTACATTATTCTTATCGGCTTTAATGGCCGCATTATAATCTACAACCGCCTCTTTATGTAATTTAATACCTTCTTTGGCTTTGCCCCTATAAAAAAGAGCGGTGGACAAATCGGCTTTGTCAACCCCTGCCAGTATCAGTTTATCCAAGTCTGCAATGGCATCCCGATATTGCTGAAATGCAATTTTATTATTTATTTTTTGGAGTAAGGGGGCACTGGTTTGTGCGTATGCTGGGTTGAATAGGGAGCAGGAAAACAGAGCGACTGCCAGTAAATTTTTACAGGTATTGGGTAGCATGGGTTCAATGGTTTCAGATATGATAAATATAGTAAATGTGGTTTATAAGCAAATACGTAAAAATACGTACTTTGAAACGTAATATTCCGTAGACAAAGGACAGGATAACAGCCTAAATTCGAATTTTCAAGACAAGTTTTGCTATATTATTTTTTTATTAAATAATTATGAAAAGTTTTACATAATTTGTTAAAGTTTTATTTTCAACCCTCACACCATTATCATGAAAAGAAAAGTTACTTCCATCACCATTGTCTTATTATGTTTGTTTTTAAATTTATCAGCACAAACCGAATCTTCTGAAACATCTGGTAAAAAAAAGAAAAAAGAAATTGGTTTTTTAGTCGGGTTACAGCGCTCCGATTTAGATTACAATGCCATATCGCAAACAAATGTATCCGAAGAATCTAAAACGTCTTTGGGAGGTGCATTTTTTATTAACTGGAGATTGATTGGTCACTTTATTACCCTAAGAACCGAATTGGGATATTATCCCAAGGGAGGAACTTATAAAGTAGGTAATACGGTGGAGGAAACCAATTTGGCCTATTTAGCTGCTCCTGCGGCGTTGTTGCAAGTGAAAATGGGTTTTTTAAAAGTTTATGCAGGGCCGCAATGGGGTTTGTTATTGACTGCAAAATCAAAAACAGGCAATACAGAAACAGATGTGAAAGCTGCCTTTAAAACCACAGAATTATCTGCGGTATTGGGTGCTGAAATAAATCTCCCACTAAGATTGATGGCCGGAGTACGCTATAATTTTGGTATCTCAAATATTTCAGAAATTCCTACGGTCGATACCAAGACTGGGCTTTATATGTTATACGTGGGTTTAAGACTGCATAAATAATAATACCAATAAAAATTGTAAAGCATATCTATGAAACTATTCATTGGGTTGGCATTTATTTTTTCTACCAGTTTTGTCGCTCCGCTTATTGCGCAGAAAAAAGTACAGGTAAGTATTGTTATTACCGACCTCCATTTAAAGTATTCATTAAAAAGTGGTACGGATCCAAGGGTGCGTTTCTCAGACAAGCAAAATAATACCCTGTTGAATCCAAAGGATGCAGAAGGATTCAATTGTTTGCATTTGGTAGATTATAAGTTGCAGGATGCTGCCATGGAATACAGTCTCCTACCAATAGAATTGGATTTGTCACTGGCTTCTGTTGTAAATATTCGGATGGAAGCTTTTGAAAAAAATAAGAAAAAAGGCGATTGCGATTTTAATGGAAGTGGGTTGTTTAATAAGGACAAGAATCATGCATTTTCTGACATTGTTATTGACCTAAAAAAAATTCAACCGGGTATTTTTTCTCCTAAATTTACAGCTACTACAGAGGGTGGATTATTTGCTGTTGAATATAAAATAAAATACAGCTTACCCGAACCAGATCCAATAAAAACAGATGATATTTCAGGAAAATATTGTGCCGATAAAAAAATACAATTAAGTACAGGTGCCAATATATTGCCCAATACTGATGGGATAATATATAAATGGGAAATACAAACGCCAGGCTCTGATCAGTGGAAATTATTAACCACTACCGATCAGCCACAAACCAGTCTAGATATTGCAGCAATTACCAAAGAACCTATCGTTGATAATTTAAAACTACCAGTAAGGGTATCATTGGTTACAAAAGAAGAGCAGGGTATGCCAGTGGGCAGTTCAGTGGTATTTATGCCAGCGGCACCATCCATTCCTACTAATAGTATATTTATTTCCAATACCTGTAAAGATGCAAAGCAAGGCATTGTTTGGATCAACAATATAAAAGGAGTCACCCAAAATTATATGCTGGTATTAAGGCCAGCATCTGCTGAAACGGCTATTTGTTTTCCAGAGAATACAGCCCTGCCTTGTAAGGAAACAGATTTGGTAAAAGCCACCCAGCAAAATAGTGATCAAATTACAGGGTTGGCAAAAGGCGAGTATAAATTATATATTACCAATAAGGACCAGAATAGAGGAGCTTGTTATTTGTGGTATCCTGTTGTTGTAAATGAACATCCTAAGTTAGAAGAAATAAAGCGGGAAGTAAAAGCAGTAAGCTGTAATGCGTTGGATGATGGGGAAATAATGGTGAGTATTCGGGGCGGTAATCCTGCTTTATTAAAAGCCAGTATTAGTCCCCAAATAGGCATTATAGAAATGAACAATCGGAATATTCGGTTTAAAAAATTATTAGCCGGAAAATACCAGATTGCTATTACCGATTCTTGTGGACAAACCATAGAAATGGCGGCGACTATTACAGAGCCACCACCTGTAAAAATAGATATTACCAATATTGCTAAATCTACTTGTAATGAAACGCCTAATGGTTCGTTTACCGTGACTATAAACCAAGGTATGGGGCCATTTAGATATATTTTATTAACCCAAGAAGGGGTGCCAGTATATAAGTCGGACAAGACGAATATGCCGTCGTGGATTTTCAATAATTTACAGATGAACGATTACCGTTTATTGGTCTATTCCAATGGCAGTGATTCTTGCAAGCCAGTAGAACGGAAAGTGCAGATAGAGGGGTTGACTTTTAATTTGGAGTTAAAGCTGCTGAAGAATATTCCAGCTACTTGTGAAGATTGTAAGAATGGATCATTGCAGTTTCAGGTAACGGAATACAAAGGAGCAATACAGTTTATGCTTACCAACACGGTGAACAACCAAGTGGTAACAAATACAACAGGAGTATTTGATAACCTGCCACCGGGTAAATATAGTTTGGTACTTAAGAGAGCCGATACCAATTGTGGAGACACCAAAAAAATAATAGAAATATATACGGTAGTAGCGGGCGGAGTAAATATAGTGTCCGATACCACAACAGCAACAGTTATCGCACCGACTAAAACACCAGCTTCTGCATCAGCACCAACTCCATCAACAATGCCAGTAGCAGATCCAAATGAAATTCCATCTCAGATTCCTGCTGAATTTCCAGGTGGATTAGCAGAATGGAATAAATATATCAGCCGCAGTTTGAATGGCAATATACCTGTTGATAAGGGAGCACCTTCGGGAACTTATTCAGTAGAAATTTCATTCGCCATATTAAAAGATGGTACTATTTCAGATGTGGTAGCTGAAAACGATCCTGGATATGGCACCAAAGAAGAAGCGATGCGGGTGATTTATAAAAGTCCAGATTGGAAACCGGCGGTACAGAATGGTAAAAATGTAATTTATAGACATAAACAAAAGATATCGTTCACGGTAAACTAAGCATAATTTATACTCCTTAATAGGTAAAAATACATACCAGTAACACGTAGAAATACGTGTTATATTAATTTGATTCCATCTCATTTTTGTGGTAGGATAATTTGAAAGCCAATTGCTTTCTGAAATACATCCTCATTTTTTAGATTCCTTAAAACCACAAAATAAATACAATGAAAAAAATTAAAATTGCATCCCTGTTTTTAATGCTGATAGTAGCAGCCTGTTCAAAAAAAGACGATACCCTTGCAAATAATTCCAAAACGCCTATGGAATTAATCACCAATGGTAAATGGTATAGATCTGCATATACTTCATCTATACCAATTGACTGGAATGGGAATGGGGTATTAATCACCAATCTGTTTGGAGCAATGGAAGCATGCGAAAAAGACAATTACCTTGTTTTTAAATCAAATCTTGAAATTATATTCAATGAAGGAGCCACGAAATGCAGAAGTAGCGATCCACAAGAAGAGACTGAAACTTGGAAATTTCAGAATAATGATAAGGAGATTGTAATTGGTGGCGGTGATCCATATACCATAGTAGAATTAACAGCCACTTCATTAGTAGTTAAAGACAAGAACCCAAGCGTGTACAATGGTGTTTCGTATCATGTTACAGAATCATTTAGGCATTAAGTTTGAAAAGCTTTTCTGTAGGATATTTTAACGTTCTAGTTCATTCATCTCTTACTTGTAATTATAATTCAGTAATATGAAAAAGGGAATTCTATTGATTTTTTTTACGCATTTGTGTGTCTTGATATTTGCCCAAGAAAATTATGCCATTAGTTTTGAAAAGGCTATTATCCAGTTGAAAAAAAGCAACACAGAAGATCGAGTGTATAAAATTAATTTTAGTGCAAATATTCCTGATTCCTATAAACTAACTGAAAAATTTCACTTTTCAGTTCAACTGGATTCTGTCAAGTCAAATTTAGGATTTAACGAATGCGAAATTGCTTTTCCAGATTTACATATTGGTAATTTAAAAAAGCAAAACTCCTGTTTTTTAACCCTAAAAAAAGACTCATTACCAGATAGAGCAAGGAAATTAGTACTAAAATTTAATGTTTCATATTTAAGCCCCGATAAAAATTTAGGGCTTTATAAAGAAATAACAGTAGAGGTATCGGAGCATAGAATTTTGGATTCATTAACGGCTTATAATTACTTGGCTTATATAGGTACTAACTTTGATTTAGTGAATGGAATTAAACCAAATCATTTGTTTTTTGCAACTAATATTTTTTTGCCACCTGTAGCCAACAAAGTAGGTGTATATCTTAGCCTTTTCGGAAATAGAACAATGCTAAGAACTGATACTACGGGTAATATCAGACGAGTATATAGAATAAACAGAATTAGTGATTCTAGTTTTATGAATTATACAGAGCAGGTAAGACTTTCTAGAACTAGTATTTCTGATAATCTTGGAGCGTATTTTAATCCATTAATCAAACTTGGAAGTATCAGTGATATATCTAATGCATTGCAATTGTATTACTCTCCCTCTTTAGAGTTTGTTTGGAGACGAACTCAAATAATTTCATCCTTTTCGAACGCTGGAAATAGGGATTCAACCATACAAAAAGGCAGGTTTCCTGGGACATTAGATTTTGAGGCTACTAATACAGTTTATGCCAATGAGTTTGCATTTAATGCGGGGTTAATCGGGTTTTTTATGGCACATGAGAATAAAAATATATCTGTACGTGTTCATGCATCAGTAGGATACAGCTCTAGTTTTTATCCATCAGATCAAGATAGGGTATATGCCTCTACAAAAAGAGTTGATGATATTTTCTTTAGCGGAAGGGCTTGGATTACTGAATCTAAAACTGGAATTACCCTACAGGCAGAAATAACCAATACAGCTAACTATTCAAGACCTTTTTATGGTGTTACACTTTCTAAAGCCATTCATTATGGGGATATTGGTACAGCTTTAAAATTCAGTAAATAATCCTAACTAGGCATAGTTACATTTAACGAGTCGGCTTCTATTTTGTTTCCACCAACCTTGTTTAATATCTGAGGCTAAAGCATTGACGTCAGATTGTTTAACTTTCGATTTTGCAGTAGCCTCCTTGTAGATTAAATAGTCAACCAAACGTTGCAAGCCTTCAGTATTAACGTATGATGGAAGCCTGATTATTATTTCTTTGCTTGTTCTTTCAATTACCATAGTAATAGATTTTTATATGTTGAAGTTATGTAATCTTTTTTGTCTGTTTCAAGATTTGCCAGAATAAGTTACAATTATGGCATCAGTAATTTGTGATTCGGGGTTTGCCTACCCCGAATACAATCTAGGGTAGGTTAGAGTAATAGATTTACTTCTCCTATTGGGTACCCATATAATTATCGATAAATTCCCCTATTTATTTAAAATATATACTGGCTGAAAACGGAATGAAGTATTTATAAATTCTCCCTTCCCTTATCTTTGCCTATACGTAAACAAGTAACCGTGAAAGCAAGACAAGTCATTTTTATTATTCTGGCAGTAATTCTAGCCGACCAAGCCCTTAAGTTTTACATCAAATTGAATTTTCATGCTGGCGAAGAACATTTGATACTCGGTAGTTGGTTCAGGCTTCATTTTGTTGAGAATGAAGGCATGGCTTGGGGTTGGAAATTCGGTGGCGATTTTGGCAAAGTAGCACTTACCCTATTCAGGCTTGTAGCCGTTATTTGGGGTAGCTTTTTACTGCGTGATTTTATTCGAAAAAAATACCACAAAGGATTCCTACTCTGTGCCGCACTTGTTTATGCTGGCGCATTGGGCAACCTGATTGACAGCCTTTTCTATGGAATGATTTTTGAACCCAGTGATATTTTCTCCCAACATATTGCCCGCATAACCCCGTTCGGTAAAGGGTATGCGAGCATCCTGCATGGCAAAGTAGTGGATATGCTCTATTTCCCCATTATTACCAATGCCCACTACCCTAAATGGATACCTTTTGTAGGGGGTGATGATTTTGAATTCTTTCGTCCCGTTTTTAATATCGCCGATATGTCAATCTCTTCAGGAGTGATTGCTATTCTAATCTTTCAAAATAAATTCTTCAAACCCCTGCCTGAACAAGAACACCATACGGTTGAAACCAATACATTGGTGAACGATAAAACCCAAATTTTCTAGTCCCCCCCCATTTTTACAACTATATGTAAATGTGTAACTAACTAATATCACCCACCATTTCTGCTGGTATCACCCACTGGTCAAATTCTTCCGCTGTTACATATCCCAACTTTACGGCCATCTCTTTTAAAGTAGTGCCTTCTTTGTGTGCCGTCTGCGCAATCTCTGCTGCTTTGTAGTAGCCAATTTTAGTATTCAATGCGGTTACTAACATCAAACTATTGTCAACATGCTTTTTAATATTGGCTTCTATAGGTTGAATGCCCACCGCACATTTATCATTAAAACTTACACAGCCATCACCAATTAATCTGGCACTATGCAGGAAATTATAAATCATCACTGGCTTGAATACATTCAACTCAAAATGTCCATTTGATCCACCAATATTAATGGCTACATCATTACCCATTACTTGCGCAGCAATCATCGTTAATGCCTCACACTGTGTAGGGTTTACTTTACCAGGCATAATAGAAGAACCGGGTTCATTATCTGGAATAAATAATTCACCAATACCACTGCGTGGCCCTGAACTCAACATACGAATATCATTGGCAATTTTCATGAGACTAACCGCCACTGTTTTTAATGCGCCATGAGCTTCTACAATGGCATCATGTGCTGCCAACGCCTCAAATTTATTTTCAGCAGTAACAAAGGGTAAGCCAGTTAATTCGGCAATATATTTCGCCACATTTACATCGTATCCTTTGGGGGTATTGATGCCCGTACCAACCGCAGTACCACCCAATGCAAGCTCACTTAAATGTGCTAAAGTATTTCTAATGGCTCTTAGTCCATGATTGAGTTGAGAAATATAACCACTCATTTCTTGACCCACTGTGAGCGGTGTTGCATCCATAAAATGGGTGCGGCCTATTTTAACAACCTGCATAAAAGCCTTACTCTTTTCGGTAAGGGTATCACGCAATTTTTCTATCCCGGGAATGGTGGTCTCCAATAAAATTTTATAAGCCGCAATATGCATGGCTGTTGGGAAAGTATCATTAGAAGATTGCGATTTGTTTACATCATCATTGGGATGTAAAACTTTTTCTTTATCACCCAACAATCCGCCTTTAAGCACGTGCGCACGATAAGCAATTACTTCATTCACATTCATATTGCTTTGTGTGCCACTGCCCGTTTGCCATACCACCAGCGGAAACTGGTCGTTTAATTTACCACCCAATATTTCATCACAAACAATACCAATTAAATCAGATTTTTCAGCCGATAAAATACCCGCGTCTTTATTGGTGAGGGCCGCCGCTTTTTTTAAAAAAGCAAATGCTTGAATAATTTCTTTGGGCATTTTATTAATGTCCTGCGCAATTTGAAAATTCTCTATACTGCGTTGTGTTTGGGCTCCCCAATAAACATGCGCAGGTACTTTCACTTCACCCATGGTATCTTTTTCTATTCTGTATTCCATATGACTTGTATTTTATTGTGCTTTAAAATTTGCTTTTCTTTTTTCTAAAAATGCAGTAGTACCTTCTATCATATCGGCAGTGCCAAAGCAATCTCCAAATGCAGTTACTTCTACTGCATATCCGTTTAGGGTTTCATCGTACACTGCATTGGCAGCTTTGATGCAAGCGGCAACAGCAAGTGGTGCTTTACTATTTATTAGGGTTAACACCGCAATTGCTTTAGGGAGCAATTCTTCGGGCGAAACCACATTATTTACCAGTCCATATTGCAAGGCTGTATTCGCATCAATCATAGCCCCACTCATCAATAATTCTAAGGCCCTTCCCTTGCCAATTAATTGTACCAATCTTTGTGTGCCGCCATAGCCAGGAATCAATCCTAGGTTCACTTCAGGCTGACCGAATTTGGCATTTTCTGCAGCAATTCTAAAGTGGCAACTCATGGCCAGTTCGCAACCGCCACCCAATGCAAATCCGTTTACGCAAGCAATAACTGGTTTGGGGCAATTTTCTATTTTAAAAAAAAGATGCTGCCCTCTTTTGGCCAATTCCATTCCCTCTGTTACCGAAGCACCAGCAAATTCACTAATATCTGCACCCGCAACAAATGCTTTGGAACCCGCACCAGTAATAATTACCGATTGAATGGCTTTGTTTAGGTACACTTCATCTATTGCTGCATTTAAATCGTGCATCACTTGTTGATTCAGTGCGTTTAACTTATCAGCGCGATTGATGGTGATGGTAAAAATGCCTTGTTCTAAATGGGTGGTGATGGTTTGGAATAACATGATCTGGCTATTTGCGCAAAGATACTGTTCCGCTTTATAAAGAAGGCTCGCACAGCTCTATTTTTATTTTCGCTTGTATTCATTCATATTTGCTAACACTATGGATTTATTTGAAGCAATTATAAAGCGAAGAGATACCCGGCATTTTACCAATGAGGAAGTGCCATCTACCGTAATTGATACCTGTTTAAAAGCAGCAAAAAATGCGCCTTCAGTAGGGTTAACAGAACCTGCTAGATTTTTATTTATACACGATACAGTCACCAAGCAAAAAATATATGAAATTTTTGAGGTGGAGAACCAAAAAGCAGCAGATAAAATCACCGATATACAGCGCAAAGAAGCATACAATAAGCTCAAATTACAAGGTATAATGGAAGCCCCGCTGGGGATGATAGTCTGCAGTGATTATTCCACCATTAAAGCTGATACTATTGGCGTTCAAACCATTGCAGAAGCACTTGATTGGAGTGTTTGCTGTTCCATACAAAATTTTTGGCTGGCACTTACATCACAAGGCTTTAGTATGGGTTGGGTAAGTATTCTGGATGTAAAAAAATTAAAAGAAACCATTCAAATACCCGATCATTATAAGCCGCTGGGATATTTTTGTATAGGTAGGCCAGCTACTAATTACGACAATATGCCGATGCTTAAACAGCAGGGGTGGACTAATACACTTTAAAAATTGATGGTGCTGGCTTCTATGCCTTTAGCCGCTACTCCTTACCTTTGAACTGTTATGGCTGTTGCAGAAAAGAAAAAAATATTCGATTTTAGTTTGTTGAAGCGTGTATTCGTTTTTGTAAAACCCTATTCCAATTATTTCTATATCAGCCTGATACTGGCCATACTAATGGCTTTTGCTGCGCCTATTCGCCCTTATCTGATTCAGTTAACGGTGAATACCGCCATCGGAAAAAATACTGCGGTACCCCACTGGGTAAACGCGGTGCTTTTGGGAACAAACCTTTCAAATATCACTCGCTTTATTATTGCAGTCACTCTTTTTCAAGTAGCATTTCTTTTTCTAGAGACTACTATACGATTTTTATTTTCTTTTATAACAGCATTAATCGGTCAATATGTAGTAAAAGATTTAAGGGTAACAGTGTATAAAAAAGTCTTGGGACTCAATCTTAGGCAATTCGATCAAACGCCTATTGGTACACTTACTACCAGAACCATTAATGATATTGAAAGCATCAATGATATTTTTTCCGATGGATTAATTCCCATCGTGGCCGATTTGTTAACGATTATTATTACCCTTATCACCATGTTTTGGATGGATTGGAAGTTGACATTGATCAGTCTCGCCCCTTTCCCCATTATGATTGTAGCGACTTATTATTTTAAAGAAAGTGTAAACAAACAATTTATAAAAGTGCGCAATTCGGTTGCGGCACTCAACGCCTTTGTACAAGAGCATATAACGGGAATGCAGGTAGTACAAGCATTTGCAGCGGAGCGCAAAGAATATGGTGCGTTTAAAAAAATTAATGAGCAACACCGCAATGCCAATATCAAAGCCATTTTTGCGTATTCGGTTTTTTTTCCAGTAGTAGAAGTGGTATTGGCAGTAAGTACAGGTATATTGGTTTGGTGGATAGCCGATCGTTCATTGGATGCGGGTATATTGGTAGCATTTATACTTTATTTGAATCAAATATTTCGCCCCCTCCGTGTAATTGCCGATAAGTTTAATGTATTGCAGATGGGTATGATTGCAGCAGAAAGGGTATTTAAAGTGTTGGATAATACCGATGAATTACTCCCTACTGCGAAAGATGCTTATAGGCCTATTCATATAAAAGGAGATATTGAATTTAAAAATGTATCCTTTGCTTATACCGAAAATAAGTACGTATTAAAGGGATTGAATTTTTCCATAGCAGCGGGTGAAACAGTGGCACTAGTGGGTCATACAGGCAGTGGTAAAACTTCCATTATTAGCTTGCTTAATCGCTTGTATCAAATTCAGGAAGGTAGTATAATGGTAGATGGCATTGATATTAATCGGTATGATATTGATTTATTGCGGAAGGGAATAGGGGTGGTATTGCAGGATGTATTTTTATTTTCGGGCTCGGTAATGGAGAATATTACGCTTAGAAATCCGGCTATTGGTGAGGAACAAGTAATGGAAGCAGCCAAGATGATTGGGGTACACGATTTTATTATGCAATTACCAGGAGCTTATCATTATAATGTGATGGAAAGGGGTAGCACGCTTAGTTTGGGGCAGCGGCAACTGATTTCATTTATTCGCGCTTTATTATACAATCCTGCCATACTTATTTTAGATGAAGCCACTTCTTCTATAGACACCGAAAGTGAATTATTGATAGAAAAAGCCATTGATACCCTTATCACTGGCAGAACCTCCATAGTAATAGCCCATCGGTTGAGCACAATTAGAAAAGCCGATAAAATAATGGTGTTGGATAAGGGGGAATTGAAAGAAATGGGAACGCACCAGCAGCTCATAGAAATACAAGGGTTCTATGCAAAATTGCATGAGATGCAATCCTCAGCAACCATCTTTTTTTAGGAAATCCTTGTTTCTGGCGGCAATTTTAACCCCCTTACCCTTATCTTTGCCGCAAATTTAGAGATGGGTATGGCCGCAAAAAGCATAAAATCTTTACTGGTAGTGACTTTCAGCTTATTTATTCTGCTGTTTTCCAACCGTATTCAAGCATCTGAACATCCACAGCCTGAACAGGCAAATACAGAAGGGCATGCAAAAGGCGATTTTAATGTTACAAAAACAATTCTTGAACATATAAAAGACGATCATAGCTGGCATTTAGGGGGACATTTATCCCTGCCTCTGCCCGTTATTTTGTACACCGAAAAAGGGTTGGAAGTTTTTTCTTCTGCTCATTTGGTCGATGAACACCATGAGCCCATTGTTTACAGCGGAAACTCTAATTATAAGTTGGTAGAAGGTAAGATTAAAATTATGGGTGATGATGGTTCTATCAACACCAAGGCAAGTGGTAAGCTTTTGGATATTTCTATCACAAAAAATGTGGCTACATTATTTCTCACAGTAATTATTTTATTGCTGGTATTTCTGAAAGTTGCAGCTGCCTATAAAAATACTGGGACTACGAATGCGCCCAAGGGGTTACAGTCGTTCATGGAGCCAATTATTTTATTCGTTAGAGATGGTGTTGCTAAGCCTAATATCGGTCATATGTATGAACGCTATATGCCCTTCTTGCTCTCCATTTTCTTTTTAATCTTAATTAATAATTTCTTGGGGCTGGTCCCTTTTTTTCCCGGTGGTGCAAATGTGAGTGGTAATATTGCATTTACTATGACCTTGGCTGTTTGTGTTTTTGTAGTAGTAAATTTGAGTGCTAATAAAAATTACTGGCAACATATTTTTTGGATGCCCGGTATGCATTGGACTATGAAATTATTCTTAGCACCCATTGAATTAATTGGAGTATTTACAAAACCCATCTCACTAATGATTCGTTTGTTTGCAAATATAACTGCTGGTCATATTTTAGTACTAAGCTTGATTTGTTTGATTTTCATATTTAAAACAGTGGTAGCTTCAGCAATTGCTGTTCCTTTTGCTGTATTCATTGGTTTAATAGAATTGCTTGTGGCGTTCTTACAAGCTTATATTTTTACTATGTTGAGTGCAATGTATATAGGAATGGCTATTGAAGAACATCACCATGAAACGGCACATCATTAACTTTTTTAATCACAATAAAAACCAAATAAAATGGTAGTAGGAAGTGTTGCCGCAATCGGCGCAGGTTTAGCTGCAATCGGAGCTGGAATTGGTATCGGTCAAATCGGTAAGGGTGCAGTAGAAGGTATTGCCCGTCAGCCAGAAGCTGCTAATGAAATTCGTGCAAACATGATTGTTGCTGCTGCATTCGTTGAGGCAGTTGCCTTGTTTGCAGTAGTTGTTGCCCTATTGGGTAATGGCGGTTAATTCACCAAACAATTTATATGGATCCCATGCACAGGGCGGAAGGATCCATATTATTTTAATTTTTAGTTTTATTTTTTATAAAT
The DNA here is from genome assembly GCA_004294135.1 of Sphingobacteriia bacterium. GTDB lineage: Bacteria > Bacteroidota > Bacteroidia > Chitinophagales > Chitinophagaceae > Sediminibacterium. The sequence goes on from RDZY01000028.1 coordinate 16,205, forward strand.
ATTTAATATGTTGTTAGAAATCAATCCGCTGGTATTACCTGATATAGGATTAGTGTTCTGGAACACTGTAGCGTTTCTTATCCTCTTAATAGTGCTTGGCAAATTTGCTTGGAAGCCCATCTTAAAGTCTATCCGTGAAAGAGAGACTGGTATTGCCGATGCTATTGCTTCTGCCGAAAAAGTGAAGGCTGAAATGGCTGGCTTAGTGAATGAGAACGAAGCCTTGATGGTGAAAGCTCGGGAAGAAAGAGCTTTGATGATTAAAGAAGCCAAAGAAGCATCTGATAAAATGATTGCTACTGCTAAGGATAAAGCAAAATCTGAATACGACCGTATTGTAGCCGAAGCCCAGCACGCCATCTTGCAACAAAAGAATGCAGCACTAACCGATGTTAAGAACCAAGTGGGTTCACTGGTAATTGAAGTGGCTACCAAAGTATTGGGTAGGGAATTGGCTAATAAAGCCGATCAGGAAAATTATATTCAACAATTAGCCGAAGCTGTTAAATTGAACTAATACATGCGCAATCAAAGATTAGCAGACCGTTATGCCAAAAGCTTAGTTGATTTTTCTATTGAAAAGAATCAACTAGACGCAGTGCGTGCTGATATGCAATACGTTCAAGCACTTTGCAAGGCAAGCAAAGATTTTGTAAACGTATTAAGGAGTCCCGTTATTAAAGCCGATCAAAAAGAAAAAATATTGCAAGCAGTTACTGCCGGAAAAGTTTCTGAGCTTACCGCAGCTTTTAATAACCTGCTGGTGAAAAAAGGAAGGGAGATGGATCTTCCAGAAATTGCAACTGCTTTTATCAGTCAATACAATACACTTAAAGGCATACACTGTGTTAAATTAACAACGGCTATTCCTATTTCCGATGAACTAAAAAAATCAATTCAATTAAAAGTACAAACTGAGAATGGCTTTGGTACGGTTGAATTAGAGACGGTAATCAATGAAAAATTGATAGGAGGCTTTGTACTTGATTTTGATCATAAACAAGTGGATGCGAGTGTTGCACGTGATCTTCGTGAAATTAAAAAGCAGTTTGAACAAAATCATTATATACCCAGTATTAGATAATAAATACAATCACAAACATTTTTAAAAGTATAAACAATGGTAGATATTAAACCGGATGAAATATCAGCGATACTGAGACAACAACTCAGCAATTTTAACACTTCTGCTGACTTAGAAGAAGTAGGTACTGTATTGCAAGTGGGTGATGGTATTGCACGCGTTTATGGACTAAACGGCGTGAGAAGTGGGGAGCTGGTTGTATTTGAAAACGGCGTGAAAGCCATTGCATTGAATTTAGAAGAAGACAATGTTGGTGTAGTATTGATGGGAGAAAGTGGTACCATTAAAGAAGGTGATACAGTAAAAAGGACGGGACAAATTGCTTCTATTAAAGTAGGCGAAGGTGTTGTTGGTCGGGTTATTAATACACTGGGAGAACCCATTGATGGAAAAGGACCTATTCAAGGTGAACTATATGAAATGCCATTGGAGCGAAAAGCACCGGGTGTAATTTATCGTGAGCCAGTAAAAGAGCCATTGCAGACTGGTATCAAAGCCATTGATGCAATGATTCCTGTTGGTCGTGGCCAGCGTGAGTTGGTAATTGGAGATCGCCAGACTGGTAAAACAGCCATCTGTGTAGATACCATCATCAACCAAAAAGAATTTTACGATGCAGGAAAACCTGTTTATTGTATATACGTAGCAATAGGACAAAAAGCGTCTACCGTTGCGGGTGTAATGAAGACCTTGGAAGACAATGGTGCTATGGCTTTCACCACTATTGTTTGTGCTTCCGCCTCTGATCCTGCTCCTTTACAGTTCTATGCTCCATTTGCTGGTGCTGCTATTGGTGAATTTTTTAGAGATACTGGTCGCCCTGCCCTGATTGTATTTGATGATTTATCAAAACAAGCAGTAGCATACCGTGAAGTTTCTTTGTTGTTGAGAAGACCTCCAGGCAGGGAAGCATATCCTGGTGATGTGTTTTATTTGCACAGTCGTTTATTGGAAAGAGCTGCTAAAGTAATAGCCAATGATGATGTTGCAAAGAATATGAATGATTTGCCAGCATCTATCAAACATTTGGTGAAAGGTGGCGGATCATTAACGGCATTGCCGATCATTGAAACCCAAGCTGGTGACGTATCTGCTTATATTCCAACCAACGTAATTTCTATTACTGATGGACAAATTTTCTTGGAAGGTAATTTGTTTAATGCAGGTATTCGTCCCGCTATTAACGTAGGTATTTCTGTTAGTCGCGTGGGTGGTAATGCGCAGATTAAATCAATGAAAAAAGTAGCAGGTACTTTAAAATTAGATCAGGCATTGTACCGAGAATTAGAGGCATTTTCTAAGTTTGGTGGTGATTTAGATGCAGCAACAAAGTCAGTAATTGACAAAGGTGCACGCAACGTAGAGATTCTTAAACAAGCACAGTACACGCCGTTCTCTGTAGAAAAGCAAGTAGCTATTATTTATTTGGGAACACAGGGCTTACTTCGTGAAGTAGCGGTGAAAAAAGTAAAAGAATTTGAAGCACATTTCTTATTAGAAATGGAGAATAAATTACCCGATGTATTGGCAGAATTTAAAAAAGGTAATTTGCCAGAAGATGGAATTAAAAAGATGACTGAAATGGCAAAAGGGCTTGCTGCACAGTACACTAAATAAATAATTTTTCAACCCCCTTTGACTTTCAGAGGGGGTTTTTTGTTGGAATTATTTAATTGCAGCATATTAGGTTGTAATAACTACTTCTAGTTTATTCCATGTATTGTTTTTTGATAACGAATACACCCATTAACCCATCTTTTAGATCAACTTTTTTCTAAATTACATCAGTTTAATTTTATGAGGTCTTCTAACAATAATATCAGACCCCCTTGCTAAAAATATACTATTGGGCGGAACCGATAAATAAGGAACAAAGGATTGTCCATATAAAGAACTTATATCTGCATCAAGGGTATAAGAAGTTACTGGATATACTTCCCACCGTTGGTGTTCTACACCATATTCTATTAAAGTGGTTTGATTGAGTTGATTATATCCCCAGTAATGTTCAAAAATAAATTCTTCTTCACTGTTGGGTAAAATGGGTTGTAATGTGTTGATTGCTTTTACTGAAAGACTATTCAATTTGTGCTGCTGCTTCCATTGATATTCAACTTGTAAATATTGATCTTCAATATGTATTTTATGACGCATGGGCATGGTGCTATAATGTTCATTGTATAAGCTATTGGCCATTTTGGTAATGATGAATTTTGGAACGATTTCACTGATAAACGCAACTCCTCTTTTCCATTGTTTGCCATCGAAATATTTTATGTAAAATCGATAGTTAACTTCTTCAAAATTGGAATGCGAAGGCCATTTCACCCCCAAAACTTTTGTTTGATTGAATAAAAAGCCCACAATACTTGCCATTGCTTTCCCTTGAAAAAGATCTAATTGGGTGCCTTTTGGTAAGTATGGTAATAATAAATGCTCTGGTAAAGCATAATTCAGCATCACTAAATATTCCCACTTAGCGGTTAGAAATATTTGCCTTTTAGATGATAACGTATTCATAATCAATAGTATAACAGATTTCAAGTGATTTTGTTAGGCGGGAAAGAAAATTTATAAAATAATTTGGTTTATAAAATAAACTACTCTATGTTTGTGCAATCAAAGCAATTCGTATGAAGTTTATAGCAATTTTTTTAAGCAGTATCATTTTATCAGCCTCTTTGAACGCTCAAGTTCGTGTGATGGGCTCTGTTAAAGACAATAGGGGTAGAATTTTGGCTGGTGCCAGCATTACCTTAAAAGGTACTTATGATGGAACCACTTCCGATTCAGTAGGTCGCTTTTCTTTTAAGACCTTCGAAAAAGGTGCTTTTGTATTGGTGGCCAATAATATTGGTAATAAAATTGTTGAAATGCCCATCACCATTGCTGGCGATACAGTTACAGTAGATTTCTCTTTAAAAGAAGAAATTAATGAATTAAAAGCCGTTGTAATTACTGCTGGTTCTTATGAAGCAAGTGATAAGAAAAAAGGTACCGTTTTAAAAGCCTTAGATATAGCCACTACCGCTGGCGCAAACGCCGATATTTCTGCAACCATTCAAACACTTCCTGGTGCGCAAAAAGTAGGGGAGCAAGAAGGTTTGTTTATTCGTGGTGGTGGTGCTGAAGAAGCCAAGATTATTATTGATGGTACGGTAGTGAATAATTTTTTCTACAGCTCTGTTCCAGGTATTTCACAACGGGGTAGATTCTCTCCATTTTTGTTCAGCGGCACAGCTTTTAGTAGCGGTGGTTATTCTGCCGTTTACGGTCAAGCTTTAAGTAGTATTTTAAGCTTAGAAAGTATTGATATCCCCGATAGAAGTGAAGTGCAGATTGGTCTCTCACCTATTTTTCTAAGTGCTGGTCTTCAACAGGTTTCAAAGGATAAAAGAAAAAGTTATGGTTTCAGTTATAACTGGGTAAACCTGACTCTTTATCAAAAATTAGTACCACAAGCTCCCGACTTTTTTAGAGCGCCTGATTTTCATACAGCGGATGCAAATTTTAGAATCAAGACCAAGAAAAATGGGATGTTTAAAATCTATGCTTATTTTAACTCAGGAGATTTAGCGGTTCGTACTCCCTCATTGGATAGTAATGGATTGAAAAATGCTTTCTCACTCAACAACCAAAATTTATTTACCAATATTAGTTACCGACAATTTCTGGGTAGGGGATGGAAAATAAATACTGTTGCTAGTATCAGTTACAATAAAGATAAAATTGGAAGCGAAATACAAAATCAACAAAACCAAAAAGCGGGCAGGTCAAATATTCCTGCAATTGATAATGCATCTTTTAATATTAATGCACGCCAGTGGATGGTTCAGGCTAGGGTTGTATTGGATAAAAAATTTGGAGCATTGAATACTTTTCGATTTGGTACTGAACTCTGGAACAACAGTGATAGCAGTACTTACAGCGCTTCCTTTGGTGTATTTCCCTCCAAGGTGAATGATTTTTATCAAGCAATTTTTTCAGAAAGTGATTTGTATATTACCAATGATCTTGCTTTTCGTCCCGGTGTTAGAATGGAACACAGCGGGTTGCTGAACAAATGGAATATTGCGCCTAGGGCTGCGCTCTCTTATAAATTGAGTAAGAATAGTCAACTTACAGCTGACTATGGCATGTTCTATCAAACGCCAGAGCGCAGGTTTCTGAGCAATAATGCCAACTTCGATTTTCTTCGAGCCGATCACTATATACTTACCTATCAACATATATCTTCTAATTATACTTTTCGTACACAAATATTTTATAAAGATTATGTAAGCTTACTTAAAACCGATAGAAGTATTACCAATGCCATCAGCAATAATGGTGGTGGTTTTGCAAAAGGAATTGAAGTGTTTTGGAGAGATCGTAAAACGTTTAAAAACTTTGATTATTGGATCAGCTATTCTTACCTAGATACCAAAAGAGATTACAATAATTATCCCATCATGGCACAACCAACTTTTGCAGCCAATCACAGCGGTAGTATTGTATTGAAGAAGTTCTGGGTGAAAAAAATGTTTGGTGTGAACTGGAGTTGGAACTGGAGTACAGGAAGACCTTTTTACAATCCAAATAAACCTGGCACTGAATTTTTATCGGATAGAACCATCGGATTTAGCAGTAATAATTTCAGCTTAAATTGGTTGCCTAAAATTGGAAAGTCTAATACAGTAGTAGTGTTGGGAATTAATAATGTGTTCAATGAGTTGCAAATTTTTGGATACAATTACAGCAATCGATTGAGGGATAATAACAACCAATTGATTCGTGCTGAAGTGAATCCTCCAGCCCCAAGAAACTTTTTTCTCGGAATATTTATGAGCTGGGGTGTTGATAGAACACTACAGAATATTAATGGGAATTTGTAGATAGACGGTACACGGTGAACGGTGGGAAGAAGACGGATTTTAAAAAATTGTAAACCAGTAAATTTAAATAATATGCAAAATGATCAACAACGCGATGAAAGACTCTGGAAATTGGCCAAAGAAAGGGTTGCATTCAAATGGAGTTTTGCCAGCTATATTTTTGTCAACACTTTCCTTGTAGGTGTATGGTTCTTCACTACTGGGCCAAGCCATTATTTCTGGCCCATCTGGCCCATACTGGGCTGGGGTTTGGGAGTAGGATTGCACTATGCCAGAGCGTATTATGGCAACGATGTTTTTTCTGCTGAGAACGAATATGAATCACTCAAAAAGAAAAATAATTTATAAAATTAAAATTAATTCAAATGGAAACTAAAGATGAACTGCTTTGGAACCTCGCCAAAAAAAGAGCGAAGTTTAAAAAAAGGTTGCTCAACTATATTTTGATAAACACCTTCTTATGGGGCGTATGGTTTTTTTCAGAAAGCAATTATAAAGATGATCTTCCTTTTCCTTGGCCTGTATGGGTGATGCTTTTCTGGGGAATCGGACTGCTATTTGAAGGCTTGGATGCCTACGTGTACGATTCCAAAGATTCTGTTGAAAATGAGTACAATAAATTAAAAGAAAAACAAGAAAAATTTAATCAATAACCATCAATCAGTAAAAATTAAAAACCTTAAAACATGAAAAAATTATTCGTAGTCGCCTTTTTATTCCTCAGCGGAATATTAACTGCACAATCCAAATTTGAAGGAGCCATGCAAAATGGATTAACCCAAATGAGCCAAGCCAAATCTGGTGAAGATATGGCAGCAACATCTGCATTTTTTGAAAGAGTGGGAGATGCTGAAAAAGATAAATGGTTACCTTATTACTATGCAGCAAGAACCTATGTATTATCTGCTTGGATGACGCCTAAATCAGATAAAGACAAAGCTGCTGAGAAAGCCAAAGAATTAATTGCCAAAGCAGAATCAATTGATAAAAATAATTCTGAAATATTTTGTCTCAAACAAACCGTAGCTGTAATGCAACTTACTGTAGATGCAATGAGTAGATGGCAGACTTATGGTGCTGTAGCCGCAGAAGCCATTGCAAGAGCAAAAGCTGCTGATCCTAAAAATCCTCGTCCCTATTTGTTGGAGGGGCAATATCAAATAAATGTACCAGAAGCTTTTGGAGGTGGTAAAACAGTTGCAAAAAAATTATTAGAGAAGTCAATTTCGCTCTACGAAACTTTTCAACCCGCTTCTCCTTTTCATCCAAATTGGGGTAAAGAAGATGCGGTTAAATTATTGGCTGCTTGTCAATAAATAAATAAGTTACTTAACCCCGCATTCATTTGCGGGGTTATCTTTATTAAATATCAATCATGGAAAAAGAAGAAAATTTCTCTGCTCAACACAGCTTACAATTAATTGAAAACATGATTAATAAAGCACAGAATCGAATGTCTGATAACGGCACTTTGTATTTATTGTGGGGCTGGGTAGTGCTTATTTGTTCCAGTGGGCAGTATTTGCTGATGCAATTTTTTGCTTCATCCAAAACAGGCTATATCTGGTTATTAACCATTATTGCGGGATTGGTTCAAATTATTTATCTCAGTAAACAGAAAAAAGGGGCTGTTGTAAAGACTTATACCGATGAGATCATCAACTATATTTGGGTCAGCTTTGGAATTTGTATGGGAATTGCAACTTTTATTATGACTAATCTTGGTAGCTGGGTAGTTTTGTACTCTTTTGTACTACTCTTTTATGGAGTACCTACTTTTCTCTCTGGCATTGCAATGCGCTTTAAACCATTGGTGATAGGTGGAATTATTTGTTGGTGTTTATCTATTATCTCTACTTTTATTCAGCAAAAAGAAATTCTATTACTGCTTTCAATTGCCGTGCTGAGTGCTTGGATTATTCCAGGGTATCTCTTAAGAAAAAAATTTAAATCTGCCCATATATGAGTGAAGATAAAAAGTTGACTGAACTAGAAAGTCTGCAACTAATTACCAATATGATTCAGAAGGCCAAAGGCGGCTACCACGAAACTGGTATTGGATCACTGCTTTGGGGTGCTGTAGTGGGTATTGCCTCCTTTGTAACTTATTTAAGAATTGAATATGGGCTTGAATTGGGTTTTGATATATGGCTGATTGTATTGGCCGCTATTATTCCTCAAATATTTATTTCTACTCGCGCAAAAAAGCAAGCCAAAGTAAAACAATATGAAGATGATATGGTGAATGCTGTTTGGCTGGTTTACGGGCTTACCATTTTTGGGTTTAGCTTTTATCAACTAATAGTTCCAGGCGTTACCAAACAAATTATTTTGGAAGAGGGGTGGACCATGATGAAACACTTTTCAAACGGAGCCAAACCCGATGAATTAATAACTCCTTTTACTCCCAGTTTTTATTCGGTATATATTCTCGTGTATGCGTTTCCTACTATGGTTACTGGTATGGTAAAGAAATTCAAACCCATGATTTTTGGGGCCATTATTACGTATATTTTATTCATTGTTTCTTGTTTTACCAAATCAGGAATGGATATGTTATTGGGCACATTTGCCGCCCTATTTTGTTGGTTTATTCCAGGTATTATTTTAAGAAGAAAATACTTAGCACAACGCAGCGCAAATGTTTAAAGAACTAGATCCCATATTACATTCACAACTCAGACTGGCAGTGATGAGCTTACTCATTAGTGTGAAGGAAGCTGAATTTACCTTTATTAGGGAGAAGACCAATTCCACTGCGGGCAACCTAAGCGTGCAGGTACAAAAACTGAAGGATGTGGGCTATATAGATGTGGCAAAACAGTTTAAAGATAATTATCCTCAAACCACTTGCAAGATTACGGCTGCTGGCATAGCCGCTTTTGATGCCTATGTTCAGGCATTGCAGCAGTACTTATCGGTAGACGGTGTTAGGTAGACTTTACTTGGTTCCAACCTTTTCCCTAGTTTTACTGTTATATAAAATGCATGCAATCAATTATTAAAGTAACGGCACTCACCAAGCAATTCAACAACCTCACTGCGGTTAATGATCTTTCCTTTTCTGTACAAGATGGTGATGTGTACGGTTTTTTAGGCCAGAATGGTGCTGGCAAGAGCACCACCATCCGAATGTTGCTTACACTAATAACGCCTACCAGTGGTACTATTGAAATTTTTGGCTACCCCCTTTCCACACACCGACGCGATATTCTTCAACAAGTGGGGGCTGTAATTGAAAAGCCCGATGTATATAAATACCTCTCTGCTTACGATAATTTAAAACTCTTTGCCAAATTGAGTGGTATGAAACCTACCCATCAATTATTAATGGATCAATTAGAAATGGTAGGCCTTGCCAACCGTGCAAAAGATACGGTAAAGACTTTTTCACAAGGCATGAAACAAAGGTTGGGTATTGCCATTGCACTGGTTCATGATCCCCAATTAATTATGTTAGATGAACCTACCAATGGATTAGATCCACAAGGTATTGCAGATATCAGAAATCTTATTTTAAGGCTTTCATGCGAAAGAAAAAAAACGGTGATCGTTTCTTCTCACTTACTATATGAAATAGAACAGATAGCAAGTAGAATGCTTATTATAGATAAAGGCAAGAAATTAGTGGAAGGTGCTGCAACTGAATTATTTGATACTTCACAAACCATTCTTCAGTTGATGACCGCAGATAACCATACTGCAATAGAAAAAATAAATCAAACTGCATGGGCTAAACAATTGCTGCCCGTTAGAGATGGGAATATTATTATTTCGTTGAACAGAGATGATATTCCTTCCTTTAATCGTATGTTGGTGGAGAAAGATATATCCGTATTTTCTTTCCAACCCCGTCATAGTCTCGAAGACTTTTTTTTACAAGTAACAGCCGGAAAACAATATGTGGACACATTTACAAGTTGAGCTATACAAAATTTTTAGAAGACCCAGAACCTATCTGTCTTTTGTTGCCATCACTGCATTAATTGGGGTGATACAACTTGGTTTATTGGTAGATGGTAAAGAATACACCGAATTTGTGATGGCAGATTTCGCCAATACTTTTAGCGTAGATGGTAAAATTCTAAATGGTTATTTTATTTGCTATATTATTCTTCAACTGTTATTGGTACACGTTCCTCTGCTGATTGCATTAATAGCTGCTGATATGATTTCTGGGGAAGCCAATATGGGAACGCTAAGAATTTTGCTCACCAAGCCACAGTCGCGCACCGCTATTGTTACTGCTAAATTTCTAGCTGCTGCTATTTATACTTTATTACTGCTTATTTGGATAGCTGTTCTGGGATTATTTGTAAGCATGGCTATTTTTGGAACAGATGATTTGTTTATTATGAAGAGCAGCTATGTGGTTATTGTAAAAGAATCTGATATCTTCTGGCGATATGCGGGTGCATTCTGCTTTGCAGCATTGGCAATGCTTACAGTATCATCACTTGGATTTTTTCTTTCTTTTTTTGCAGAAAATTCTATTGGCCCCATTGTTGCTACCATGAGTATCATTATCGTATTTACTATTTTAAGTACCATGAATATTCCCATATTCAATATTATTAAACCTTACTTATTTACGTCGCATATGATTACTTGGAAAGAGTTCTTCGATTTTAAAGTGAACGATGCCAATGAAGCAATGGTGGGGAGCATTCAATATCCTGCAAAAATTATTAAATCAGCCTTGGTATTAATCATTCACATCCTTGGATTTGGCGGTGCATCTATACTGTTGTTTCGAAAGAAAGATATTTTAAGTTAGCAACTCCTGGTCAATCTGTAAAGGCATAAAAAATTATTAAATGCATCTATTCCATACCCCTAAAATATTGATCACCCTTTGCCTGATTGTTGGCAGCCTGCCATTTGCAAAAGCACAGCAAATGAATAGCTTAGTAGCCAAAGTAAAAGCCAAGTTAGATCTGGTAAGCGACTATACAGCAGAAGGAAAAATGAAGACCGATGTGGCTTTTATAAAAGCTCCTGTTGGTCGCGTTAAAGTGTTTTATAAACGACCCAACAAATTCAAGCTTCAACGTGATGGAGGAATTTCTATATTGCCTAAAGGTGGCATCAGCATTAATATGGGCAGTATGGTAATGAGTGATGGATTTGTAGCCATTGATGCGGGTGAAGTAATGGTAGGAAATACAAATACCCGTGTAGTGAAACTATTACCTACTGCGGATAATAGCGAAGTTGTTTTATCTACCTTATATATTGATGAAGCGAATTTACTGATTATGAAATCAGTAACAACAACCCGAGCAAGTGGTACTTATGAAATGGAATTAAGCTATGGACAATTTGCAAAATATGGGTTGCCCGATAAAGTATTGTTCAGTTTTAATGCCAAAGATTATAAATTACCGAAGGGTATAACACTTGAGTTTGATGACACTGATCAGGCAACTAAAAATCGGTTGAAAGGAAAAAAAGGTCGAGTAGAAATCACTTACACTGCTTACAGCATCAACAAAGGAATAGCCGATGCTGTTTTTAATTAAGGATCTTACTTATAACTACTTCAATTCAACACTCCAAGTTCTGCTGAATCTTTCTCCTGGAATAAGTAATTCAATACCTTCCTTGTTTTTTATATTGCCATCTGCTTCAACAGAATCTGCAATACCACACCAAGGTTCTATACAAATGAAATCTGCATCTTTTGCACTCCATATTCCCATATAAGGAAAATCAGCATACTCAAATTTAAATCCGTGCGCAGATTTATCGGTAAGTAGTGAAATACTGGTTGACTCTAACCCTTTAAATACCAAAGCATCCCCATAAAAAAGTTGTTTCGTTAAGTTGATGCGGTTGCTATTATTGAAAAAATTGACGGATGTTTTTTCTATAAGTCCCTCTGCCGATAATGGCCATTTATCTGCTGTTTCCTCCTCATTAAATAATAGATAATAATCTTCAAACGCTGTTCCCGCTACCAGTGGTATTTTAAATGCAGGATGTGCGCCTACCGAAAAAAACATGGGCTTTACGTCTATATTAAACACCTCATAGGTACAACTTAACTTGTGCTGATGCAGGGTATAAGTAATCATGAATCTAAACAAAAATGGATACTGCTCTTTTGAAGCTGCATCTGCATTGAGTGTGAAACTTATACTGCTGGTTTCATTGCTGGTAACGGTGAAATTTTTCTCTCTTGCAAAACCATGTCTACCCAGTTCATAGCTATTGCCATCATATTGATAGGTATTGTTTTTTAAACCTCCTACAATAGGAAAAAGTACGGGACTTCTTTTACCCCAAAAAGCAGCATCACCATTCCATAAATATTCTAATTCAGTTTCTTTGTTGAATATACTTTGGAGCTCGGCACCCTTTTCGGATACTTGAATGCGGAGGTGATTGTTTTCAATTTGCATCATAATTTATCCTTCGTTTTCTTCAATTTTTTCGTCCACTGCATTGGCCAATATTCTTGCACTCATTTTACGCAAAGGATTTTTACGCATATCGGCATAACCCAATCTTTTACTTAATATTTCTATACACTCAAAAGTGGCTGCTAAAAAAGAACTGTGGTCTGCTTTTCCTTTTCCAGCAATATCAAAAGCAGTTCCATGGTCGGGACTGGTTCTAACAACTGGTAATCCCGCTGTATAATTAACTCCTTCTCCAAAAGCCAACGATTTAAAAGGAATCAAGCCCTGATCGTGGTATATAGCAAGTACCGCGTCAAACTTTTCATGCTGACCCCTTGCAAAAAAAGCATCTGCTGGGTAAGGGCCAAAAACCAATTGCTGATTCCTCGCTTCTTTAATGGCAGGTTGAATAATGTCTATTTCTTCTTTGCCTATTAAGCCATCATCGCCCGCGTGTGGATTCAATCCCAACACTGCAATTTTAGGTTTATCAAAACCAAAATCTTTTTGCAAAGCGCTGTTCATTATTTTTAGTTTGCTCAATATACTTTCTTTGGTAATATGCTGGGCAATATGTTCAACTGGTATATGTTCGGTAACCAAACCTACCCGCATATTTTCTGCAACCATCAGCATTACCACATCTTTCACGCCAAAATAATCTTTAAAATATGGAGTATGACCGCTGTAATTAAAGGTTTCTGACTGAATATTTTTTTTATGAATGGGAGCAGTAACCAACCCATGTATCAGTCCTTCCTTGAGTGCTTTGGTAGCTTCTTCTAAAGAAAGCAATGCGTATTTACCGCCTATTTCATTCAATTGTCCGGGCGTAATGGCCACTTCTTCCTCCCAAACATTTACAATATTTACTTGTTTTGGGTTGAGGCGAGAAAATTCTTTTACATGGGTATAATTAAAATTGGCATCGGGTAGGCTTTTCCTATAAAAATTAATGCTCTTGATATTGGCAAAAACTACAGGCACACAAAAATCAAGCAAACGCTGATCTGTCAAGGTTTTAATAATAAGCTCTAATCCTATACCATTTAAGTCGCCGCAGGTGAATCCGATGATAGGTTTTTGCAATTCGTTGCTCATACACGTTATTTAGGCTGCTAAAATACTACTTTTGCAGTCATGCAATATACGCTCAAAAAGTCGCTGGGTCAGCATTTCCTCAAGGATGAAAACATTTGCCAAAAAATAGTAGCTGCATTGCTAGAAGATGGCACTGCTTATCCATTACTAGAAGTTGGTCCCGGTGGTGGGGCTTTAACCAAGCACTTATTGAAGCTGGATATGCCTGCGTTTAAAGCAGTAGAGCTGGATCGGGAGAAAGTGGCTTATTTAAAACACAGTTATCCTGTTTTGGCCGATAAAATTATTGAAGGGAGTATTCTTGAAATAGATCCTCCTTTTGAAGGATCATTTATATTACTGGGTAATTTTCCTTACAATATTTCTACCCAAATTGTTTTTCGGGTATTGGAATGGAAGAGCCAGGTTCCGGTAATGATTGGTATGTTTCAAAAAGAAGTAGCCGAGCGCATCGTATCAAAACCACATACCAAAGTATATGGAATTTTGAGTGTATTGGTACAGGCATTTTATGAAGTTGAATATTTGTTTGATGTGCCGCCAACCAGTTTTAATCCACCCCCTAAAGTAGTGAGTGGAATGATTAGGCTTAGAAGAAAAGATCAGCCCATTGTAATGAAAAGTGAAAGATCATTTTTTACTTTGGTGAAAGCCGCATTTGGTCAGCGCAGAAAAATGTTGCGTAACCCCATGAAACCTTTTTTTGAAGCAAGTGTATTGCAGGAAGAAATTTTTACCAAACGCGCAGAACAATTAACGGTAGAAGAATTTGCAGCATTGACTTTTAGAATGGGGTAGGGGTTGAATTTAACAGGAAGACTCATTACCAATTAACGAATAAATATTGACACAAAAAGTAATCATAACCGCCAAAGCCCATCCATATTTACAGGCAACCCTTATTGAAAAAGGATATAAGGTACTCTACCTGCCTGCCATTAGTTACCAAGAATTGATGGAATTGATAAAAGATGCAGTAGGGTTGGTGGTGACTACTAGGTTGAAAATAGATGCTGCCATGATTGATGCGGCACCCATGTTAAAATGGATTGGTCGCTTGGGTAGTGGAATGGAATTGATTGATGTGGAGTATGCAAAACAAAAAGGCATTGTTTGCGAAAGTAGTCCCGAAGGCAACCGAAATGCTGTGGCTGAACACGCGCTGGGCATGCTTTTGTGCTTAATGAATTGTATTGGAAGCAGCAACCAAGAAATAAAAGAAGGGTATTGGTTAAGGGATGAAAATCGGGGGGATGAGTTGCGTGGTAAGACGGTTGGCATTATTGGTTTTGGAAATACGGGTGCTGCCTTTGCAAGGCTGCTACAACCTTTTGGCGTAACGGTACTTGCCAATGATTTACACAAATCTGTATTCTCAAACGATTATATGGTAGAATCGAGTGTGGATACGATTGCAAAATCGGCGGATATCATTAGTCTTCATTTGCCGCTAACCCCTGAAACATTTCATTATGCCAATGAAGATTTTTTTAATACACTAGCACGAAAACCTTATTTTCTCACCACCTGTAGGGGCAAAGTAACCGATACTCGTGCTTTAATAGAGGCGCTGGATAATAATCGCATTAAAGCTGCGGGTTTAGATGTGTTGGAAAACGAGCAATTAAGCAGTTATACCATTCAAGAACAGGAGCAGTTAAACAATTTAAACGCGCGAAAAAACGTGGTCATTACCCCGCATATAGCCGGCTACAGTCACGAAGCTTATTTAGGTATGGCAGAAGTGCTGCTTAAAAAATTGACTATTTTATAGGCTGTTTAGCTAGTTTCCCGTAAATTTGCTGATATGCAACGCTACAGTTAAATGTGGCGTTGTATTTTTTTTTAGCATTCTTAAAGCCAACGTATGAGTGAAATTAATATGTATGTGACGAAAGAAACTTTCGATAAAATGTGTAAAGAAGTGCAGAAAATGAAGTCGGTTGACCGGCCTGCCGCCTCCCGTGCAATTGCTGAAGCCAGGGAAAAAGGTGATTTAAAGGAAAATGCTGAATACGATTCTGCAAAAGAAGCACAGGGAATGCTTGAAGCTAAAATTAAACAATTAGAAGGAGCAATTGCGAATGCTAAAATAGTAGATACTACTACTATTGATACGAGTAAAGTGAGCATTCTTACAAAGGTTACTATTACCAATTTGGCGACTAAAAAAATAACTACGTATCAAATAGTTGGAGAAAAAGAAGCCGACCTTAAAGCAGGTAAGATTTCTGCGGGCTCACCTATAGGAAAAGGGTTATTAGGTAGGGCTATTGGAGAAGTTGCAGAAATACATGCTCCAAATGGAATTATTAAGTTTAAAGTAGAGAATATTACTGTATAAATGACCCTATTTTCAAAAATCATTACAGGAGAAATTCCTTCGTATAAAATAGCAGAGAATGAAAAATTTTATGCTTTTCTCGACATTTTTCCGATGGTGAAGGGACATGTACTGGTAGTGCCTAAAATAGAAACAGATCATTTTTTTAATTTAACGAACGACTATTTATCGGAGATACTACTGTTTGCGCAACCCATAGCAAAAGCTATAGAGAAAGCGTTTCCTTGTAACCGTTGTGGTATAAGCGTGGTAGGGCTAGAAGTGCCACATGCGCATCTTCATCTGCTGCCCATTAATGGCGCAGATGACTTGAATTTTACCCGTGAAAAGTTAAAGCTGAGTGCATCAGAATTAGTAGAAGTGCAGCAAGCTATATGCAAGATTTTAGATTTGTGCTTTTAGTTATTCGCCCTGGTTCATGAAAAATTTATTGTTGTGCAGTTCTGACCCTGCTTGCATTTTTGGCAATAAAATCGCCCCAGCCTTTTAAGGGCTTGCCTGTATTATTCAGTACGCTATTGCTTTGATAGAAGTGGCAAAGTGCAACAGCCAATGCATCAGTAGCATCAAAATATTGAGGCTTGTTTTTAATGATAAGTATATGTTGCAACATCTTCCAAATCTGGTCTTTATCAGCATTTCCATTTCCGGTGATGGATTGCTTTATTTTTTTTGGAGCATATTCCGTAACAGGAATATGGTATTGCATGGCGGCAGCAATGGCCACACCTTGCGCCCTTCCTAATTTAAGCATACTTTGTATATTCTTTCCAAAAAAAGGTGCTTCAATGGCAAATGAATGGGGGCTATGCGTTTTTATTAAATTACAAATATTGCTATGAATCATTTGTAATCGGGCATAAATATCTTTTTCTTTGGTCAACTTTAATGCATCCATCACGATTAATTCGGGCTTTCCAGCACTTATACCTAGCAATGCATATCCCATTAATTGAGTGCCAGGATCAATTCCTAAAATCACAGATTCGTATGGCATATGTTTATTTAAATTGATTTTTATTTGCAGTGAAAGTAAGAAATATTTTTTTGTAAGCCGAACCCCTACCTTTACAAAAAAAGTGAATTGACCAAGCAATATAAAAATATACTCAACTATATTATTGGGCCAGTTCTATTCATTTGGCTTGCATGGTCCATCTACCAGCAAATACAACACCAGCAAGATGTACAGATATCTTGGAACACCATCAAATCTGCAATCATAGGTAATAATAGCTGGAAATTTTTGCTAGTAGTAGTACTTATGCTGGTAAATTGGGGCATGGAAGCTCGAAAATGGCAGCTTCAAGTAAAAGGAATAGAAACACTTTCATTTATACACGCGTTTAAAGCAATTTTAGCGGGGCAAGCATTGGGCTTTAATACCATCAATCGCATGGGTGAATTTGCTGGTAGAGTAGCTTTTTTAGAAGAAGGAAATCGCATACGGGGAGTTGTATTATCATTTGTAGGAAGCATGGCACAAAACATTGCAACGTTTGTAATGGGCATCGTTTCCCTGCTCTATATGCGCATCTTTATACTTGACTCCAAGCATCAATTAGAGGGGTTGTCTGTATTTTGGTTAGACGGATTAATATATGTAGTAACGATGGGTGTTTTTTTGTTTATTCTGGCCTATTTCCGAATGTCGGGATTGATTCAGTTATTAGAAAAAATTTCCTTTGTACAGCGGTATAAATTTTTCTTAGAAAAACTAGAAGATTTTCATTGGAAAGAATTGATGGGATTACTATCGCTTTCTTTTGGTCGCTACTTTGTTTTTTTGCTGCAATATCTTTTATTATTGCAAGTGTTTAATGTGCCTATATTTTGGCTGGATGCCTGCGCATTAGTCGGGGTAATGTTTCTTGTATTGGCCATTGTTCCAACCATTGCACTGGCAGAATTGGGCTTTAGGGGAAAAGTGAGTATTTTGCTATTGGGAATGATGAGTGATAATACATTGGGAATTATTGCCACTGCAACAGGTATTTGGATAATTAACTTAATCTTACCAGCAATTGCTGGCACTTTGTTTATATTAGGGTTGCGATTATTCAGAAATAAATAAAATGTGCATGGGTAGAAAATTAATTGTTTTGATGGGAATTATTTTGATGTCTCAGAAATTATCAGCTGGCGATGATTTCTGTGGTATCCGCAATACCGCTTTTCAGGATGGAGAGAGCATCAGCTTTAATGTGTTTTATAATTTTATAGGACTCTATGTGAATGCAGGCAGCGCTAATTTTACGGTAGCTACTGAAAAATTTAACAACAAACCTGTATATCATATTATTGGAAGTGGGGCTTCAAATTCAAGCTACGACTGGATTTTTAAAGTGCGTGATAAGTATGAAACTTATATTGATACCGCCAATCTTCAGCCACTAAAATTTGTAAGAAATGTAGATGAAGGTGGGTATAAAATTAATGAAAATGTAATTTTTAACCAGCAAAATAATACGGCAGTAAGTGAGAAAGGAACTTTTAAAATACCCAATTGTATTCAAGATGTATTGAGTTCTATTTACTACGCCCGTAATATAGATTTTTCAAAATATAAGCCAGAGGATAAAATTCCTTTCACCATGTTTTTAGACAATGAAGTGTACAATCTTTATATAAAATATTTAGGCAAAGAAGTTGTGAAAACCCGATATGGTAAATTCAACGCCATTAAATTCAAACCACTATTGGTAAAAGGAACTTTGTTTTCTGGTGGAGAAAAAATGACGGTCTGGGTAAGCGATGATAACAACCATATTCCGCTTAGAATAGAAAGTCCCATTGCAGTTGGAAGTGTAAAAGTAGATATGATGGGTTATAAAAATCTGCGTCATCCATTTTCTGCCGCAATATCATTCCGTTAGATATTATGGAGGGTGATTATTTCATTCAAACGTATGCCTTTCTCTGTAAGTTTAACGGTGCAACATTCGGTATGGGCATCGTGCTCAAAAAATAGAATATAATTATTGTGAGCCGCTTCATTTAAAAACGATTTTTTTTCAGCTAGGGTAGTCATCGGAAACATATCATATCCCATAATATAAGGAAGTGGAATATGCGCGGCAGACGGTAGTAAATCAGCCATATAAACAATGGTTCTGCCTTTATACTTTATCTGTGGCAACATCATTGCCTTGGTATGGCCATCTACAAAACGGATTGAAATATTTTGGGTGAAAGGAGTAGTGCCGAGCTGTTCCTCCACATTAAAATGAGCAGCGGGACTTTCTACGAATTTTAAAATTCCAGCTTCTTCCATCGGCAGAATATTTTCTTTTAGAAAAGAAGCTTTCTCCCTGTCGTTGGGATGGGTAGCCCAATTCCAATGCACTGCATTACTCCAGCAAACGGCGTTTTTAAAAGCGGGAACCAATGCACTGCCTTCCCTAAGAATGGTTCCACCACAATGGTCAAAATGCAGGTGGGTATGAAAAACGTCGGTAATATCATTGCGGGTAAATCCATGTTTTTGCAAAGAACTATCCATTGTATCATTGCCATTGAGGTAATAGTGACTGAAAAATTTTGCATCCTGTTTATTACCCATACCCGTATCAACCAATATCAACCGATTGCCATCTTCAATCAACAGACTTCTGAGTGCCCAGTTGCACATATTGTTATCGTCGGCAGGAATCAGTTTATTCCAAATGCTTTTAGGTACTACGCCAAACATGGCGCCACCATCTAGTTTAAAGTATCCGTGGGTAACACTATAGAGTTGCATGTCCTAATTTTTTTTGTAATTTCAGAGCAGAATAAAGTATGAATAAACCCACTACAAAAAATACTACAAGTGCCAGCACAGAGTTTCGCTGTGAGCCAGTAAATTCATTAATATATCCAAAGCTGAACATACCAATTACAATCGAAATTTTTTCTGTAACATCATAAAAACTAAAGAAAGAAGTAGTGTCTTTGGTCTCGGGCATTAGCTTGGCATAAGTACTTCTGCTGAGTGATTGAATTCCACCCATCACAAAACCTACCACCACGGCCAGTCCATAAAATTCCAGAATTCCATTTCTTGGTAATAGATAACCGATGATGCACAAAATAATCCAAAGGGCAATTGTTACCATCAATGCTTTAAAATTGCCCATTATTTTAGAGAGATAAGCAATGGTATATGCGCCAGGTATGGCAATAAATTGAATGATTAAAATAGAAATAATAAGGTTGGTAGTGGGAATATTCAGCTCACTTTTTCCGTAGAGGGTGGCTATAAGCATGACAGTTTGTACCCCCATATTAAAAAAGAAAAAAGCAAATAAATATCTTTTCAGCAGAGGAAGCTGGCTCAATTGCTTCCATACTTTGTGCAGTTCTTGGTAACCTTTATACAGAATTTTTCGGGTAGATTTATCATCTCCAGTAGGACTGCTTTTGGGTAATCTGCTCAAAGCCAATTGACCGAAGCCCCACCACCATAAGCCGACTAATAAAAAAGAAATTTGAGAAGCTTTGCCAACTGTAATACCAAAACTATTGGGAGAAAGCACAAATACAAAACAGATAACCTGCAAAATCATACTTCCAATATAACCCATAGAATATCCTTTCGCACTTACCCTATCTTGGTCTTCAGGCGCTGCAATTTCGGGAAGAAATGAGTTGTAAAAAACAAGGCTACTCCAGAAGCCAATACAGGCAATAATAAGGCATAGTAAGCCGAAAACAAGGTTGGTACTATCAAAAAAATACATGGCAGCACAACCGAGACTACCTAAGGTACAAAAGAAAAAAAGAAATTTCTTTTTGTTGCCTTTATAATCAGCAATAGATGAAAGCAGTGGAGCGGTAATGGCCACAATAATAAAAGCAATGGACAATGCGTAATTGTACAGTGAAGTATTTACAAATGTTCTTCCAAAAATAGTAACGGTATCATTTAGGGTGTTTTCATTTCCATCACCAGTAACCGCTTCAAAATAAGCGGGAAAAATGGTGGATGTAATTACGAGGTTATAAGCACTATTACCCCAATCGTACATGGCCCATCCATTGATTGTTTTTTTATCGGCTGTTTGCATGAAACGGTTTGTTGGTTGTAAATAAGTAAAAAAATGTTATTTCAAATACCCAGTATAAATCAATATTAAAAGAATAGTACCCATGATTACTCGATACCATCCAAAAAATTTAAAACCATATTGTTGTAGAACGGTAATAAAAAGTTTAATGGCAATTAGGGCAACCATAAAAGCAATTACATTACCTAGGCAAAGTAAGATGAGGTGGTCTCTATTTAATAATAAATCGGGACTATCCTTATACGCTTTCAAAAGTTTATAGCCAGTAGCAGCGGCCATGGTGGGAACGGCAAGAAAAAAAGAGAATTCAGAAGCTAGTTTTCTGGTAAGGTTTTGTTGCATACCACCAATAATACTGGCAGCACTGCGGCTCACACCGGGAATCATGGCAATACACTGCCAGAGGCCAATGATAAAAGCCTGCTTGGTAGAAATATCTTCTTCTTGGTCAACGGAAGGCGACTTAAACAATTTGTCAATTACTATTAGAATAACGCCGCCGAGCAGCATGGTGATGGCAACTGTGATTGAGCTTTCAAGCAGAGCATCAATTTTATCGGAAAATAGTGCACCAAAAACAAGGGCGGGTAGAACGGCAATTAAAAGTTTTAGGTAGAATTTCCATCGGGTTAATGGAAAGAATTTACCACGGAATAATATTACTACGGAAAGGATGGCACCGAGTTGGATGGACACTTCAAATAATTTGGTAAAATCATCATCGGCAATGCCCATAAAGGAGCTGGCAATAATCATATGGCCAGTAGAGGAGATGGGCAAAAACTCAGTGAGCCCTTCAATAACGGCAATAACAATGGCTTCAAAATAATTCATACAAACGGGTTAATTGGATAAAGATCATTAAATATAAAGTGCTGGTTTGAATATAGCAAAAGAAATAACGGGTGGGCTAGAAAGTTGTATTTTAATAAATAGAGCCTCCATACCAAGAAAATACGGAAAAAGCTTTTTAGCAAAGGAGAAAATCCATTTACTTAAGCAGTCCTACTTTTCTTAAAAAATTAATGAGACCAATGGCATTGTGGGTGTTGGTCTTTTTAAAAAGCTTATTGAGTCGCTTACCCATTAATGAAGAAGATATTTTTAGTTGATCGGGCACTTGTTTTTGCGGACAATCATTGGCAATTAATTTAATCACTTCCATTTCCTCCGGTTTAATTTTTTCAAGCCATGGAATAGGAGTTTTTTTTATTTCATCAATTTTTGATTTGTTGTATCTAAATTTTGGAGGGTAATATTCTCCGTCAGCCATTACGAGCCTAATAATTTCTGCCAATTCATCAGCCACTACATGCCCTTTAACAACAAATGCTTTTGTACCAAACCGTATCATGGCAATGGTAGCTAAATCGTCTGTTAATGCTGAAAAAGCAATGATTTTTATGATAGGTAATTTTTGCTTTAAATGCATAGCAACTTCGTAGCCAGACATTCCTTTTGGCATGCTTACATCTAACAAAAGCACATCTGGAATATTGCCTTTTTCAATTAATTCTATGCATTCTTCTCCTGAAGCTGCTTTACCAACTACTTTAAAGTCAGAAAACTCAGCTATTGCCCTCACAACAAAATCAAGCAATGATGCACAATCATCGCATACCATTACAGATACCATATTGGATATTTAAGTTTACGAAAGTCATTAATTGTGGGGGCAATTGATGATATGATGCAAAATATCCATATTTATATCGGAACTCCCGATCCAAATGTTAAAGTTTTGTGAAGGGGGGGGGTATAATTTCTACACCTTTTTTAGATTTTACGTCTAAAATGGGTTGAATCACCCAAATGGTGTAGAAATTATACCCTCCCAAAATTTGGTCATTATAGTTTTGACTGCGAAGTTTAGGGTATTAAATTTTTAGTATGGTATTGGGAGGGTTATTTAAAAGTTTATACGAAAATCAAGTATTGGTAGTGGCTGCTTTATTAAAGCAGTTGAAAGTGAAAGCTACTTTACATACAATAAATGAAACTTTACACGCCCATCCCAATTATCCCAGTTTTTTATCCATTTCAGATTCATTGCAAAAGTGGAAGGTAGAAAATTTAGCCATTCAAACTAATGTTGAGATACTTGATGAAATACCAACCCCATTCATCACCACATTTAAAAATGGTATTTTTATAACCGTAAAAAAATTGACTGATGATAGGTTGATCATCATCAACCAACATGGAAAGGAAGAAACTATTTCTAAGGCAGTATTTTTAGAAAACTGGACTCAAACCATTTTGGTAGCAGAATCAAATGAGTATTCTGGAGAGCAGGGGTATCAACAAAAATTAAATCATTCTATTTTACAAGCAAGCTTTTATGCATTCATTCCTTTGAGTTTATTGATTGCAATATTGCTGCCATTTGCATATGGTTCAGTAGCATTGATCCCCACGCTTTACACGCTGGCAAAGTTAATAGGATTAGGAGTTTCGGTCTTATTGCTCTGGTATGATATTGACAAAGGAAATCCATTGTTAAAACAAATCTGTTCAGGCATACAAAAAGCCAATTGTAGTGCGGTATTAAATACAAAAGCCGCAACAATAGCAGGGCTGATTACTTGGAGTGAGGTAGGCTTTGTATATTTTGCTGGATCCTTATTACTGGTAGCATTTGCAGGAATTAATGCAGTGATTCCCCTGCTTAGTTTATTTTCATTATTGGCATTGCCCTATATTATTTTCTCAGTTTATTACCAGTGGAAGGTAGCCAAGCAATGGTGTGTACTCTGTTTAATGGTGCAAGTAGTTTTGTTGGTTGAAGGATTATTAGTAGCTGCAAATGGATTTATTGCAATTCCTGCAATTAAAACTTCGGTAAGTTCCACTTATTTTTTAGCCATTTTAGCTATTACAATACCTATCACGCTTTGGTTTTTGTTGAAGCCAATTTTAAAACGATTACAGTCAGCGAAGTATGAAAAAAGAAGCTATTTACAGTTAAAGTTTAACGACGAGGTATTTTGGTCTCTTTTGAAAAAACAGTCATCTGTACTGGAGTATCCGAGTGAAGGATTGGGAATCACCATTGGGAACCCCAATGCAAAGCATACCATTATTAAGGTTTGTAATCCATATTGTGGGCCATGTGCAACAGCCCATCCCGAATTGGAAAAAATGGTTGAACACAATTCCAATGTAAATGCGAGGATTATTTTTACTGTAACTTCAAATGAAGAAGATTTTAGAGCAAGGCCAGTTAGGCATTTATTGGCAATAGCTGCAAAAGGTGAAGCTGAATTAACCAAACATGCGTTGGACGACTGGTATTTAGCCAAGAAGAAAGATTATGATTTATTTGCAGCTAAATACTCCATGAATGGAGAACTAATGGAACAAACCGAAAAAATAACTAAGATGATGCAATGGTGTGATAAGGCAAATATCCAATATACGCCAACTATTTTTCTAGATGGGTATGAAATACCCAAAACATATCAAATAAAAGATGTAAATTATTTTCTTACTTAGGGAAGAAATCAAGATATTTCTTTTGCTTAGTACCCAAAAGAACTAGTCCAACGGTACTTCACTTGTTGACGAATAAGTGGTTGGGCGGCCAATCATCTGCTGATGCTTAAAGCTGCGGGAACTATTTATTATCAATTAAAATGTATAAAAATGAAAAAAGGAATCTCAATTGGTCAAATTTTGACAAGAGACGCAATGAAAAACATAAATGGGGGTAAAGACTATGGAGTAAGTTGTTCGGCTGCGCCTGGTTATCATCAAGAATCACCTGGTACATGCAGTGGAACAAGGTCATCATGTCAAGCTGCTGCTGATAGATGGTGTAGTGACTCACCGCATTGTATTGACCTCCCCCCGAAAAAACGGACTGATGTAAATTAGAAAAATCGGGCAATTATTCATACCTTAAAAATGAAAGATTGCTTATGAAAAAGTCACATTA
>RDZY01000045.1 GCA_004294135.1 Sphingobacteriia bacterium
CAAATAATTCATCTTTTATCTATTTTTAACAAAGATATGGACTCTAAAAACCCAATAATTGTAATTTAAAAAGAAAATATATCAATAAATTGCCTAATATAAGCCTTTTAGAAGACCGAGATGGCAACATTTGGTTTGGCGTGATGAATAAAGGAATTTATCGGTATGATGGAACGAATCTTTCTAATGTTCTTTATAAGTACAAACACCCGTTTTATGGTGATAAGGCCGAGAAATATATCGGCGATATTATGCAAGATAAAAATGGAAATATTTGGTTTAGTTCCTGGAATGGCGGTGGCGTATGGAGATATGACGGGAAAATTTTCAAGAGCTTTCTTCCATCTTTAGACTATTATAAATCAAACCAAGACAAAAGAAGAATTGGCAATGCTCAAAGTTCATCATTTCTTATCATGGACAATAACTCTTTTATTCAATCGCAAGATTGTATTTCTGATGATATGATTTTTTCAATAACGGAAGATAAGGCAGGAAATATTTGGTTTGCCACCAGAAACCACGGAGCCTGCCGTTTTGATGGCAAAATATTTACAGGCTTTGGAACAAAGGAAGGGTTTTTAAGCACCAACGCATACGCTATTTTGGAAGACAAAAAAGGTAATCTTTGGTTCACGACCGAAAAGGATGGCGTATGGCGTTACAATCCCAAACAGGCAGTCGGAAAAAAAATCACCAACTTCACTACCAAAGACGGTCTCATCAACAATTCTGTTTTCAGTGTTTTAGAAGACAAAGACGGCAATCTTTGGTTTGGCACAAGGGGCTTTGGGTTGAGTCGATACGATGGCAAAACGTTTACCAATTTTTCGGAATAGAAAAAACAGGCAACAAACTCAAATAATTCGCAGGAAGTCAAAAGGTACTTAAATCGACACAAATAACTCAGCAGAAAGGCTTCATCATTGAGCTATTTCTACTACATTTGATACAGAATTTATGGAAATCATGACTGGGAAATTGGCAATAGCGGCCTCACTTTTGATTGTCAGCGTACTATTTGGGCAGTTTGCTTGGATTACTACTACTTCCGACGCCACTACCGCACAGCACTTTGACGAAAAAGCCAACCTTGCGCTTCGCCGTACGGGCCATCATTTACTGTTGGCAAGTGGTGATTCGACCTCGCGCATTCCTGCGGTCAAGAAATTGGACGAAAACAGCTACGTTCTCCAATTAAGTAAACCATTCGATTACAGCCAATTACCTTCTGTATTACAGGAATCGCTCGACCTTCACGGCATCAAAAACAACTATGACGTAGCGGTCATGGACTGCAAAACCAACGAATTGCAATTGGGCTACAATTTTTCAGATTACTCCAAAAGCGAAGAAGTGGCCTGCATCGGGCGTGAGCAGGTCATGAGTTGTTACAATGTGAAAGTAACGTTCTCTTCTCCTGAAAACAACCCTAAATCGAACCCTGTTTGGTGGACATTGGGTATTGGACTGACCTGTATCGGCGTTTCGTATGCGCTTTGGAAAAGAAAATCAACTCCCCCTCCACTCGCAGAAGCCTGGGAAAAACAGCCCATTGAAAACCCGAAACGACTCCATTTTGGCGAATCAAGCATGGATGTGGCCAATCAGCTACTCTGTGTTGGCAATACAAAGCAAAACCTCACTTACCGCGAAGCCAAGCTGCTGCAATTATTCATTAAACACCCAAACCAAGTTTTAGAACGCGATTTTATTCTTAAATCTGTTTGGGAAGACGAAGGCATAACCGTGGGGCGCAGCATTGACGTGTTTGTGTCGCGTCTGCGAAAGTTGCTTCAAGAAGATGCTTCATTAAAAATTGCCGCCGTTCATGGTATTGGGTATCGTTTGGAGATCCAAACGGGACACTAATCTATGAAACGCCAAAGTGAAAGTTCATTCTTAAATGAATTTATGGCCGCTTTTTTGTTTTAATTTTCCAACAACAACAAATCCTTTTTTCCCAGATTCGGATTAACCCAACTTGTTTCAATGCACCTAATAACTATCTGACTATCATGTAGTTATATTAAATTTAATTTTTATTGGGGTAACACATATTTTTTCATACTA
>RDZY01000029.1 GCA_004294135.1 Sphingobacteriia bacterium
ATTATAATGGAGAAAATGGTGGTGGTTACGATCCAAATAATCCAATATCTTTTGTTCCACCCTCACTTTTGAATCCAAATAATCCTAATTTGCCTCAAAGTCCAATAGTAAATTTGACTGAATTCAATCCGCCATATATTTGGGAATACCAAGGAGATGACGGAACAGTTTTTGTTGATATAGATCCAACTATCGAACCATATCTAGAATTTAATCCATCTGATAATTATGAAATAAGATTTCCTAGGTTTACCGAGCTTGTAAAAAATTTAAAATCATTCGTCAAAAACAACCCGAAACTATTTAATGCCCTTCAAAAATGGTCTGGATTTAGTAAACAAGAAATATTGGAAAAGTTAATTTTTAGACAAGGAAATGGACCAAAAATCAAAGTTAATCAATTAGCAGGTGCCTATGGGCATTATAACCATAAAAACGCTCCAGGAATCTTAGAAATAGATGAGGCAGTAGTAGCGGGACTTGAAATTTCTCAATTACAATCTACTAAACAAGGGACGGCATTTTTACTTGCTGTCACTATTCTCCATGAATTTGTTCATTTCGGTGAAAATTCAAATGGTATTAAGAATACTGGAAAGTTTGAATTTGGAGATCAATTTGAAATCATGACATTTGGTGTTACAATAACAACCGTAAATGCAATTCGAGTTTCAATTTTGTTTAATAAGTAACTTATAATATCAAAACTAGTTGTTCTTTTTTTTTAACTCTTGATTCATGAAAAAAGCAAAAATTTCTTCACAAATAGTAGTACTATTCTTTATATTTATTGCGTGCGAATCAGTGCCAAAAGATCAAGAAAAAAATGAAGAAATAACTTTTATTAATGAAAATTTTTTCTCCATGGTAGATAGCTCAACTATTTATAAAAATCAATCATTTTTTGCTTCCTTCTATGATTCCGTTTATACCACAAGAGATAGTTTAACAGCTTCGGCATGGTATGAATTAATGCCATTAAATGAGCAATTATCGTATTTGCCAAAGATGCTACATGAAGAAAAACTAGATCAATTTTTAACAGTTTTCGAAGATGCCGCAATAAAAAAAATATCGATTAAATTTAACTTCGTACAATTAAATAATACAGGATTACTCAAAATTCTACCAAGAGAAAAACACATAAAACATAATAAAATCGTTGGTACAATTGGTGATTTGAAATTTTACAGAGTATTGTTTGATAAAAAGAAAGAAAAGGCAATTACAATGGTAAACTTTTGGACTACCCCCAAGAGTTCTATTCTTGTACTTTTTGTATTTGAGAAACAAAATAATAAATGGGTAAAGATTAAAGCTGATACTTTAGAGCAATCGTGAAGAAAAAATATAATACCCCCAAAAAATAAAAAAATAATTTACTTGAAACAAGAATACCGACTATGAGGGAATTACGTGAAGGTATTTTAGGAAATAATATAAATGTAATACTTGCCACAGATGCAATGATTTTTAAACGATGAAAGATCTTTTGGCTTACAAAGGCAATATCGTATGATTATGGTAAAATCAGAAAAATCAAATAAATTCCCGATAATTGTAAATCATTGTGACGAAAATAAAATAGCTGAGTTTGAATTTGAAAAGCCAGATTTCTCCAAAACCATCTAATTTAAAAGCCATTAGGATCGTATAAAAAATATTTTTTATTGTTGCAGCATTATTTCTGTCACTAAATACAAATACACAACCAACCGTGTTAAAATTTGAAAAGGTTCATACATTACTCGTATTTTAAATAATATTAGTTATTACAGAGTATTTGCAAGAACAGAATTAGTAATAGCTATTTTGTAGTTGTTAACTATCGCCCTTATTGATAGTAACCAATAACAGCAATCCTTTCAAGCTTATTTCCTTATTTTCAACCCTGCTTTTTTAGCTATATCAACCCACTTATAATACTGAAAAGTTTTATCGGTACTCATCGCTACAAAAATACCACCTTCAAAGCCGGGTACACTAACAGAACTTACTTCACTGCCATCGCTTTGATTGGTTGAAACAGGAATAGAAACCAGCAATGGATGATTGTGCTGTTCGTTCTTGGTTCCTTCTCTTGGGTAAATATTAAATCGGTTGGCACTCTGATCAGACACGAGTATATATCCTGTTTTATCGTCTAAATTATAAATAGAAATACCCTCATTGTCCTCTTTAAATTGATTTTTCCCAAATAGCGCCAACTCTTCATTTCCCTTAACTGGATCCGCATAATACTTTCTAATACCTACTTGTTCATCCGAATAATAAATATATCCAAGTTGTTGATCAACTGCAATAGATTCAATTTCTTTTTTACCAGAATATTTTCCAAACTTTCTTACCAATTGCCCCGTAATTATTCCAGACCCATTGTCTTTTAATAAGTATTGATAAAGGTATCCTTCTGCGGGACCACTCTTTCTTCCAACAATAGCAAATATGGCATCATCACCCGCTCTTTTGTACAAAGCAATACCCATGGGGCTTCTCTCTTTTTCTCCTTCAAAAACAGGGACCCCGCCATTGTCAATGGCCAACATTGCTGGGAGGCTAAAAATGCGAATGGCATTCCTGCCTCTTTCGGTAGCTACGGCAATATCCACTGCTCCTGTTGCTGTTTTAAAGCCATAAGCAATATCAATATTATTCACCCGCTTCATGCCAGTTATCGTTCTGCTTCTGTCAATTTTCCCCTTCAAGTCAAATGCATACACCCCCCCATTGGTATCGTGTTTGTCGGTGCCAAGTATCATACTTTCAGCAGGATTAGCTGCATTAATCCAAATAGCTGGATCATCACTATCCTCAAAAACAGTGTCGCTTACTACAACTGGTTTGACGGCTACGGCATCTTCAGCATTTTTTTGTGATTGCTTACAACCACTGAAAACAAAAACCGCAAAAGCAAGTGTGCTAAAAATATGATTGAAATGCATAATTATTTTTTTTGAAAGGTAAACAAAAAAATAGAGGCTCAATTGAACCCCTATTTTTTTAATGATAAACTGAAGTTAGAATAGGTCAAATTTCAAACCCATATTCCAACGAATATTGTAATACTCAACCTGCATGGTTCTTTCTTTAACACCTTGATAATATCTTAAAGGCTGGTTGGTGATATTATTTATTTCACTAAAGAAACGCAACTTAGGCGTAACGGCATAAGAAGCATTCGCATCTACAAAAAATTGTTTATCGTAGTAACTATCTTCGAAAGAGTTAGCACCAATTACATCAATATAGGCAGCGGTATAATTAGCCGCTACTCTTGCTACTAATTTTTTATTCTCATAGCTCAAACTACCATTAAAAGTATGTGGAGCAGTACCGGGTAATGATAGATTGGTTCTTACTGATGCGCCATCACTGGATGTGATTCCGTCAGCAGTACTTTTGGTATAAGTATAGTTTAAATATATACCAAATCCTTTCCAGATACCTGGTAAGAAATCTAATTGGCGTTGTATAGAAAGTTCTACGCCATAAAAACGGGCTTTATTACCATTCCTTGCTTGAGAATAACGCCATTTATCGGTCGCCCCAATAGGATTGATTCCACCAACAATAGGTAAAATTTCGTTGGCATAGTCGGTAGTCGAATAATTATTGGTATAGAATGTATAAAAGAAATTATTTAAGGTTTTGTAGAATACACCCCCAGAAATAAGACCTACATTTTTATAATATTTCTCTACCATAAAATCGTAGTTCACGCTATTCGTAGCTTTTAAAGTCGCATTCCCACGGGTGATAGATTGATCAACACTGTTTACATTCATGAAAGGAACCAAATCAAAATAAGCGGGACGAGCTAATGCAGTAGTTACTGCCGCTCTAAAAATAAGGTCTTTACTTGCTTGGTATTTTAAATTAATACTCGGTAATAAATTATTATACCTTGAAGTAGTATCATCTGCCCCTACCAATGTAGCTGAATTCCTTAAAATATTTCCTTTGTAATAGTTTTCAGTTGCTTCAAAACGCGCACCTACTATCATGCTTAATTTATCGGTAATTTCTTGATCTATTCTAATATATGCATTGTACAATTTTTCTCTTGCGGTGTAATTCTGACCAAGATAATCAGCGGGACTTAAAGCTTCTGAAAACTGGGTTTTATCTTTTAAGTTTAAAACACCAAGTGCAATCGGTTGTGCAAAACTATCTATTTGGTATTGACTTCCAGCTAAATAATTTGGATCACTACCATTAAAAGAAGGCACTACTGCTAAATTGGCCACAGCGGTATTGCCACTCAATGGTGTATAGATATAGAATATATTGTTTCTTTCTTTTTCTTTTCTACTATACCTACCACCAATTTTAACCAGTGTAGATTTTTCCTTGAATAGCTTTATTGGAAACTGAATATTTAATTTATTATTCCAATCGGTTTCCCAAGTATCGCCAAATTGTTCAGATAGCCTTCTAAAACTATAAGCACTCGCATTTCTACGGGTTACTAAATTCACACTAGGCTGCTCAGGATTGCTGATGTCTTGTTTAAGGATTACGTTGTTTACCCTAAAATCAATATAACGTTCATTGGGCCTTTCTTCACTGGCTCTTGACATAGCAGTACTCCAATCTACTAATACATTCTTACCAATAATATGCTCACCATTGGCTTTTAAATTTGTTACAATCTGGCGCTCTAAACGTGTATTTTTTACTACATCATTATTGATTCCACCTTTTGTTTCTTTTCTAATTTCACCTCGGTAAGAGGCAATGGTTTGTGTGGGTAAGGTAACTGCAGCACCCGCAGCATCTAGTGGTACAATGGATCTGGTTCTTAAACGGAATCTATTCTCCCAGTCATTCCTCTGGTTGTACATTCCGCTGATATACAGCGTATTTTTTTTGTTTAATTTAAAATCACTTGATAAATTAAAACTCATTCTCCTTCTCTGAACATCATACTTTCTGATATCGTGTTGAGAAAGAAATACAGCACCATTGGCTGCAGTAGCCCAAACAGCTTCTACGTTGTCACTACCATAAATATTGTCGTTGATATTCATACTTCCTACAAAGCCTGCTGCTTTGTTTTTAGAACGGTTGCCTATTACCAAACTACCAGTATACAATGCTTTACCTCTAATTGGATTAGTACCGCCACTTAAAGTACCACTAATTCTTAATTTGTTGGGAGCTTTTCTTGTTACAAGGTTAACACTACCTCCAATAGCATCTCCTTCTAAATCTGGGGTGAGGGTTTTATTTACGGCAACAGTCTGTATCATATCAGATGGAATTAAATCCATTTGTATCCGCCTATTATCTCCCTCAGCAGAGGGTATACGATCTCCATTTAAAGTAACAGAATTCAATTGTGGTGCTAATCCGCGAATAATAATATCCCTTGCTTCACCCTGATCATTTTGCATGGCAACACCTGGTACACGCTTCAAAGCGTCTCCAATATTTGCATCGGGAAAACGACCAATTTGATCCGCACTAATAATATTGGCAACTGTTCCACCATTTTTTTGTTGATTGAGTGCTTTGGCTTGACCCTTCAATCGATCTCCTAAAACAGTAATGGCATTTAAGGTTTTTACACCACTTATTAGTTGAATGCTTACTTCAGTAATATTAGCTATTACATTTATTTCTTTTGTAACTTCTTCATAACCTACATAGGTTACTTTAATACGCTGTTTGCCATATGCTACTCCATATATAATTGCGTTTCCACTTGCATCTGAAAAAACAGTCGACTTTTTTCCTACCAACTGAACAGATGCCAATGGTAAGTTAAGGTTGCTTTCGTCTTCAATTTTTACTTTTACAATGCTCGTTTGGGCATTTAAAGTATTAATAACAATAAGAAAGGAAATAATAAAAAAGATTTGTTTCATAAACAATGAATTGAGTTACCTAATTTTGGTGCGCAAATATATTTGCACAATTTGCAGTAGTCAGAATTGGTGTGTTATGGATTTATTAACAATTTTTTTAAATACAATAACGCTCCCATAAGTTGGTTCATTGATTTTTTCAATATATTAAGTATGCTAAAGACAGATTTTTTAGTGATTGGTTCTGGTATTGCGGGACTCACTTATGCACTTAAAACAGCTCGGGCTTTTCCCAATAAGCAGATAACCATTATTACTAAAACCCAAGCCGATGAAACCAATACAAAATACGCACAGGGTGGCATAGCAGGGGTATGGGATGCAGATAAAGACAGTTATGAAAAACATATTGATGATACACTAATTGCTGGCGATGGATTGTGCAATAAAGCCATTGTTGAATTGGTGGTTAAAGAAGGTCCCGAAAGAATTAAAGAAATTATTGGGTATGGTGCCGAATTTGATAAAGATGCTGGCGGTGCTTATAGCCTTGGTAAAGAAGGGGGACATAGTGAAAATAGAATCCTACAC
Source organism: Sphingobacteriia bacterium (assembly GCA_004294135.1). Lineage (GTDB taxonomy): Bacteria > Bacteroidota > Bacteroidia > Chitinophagales > Chitinophagaceae > Sediminibacterium. Next base: position 6,402 of record RDZY01000029.1, read on the forward strand.
CACAAAGATGTTACTGGCAAGGAAATGGAACGCGCATTGCTCTCTCAACTAAACGCATTACCCAATATTGAATTACTCAACCACTGCTTTGTAATAGATTTAATTACACAACATCACTTAGGTTATTTGGTTACAAAATCTAGCCTAGATATTACCTGTTATGGGGTTTATGTATTGAATTTACAACTCAATAAAATTCAAAAAATAGTCGCTAAAATTGTACTACTTGCTGCAGGTGGTTGTGGTCAAGCTTATCGAACCACTACCAACCCTAAAATTGCAACTGGAGATGGCATCGCAATGGTTTATCGTGCCAAGGGTAAGATAGAAAATATGGAATTTATTCAATTCCATCCAACCGCATTGTTTGAACCGGGTATTTCTCCTTCTTTTCTAATTACAGAAGCAGTTAGGGGAGATGGGGGCATCTTACGCAATAAATCTGGCGAGGCTTTTATGGAGCAATACGATACTCGAAAAGACCTTGCGCCCCGTGATATTGTTGCCCGTGCTATTGACAATGAAATGAAAAGAACTGGCACTGAATATGTGTACTTGGATTGTAGGCATATGGGTAAAGAAAAATTCATTCATCATTTCCCCAATATCTATAACAAGTGCTTAAGCATCGGCATTGATATTGTAGAACAGATGATACCTGTTGCCCCAGCAGCACATTATAGTTGTGGTGGAATTAAAACAGATGAATGGGGACGCACTTCTATTAAAAACTTATACGCTTGTGGAGAATGTGCCAGTACTGGTCTCCATGGTGCTAATAGACTGGCCAGTAATAGCCTACTTGAAGCTATGGTATTTGCGCATCGCTGCTTCCTACAAAGTTCACAACTGATTGAGCAACTTAATTATGCTGAGCAAGTTCCTGACTGGAATACGATGGGTACCAGTGAACCGCGTGAAATGATTTTAATTACACAAAGCCTAAAAGAATTACAACAAATCATGTCTGATTACGTAGGAATTGTAAGAACAGATATTCGCTTGGAAAGAGCTATGAAAAGGCTCGACTTACTTTTTGTAGAAACAGAAGAACTCTATAAATCCACTAAAGTATCTCCACAACTTTGTGAGTTGCGTAATTTAATTACAGTCGGGTACTTAATTGTTAAAGGAGCGCAGTTTAGAAAAGAAAGTCGCGGCCTACATTTTAACACAGACCATCCCTTAAAGAGTGCTATTTTACAGGATATGATTTTGTAATTAAATAATAATTCTTATGCACAAATCAATCAATCAATTCTAATCTTTTACCAGCATGTATTATATTATTTATCCGCTGCTTTATTTGCTCTCCTTACTTCCTTGGCGGCTATTGTATTTTATTGCTGATGGATTGTATGTATTGGCATATTATTTAATCGGTTATCGCAAAGCCGAGGTGATGAAGAATCTTGCCATTGCATTTCCAGAAAAAACAGAACTGGCTCGTTTGCGTATTGCAAAAGATTTCTACCATAATTTTATTGATACCATTATTGAAACCATCAAGCTTTTATCTGTAAGCGACCAAACACTTCAAAAGCGTTTTACTTGCAATATAGATCTACTGAATAATTTGTACAGTACCGGACAGAATGTACAATTGCAATGCGGTCATTTTTTTAATTGGGAAATCATCAACCTCAATATTTCACGCTTGAGTAAGTTTCCTTTTGTAGGTGTGTACCAGCCACTGACCAATCAAGTGATGAATAAGATTATGCTTAATATGCGCCAACGCAACGGCACCATCTTGGTTCCTGCTAATAAATTTAAGACACATTTTAGAACTTATGTAAAAGACCGCTATGCACTTGGATTGGCCGCAGACCAGAACCCACCCAGTGCTTTAAAAGCCCATTGGGTTCCTTTTTTTGGTCGACTAACCCCTTTTGTTATTGGCCCAGAAAAAGGGGCTAAACTCAACAATACCATCGTAGTATTTGCCCATTTTTACAAAGTAAAAAGAGGGTATTACCATACCCAATTTGAAATAATTACACAAGATCCCAACGCTTTTGAAGCGGGGCAGCTCACCAAAATTTATGCAGCATACGTAGAGCGGGCAGTCCGCTTAAAACCAGCCAATTATCTCTGGAGTCATCGACGTTGGAAGTTTACATACAATGAATTGGAGCATGGGCATTTAAGGGTTCACTAATTAACCTAACTCAACGCAACCGTATCTTTCTCAAATTCAAACTTATCGGGCATGGTTTTAATCACCCCCCATCCCCCCACTATATTTCTAATATTGTGAATGCCCTCACGCTTAATGAGAGATGCTGCAATAACACTTCGGTAACCGCCTGCGCAGTGAATATAAATATTGTGGTGATCATCTAAGTTGGTCATGCTACCCGGATCGGTTAAATCACTCAACGGAATATTAATGGCTTCTTTAATATGCTCATTGGCATATTCTGTTTCTTTTCTAACATCTACAATAACCATATTGGTATCAAAAGGCATATCCATCGCAACTTCATCAACTTCCACGTCAACCACCATATCAATTTTTTCACCTGCTGCTGTCCAAGCCTCAAAGCCACCCTCTAAGTAGCCTTCTATTTTGGAAAATCCAACCCTGGCAAGTCGCGTAATGGTTTCTTTTTCTTTCCCTAATTCGGTAACCAATAAAATGGGTTGATCGAATGAAAGGAGGCTTCCAGCCCACTCTGCAAAGCGGCCATTTAATCCAATGCTGATAGCACCCGGTACAAATCCTAAAGTGAAAATATCTGAATGGCGGGTATCCAGTATGGTTACCTGCTCTTTTATTTTTTCCTTAAAATCTGCAATAGTAATCGCACGAAGTCCCGTCGCTAAAATTTGATCCAAGCTATCATATCCTTCCTTATTAATTTTTGCATTGATGGGAAAATATTGTGGAGGAGAAACAAGCCCCTCAGTAACGGCTTTAATAAAGTCTTCTTTAGGCTGGGGTTGTAATGCATAATTGCTTGCTTTCTGTTCGCCAATATTGCTGAAAGTTTCAGGGCCTAATTGCTTGCCGCAACTGCTTCCTGCACCATGAGCGGGATAAACGGTTACGTCATCTGCAAGGGGTAAAATATATTTATGCAAGCTTTCGTATAAAATACCTGCAAGGTCTTCCATGGTAATATCAGCGCCTTTCTGTGCCAGATCGGGTCTACCTACATCACCCACAAATAGGGTATCACCGGTAAAAATGGCCGTATCTTTTCCAGTTTCATCTTTCAATAAAAAACAACTGCTCTCCATGGTGTGGCCTGGGGTATGCAATACCTGAATGGTAAGTTTGCCAAGTGCAAAAATTTCTAAGTCCTTGGCTACATGAACGGCAAATTTGGTAACTGTTTCAGGGCCATAAACAATGGTAGCACCAGTAGCAGCAGCTAAATCTAAGTGTCCACTTACAAAATCGGCGTGAAAATGAGTCTCGAAAATATATTTAATCTTGGCATTGCGCTCTTTGGCCAAAATAAGGTACTCTTCAATATCCCTAAGTGGGTCAATTACTGCTGCAATACCTTCACTTTCAATATAATACGCAGCTTCGCTGATACACCCTGTATACAGTTGTTTAATAAACATGCAAATGGTTTAGGGCACAAAGATAATTAATCCACCAATGCCTTTACAAAACCAACCACTTCGTTTAATCTTATGTAGTTAACAGCATAGTAAATAAACTTGCCTTCTCTGGTAGTGCTTACAATGCCAGCACGTCTTAAAATGGCTAGATGCTGGGAGGCAACAGATTGTTCTAATCGTAGTTTTACATACAGTTCAGTCACCGTCATCTTACTACTTTCATCTAAAAGCTTGATGATCTGCTGTCGCAGTTTGTGGTTAATAGATCGTAGAATCAATGAGGCTTTCTTGGCATGCAAAAAATCGACTTTTATTGATTCAGTTCCATTCGATAATACAATGGATTGAATTGTTGCATTCATGACATTCAAGTTAAAATTGGGGACAAAAATGATGTGCAGACCTAAAGTTATATAAATAGTTTTTTATATTCATAATTTATTAACAATAGTTTTTTAAACGACCCCCTTTTTACTTAGTTTTTTGATAAAATTCCTTCACATAAAGTGGTTCTGAATAGGCTAAATGAGCAAAATTAGCGACTTTAAAAGCCTGTTCAGATTTCGTAATCATATGATTTACAGCGTGTTGAGACCCAATTATCGTACAATTATCGGGCAATATAAATGCACCCATTTTACCAGCCCCAGATCCACAAAAAATAATTTTTTCTTGGTCGCCCAAACCAGCAAAAAACGCATCAGAAAGTATTAAAGCCTCCGATTCTTCCAAAGCCCATAGCTTTTGGGTATATTTTCCACAGAAAACTTCCATCCTTCTAGCATCAATCATGGGATATAAAATGAGCGGTTCCTTATTAAATGGATTCAGCTTTTGCCACTCCTCCAATGCTGCTTGCGCAATTACTGCTAGGGTATTAAGTATAATAAGTGGCTTATTCAACGCAAAACAAATTCCTTTGGCTGAGGCCAACCCAACCCTTATGCCAGTATAACTTCCAGGGCCACCTGTAACGGCAACCGCGTCTATGGAGGAAAGCGTGATGCCTGTCTCTTGCATTATTTCCTGAATAGCAGGCTGTAAAAATGCTGCATGCTCATGCTGCAACTCGTGTTCTCTTTTAGCCACTAATTTACCATCTCTGCTAAGGCAAACCCCAGCGTATTCGGTAGCAGTATCTATATTTAGTATTAAAGGCATTTAGGGTATTGGGTTGAAGGTATGACGTAGAAGTTATAAAGCACTTAAAGTTGAATATACCTGGTTGAAGATTTAGTTTATTTTAGTTCATTATACAGTGCTGGTGCTATTTCGTATCTGGCATTGATCGCCTTTAATTTTACCAGCAGGGCATATATCTTTTTTAACCCAATCAGCGTACTCCATTCAAAAGGGCCGTAGGGATAGTTGGTTCCTAATTTCATAGCTATATCAATATCTTTTTTAGTACTAATGCCATCTCCCAATCCAAAATATGCTTCATTTACAATCATTGCTACCACACGAGCACTGATCATACCGGGTGTATCTGGAGCCAATAAAAACGATTGATCAATACACTTTAAACATTCACTTATTGCAGCAATGGCAGGTTTATTACCAGCGGCTATTTCCATAGTGGAATTTTCTATAAAGCCATTCCATCCATTAAATCGCACAAAATTAGCAGGCATATTCACCGTTGTAGCAATCACTGAATTTACCAATACAGGCGCATGGGTTATTGCGTTAAAACAGGCTCCATTTTCTTCAAAATCACCATCTATATACAAGTCACCCATTGGCATAGCATCCCCTGGCTCAAACCAGCTCAGCGTTATGTCTGGCTTGTTAAATCGGCTGTTGAGTAATTCCTTTTGCGCAGTCAATGCGTGTAATACTATATGCATATATTCACTTCAATTGCAAATTTAGGTTGGCAAGTTGATTAAAATAAAGCAATTTGCTGCTTCATACCATCATATTATGCCGAAACAAGTAATTAATACCAGTAAAGCACCCGCACCAATTGGGCCTTACAGTCAAGCTATTAAAGCCAATGGGTTTGTATTTATAAGCGGACAGGTGGCCATTATTCCTGCCACAGGTGAGTTGGAACTATCAAATATTGAAGCAGAAACGCACCAAGTGATGAAGAATATACAAGCTTTGTTAACGGCAGTCAATATTGATTTTGAGCAGGTAGTTAAAACCACTATTTTTCTAAGTGATATGAGTCTTTTTGCAGCCGTGAATAAAGTATATGGAACTTATTTTACAGGCAACTACCCTGCCCGTGAAACCGTTGCAGTAAAAGGATTACCAAAGGGTGTGAATGTAGAAATTTCATTAACGGCAACCGCAGAATAATGCATTGGTAGTTTATTGCACAGCAATGGTATAACTCGTGCTAAAAGTATAAATCTGCTTGGGCTTTAACAAAAGTAAACCCATGCCATTGTTAAAATTATCAGGTGCGCCCGACAAGTTTTCTATGGCAATACTTTTTCTATGCAAGGGTGTATATACTTGCAAAATGGGGTAAGCGGCATCGGGTTCAATGGTAAGTTTAAGACTTTTATTGCTCAATATGCATTTGCCAGGCTCATTGGGTTTAAGTTCAAAAGAATTATCCAGAAAAGTATCATTCAGCAACAACCCTTTTAAAAAGCGAGTATCTTTTTTCTTTTTCCCGGTAGGTAAAAGTTCTTTGTCGAAAAGCAACTGCGTATCACTATTAAATTGTAGAGTATAGTTGTTTACTTTACCGCCCAATGTAAAATACGGATGCCAGCCATCTGCATAAGGAATGTCAAGCTTATTTTCATGCGAAATAAGGGTGGTTGCCGATAATTTGTTGCCCGATTCTAATTTCCAAATAATGGTAATGCTGTAATTAAAAGGATAACCTTGGTCGCTTTGTTGGTAATGGTATTCCAACGCAACAGAAGCTTCGGAGTTAGTGGCTTCATGGGTTTTAATGGCAAAGGGCGCATCAAATACAAGTCCGTGTATGGCATTGGCTTCTAAATAATGTTTGTGAACTGTGTAGGATTGGTCGTTTAATTGATACGTGCCTTTGCGCATTCTGCATACAAAGGGACTCAATTTTGCACTCTTGAAACTACTGGCCATATTTTTCCGAGCATCCGACACAGAATCAAAGCCATCTACACATTGCTGTAATTTTCCTTTTAGGGGAATTTTCCAGCCATTCAGTAATCCGCCAAAAGCATAAATTTCTGCGGAACAGCCAGTCAGCTTGTCTTTCAGCGTAATAATAGGATATGCTTGTTGGTTGTTAATACGCACAGAAAATTGCATCATTCAAATTTTAAAATTCAAGATAATGCAAATGCAAATATTCAACCGATAAAAAAAAATCAACCCTTGTTTGCCCTCAATTATAAGCCTTATTTTTGTGTACCTCATTCATTACTATGTCATTTTCAATAAAGCATAAAATTAGAATTGTTACAGCGGCCAGTTTATTCGATGGGCATGATGCCGCCATCAATATCATGCGAAGGATATTGCAGTCCAAAGGTGTTGAAATCATTCACCTTGGTCACAACCGGAGTGTATTGGAAATTGTAGAGTGTGCCATTGAAGAAGACGTGCAAGGCATTGCCATTACCAGTTATCAAGGCGGGCATGTGGAATTCTTTAAGTATATGAAAGACTTGCTCAATGAGAATGGATGTGGGCATATTAAAATATTTGGTGGCGGCGGCGGCACCATTTTACCAGAAGAAATTAGAGAATTACATCAATACGGTATCACTCGCATTTACAGTCCCGATGATGGCAGACAAATGGGCTTGGAAGGCATGATTGAAGATGTGGTAAAACAGTGCGATTTTAGTTTGAATGGGAGTGGCGAATATCCCCATGCAAATACGCTGGGTGAGGTAAAAGATATTCGAGAGATTGCTCGTAAAATTACCCAAGCAGAGAATGGAATAGGAGCAGTAGAAGGCGGAAGCAATAAGGTAGAAGACCATAAAATAATTCCTGTATTGGGTATCACAGGAACCGGTGGTGCCGGAAAAAGTTCTGTTACCGATGAAATTGTTCGTCGCTACTTACATCTTTATACCACCAAAACCATTGCTGTTATTTCAGTAGATCCTTCTAAGAAAAAAACGGGAGGTGCATTATTGGGTGATAGAATTAGAATGAATGCCATCTCACATCCAAGGGCATATATGCGCAGCCTAGCCACGCGAGATGATAATACTGCTTTGAGTGCCCATGTTCAAGATGCGATTGATATATGCAAAGAAGCAGGGTTTGATCTGGTGATTTTAGAATCTGCAGGGGTGGGACAAAGTGATGCCTCCATCCTCGATTTTTGTGATCTCAGCTTGTATATTATGACACCCGAATATGGTGCAGCATCACAGTTAGAGAAAATAAATATGCTGGATTATGCAGATATTATTTGCATCAATAAATTTGATAAAGCAGGCGCACTAGACTCCCTCCATGATGTTCGTAAACAGTACAAACGCAACCATGAAAAGTGGAATGAAGCCGATGAGAATTTACCAGTAGTGGGTACTATTGCGGCTCAATTCAATGATCCTGGTGTTAACCTATTGTTTGGTAAAATTATAGAAGGAATTCAACTAAAATGTTCCGTTCATTTTGAAGCCGATGGCCCGCTTTCTGTGGTAGCTTCTAAAATGGGGGCTGCTACCAAATCACAAATCATTCCACCCAAGCGAGTTCGTTATTTAGCAGAAATTGCAGAAGGCAATAGGAGCTATGATGAATGGGTGAATGAACAGGCTGCTATTGCAACCAAGTGGTACCAATTTAAAGGAACCATCAACTCTTTACCAGCAAATAGCAATATCAGCAATGAGTTAAATGGCATAGCAGATAAATTGGCAGCTTCCATACACCCAGATTCCAAACAATTAATTGAAGGTTGGCCAGCACTGGTGCAAAAATACAAAGCCGATTTTTTTGAGTATACGGTTCGGAATAAAATAATTAAGCAGCCACTGTATACCATTTCATTAAGTGGAACCCGTATTCCAAAACTGGTAGTTCCAGCTTTTAAAGATTGGGGAGATATACTGCGCTGGCAGTTACAAGAAAATATACCCGGTGAATTTCCTTATACCGCAGGGGTGTTTGAACTAAAGCGGCAGGGTGAAGATCCTACCAGAATGTTTGCAGGAGAAGGCGGTCCGGAAAGAACCAATAAACGCTTTCACTACGTTTCATTGGGTCAGCCAGCCATTCGTTTGTCCACTGCTTTTGACAGTGTTACTTTATACGGAGAAGATCCGGCACCAAGGCCCGATATCTATGGTAAAGTAGGCAATAGTGGCGTTAGCATAGCCACGGTAGATGATGCTAAGAAATTATACAGTGGCTTTGATCTTTGTGATGCAAAAACGTCGGTAAGCATGACCATCAACGGACCTGCACCCATCATCTTAGCATTTTTTATGAATGCAGCCATTGACCAACTTTGTGAGAAATGGATTACCCAACACAACCAGTGGGATGAAGTGAATGCTATTATTGCCCAAAAATTCGAAAAATTACCCAAGCCCATTTATTACAATCCCTCCTCGCCCGAACGTTTACCCGAAGGCAATAGTGGCCTCGGCATTGGGCTTTTAGGAATGAGTGGAGATGAGGTATTACCTGCCGATATTTATGCCAGCATAAAAGCAAGTGCATTATCGCAAGTGAGGGGAACGGTTCAAGCTGATATTTTAAAAGAAGACCAAGCACAGAATACCTGTATTTTTTCAACTGAGTTTGCGTTGAAATTAATGGGAGATGTGCAGTATTATTTTATTAACAAAAGCATTCGTAATTTTTATAGTGTAAGCATTAGTGGATACCATATAGCAGAAGCGGGCGCAAACCCCATTACTCAATTGGCATTTACTTTATCCAATGGATTTACTTTTGTAGAGTATTACCTCAGCAGGGGAATGCAAATAGATGATTTTGCACCCAATCTTTCTTTCTTTTTCAGCAATGGAATGGATCCAGAATACAGTGTGATAGGAAGGGTAGCCCGAAGAATTTGGGCCAAAGCCATGAAGCATAAATACAAGGGAAACGACCGATCACAGAAACTAAAATACCATATTCAAACCAGTGGAAGAAGCCTGCACGCGCAGGAAATTGACTTCAATGATATCCGTACTACTTTGCAAGCATTGTATGCCATTTACGACAACTGTAATAGCCTCCATACCAATGCTTATGATGAAGCCATAACAACGCCAACAGAAGAAAGTGTGCGCAGGGCAATGGCCATACAACTCATCATCAACCGCGAATTGGGAACTGCCAATACTGAAAACTTTATGCAAGGTAGTTTTGCCATGGAGGAGTTAACCAATTTGGTAGAAGAAGCGGTATTGCAGGAATTTGAAAAAATATCCGATAGGGGTGGTGTATTGGGTGCCATGGAAAGGATGTACCAAAGAAATAAAATTCAGGAAGAAAGTCTCTATTATGAAACCAAGAAACATACGGGCGAATTACCACTGATTGGCGTAAATACATTCTTAAATAAAAATGGTAGTCCCACTATTTTACCAGGAGAAGTCATTAGAAGTACTACCGAAGAAAAAGAGCAGCAGATTCAAAACTTAAAAGCATTTCAACTGCGCAATGCACACAAAAGCGAAGCAGCATTGGCGCAATTGCAGCAGGTGGCAGTGAATGGTGGCAATTTATTTGAGGAATTAATGGAGACGGTAAAATATTGTTCATTGGGGCAAATCACGAATGCATTATATTCGGTTGGCGGTCAGTACCGTAGAAATATGTAAACCAAATAGCTATTTATTTTATGCGAAAATTATCCTTACTGATTTTGATTTTTTTAGGCTATTCAATCCAGCCCTTAGTGGCACAATTTAAGCGGATAGATACCACTATGAAAATAGGCAAATCGGGCTACAAAGTGGTTTGCAATAATAAGAATGATGATAAAAATTATATCACCATTACACCCGTTGGATTTGCCAATTCAGCAAGAGACGTAAGTTTTGAAGTGAAGGGTAAAATAAAAAGCGCAGAGATAGATGATTTAAACAACGACTTATTCCCCGATTTGGTTTTGTATGTATATCCACCCGGAGAAAAAGAAAAAGGGACGGTAATTGGTGTTGCATCTGAAAAGAATGAATCATTTACGGGCATCATGTTTCCAGATATAGTAGACGATCCCAAATTAAGAACGGGCTACCAAGGCTATGATCAGTTTATGTTGATGGAGGGAACATTAATGCGAAAATTTCCGGTATATACAGTCGACTCAGTAGGGGCAAAGCCCACAGGCATGTATCGGCAAGTGCAATATAGGGTGGTGCTTGGCGAGAGAGGCAGTCTTAAATTTAAGGTAGCCAGAAGTTATGAGTTTGCAAAGCAATAATGCCCTTATCTTCCACTGGTAATAATTATTTTAGTCGCTATTTTTTCATTACCGGCGTAGTCGCGTATCAACACCAAATAAATGCCACTGGCTATTTTATTTCCTTTGTAATTTCTGCCATTCCAAATAGCTTGACCGCCCAAGCTTCTGGTTTGAAAAACCAATCTGCCACTCAGGTCCGTAATTTTTACAATCGCATTATCGGTTAATCCCCTTATAGCAATAGTTCCATCATAGCCGGGTGGTACTGGGTTGGGAAATACCAATATATTATTCATGGTTTCTACTGCTTCTATTGCCTCACTCCTGAAACTGCACAACCCATTAAATGTTGCAAAATATACTTCACCAGTTTGAGGGTCTATTCCTATTTTTTTAACATCATTACTCAGTAAAAAACTATTGTTGGTGTTAAACCGAAGCATGATTTTTTTACCATCTTCCGATAATAACCAAACTCCATTTTGCGTACCTATCCATTTTCTATTGGCTGCGTCTACAGCCATACATTGTACTTGCTCTCCCTTTAACAAACGTCCCGCAAATTCACCTTGTTGTATAATAGGTATCACAGCTTCACAAGCATTAGTTCCAAAAATGCGGTCGGTACAATTAATAAGGCCAATTCCATCATCCGTACCCACCCATATACTACTGCTTTTATCTTTTACAATACTCAATATATTATTGCTGGGTAAGTTGCCTGCACCCATTCCTTGCCTAAAATATTTCCATTGGTCATCATTGTTATTGTTAATTGAACCGCCATTATTGAAACAAATCAATCCGTTGTTTTTGGGACTCATAATCCATAGGTTTCCAAAATCATCGTGTATTAACTCAGCAACTGCTTGCTCAGTAAGGGTAAATGGAATGGAGAAACTTTTCCAGCTACCATCTTTTTTTCTCAATTTAATGGGTTGAGGCGCACCATAATTACTGATCCATAAATTTTGATCCTTATCAAAAGCAAGTCCACTTACCCGATAACTATTTAAATCGCCTATGGCTGCTTCTAAGTTGCTATTGCGCTGTTTGTAGAGACTGGTTTTTGTAGTTTCAAAATGAGCCAGTCCACCTCCATAACTACCTGCCCAAATACTTTCATCGGAGGGGTCAATGGCGAGGGTAATAAAGTCAAAAACAGAATCTAATATTGGGGTATTCAATACATTTATCTGGTTCCAATACCCTGCTTCAAAGCGAAGTATGCCAGCTTTATTAAAGCGATAATTCCACGCATTATTAATTGAACCTGCTGCTTGGAATAAACTAACATTAGCAAAGGCGAAAGCCCCACTGCTGGGCTCGGGTGGCCCATTTGGAATATACCTTTCTATGCTATTACCAAAATTAGATAAGCCACCAAAATAGTCGGCCACCCAAATGCTATTGTTGTTGCTGAAGGCAGATTTTGGTAGGGAGATAATACCCGGTGCAGCCAATATTTTTTCTACCATTCCAGAACTGTTCAATATGACTACCCTTGCATTACCGCCGTTGGTTCTTTGAGCCACCAATATTTTATTTTCACTAATGCTGGTATTGTTGATGGGCCATTGTAAATCTGAATAGAGCAAACTCCATTGGTTGTTCTTGTTTATCAACAATGAATCTTTTTTTTGAACCACCACTTGGTCGTTGGCAATGCCTACAAAATTTATATTTCCTTCTGGTAATCTATTCTTGCCAGAAGCAAGTATCCAGCTTTGGTAATTAGATAGGTCTGTGGAATTCAGAGGCGCAGTTTTCAAGCCTTCTGTAGTTGCGGCATAAAATATACCATTATTAATTATAGTGGCTGCAATAGGTATTTGTGACCCATTTGAGCCAATCAACCAAGTATCTTTTATTTCAAAACGCTTCAGATCCACTACAATAATACCCATACCAGTAGAAAGATAGGCAATGCCATTATTACAATAAATATGGGAGATGCTTTTATTGCCCACAAAATTAGTCCGCAGTATATCACCGATATTTTTTACAATACTACCTTTTAATAAATCGAGGTTGCTATTTTGATAGGCAATTACCAATTGCTGGGTGGTTTCATCCCAGCCAATACAGCTCACACCAATATCATTCAGCGAATTTATTTTGTGGAATAGGCTGATTTCTTTGTCGCCATCTACTGCAAAAATGCCTGTTTCTGTGGCGCAATAAATCTGGTCGCCTTTTAATACCTGAATGGTTTTGCTGTAATTTAAGTGGGCACGCCAGTTGCCAATGGGAACGGGAGCTGACTGTGCAAATACAAACAGATTGCAGCAAAGAAAAGGCAGTAGAAAAAGTAGTTTGAACAACCAGTACATGGTTTAAAGATAACCATTTATACAGGTATTAGATAGCAACAATACCTTGTTTTATGGCGAATAACACCAATCCTACACGGGTATTAACACCTAATTTTTTAAAAAGATTATCCCTAAAAGTATCAAGTGAGCGTAAGCCTACACCCATCTCTAGTGCTATATCCTTATAGGTTTTATCTACACAAATTAATTGAAGAAACTGTGCTTCCTGCTCTGTAATATTCAGTAATATTTTGGTGCTTTGGTCTTGATCCTCTTCTTTTGAAACGTATTTGATGAGTTTGTCCCGCACTTGTTCATTCACATAAAAAATATTGTCGCGAACAGATTCCAATGCTTCTTTAAAAACATTGGGCATACTTTCTTTAATTAAGTAACCTTTAACCCCATTTCTAAGCATGCGAATGATGGGCATATCATTGGTAAGCATGCTTAATACCAGCACTTTGCTGCTGGGTAGGTTTTTTTTAATCCAGATTGCTGTTTCATAGCCATCCATTACGGGCATATTGATATCGAGTAAAACAATATTTGGCGGATTTTGAATATCAACCTGATCAATAAATTCTTTACCGTGTCCGGCTTCTAATAGCACACTAAAGCCATCAAATCCATTGATGATAGATACCAATCCCGATCTAAGTAATGCATGGTCGTCTACTAAAGCTACGGTGGTTGTCATGATTTTAAGAATTGATAGTAATCGTTACTAAAGTACCACTGGAAGGTATGCTGTTAATGGTTACGGTAGCATGAATAAATTTAGCCCTAGCCATAATATTGCTGAGTCCAATTCCTTTGTTTTGATTTTTTATAAGGGAAAGGTCAAACCCAATACCATTATCGGAAATTTCAATTACGGTTGTATTGTTTTGCAGCGATACGCTTATTTTAATGAAACTGGCTGCGGCGTGTTTTAGAATATTATGAATAATTTCTTGTATCATCCTAAATAAAATCAGGTCTGATTGTACGGGTAGATTATCCATATCAATTTCATCTGCAACCACCAATTCAATGGCGTATTTTCCTGTTCTTTCAATATTATACAGCAGTTGTTTAATTGATTCGTACAGCCCTATTTGATTGAACCGGTTCTCGTTTAAGCTGTGACTGATTTCGCGCAGGTCGTCGGATACTTTCTTAAGCAAATCGTACAATTCTGCTCTATGGGTGTGGGTAACAATATCGGGTAGCTGGGAAATCTGTAGCCTTGCAAAATACAAGACTTGTACAATATTAGAATGAATTTCATTGCCAATATAATTTAGGGTCTGTTCCTGAATTTCCAGTTCAGTTTTTAATAGGGTTTGCTCATAGTGGTTTTTTAATTCCAACCTTTCTTGGTTATTTATTCTTTGCTTGCGCATATAAACAAATAGCAGAATGATTAAAAACACACTAATCATGAGCAAGAAAATCGATGCAATTATTATGGTGATATAGACGTTTTCCTCTTTCGATGGCATAAAATAAAAGCATAAATAAAGCCTGTGTACAATAGTAGATTTAGACTCTGATTGATAATGGAATAAATTCTCTTGCCTTGAGATTGCATGTCAAAACTCATTAAATACTGGAACAATGAATTGATAACTACAGAGCCGAGGTAAAACATAATAAAAGCCGTGCATACCCAAAAAAAAGGTTGATCGGGCAGCATTTTATGCAGGTTCTCTAGCCTTACCGATTCAAAAAAGAAAAGGCAGGAAAAGAGTACCATAAAAAAAGAACCCAAAAGAAAAGTATAGGAATGAAAAGTATGAAAGCCCTGTATATATTTTAGATTGAGGTATACGGTAATGGGATAAATGAAAATCATTGCAATTACAGGATACCGATAATAGGGTAATTTTAAATGCTTGGAGAATATAAAAAAATAAAAGACGAATTCAAAAGTGGTGAACGTATTGAAAATATTAAATTTACTTATCCCTTTCAACGGAATCCAATATGCAGTGGCCTCTACGATTCCTGTTATGAAAAGAAATGGAAGAAAATATTTAAGCTGAGTTTTCTTAACTGAATTATAACATCCCAAACAAACAAAAAAGCTGCTGGCTTGCACCAGCAGATATATAATAAATAGCATTGATTACTTTTTTGTGAAGATATACCCTATATTCAAACTAAGGGAAAAGAGCCCCGTGATTTAAATACTTGCCAGGTGCGGATGGCTCATCTTCCTGACCACCAATATTACCGTTTTTAGATTTTTTACCATTGCCTTTAAAGAATACGGTAATTCTTCCAATATCTTTTTTCTTAACTGCTGTGGTTTCATCGTACACGCCAAAACTTACAGATACACTGTCTGACTTAAATTTAGTTTTCAACTGAGCCAAATAATTACTCAAATCCTTTACTGAAAAAGTGATTGACTCTGTTTTTTTGCCTGTGGTGAAAGTCTTGTTGAAATTCGATTTCATTCTATCAGCAGCAGATTCAGTAATTAATCCATTTATTTCTCCGCTTGCAGCAGAACCACTGATAGACATTTCGGTATCAGTTTCAGAAGAACGCAGTGTATTGGTATCTGCTTGGTCTTTTTCACATGCCATAAAAGTAGTAGCCAATAAAATACTGCCAATAATACTGAGGCGCTTGGTAAATAGGATTTTCATAGTAAAAATTTAAACTTTAATAATAGAGCTGCAATTTAAGGTAACTGCGGATCTTAATAAAGCAGAAATTCAATTATAAAATCTACTATATTTTTAAATCATTAATAATCAATGATTTACGATTTATTACTACAAGTAAATCGTGAAATAACTACAAACTGTAACAGAATTACTACAACTTTTACAAGCCATGCCGCCCATGCTGTGCTTAAATAGACCCTGATTTTTCTGTAGTGCTCCATAGCCTATTGCCCCCAGGTGACTTTATTACCTAACCAATATATTTCCGAATACTTATTTTATTCACCCACCAAACCAATACACCCAACAGCAAAGCGGTTCCAACTGTATAGGCAGAAAGCCAGGCTGATAGCATTATTTGTTGACTGCTCAACACTTGCTGTAGCAAAAATTGTAAAATGCCCACCACAACAGTACTGCCAACTATAACCCATACATTGGGTGGGAAAAACTGTCGCATTAAAAACCTGCTCAATTGTTTGGGAGATGCACCTAGTGTTACCAGCAAAACAATTTCTGATTGGGCCGATGAAATGGTTAACTGTATCATCAGTGTAAAAATAAGTAGTGCAAAAACCAATAGTAATATTCCTGTTATTCCCGAAATGGCAATCACCGTATCTACCAGCTTACGGTATTTGCTGAAACGCATTTTTTGGTTATCGGTGGTAAGCTGGTTGCGTTTTAAAAAGCTAGATAGTGCTGGATTAGTCGGATCCTTGGTCTTAATGATTACCCTTGATACTGCCCCTTTTTCACCGCTTGCAAAAACTTTGTTTCCCCATTGCATAAATTCCTCTGGCACCAATAATGCCGCAATACGATCACTGAATCCTACTATTTTTCCATTCAAACTTATGGCACCTTTTGGCCCATAAATATTTACTTTAAATACCAGCATCTTAAGAATGGCGGGACTAAGCTGTGGCAGGTTCTGCGAAAATGAAAACTGAAAATTATAGAAGTCCAGAAACTGATTGGGTACAATAATGGGAATATAATCAGATTGCTCCTGCCAAGTCCATTCCACACCCGGAATATCAATAAAATCAGCACCCACACTTTCAAAAGAAATATCGGTATAAAAAGGGAAACTGCTGCTCTTACTTTCTATACTTGCCTTAAATCGGCTGGGTGTTAATACTCCAACCGCATCTACAAAAAGTTGTTGAGCTAATTGCTTCACCTGCGCATCGGCAATGGTGGTATTGCTCATGCTGCCATCATTCAACTGCTTATTGATTACTAAAAAATCAGCAATACTATCTCTTCCATTGGGTTGATTTAAAAGCTGGTGATAATTTACCTGTAACTGTACCGAAATCAATAATAATAGTAATGCAGCGGAGAGTGCCACCATGGCCATTACCATCTTGGCTTTTCCCGCTCTATTGCGAATGAGTTTGGTGAGTATGCTGTTTAATTGGCGCATTATAAATGATAAGTACTGGTATAATTAAAAAAACAGTCGTCGTCTAAATTGGTCACCAGCATACCCGCATTTCTTTTTTTACAGGCTCTTTCAATCAATGCAATGGCTTTGGAGGTATTGGCTTGGTCTAGGTGACTAAAAGGCTCGTCCATCAGCAACCAATTAAACGGTTGTACCAATGCCCTTATAATGGCAATTCGCTGCTGTTCTCCGTAACTGCATTGGTGTACAGGTTGCTGCATAATATGGGTGATGCCCAATTCATCCGCCATCTCTTCTACTGCTGCTGGTAAACAATAGGGATTTTGCAAAACCCTATTCAGTTCAATATTCTCGCGGGCACTGAGTTGGGGAAAAAGCCGCAGATCCTGAAATACAATACTATATTCTTGCTGTCGCCATACCGCAATAGCTTCACCCGATAATTGAGCTAGAGATTGTTGTTGGTATAAAATATGGCCAGTATAATCATTTCTTAATCCGTACAAAAAATGAATCAGTGTGGTTTTACCCGTTCCACTGGGTGCGGTTATTTTAATGCATTCGCTGGGGTTCAGTTGCACCAACTTTCCCCAGATACCAGAGTGCATCATGGAAGGCCTATCTCTTAGGGTTTGAGGAATAATATTTTGCAGTTGAAACATATTAGCCATTTGTACTTTAGTTCGCTCTAATTACTGCCGGAAAACCAGCGGGAAATTGTTTTTCTTCCAGCTCCCTTTCATGTCTCGCTTGGGCACGCATATCAACCGTAAGATGGGTGAGTAAGCTAACCAAAGTGACTAGACTATTCTGTTGCTCATTTTGCATCCGAATTTCAATGCTGGACAAAATACTTTTTCCTGCAAAATTTTCACTGCTGCCATAGATGGATTTTAGGGTGTTTTTTGCAGTTAGAGAAGTTCTGCCGAAAATGCCAGCAGAGTCTTTAAAAAAACCATTTAAGGTTTCAGTCAAGTCAATATAAAACGCGGTAGATTTACCACTGAAATATGCCTTTACTTCGGGTTTAATGGTGTTGGTTTTACTTTTAACTAGGAACTGAGCATAGGTAAGTGAATCGTTGGCAATAATTATTTCTTTGTTATTGGCCATCATAAAAAAGCCAGCAGCATTTAATAATTCGCCCGCTTTATAATTATTACCTGATTGAATTACCCAACCTTCTTTAACCGCAATTTTCATGGCATTGTGAAAGTTTTTTTCGTTGCCAACAGGCAGTCGAGCAATTAATTTACCAATGGGTTGTTTGATGGTAAGTGAAAGTTCATCTATTTTGGTTTGAGGCTCATTCATGCGGATGCCTAAGTCAGAAACCACAACGGCAATATCACCTTTAAGGGCAGCAAAAAAGTCAGCACTATTAATACCGCTTTTACTCAGAAAGCTGTTAACAAGAGATTCCACTTCTAACTGTTTTAAAACTCCGCTTGCTATGGCGGGGTTAAAAGAAGCCATAAAAATGGCGTTGATATGTTGGGAGGGATAGTTGTTAATTAAAGAGAGATCAACAGTAGGTCCTGCATAATTTTTTAGAATACTACTGGCGAGTGGATTGGTAAAAAGGGTGGCAGAAGCCCGTATTTTGCCTTCTTCAAAACTGAGGGTAGCGGCGAGGTAATTATCATTCAGCAGTTCTTCAAGCTTAGGTAGTTGGAAAGACATATTATTCAATCCGTTCAAAGCGTTGGAAGAAGCGAAAATATAACCTTCTGATTTTTGCTTAAACATTTCACCAAAAGCAGGAATAGAGGCGATGGAAGCGGATAGGGGTTGGTTGAAGCGCTGGTTTATTTCATCGAGCATATTTTTCTTTTCATCTGTTTTTTCTGGAATGATGAAGCGCATATTAACGGTATCGTAGAAGGGCTTTACTTTTTGGGAATAGAAGCAGAGCATGAGGAAAGATTTATTCCAGGCTAGAATACCGTTGTTTTTGAGGAAAGTATAGCTAAAGCTTTTTTCTTTTTGAATGGAGGTAGTAAAGCTGTTTTTATTGGTAGAGAGGGCAGTGCTGAAATCAGCTTCGTTGGAGAGACTGGCAAGAATATTCAGGGTGCTGATGCTGCTGTTTTCGGATCCTTTTTTCTGCTGGGTAAAAAAGTGGAATTTCTCTTTCCAGTTAATACCAGCGTGGGTTTGTAAATGAGTTACTATTTTTTTATCGGCAATATCGGTGGAGTCATTGGTGAAAATACCGTTCAGCACACTGTCTATATTAATACCACCGTTTTGAAGCTTATCTTTTAAAGCATAGGGGTCAATGGTAATAACGGCCAGAGCGTTTTTAGGAATCAGACGCGTTTCTTTGGGTGCATTGTTGCTGCAAGAAAGCAAAAGAGCGGCGGAGAGCACCGCAAAACAAAGTAGGGTAAAAAAGCGAGTCATGGGTAAGGCTTAAAGTAAATAGTTAAAGAAAGCATGAAGGTAAACCTACAAATAATACAAAGTGGTAAAAAGTGGAGCAGCGTTAAAAGGGCTAGTTAAATGGTAGGAATAATTATTGTCACACTGGTTTGGTAACCTTAAATTTGCTAAAACAGTTTACAATGGAAAAAATCCGCTTTATAGACCTCTTTTGTGGTATTGGTGGCTTTCGTGTTGGTATGGACCAAGCTTGTATTGAAAACGACTTAATTCCGGAATGTGTTTTTTCATCAGATATTGATACTTCTTGTCAGGACAGCTATCAAGCAAATTTTGGACATAGACCTACCGGCGACATAACAAAAGTTGACCCTAAAACAATCCCAACCCACGATATTCTATTTGCTGGTTTTCCTTGCCAACCTTTTAGTATTATCGGACAAATGAAAGGCTTTGACGATACAAGGGGAACCTTGTTTTTTCATATTGCAAATATTATAAAAGAAAAGAAGCCGAAAGCATTTGTTCTTGAAAATGTAAAGCAATTGGTAAGTCATAACCAAGGTAATACACTAAAGGTTATTATTAAAACTTTGCAAGATTTAGGGTATCAAGTTCAATACACAGTTTTGAACGCATTAGATTTTGGATTACCTCAAAAAAGAGAAAGGGTTTTAATTGTTGGACACAAAGACCCAATTATGTTTTCTTACCCTTCACCCGTTAGACCATTTAAACCATTGAGTGAAATTTTAGAAAAGAAAATTGACAAAAAACATATTGCATCAGATTATATTAAACAGAAGCGAAAAGAGAAACACATATCTGCATACAAACTTTCTATTTGGCATGAAAATAAAGCTGGTAATATTTGTTCCTATCCATACTCTTGCGCATTAAGAGCAGGTGCTTCCTATAATTACTTGCTTGTAAATGGTGAACGACGTTTAACGCCAAGAGAGATGTTTCGCCTTCAAGGGTTTCCGGATACCTATAAAATTATAGCTAACGACACACAAGCAAGAAAGCAAGCAGGTAATGCAGTGCCTGTAAATATGGTAAAGGCAGTGATTTTAAAATTGTTACCTTATGTAGCAACAACGCTTGACATGACAAACGTATTAAGGGAATACGAACTTGATTATAACAACAAATAATGGCAAAGCAATCCCCAAAACTTAGAACGGTAAATAAATCAGTATCTGCATTTCCTGTAAATAAGTTTCCAAAAGATTTTCCGTTTCTGCTCGGCAAAGAGTTAATTTATTTGCTTGCATCAAAAGGAAAATCAGAATTAGAAGGTTTTGATTGGGAAAGTATTTTTGCTTCTTGCATTGGCGCACACTGGAACCCTTCTAATGTTGGGCTAGATGATGTAACCCTTGGCAATACTGCTTGGGGTGCAAAAACGGTTAAAGCAACAAAGCCCTCAATCCAAAAAAAGGTTAGACTTATTTCTGGTCGCAACTCACCTATTTATTCATTTGGTGAGCGCATAGATATAAAAGCGAATCCGAGTACTGTTGGCAGTTTAATACTAGATATTTGGAACGAAAGAGTTTCTGCTGTTCGAGAAAAATTTAAGCATTTAAGAACAGTGGTACTTATAAAATCGAGTGATCTCACGGAACTTGTAGTTTTTGAGTTTGAGACTATTCGTTATGACAACGAGCTTTTTAAATGGGAATGGAATAAGAATAATAATCTTGTAGGATACAACAAGAAATCTGGAGAGCATAAGTTTACGTGGCAGCCACATGGTTCTCAATTTACAATTATTGAAGATGTTCCAGAAGCGAGTATGGTAATAAATATTAAGCAGCCGGAAATATTAGATAAGGAGAAAATTCTTAAAGCACTAGGGGTAGATAAATCATGGATTAGAGTAACCCATAAAAATGGCTAATATTTTTGGCATTTAAATTAAAAGTCTCTAAAACAGCTTACCCCCAACATTTAAGTGCTGGGGGCAAGCGGGGGGATTATTCAATAATAATTTTTGTTACACTGGTTTGGTTATTTCTATCAACCTGCATAATGTAAAGACCTTTTCTTAAACCTGCAAGGTTGAGTTGATAGGATTTGCTATTGATATCAGTTTTTGTAAATTCTTTCACCAATAGGCTGGTATTGAATTCGAATAAGGAAATAATGGTTTTACCAGTAGAGTTAACCGATCTTAGGGGCATTGGATCTGCTTCTTTACGGAGGTTGGTGCTGGTAGATTCAATGGGGAGTGGTTCGGCAAAAGTTATATTAATATCATTTTTGGTAGGATTGGGGGAGGCAATAATTCTACCGGAGAGGGGAATACTGGCAACAAAAACAACAAATTTATCATTGGAAGAAGTGCAACCATTTAGCGTATTGGTAAGTGTGGTTTTAAGAACAATGGTAGGTGCATTAGGGCCAGATAGTGTGAAGTTGCAGATAGCATTGTTACTAGAATAATTGCTCCAGCCGCTGTTACCACTAATTCGTGTCCAGCTAAAAGTATTTGAGCCAGGCATAAGGGAGGAAGTCTGCACCCTAAAATTACCTGTTTGGGTAAAAGTGGTTTTGGAATTGGTAGATCCAAAGTCAATGTATTGCGTAAGGGCATTATTTCTACTGTAGCCAACTAGAATATCACTAAGTGCGGTACCTACTTTAATAATTTTGCCAGAAATATTATTTGTGCAAGCACCATTTAAAGAAGCGGAAAGAGTTACTTCTCCACTGGCAATTTTGGTAAGGGTAATTGTATTGCCAGTGATGCTAGAACTAACAATACCCGAAGAGGGAGAGATAGACCAAGTAATACTAGCACCTCTCTGTAAGCCAGGAATGGTATAAGCATTGGGGAAACAAATTCTATCAGCACCAGAAATATAATAGTTGTTATTGCATTCAGACGAACAGTTTTCGGTATTAGGGAGATTTTCCATTTCGTTAAATAGCCATCGTGAATTTCTTGCGGTGAAACGCATTGAAACATTATTTGCTAAACTTTGTGATAAATTTGTTTCTTGAGCAATAAAAGTTTCACTAGATGAGGGATGGTTTTGGTTGGTTCCATTAACAAATTTCTGTGAAAAAGTGTTTGTATTATAAGGGCTCACATCTAGTGCACTACCTACTGGTATTGAAGTGTATTGGGTTGTAAAAGTTCCACTATTAAACGCAGAGGCTTTAAAGAAAGCATATAAGCTGAATTTAACAACTTTGATTTTAAATAAAGTAGCCAAATATTCATCAAAATTAAAATAATAATTTCCTACACCACGTTGATAATTCCTTAATTCAGTAAAGTCTAGTAAAGTATTAATTGAGCCAGGTACTCCATCAATCGGCAACAGATTTTGTGGTGCAAGAGCAATCTCATCTACTCCACTTTTCCTAAGTTCAATAAGTCCTCCAAAGAGTGTGTTTTTACTTAAATAAGTATACTTTGTGATAATTCTGTTGCTAGTTGTTTGAGTTGGGATTGATCTTGCTGAAACCTGAGTTTCAAATTTTATATCAAGAATAGGAATGGTGAATAAGCCCAATTCTAGCCTTCTGTGTGAACCTATAAGTGATAATGCTGCTTTTATTTTTAATCCTGTACTTGTCATTTCACCAAAATTTATAAATTCTCTACCTGCAATAAAGAGTTCTCTAGCACATTCATTGCCGAGGCTTGTAGCAATGAATTTAAAGGGCTGTGTGTTAGCCTGAAAACTAATCATAGGCTGGTAAATATTATTGATAAAAGTATTTTCAATACTACTCCCTGGTTCTGTTGCAGCTTTATAAATTAAAACATCTTTATTTACATTTGCATTAAAATATTTTACAGTTTCTTGATGCTCAGGAAAAATATCTCCCCAATTGTAGCCGTAAACTATACTCTTATTAATAAATTTCACTAAATATTGTAGAGATAAAGCAATATTACTCCCTCTATGTGGGGCATCATGTGTTATTAAAAGTCTTGTATTACTACCCCCAAAATTTTTAGCCATATTGGCGAGGGCGTATCTTGCGTTAAGCCCACCTGTACCCATGCCTAAAACAACATTTTGTTCTAGCTGACCACTTCTAGTATCAAATACTTTATTTGCATTTACCCTGTTTACGGACTCTTGAACTACTGATGCATTTCTAACAATACCATCCATGCCATCATTGAAATCAATAAACACCAAATCATAACCAGCAATATCGTCTAATTGGTTATTAAATTCAAAATTTGGCAGAGAAAAACTCAGTCCAGCAATAAATTGAGTAATTCCATAAGGGCTGCTTTGCACTTGTGGAGCGAGGTTATATGCATCCATATTTTCTACTACAATCAAAGGTTTTCTCAAAGTATTGGTTCGGTTTTTATTGCTGTATACTACGGAAATGGTAGCTCCATTGTGTACACCTGATAAGGCTGTTATATTTCCCCAACTTGGTATTACTGGCCCATTTGTTCCACTAGGATTGTACCTACTGGAACTTGCATTGCTTTCTACTGCCAATACATAATAATCTGCATAACATTGTAATATTGTGCTATTGCTTAAAGTTGCTTTGATTGTCCACCTAAAGTACCCAGTATCGGAATAGTTTATACTTATGGGAATATCTAAAGGCATGGATACAAACCCTTGTCCATCTGCAAAATCTACTTGTACGCTTGATATTGCAGAATTGGTATTATTGTAACTAAGCGAGCTTTTTACTATAAAACTAGCATTGCCAGTATTGGTATAATTTATTGAAGGGCAAGCAGCAAATAGGTTTTTTAATAAGTAGGGGCTGGAAGGTCTGTTGGGAACATCTACTAGTTGCCTAGTGGTTAAATTATAGTTTAATAAATTATTGGCTATAGCATCGTCATTAAAACAATTGTACTGTGCCGCTAATAGTGCAATGGGAATTGGAGTATTCAAATTTGTATTGGCTTGAATAGCATTGTTCACATTCAGAATATCTGGTAACGGATTAGTGCCTGATCCTACAAAACTTTGTTGTAATTGCACATACATTAACCTCCAAAAATTCATTACAAATAGGTTATCATCATTCAGTATACCATTAAAAGTGTTCATGCCTAAAATGGTAGTTCCCTTCTCTGCTAAAAAATTAGTAGCTATTGAGTTTTTATCTAAAGGTGCTATGTATCTTGTGATCTGCCAGTTAATGGGCAGGCAAAATACAGTGTTGTCATTATTATGACAATTAAGATTTTTTTCATGGGATGGTTTTATTGGTTTAAAATTTAAAGTCGAATCTACCTTTAGTTATTTCTATTGTATCATTGCAATTTGTATTATATAGTTTGCAATTAAATCTACCACTTATTATTTTTAAATTTTTATCATACTTTTCTATTTGAATAGATCCATTTGAATAGATTCGATTGTCGTCACTATATGTTCTACAAATGCCAATTTGATCGTACAAAAATGCTCCCTTTTCATTCTTACTAATTTTGATTGTTTTATTTGATGTTAAGAAAAGCACACTATCTTTTATCCCAAGAATAATATAAGTGGTCATTGTTGAGCTAATATTATATGCGGCAACACTAAAATATCCATTATTAATTCCTGGATCATAATCAATACTCAAATTGGCTGTGCCATTATTACCGCTAGGTATCCAAGGTTTTCCATTTACTAAGCAACCAAATGTATTGGCGCCTATTTGGGTTACAGGCGGAAGTCCGGGTATATTATCAGTATCTGATAGATTGTTGTCTTTTGTACAACTTATTGTTAACGAAACAATAATAATTCCTAGTAAGTGTTTAGCAATCTGTTTCATACAAATTAAATTAATGGTAAATATATTGAGTAGGTGGTGAACTGGATAGGAGATAGAAGTGGGGGAAGGATATATCGGATCATGATTCTAAATTTATTTTTTAATAACTACTAGAGATCATCTTTAAGTAATTTAGTAAGAATTTTTGATTCAGCAAAAACATTTTTTAATCTCGCTGGCAATATAATTAGAAGAGACAAACAATGTAGCAACAATGATTACAGTATTTGCTTTTTATCTAATGGCTGTATAATATATTGCAATAATTTTTGGGTGGTATCATTCAGTATACCATTAAAAGTGTTCATGCCTAAAATGGTAGTTCCCTTCTCTGCTAAAAAATTAGTAGCTATTGAGTTTTTATCTAAAGGTGCTATATTAGTAACGGCGATTCCAGATATGCCTTTTCTCTTGAATTCAATCACTTCTGGCGCATCAATAAAATTAAGACTATCACCAATTCCAATTTTAAATTGCTTAGAATTGGGTTTGGAAAAATCATAAGCTACTATGTTAAAAATACCATTATTAAAATTAGGGTCAAAATCAATGCTTAAGTTTCCAGTTCCTCTTATTCCTTTAGGCGTCCAAGGCTGTCCGTTTAATAAAAAACCGAGGGTGTTTTTTCCTTCTTGTGTTGCTTTGGGAAGTCCGTTGCTTTCGATGGTATTTTTTTGCAATCAGAAAAGCAGAAGATAGAGATAATACGGGTAGCTAAAATTAGGTTTTTCATAAAGTGAGTTTTATTGGGGGGTTGGTAGAAAAGGATATCTTGATTCTGATACGCTAATACAATCAATCTACTCGCTTTAGCGACTCATAAATGGCTTCCTGAATATTTGAACGGATATTAAGCTGCCCCAATTTATTATTAGCGCGACTAGGCGTTACTCTATTACTCAGAAAAATATAAATCAACTCTTTCTCTGGATCTACCCATACACAAGTGCCTGTAAAACCTGTATGGCCATATGTTTGCGGCGATACCGACTTTGAAGGATATGCTTCTTTACGAGTGGTATTGTCTTTCTCTGGCTTATCAAATCCCAATCCTCGTCTGCTCTGCTCACTCTGGTAGCTTGTAAACAAATCAATGGTTTCTTTTTTCAATAACTGCCTGCCATTTAAACTTCCACCATTCAACAACATTTGATAGAGTTGCGCCAAATCATACGCATTGCTAAATAGTCCCGCGTGACCCGCTACGCCACCCATCAAAGCCGCTCCTTCATCATGTACATCACCACGAATTAACTGCTGCCTAAATTGCTTTTCTAATTCTGTAGGAACAATATTGCCAAGCGGAAATAATTCCCTTGGCTTAAAGCCAGTACTTGCCATCTCTAATGGCGAATAAAAATATTCCTTACTAAAATGATGAATGTCTTTTCCACTTACCGCTGCTACTATTTTTGCCAGAAAAATAAAATCATTATCACTGTAAATATATTTACCGGAGGGGTTTAATTTGCTATCGAGAATTCTTTTATAAATACTGTCTTGCCAATCATTTCTTAAGTATAAATTTTCTGCCACACGAAATGTAAACAATTCACTTAGCTGGCTTGAAAAGTAGCCCGGCAAGGGATTCCCAGTACTCGTGTCAATCAACTCTTTATAAAAAGGAATAAACGGAATCAGCCCCGCTTGGTGCAATAAAATATCTTTTATTTTTAGGGCTGCTTTATTGCTTCCTTTAGTGCTGGGCAAATAGTCGCCCAAGGTTTTATTCAAATCAATCTTTCCATCTTCCACCAACTTCATAATACTTACCGTAGTAGCAGAAATTTTAGTAACCGAAGCAAGATCATAAATCATATTGGTATGAATGGGTTCTAGCTGGTCGTAATTGGTAAAACCAAATGCCTTGTGATATGCCAGCTTTCCTTTTCTGGCCACTAAAATTACACAACCCGGTATTGCTTTTTGTACAATTGCTTCATTGGCAATCCGATCTATCTGTTGCAATTTCAACGTATCAAATCCCAGTGATTCGGGCTTGGCAACTGGAAAATATGGGTGGTAAACAATGTACTGTCCAAACTGTAAATCTGGTGCCACAGAAACGGGTAGGCTTCCCTTGGGTTCACTGGTACCCGTGAGAATATCTAGGGCTGCTGATTGTGTAATATCATCGTCTTCGTAACAAGCCAATAAATTAGGCGCATTGCTGCTATTGCTGATGGCATAAGGATTGCCAAAATATAGGGTGATGGTATGATTGCTTTGTAAGCCATTGAGTAAATAAAGTGCTGGCTTGCTTATTCCAAAATTATTGGCTGGTCTGCGACTGTAATTGTGCATCCCTACTATTACCAGATCGTACTGCATTTTTTGTATTTGTTGCAGCAGTTCAAAAGCAGCGCTACTGTCGGCTTTATCAAATGGAATATGGTTGGCATTTGCATCATCCATCAATTGGTTGCCAATAGTAGTTTTGGTGCCAAACCTATAAATAGTGGCTTGAAAATCTTGGTTTAATTTACGGGTAATAAAATTTTCACTAGCTGCGCCAATGCTGATATACGCTATTTTTTTGCCGGGCTTGAAGGGGAAAATAGCATCGTTGTTTTTGCGTAATAAGGTAATGGCGTTTTTGCTGAGTAGGGTCTTGATGCGATTGGTCTGCGCATTTAAATCGTTCACCAAATTATTGGTATCAATAGGGTTAATGGTGTGAAGCCCCAAGTGATATTTTGCTAAGAGTAGTTTTTTAACGCGGGCATTAATGGTATCCCAACTTAACCGATTGGTTTTAATGGCAGCCCTTACTTTGGCAATGCTGCCTTCAATATCTTCGGGAAGGCAGAGCATATCGTTGCCAGCAATCAATGCCTGAACAGCGGCTTCACCTGCGGGAAAATATTTTGTAATGCCTTTCATTTCTAGGGCATCGGTAAAAACAAGCCCCTTAAAACCGAGTTCGTTTTTTAATAGATCAGTCACGCTTTTAGAAGAGAGTGTAGCTGCTAAATTAGGGGTGCTATCAATAGCGGGAATATACAAGTGGGCGGTCATAATACTACCTAATCCTGCATTTATTAAGGCTTTGAAGGGATAGAGCTCCAGCTCATCTAGTTGGGATCTGTTTTTTTGAATCATGGGGAGGTCGTAGTGACTGTCAACAGCCACATCACCGTGACCGGGAAAGTGTTTTCCAGTGGCCATGATTCCCATATCTTGTAAGCCACGCATATAGGCAGTGCCATAGCGTGCTACTTTGTATTTATCTTCTCCAAAACTACGGTCGTTAATTACGGGGTTCAGGGGATTGTTGTTCACGTCAATAACAGGCGCATAATTCACTTGAATACCCATGCGTTTACACTGTTCACCAACGGCGGAGCCGAACTCATAAATAAGGGAAGCATTATTTACTGCACCCATTAAGAGTTGTCGGGGGAAATTAATTACACTATCGAGGCGCATGCCTAAGCCCCACTCACCATCAATACAAATCATGAGGGGGGGGTTGGCAATAGATTGATAGTAGTTGGTGAGCAGGGCTTGACGAATAGGACCGCCCTGAAAAAAGCAGAGCCCACCAATATTATAGTCTTTAATAAGGTTGCTAACAGCATCAATATGTTGCTCGCCTAAATTGCTGTGGGCACGAACAATCATTAACTGGGCAATGCGCTGGTTTCTGCTGAGCGAACGAAATTTTTTTTTCACCCATTTTTGGGCGGCTGTATTTTTTTCGAAGAACTTTTGAGCAGTAACTATGCGGCCATTAAAGCCCAGCAATAATAGGAGGAAGATCCATTTTTTCATACCTAGCAATTAGGGTATGAAGGTAGGGAACAATCAACAATTCCTTATTCAGCAGCTTCCGGTTCTTCTGTAAGTTCTGCATCAGAAAGTTTGGCCTCAATATTATTGGCTTTTAGAATGCCAAACCATTTTACCATTTTCTTCATATCACTGGTATAAACACGGTCGAAATCCATATCAGGATATACAACCTGAAAATAAGCTTTAACGGCCGCAGCGTCTTTATCGAAAGGGAGGGCTTGTTTGCTGGCATCCATGGCATTGAATACATCAACTAGGTTCACATTATCACGAATGGTATACACTTCAATACTTTCCAGTTGGGAGAAATTATGCAATCTATTGCTGATAAATTTTGTGGTATTGTCATCCAAAGATTTCAGAATGGCACCATCATTTTTGCTACTCACCATTTCAAACAAACCGCTTTTACCGGTTACTGATACTAATTTATTGTAATCCATAATTCATTTATTAGGGTGCAAAGTAAAGGAATTTGTGGGAGTGATCAGCGGATGGGGTTTAATACCCCTTCCAACGCCTTTTTCACTGCTTCATAAGGAGCAAAGCCACGGGTGAGCTGGTGAAATTTTGTAGTGGTGACTTGAATTAAAATGCAGGGATATCCAGTAACCTGCAATCTTTTTACAAGGGCAAATTCTTCCAATGCTAATGATTTATAGGTTTCACTTTTTAAGCGGCCATAAAACAGTTCTGGTTGGATACTGTATTTCTCCAGCAAATGTCGGTAAGCCTCATCATCGGTAAGGTCACGCCCATCATTGTGCAGGGCATTTAGTAGGTCGTCTGCAAATTCTACTTGCCGATCTGGATAAATTTCTTTAAAAATAGAAAGTGCAATGGCTGGTTTTTCTGAATTTGGATACCAATCGCTCAAATCAGGATGTTGGATATGCCAGAGATAGTCAGCCCCGAATTTCACTCCGCTGTATTCTTCTACAGTTTTATAAGCCGAAAGAATATAGCCAGCAGTGGCACTAATATGGATGGGCTGCTCTGGAAGAATCATGCCACCAGAAAGCACTTCAATCTGAAGGGCAGGGTATTCAGCGGCAATTCGTTTAATAACGGGGCTAAATCCATAGCACCATCCACAATATGCATCAAAGCAATAAAAAAGGATTGGATTCATAGGTTAAAATTAGAGCTAAAAACAGCGCTTTTCGCTGCATGCATAAACTTTTAACTTTTGACTATCTTTGTGGCTGGAATTTGATAATTATTCAAATTCTAGCATAAACTATTAACTATTAACTAATCACAATGCCTGGTTTTGAATTATTTGGTGCCGAAGAAAGAAAAGAAGTAAATGATGTGCTGGAAACAGGCATTTTAATGCGTTATGGGTTTGATGGTCCCCGCAAAGGAATTTGGAAGGCCAAAGCGTTAGAAAAAGCCATTACGGCAACTTTTGGGTGTGAATATGCGCAGTTAACCTCCAGCGGTACCGCTGCATTAACTACTGCAATGTTGGCATTGGGAATAGGTGCTGGGGATGAAGTAATTATGCCTGCATTTACTTTTGTAGCCAGCTTTGAAGCCATATTAAGTGTAGGAGCTATTCCTGTTTTAGTAGATATAGATGAAACGCTCACGCTGAATCCAGCAGCGGTGCGCCAAGCCATTACCCCAAAAACCAAATGTATTATGCCGGTGCATATGTGTGGAAGTATGGCCGATTTAGACGCACTGGCTGCCATCTGCTCCGAGCATAAGTTATTTTTATTAGAAGATGCCTGCCAGAGTATTGGCGGTACGTATAAAGGAAAAGCATTGGGGACTATTGGCGATGCGGGGACTTTTTCTTTTGATTTTGTAAAGATGATTACCTGCGCCGAAGGTGGGGTAGTGATGACCAATAGTAAGGAAGTATATATAAAGTCTGATGGTTATACCGATCATGGGCACGACCACCTAGGGGTAGATAGGGGTGCTGATTTGCATCCATTTATTGGTTATAATTATCGCATTAGTGAATTACACGCAGCCGTGGGATTGGCACAGATAAGAAAGCTAGATCAGTTTTTGGCTTTGCAGAAAAGAAACAATCTGCTATTGAGAAATTATTTAGAGCAGGTGCCAGCAATTAGCTTTAGGGTAGTGCCCGAAGGAGGGGAAGACAGTTGCAGCTTCTTGAGTTGGTTTTTGCCTACAACAGAAATGATGCAGGCCGTAGTAACTGAGCTGAAGGAACAAGGAATATTGGCGGGTAATTTTTATTGGTATGTAAACAATTGGCATTATATAAGCAAGTGGGATCACTTAAAGAATAGCATTACATTGGGTCGCATCAGTCCCGAACAAGAAGCGGCGCTACTGCAATTAAAAACCACTTCATTTCCTACCAGTGATGCCATTATGGGAAGATGTATATCAACAGCAATTAGCTTGGTGTGGACGGAAGAGCAGATAAAAGAAAAAGGAGAAAAAATGGTGGCAGCAATAAAAAAGGCATTGGGTTAGTAAAAAAAATCCGATATTGCTTATTCGTTAGTTGTTTTTAAGCACAAATCATATCCCCCCCAAATAGTAATACAGATAGTAACAAACCCTTAGCTTGTCCGAAAGGATAGGTTAAGGGTATTTTATTTAGTGCAAATACCAGCCAAAAGCATGTTTTAAACAGTGATAAACCCATCCTTATTTATAGATAACCCATACCTAATAAATATGACTTATATATGGGTTATCTATAGCTTATATATGGCTTATCTACGGGTTATGCCTATGAATGAACAAAGAAGCTTTGGAGTTATACCGCACTAATATCTATGCTTGGTGCAACGATTTAATTCACTTGGCTGTCAATCATAAAAATGCTGTATGATGATAAAATACGGACTAATAAATTGATAGAAGCATGGGGATTTGCCAATTTTTTTAAAGCAGCATAGTGCAGGACGGGTATTATTTTTTATTAGTGTAATTTAATATTCGTTTTGAGACTGGTTGGCAAATCAATTCAGTAATTATGTTACCATATTACTGAATTACAAATACACTTTAACCGCAGTTAAAAATCTATAATCCAGTTCTATGAAAACAAGCAAACACGCATATTAATCTGATTTAAGCCCGCCACTTTTCAAGAAGCTCAATTTTGTAATATTTTAATACCATCACTATGAAATATATACAGTTAACAGCCATAGCTTTAGTCTTTTTTATTAAAAGCCAAGCTCAAATAACCAAAAACAATTGGATGCTTGGGGGTAATATTAGCTTCTCCTCTACCAATTATAAGAGTGCAAATTATGGAGCAGGTTATACCCTAACTAGTTTAAAAGTGGATCCAAATATAGGGTATTTTTTTGCAGATCGATTTGCTGTCGGTTTGAAATCAACTATTAGTAGAGTAAGTGGAGTTAGTTATTATTCACTTTATACTATTTTCAGTGCAGGACCCTTTTTAAGATATTATTTTTTACCAAAAGAGAATAGAATTAATATTTTAGCAGAAGGGCTTTACCAATACGGATTTGAGGAGGGTGATCAAGTAAGAATACCTAAACATTTATTCGCATTTTCAACAGGTGCTGTTGCATTTTTCAATTCTAGTGTGGGCATTGAATTTTTACTCAGCTATACCAACTATAGATTGACTACCATCGCTGGTAATAATGGTATATTACAGTTGGGGCTTGGTTTACAAGTTCATTTAAATAATTATTAATTACAAAATCCGTTTTATGAAACATTTTATTCTAGTATCTATACTCTTGATAAATTTAATAGTTGTTGCTCAAAATGTCACTATCAATTACCAAACATGGAATCCGAGTAGCCCTCCATGTAATATCTTTGCAAGTGCTACCAATGCTACTGGCTACTCTAATTTAACAGCAGCAGTTACTTTTACAAGCGGTTTTGCTAATAATATTTCTATCAACAAAAACGTAAACAAACAAATTAGGAGAGAATTGTTGAAGAAGCCAGTTAGGGAATTGGAAACAGCATGAAAGAAATATTTGCCAACAGTAATTAACCAGTTAAAATGGCTTCAAGGAAATTAAAGGTACTAAAAGCGTTTGAAACCATAATTTAATCTTAGTTAAGACCTCTAACCAATGTTTTATAAATGCAATTTTATAATATCAATAAAATTACTATGAAAACAAAAGATAATTGGATGTTTGGGGGTAGTTTCTCCATTTCACATTCCAAAGTAACTTTTCAAAATGATGCTAACCTTTCAACCCAAATTATTACTAACCCCAAAGTTGGTTATTTCTTAGCCAATAATTTAGCAATTGGTATAGTTTCGAAATTTGGCTGGCAGCATGAAAAGTCGGCTTTCTCTTCAACACGCTATACCAACTTTGGTATCGGACCTTTTTGTAGGTATTATTTTTTACCGCTTGAAAATAGAACGAATTTACTAATAGAAGGAAGTAGTACCTATAATATATATAAGTATAGTTTATCAACAACTGCTTCTAAATATTTAGATTATAGCTTATTAGCAGGGCCTGTAGTTTTTTTAAACTCAAGTGTAGGGCTAGAAATTTTAGTAGGTTATAATAGTATTAAAGAAGTCGACTCGAAAAGAGGACGTATTAGTTTTAATATTGGCATTCAATATCATTTTGATAAAAATTAATAACTCATAAAATGTAAAATAACAAAAAAATGTTAACGTTTGAACCGTTGATTAGCAAAACAAAGTTCAGAGAAGCTAATTTAAGGTGGCCAGTAAAAACAAGCAAACACGCATATTAATCTGATTTAAGCCCGCCACTTTTCAAGAAGCTCAATTTTGTAATATTTTAATACCATTACTATGAAATTTATACAGTTAACAGCCATAGCTTTAGTCTTTTTTATTAAAAGCCAAGCTCAAATAACCAAAAACAATTGGATGCTTGGGGGGACTTTTTCTATTTCACAAACTAAAACATCTTCACAAGCCAATGAGCTTTTTTCAACCCAAATAAATACCACCCCAAGGGTTGGCTATTTCTTAGCCAACCGATTTGCACTTGGAATATTAGGGCGATTTGATTTGCTTAATCTTAAGCCAACTCTCACAACAAGTAGCGCTAGTAATTTTGGTATAGGTCCATTTGTTCGGTATTATTTATTGCCCGTTGAAAATAAGACCAATTTACTCATTGAAGCAAATGGCACTTATACTTGGCTTAAAAGTAGCTTATTATTGAATAGTTCAAACTTTATTGATTACACATTACTGGCTGGGCCTGTAATTTTTCTAAACTCAAGTGTTGGGCTAGAATTTTTAGTAGGTTATTATGGTTACAAAGAGACTACTTCAAATTCCAAAATGATGAGTGTAAATTTTAGTATTGGTATTCAATATCATTTAGAAAAAAACAAGTAATTTTTATTAATTAAAAAATAAATCATTATACAATGAAAAAACTATTGTTAATCCAAATCGCTATGTTTGGCGTCACATGTATTTCTAATGCGCAATCATTAGACTATACAACTACTAATTTTTCCACTTCATTTTGTAATTTATTTAATACTCCCCCCGCAACAGTTGTCGGCGGACTTACACATTATCCTGTATCAGGGGGAGTTTCGTACGATGGAACGGCTTTGATTCTAAAAACAAGAGGTGGCACTAGTCAGTCTACGACTTTTGGAACAGCATATGCATTGGCAATTCAAATTAAACAGGGCTTTGTATATAATATTACTGTTAATATGCGCAAGCAATCCGATGATCCAGTTTCAATTCCCTCTTTCGAGATAGGTGGAATAAATTCATTACCTGATCCAAATATCACTAATCCTGTCGCTTGTGGTTCAGTTAGTCAGAATAGTTGGAGCTTATTACAATCAAGTATACTTAATATTACTGCTGTAAATACTTTGAATTCGCAAAACTACCAACTACTTCAGAATTATACAGCAAATAGCAATTTTGCTTATATTACCCTTTTAGCGCATAGTGGATCTCAGACAAAAGAAACAAAGGTTTTAATTAATAGTATTACGATTCTTGAAACGCCCCCCACACCTTCATTTACTTTAACTCAATCAGCAGGTGACGTATCATGTGGAACAGCAACAAGTAAAATTTTCACAGTAAACAATGTTTACAATTCTCCTGGTGCATTAAGCTATGATTGGAACTTGGGAGCAAACAATGGATGGAAATACAATGGAGTAGATGCACCTGCAACATTCACAACTTCTACAAATAGTATAACGCTTGTTTCATCAACAACTGCTGCCTCGGTTTCTAATGTATCCGTAGTTCCCAAAATAAATGCTACTGGCTACCCTAATTTAACAGCTGCAGTTACTTTTACAAGTGGTTTTGCTAATAATATTTCTATCAACGCACCTGCCTCTCGTTGTCCATCTGGTAGTTTTTCCATCAATAATTTGCCGAGTAATGCAACAGTTACTTGGCAGGCAAATCCATCAAATATTGTTAGTTTTCCTAATCCATCAACGGGCAATCCTATTACTATAACCAAACAAGGTGATGGAAGTACTTCAATTATTGCAACTGTATCGGTTAATCAGTGCCAACAATCGTATAGCAGTACTTTTTTTTATGGACAAACTCCGACTACAGGTAGTTATAAAGTTGGAAGTGGTTCACCCATATCTGCAAATAATCCAGTTAATTATGTTCCTCCTTCTCAACTTATCACTCTTACTTTAAATAACACTGCATCAATACCTGGTTCCCCATTTTCAATTCAAAAAGTATATGCAATAGTTTCTTAAATGTATTTAGTAATACGGCAACCTTTTCATTGGGTAATTACTCCAATATTAACGCCGCAAATGGTACAATTACTATACTTTCTACAATAGCTACCAGTTGTGCTACAAGTACAATTGCATTTAACTTTACAACAAAAGGTCAATGTGCTTTATGTGGGAGCTTATTTAGGGTGAGCCCCAATCCAGCAAGTGATGCAATTAAAGTTGAAGAATTAGATGCGAATTCTCGAATGGCAAAGGCAAGTAGTACAATAACTGCTATTGAGTTAATAGATAATACTGGAAATATTGTTTTTGCCAACAAGTTCACTAATAAATCTCAACCATCTTTAATTTCCATACCAGTAGCAAATCTTAAAAAAGATATATACACCATTAGAATTTTTAATGGGGAAGTATGGGATGTGCAGAAAATAATTATTCAGCGATAAATGAAATACTTAAGGTATTAAATCATTAAAATGAACCCGGGATTTTTTCTGGGTTCATTTTAAAATAATTAGGTTGCGGTAGATTTTGGTACTAAAAGCGTTTGAAACCATAATTTAATCTTAGTTAAGACCTCTAACCAATGTTTTATAAATGCAATTTTATAATATCAATAAAATTACTATGAATCAAATAACAAGAGATAATTGGATGTTTGGGGGTAGTATTAGTTTTGCTACTACAAATTATAAAAGTGCAAATTATTATGGAGATGGTTATACCATAACTAGTTTAAAAGGGAATCCAAATATAGGGTATTTTTTTGCAGATCAATTTGCTATTGGTGTGAAATCAACTATTAGTAGAGATAAAATTATAAACGGATCAAGCTATACTGATTTTAATATAGGTCCTTATTTAAGATATTATTTTTTATCAACGGAGCATAGAATTAATTTTTTAGCAGAAGGGCTTTACCAATATGGATTTGAAGGGGGTAACCAAGCAAGGGTACCAAAAAATACATTCGCAATTTCAACAGGTGCGGTTGCATTTTTTAATTCTAGTGTGGGCATTGAATTTTTAATCAGCTATACCAACTATAAATTTACTATAATCGCGGGTAATAATGGTATATTACAAATGGGGCTTGGTTTACAAGTGCATTTAGAAAAGTAATTATTCACTTTATATTTAGGCAAGAACTAATTCCTTCTTCGTATTCATTACGCTTGCATTTCGTAAATATGCGTTTTCTGGTACAACCAATTTGTAGGGACGATTAAATGCTTCTTGTGATACTTTGAAATAAGCTGATAGCTTTCTGATTACTTCTTTTGAAAGCCCTTTTTTGTAATTAAGAATATCGGAAATATAGCCCTTGCTGATTTTTAAAATATCTACCAGATCTTTTGCCTGCAATTTACGATCAACCATGAAGGAGTGAATTAATTGAACTGGGTCAAGTTCATTAAAATTATTGTGTTCTGTGTCCCATTTCTCAATTAATAATGTAAGGAGTGCAATTTCATCCTTTGTATTCCGGTCTTTTGAACCGGAAAATACAAGATGCTCCAATACATTACTATATTCTTTGTATTGAGCCTTGTTGGTAATAATTTTGTATTTAAGCGATTCCATTAACTTTATTTAATAATTTCTTATAGTAAATTGTTCGTTTTCATTACAGAGTTTATCATATTCAGCATGTGATCCAATCCAACAAACGAAAAGATGAACTTGGTTATCTCCAAAAGCATATTTGCCAATCATCCGGTACTTGTTACCTCCAATATCAAAAACAGCTCTACTTGAACCTTTACCCAGCAAGTCCGTACTAGGAAATATGAGTTGCATATCTGCCGGTTTCTCCCAGTCAGCATATTTGATTTTAGCTAGCCACTCTGTAAAAGAAACCCTACTTTGCGCATTTTGCCTAGTGAATTCTTCTATTGTCTGCTTTCTTATTAAATGAATTTTCATGTAAAGATACATTTTATTTTACAAAAGTTCACATTTTGTGAACTTTTGTAAAATATGTTGATTTTCTGTGTTATAAATATACTTAATCAACCAGTTAGTAGCTTCACCTCCCCGCTGCTCACTTCAGTAAACAATGTTTTATTCGTAAATTGCCATTCAGTAAATATTTGAATCCAATCCATAAAAATTATTTAATGAAAAAAGCAATTGTAATAGGTGCGAGTTCAGGAATTGGAAAAGGCATTGCTCAATTATTAGCAGCTAATAATTACTATGTTGGAATTACAGGAAGAAGAACCGATCTGCTAAAAGCATTTGCATCTACCAATCGCAATTGTTTTGTGGCCAAGACTATCGATGTTAAAGATACTATTACAACCCCCGAAAAGCTGACAGAATTGGTTGCAGAACTAGGAGGGCTTGACCTGATTATTATTAGTTCGGGAACGGGCGACTTTAACGAGCACTTAGATTTTGAAATAGAAAAAAATACCATCGCTACCAATATATTGGGCTTTACCTGTATTGCTGATTGGGCGTTTAATTTTTTCGAAAAACAACAGTATGGACACCTAGCTGCCATCAGCTCAGTTGGCGGATTGAGAGGCAGCAGGGTTGCACCTGCATACAATGCAAGCAAAGCCTATCAAATAAGTTATTTAGAAGGGCTTAGGCAAAAGTCAAAAAAACTGGGCATCCCTATTTTTATTACTGATATCCGTCCCGGATTTGTAGATACTGCCATGGCAAAGGGTGAAGGGCAATTTTGGGTGTCAAGCATTACAAAAGCTGCCCATCAAATAATCAATGCCATCAACAAAAAAAAGCAAATTGTTTATATCACAAAACGATGGAAATTAATCGCCATTATTTTGAGACTTATTCCCAATAAAATTTACAATCGTTTGTGATGGGTAAAACTTTTAGTGGCTATTTGTAAACAAGGAGGTTCTTGGTTTACCAACTTACAATAACTTAACACAAGGTAAATCAACATTGAATTCATAAAATTGGGTAAATTGCATTTATAATTTAAAACTATTGTATGAAAAAAATCTTCTGTCTCGCGCTATTATTCTTGGGCATTGGCTTGGCTGCTAAAGCCCAATCCGATACCACTTTACAACAGTACACTGGTAAATACAAGTTTGCAGAAGGTAGTATTGTATTAGAAGCAGTTGTTTCGCTTGAAAATGGTTCGCTTTCTGTAAATACCAGCGCAGGCAGCTCCCCACTAGAAAAACAGTCGGATGATGTTTTTGTTATTACTGCTTTTCAAGGCACTGCAGTATTTAAACGTAATGATGCTAAAAAAGTAATTGGTGTAAGCATCAACGCAATGGGTTATGCATTGGAAGGCACCAAGGAAGATATAATGATGGAGCTGTTTGAAAAATCAGGTAGAAAAATTTGAATTGGTGTATATTTATATGCCAATGCAATGGTAATTTTAAAATAATACGTTAAATGAAATCTACACTCACACCTCAACAAATTGAATCTTATAGAGAAAACGGGTACTTGCTTGTAGAAGATTTTTTGAATGAAGATGAACTTTCTTTTTGGCGTACATCAATTACTGAAGCTATTGAAGAACGTAATGGACGAAAATTTGCTTTCGGCGACTCTAAAGTTGGTGAAGACGATGGGATAAATAAAGACAGTGATTATTTTGGTAAAGTGTTTGACCAGATGCTGAATCTTTGGCAAACAAATCATGCTGTAAATAAAATAATGCGAGACGAAAATATCGGAAAAATGGTGGCTGATCTAGCTGGCTGGGAGGGTACGAGAATATGGCACGACCAAGCGTTGATCAAACGCCCTTGGGCAAATCCTACTTCTTGGCATTTGGATACTCCTTTCTGGTCGTTTAGCGATAGGCGTGCTTTGTCTATCTGGGTTGCACTAGATGATGCTACATTGGAAAATGGCTGTTTGTATTTTATTCCTGGCTCTTATCATACTACCACTTTTAATAATCCTGGTATTGGTAAAAACATGGATGCTGTATTTGATGCATACCCGCAATTTTTAAATAAAAAATCAGTGGCAGTGCCTATGAAAGCTGGAAGCTGTTCTTTTCACAACGGACTAACCATTCATGGGGCAGGTGCTAATATGACCAATGGTTTTCGCAGAGCGATGACCTGTGCTTATTTCCCAGATGGTGCCTCATTCAATGGCATCCAAAATATATTAACTGATGAACAAATGAGTAAGTTAAAAATTGGTGATTTACTGAATGATGACAAACAGAATCCACTAATTTATTCCGCTTCAAATGCAAATATGTAATGGATCTACTCATACTTTGTCCGCAATGGGGTAGTGAGCATTTGCCTTTGGAAGATTTTTTCATACGCGTTAAAGAGGCTGGTTATGATGGCATTGATACCTGGATGCCAGAAAATCTAAAGGAAAGAAAGCGATTTATTTCACTTTTAGATCAATATAAGTTGAAGATGGTCAGTCACCAGCATCAAGCAAAGGGTACTAATATTGAAGCGTATTGTAAATCGCTGGAATATTATTTGTCCCTTTCAATGGATTGCAACCCAATTTTAATAAATTCTCATTCTGGCAGAGATTATTTCTCGCTGCACGATCAACTGAAAGTTATTGACACGGTTGACGCTTTTTCGGTAAAGCATGATATTAAAATAGCTCATGAAACACACCGTGGAAGAATTGGCTTTAGTCCTTATAATGCAATGGAGTTATTCAAATATAGGCCAACTATGAAAATCACTGCCGATTTTTCTCACTGGACTTGTGTAACAGAAAGCTGGCTAGAGCACTCTCCAGAAATTATTGCAGAAGCCATAAAAAGAACCATTCATATTCACGCTAGAGTTGGATATACACAAGGGCCTCAGATACCAGACCCAAGACTTCCAGAGTGGGAGGACTCCATTGACTTTTTTCTTGGTATTTGGAAAAGGATTGTTCAATACCAAGAAGCTGGTGGCGCACCGTTTTTTACACTGACTACAGAGTTTGGCCCTCCACCGTATATGTGGACAAGCTTAGAAGATAACTCACCAGTTTCAAGTCAGTGGGATATTAACTGTTACATGAAAGATTTATTGAAACAAACTTTGATTTGATAATGCACTAATAAATCAAGCATAAAAGCTATAAGTTCAAGTCATAAATTATTTATTCAACAGTAAAATCAAATAACAACAAAAAATTAGTTTTACTTTTATGATAATGGTTTATTTGTACTGTATTTAACGTACTTAATTTTAAATACCCATCATGAGGATTCTTGCTCTATTTCATTTTTTGATTCTGTTATTTGTACCAACCATTTCTTGGTCGCAAAAAAACCCAAGCAATAGCCCTAATAACTTGGAAGCATCATTCTTAAACCCTCCCTTAAGCGCAAGACCTAAAGCTTTGTGGCCTTGGATTAATGGAAATGTTAACCTAGCCCAAATAAGTTATGAACTAAAAGAGGCAAAAGAAAAGGGTATGGGCGGTTTTGATATTTGGGATATTGGCACCAGCTTAGATCCTAATAAAATTATTCCTGTAGGCCCCCCATTTCTTGATAAAGCGTCTCTCAAAGCAATTGCACATACCATAAAAGAAGCCGATAAATTGGGGCTGGAAATTGGTCTTAATTTCTCCAGCAGTTGGAATGCTGGTGGGTCTTGGGTTAAACCCGAACATGGTGCCATGGGTTTGTTTAGAAAAGATACCATTATTGAAGGTCCTCAACTATTCTCAGCAATATTGCCCTTTCCTCCTATTCCAGATCAGTATGATGGAAGAAATACATTGAATTATAAGGATCAAAAAACGGGGCTCCCCCTTTTTTATTCAGAAGTTGCCCTGCTGGCATATTCACTTCACAAAGATTCGGTTATTGGTGCCAATGAAATAATCAATCTTGGAATAAAAAAACAAGGAGAAAATATTGTTTGGCAGGTTCCCCAAGGCAAGTGGAAATTAGTTCGTTATATATGCGCTCCAACAGGTCAAACCCTAATGCTTCCTAGTACCGCTTCTAATGGTTTAATGCTCGATCATTTTAGTGCAAATGCGCAACGTGCAAATATGGCCTATATTTTCGGTCGACTCATTCCTGCAACTGGTAATCTTAAAAACAGTTCACTCAAATATTTAAATGCCGATAGTTATGAAGTGAACTCCGCCGTATGGACGCCCTTATTACCCCTAGAATTCCTGAAACAAAATAAGTATCCATTAGAAAATTTTTTACCTGTGCTAGATGGTTTTATTGTGAAAGATAAAATCACAAGCAATTTATTTATGCACGATTTTTCTAAAACCCTTTCCAACCTTATCATTAAAAATCATTACCAACTGGGCAAAGAAATTTGTGCTCAATACGGAATTGGCTTTGTTGCAGAAGCAGGTGGACCTGGTAAGCCTGTTCACAATGTACCCTTTGAAGACCTTAAAGCTTTGGGATCGCTAACCATACCCAGAGGCGAGTTCTGGAATATAAAAGAAGATTGGCAGAAACTGCAAATAGTAAAAGGGATAGCTAGTGCATCTCATATTTACAATCAAAAATATGTAGAAGCAGAATCCTTCACCAGCGTAGCACTTTGGCAAGAAGGGCCTGATGAGTTAAAACCCATTGCAGATCGAGCGCTCTGTGAAGGGCTGAATCGTTTTGTGTACCATACTTTTCCGCATACTCCGCCAGAATCTGGCTTTCCGGGCTGGGTATATAATTTT
Organism: Sphingobacteriia bacterium; assembly: GCA_004294135.1. Taxonomy (GTDB): domain Bacteria; phylum Bacteroidota; class Bacteroidia; order Chitinophagales; family Chitinophagaceae; genus Sediminibacterium. The sequence continues at coordinate 49,011 of RDZY01000029.1, forward strand.
GGTACACTTATAAACACCACCAATGGATGGTGGCATAAGTCAACCCCCTTTCACCAATACTTATCGCGCTGTAGCTATTTATTACAGCAGGGAAATTTTGTAGGTGATATTGCGTACTATTATGGAGATGAAGCTCCCAATTTTGTTCCTCCCAAATATATAGATACTTCATTGGGTTTTGGGTACGACTATGATGTGGTGAATACCGATGCCATCTTACATAAAATGCAAGTGCGCAATGGTCGCATCTACTTACCTCACGGCCAATACTACCAAATTCTGGTGCTTCCCAATAGTGTGAATATAAATGCGGCAGTGCTGAAAAAATTAATGCAAATGGTAAAAATGGGAGCTACCATTGTTGGCCCTAAACCCAATCATAGCTATGGTTTGTATCAGCACCCAGCAAAAGACAAAGCCGTGCAAAAAATGGCAGATTTACTGTGGGGTGATTGGGATGGAATTGCTACACTAGAACACAAATATGGGAAAGGGAAAATAGTTTATGGCAAAACTTTAAAAAATATTTTGTTCGAAAAGAAAGTGTTTCCAGATGTTCAAACAAATATTGATAGCCTCGACTTTATTCATAGAAAAACAAATCAAAGCGATATTTATTTTATACGAAATTGTAAGAGCCAATCAGCATTGGGGACCATTAGTTTTAGAATACATCAGGCCGATCCGGCAATATGGATTCCTGAAACGGGTAAAATAATTCCTGTTCAACACTATCAGAAATCGGGAGATAGAATCACCATTCCCGTTTCTATGAATGGCTACGGTTCTTTTTTTGTAGTGTTTACTAAATCTATAACAGCAAAGCCCGCTTATAATCAAAATTTGGTTTACAGTGTACATGGTGCTTTGGATGCTAGCACCATACAAACAACTGGCGCTTTTAAATTGAATAATCCTTGGATGTTAACGGTACAGCAATGGTTACCCTCACCCATAAGAGATACCTTGCAGGAACTGGTTTCCATGCATCTATCTAAAAACGCAACCATACAATCTTATTCGGGTAAATCTATTTATCAAACAAAGTTTACACTAGGCTCTCATCAACTAAAAGCCAATACTATTTTGCTATTAGATTTGGGAGTGGTAAAAGAAATTGCAGAAGTATTTGTAAATGGTAAAAATATGGGAATTGTTTGGCACGCTCCTTACCAAATTGATATTTCTAGCTCAGCCATTGAAGGTGAGAATATATTGAAAATTGAAATAGTGAGTACCATTAATAATAGACTTGTTGGCGATGCCCAGCAACCTGAAAAAAGCAGGACTATCAAGACCAATATTACCAAATTACCAAATGCCTGGACCACAGCTTTTGCCTCCGCTCCGCTACAACCAGCGGGCTTATTGGGGCCAGTGCAACTTCAGTTTTTAAACAAAGCAACCCAATAACAAATAAAAAATTCATTATTGGGTTGCACACCGTTTTCATAGCAAAAATCATCTATAAGTTTATTGAATGGTGCGTATTCTATTTCCTCCTTCTTCACTTACATATATGATACCACTTGTATTAATATAGAGTTGTGATAATGAACGAAATCTTGCTGTTGTTAAAGCACCGTCTTCATCACCTACTAATTTTGGTCTTGTTCCACCAATAAGCAATGCCTCGGTAAGACCCGCAAAATCAGATACCAAACCATCTGCACTTATTTTACGAATAGCACCAGAAGATCTGGCGTTTACATATAAATTTCCCGCCGCATCCCTGCAAATACCAAAAGCTTCATTAAATCTGGCCGTGGTTCCTTGTCCATTCACAACCCCACCTTCTGTAGCTGAACCAGCAACAGAAGTTACCGTTCCTGTGGCACTTATTTTTTTTACATCAGTTCCACTGGCTAAATAAAGATTGTTTTGCGCATCTATACAAATGCCGCCTATATTCCCAACTCCTGATGCAAATGTACTTACTATGCCAGTTGAAAGTACAATTTTACGAATCAAGCTATTTCCAAACTCACCCACAAATAAATTGCCCGCATTGTCCAGTGCAATGCCAATGGGCTGATTAAAATTCGCACTAGCACCAATGCCATTTGTGCTGCCACTAATGCCATTTCCTGCAACAGTTGTAACCACACCTGCACTGGTTATTTTACGAATAGTATGCCCTCTATATTCTGCCACATAAATATTATTTTGAGCATCAATCGTTAATCCATATGGTGAATTAAATCTAGCCGCACTACCTATGCCATTGGCATTCCCACTCACTCCAGCACTACCTGCAAAAGTGGTAACTACACCAGTAGCACTTACTTTGCGAATGGTATGGTTGGCAATATCTGCTACAAATAAATTTCCTTGATCGTCTTGTGCCATACCACCCGTTGCATTAAATCTTGCAGCCAAACCAGTTCCGTCTATGCTTCCTGCTTCTGCAGTATTACTACCTACAAAAGTGCTGACTGTGGTATAATTTCTAGCTACAGGAAGTACCAGAGGAGTTGGAGTTGAATCTTTTTTACATGCCAAGGTTAGCATTGACAATGCCAAGAATAAAAGGCAGGTTTTAAAAGTAAATAGTCTTTTCATTTTATTGTTTTTTGCAAATAAACAGTAAAATAGAGTTGACTAGTATGCTGTTTCATAAACCCCCTTTTTCTCTTTATGAAACAGCATTTTTAGGACACAAGCCAATGATGGGATGATTTATTTAGGGCTTATACAAATATTGGCCTCCCAATCTTTCTATCAAAAAAAGGTGTAGTCATTTTGAAGTGTTTGCAAGATTTTATATGAATGAAAATATACCTCAAGAATTGGGTACAACTAAACGTTTCAAAGAGTTGAAAGCAAGAATTATCAAAGCAATAGTTTACAACCAATGCAGCCATTGCAATCAACCAACCCTGATACTGCTGGGCTTAAGCTTTAAAGCACCAATAAGAAGGGATGGATAAAAATGAGTATCAAAATGAGAATAAGCAAGTGTTGTAAAACAAAACTGTATTCCGCAAAAGGGGGAGGGTATATTCACCAGTGAAAAAAAATAGCCAAGGTTAGTACCTCCAATTAAATAAAAACTATATTTATAGAAATAATCCATCCAAATCAATGAAAAGCAAAGCAAACTGATATAGGTAACCCAAAAAGTTTACAGCAAACCCAATAAGCAAACCTTAGTTTATACATTAGCCAACTAAAACGAATCGGTCACCACAAAATTATTCCGCCACCCCCTCAATAGCTACTATTCAGTCAAGATTTTTTTAAGGAGATATTTGAATGATTTTATAAGTGTTGTAAGCAGCTCAGTTGTTATTCGTACTATACAAAAACAAAGAACTATGAATTTATATAGCTATTCAGGAGATATAAGTCCGCCTCTTATAACTTGCCTCATTTTTTTTATCACTAAATAACTTTTTATGAAACACTTTTCTTTACTTTTTTCTTTCTTTTTAGTAACTACTATTTCTTTTGGACAAATAACAAAAGGCAACTGGCTTGTAGGCGGTAGCGGCAGTCTTTATTCTTACAATGAAAATGCTAATTACCCAACGGCTACTTACAATGCAAAGTATACGAATATTGACTTATCAGCATCTATTGGCTATTTCCCTACAGATAAATTGACTCTTGGATTAAGACCTTATCTATTAATTGAGAAAGGGTCAAGTTCTGGAGGTGGAGCTGTAAATAGCTTGAGACTTGCAGTTGGCCCGTTTGCAAGGTATTACTTACTTAAGGAAGACAAACAGTTCAACCTATTAGTTGATGGAAGTTATCAATTTGGTATAAATCAAGAAAGCCACGGAGACAAACCAAAAGGAAGGTTTAATACTTTGTCATTAATGACAGGCGTTGAAGTATTCTTCAATTCATCTGTAGGTTTAGAATTGCTTATTGGCTATAAGCACCAGCTTATAACTTTTGATAATAACCCAAGTGCTTTTAGTAGTGATAGGAAAGGCTTGCAAACATCCATCGGATTTCACTTTCATTTAGAAAAAAAATAAAACAAAAATCATGAAACACTTACTTCTATTTATATTTTGCAGTTGCACCCTATTTACTGCAAAATCCCAATCAATTTCTCCATCATTGGACAATGAATATTGTCCAATGATGGAATACACTTTCACCGCTTCGCTTCCAAAACCATATTCCAGTATGATTGGTGAGGGAGGCTGTTATCTAACCCAATCACCGTCTGGGTCAGGTGGCTATTCTATCTCCTTTAAGGGCAAGTTTGCAGACGCTAATCAAAAGCAGACATTTCGTGTGTATTTTTCTGATGGTTCAAATTATCCATTTGATTTCAAGAAAATCAAATCTTTATTTTATTCGGCTGCATCTTCCTGCTCAATTATTCAACCTAATACAGGAACCATCAATGCCCCACTTTGCCAAGTTGTAAATACTGTCATCAGTTTCAGTAACATCCAATGGGCTACCAATTTTGAAACACCTACTTTTTGTTTCGGCAGTATCTCTAATTATGAATATCTGTTACCAAGTGGTTGTAGCCTGAATGGCACCGCATCAACAGGCAATTGGATGGCTGGTAGCAACATTGCACCATCACTTCTGACCAAACAACTGGTAACGGCCAGTTCATAAGGATAAGACCAACCAATAATTGTGGTTCGGGCTTGTCAAATAACTATACCCCTGCATCTTTTTACATTTCGCGCCCTTCACCAACTTTAAGCATTACTGGTGCAGCACCTTTATGTTATCCCAACAGCTTCACTTATACATTGAATGGCGTGCCTTCAGGTAGTACAATCAACTGGAACACTTCAAACAGCTATTATAGCCTTTCTCCAGGTGGCAACACTGCAATAGTTACCCCAACTGCTGCTGCTAATGGTTCTACAACAATCAATGCTTCTATAATATTAAGCTGCGGGCCAACTTACTCCACTTCAGCTGCTGTTAGCTTGGGTATACCATATGTTACATTTAACATTGCCAGCTATCCCTCTACTGAACCTTCCTGCTATGAACTTGAAGGTATTTATTCATTCCGTGCTACTCAGGCAACTGGCTATCCTAATACTTATACTGGCTTTCAATGGGGATGGCGTAACCTTACCAACAATACCATTTCTAACGACCCTACCATTTATGGTTCACAATATACTTTTATCCCCCAAGAAGCAGGGGACTATGAAATTTGGGTACGACCAACCAACCAATGTGGCATAGGGGCATTAGAGTCGGTTAAAACGGTTACAGTTTATAATGTTTGCGGGGGCTTACTCAGAAGTAGTGCTTCCACTACCATAATTTCAACTTACCCCAACCCTGCCAAGGATATTATTAACCTAACGGTTACAGAGAGTGTAAAAGCAACAAAGGATAGGCCCAAAAATAAAATAATTGTTGAACTGTACGCAGCTATCACTGGCTCAAAAGTGAGGGAATGGAAGTTTGATAAGGAACAAATGGCATACAGCCTAAGCATTAATGGAATTAAAAAAGGTACTTATTATTTAAGATATATTACTGGCAATTACAGAAAAACGAAACAAATATTTGTAGAGTAACTCTATTAAGGCTGCTAACATTAAGGGGAGTAGAACAAATACCCCCTAAAATGTCCCATTATCCAGAAAGATGGTGGGGCATTTAAGTTGCGACACATCCTGCTCCGATAACTCGCGGGGTGTTAAGCTCACATTTGAATGCAGTAACTCAGATTCTTAAACTATTTATTTTCCCTAACTAAATATTTGTTGATGGAACAGTTCCGTTTGCGGTATAGTTTGCTGTTCCCCTGTTTCTATTTGCTTGATGGTACAAGTGCCATCTGCCAATTCGCTGCCGCCGATGATGATGATATAAGGAATGTTTTTTTTCTCGGCATACTTAAACTGTTTGTCGAGCTTTGCCTGCTCATGAAAAAGTTCCGCAGCTATGCCTCGCTCTCGCACCATTTGCATAAGGGTATAAGCACGAGTACTCTCTGATCCGCCCAAATTAAAAAATAATATTTTGGTTCCGCTGTTCACTGCTGCTGGAAATAATTGCAACTCTTCCAACACATCATAAATTCTATCAACCCCAAAACTAATACCCACGCCAGGTACATTGGGAACGCCAAAGAGTCCCGTTAAATCATCATACCTGCCACCACCGCCAATACTACCCATTTGGGCACCAATGGCTTTGATCTCGAATATAATTCCAGTATAATAGTTTAGTCCCCTGGCAAGGGTTTGATCTATCAGCAATTGGGCATTGGGCAATTGTGCCTTAACTGCATTCAATAAATAAGCTATTTCTGCAATGCCTGCTTTACCCATTTCATTTTCTCCCAATAGTATTTCTAATTGTCGCAACTTTTCTTCACTACTTCCCGCTATAGTTAAATATTTTTCAATAGTCGCAATTTGTACTTCACCCAATCTCTTCAAGCCCAATTCCTCCTTTACTTTTTCCAGTCCAATCTTATCTAGCTTATCAATAGCCACCGTAATATTCACCAATTGATCGGCTCCGCCGCTTATTTCAGCCAGGGCTGCTAGTATTTTGCGACTATTTACCCTTATCTCTACTGGTAATTTCAACCGCTCAAATACAGTTGCATAAATGGCCGTCAGCTCTAATTCATTCAGTAGACTATTACTGCCCACTACGTCGGCATCGCATTGGTAGAACTCACGGTAGCGGCCTTTCTGCGGCCTATCTGCCCGCCATACCGGCTGTATCTGGTAACGCTTAAAAGGTAGGGTGAGCATGCCGTAATTCATGGCCACATAGCGCGCAAAAGGAATGGTTAAATCGTAGCGCAATGCACGTTCGGTAATGCCTTTATTATTTTTACCTTCCAATATTTTATCAAAATCTATTAGAGCCTGCTCTTTTTTAGTAGGATTATCCAGCCCATTATTCAGTACTTTGAAAATCAACTTATCGCCTTCTTCACCATACTTGCCCATCAAAGTATCTAGGTTTTCCATGGCAGGTGTTTCCAATGGCTGAAAACCATACAACTCAAATACAGTGCGGATCACCTGGAAAATATAATGACGCTTTTGAACCGTGGCAGCATTAAAATCGCGGGTTCCTTGCGGTATGGTTGGCTTATTGCTCATAAGTAGCGAAGGTAAAGAATTAGGGTGTAGGCTAGCAGGGGTGAAGCTATTTTATGTACTTATTTATAACCAATGGCTATGGAATTATAAAATTCATGCATCTCAGTAGAAATATTTACTAAATTGCCCATTCCGTTTAACACTATTATGGAAAATACACTTAGAGAAAGAAACCAACGCCGTTATGGTGTTTTTAGAAAGATATACGATATCTCCATGGCCTTAATTTTTTTAGCCGTAGCCTTATCCATGTTTTTTCTTGAGCAATTGAAGCTTGATTTGGTTTTTACTGAAGACAAATTGTACCGTTATTTCTTTGGTACTATTTGCTTGTTATACGGTGGATTCAGGTTGTATAGGGGTTTTAAGCAGTCCGATTAATTATGAAGTATTGTTATTTTTTTCTAGCGTTCACTGGTATATTGTTCTTTGTTTCTTGCGATTCAAATGAATCAAAAAATATTGTGCCCGATTCGCCGGTTACTGGTTCTATACGCATCAGCGTGGATGAAAGTTTTAAACCCGTAATTGAACAACAATTATTGGTGCACCAATCTTCTTTTCCCAATACTACCATCATTGCCAGCTATAAATCTGAGGCTGATTGTTTTAGAGATTTGCAGAGCGATAGCACCCGAATGATTATTGTTGCAAAAGGTTTAAGCGAAAAAGAAGCTGCATTTTATAAATCCGCATTATCTTACAACCCACTTTATGGCGTGTTGGCGTATGATGCCGTTGCATTGATTGTTAACAACCAAGCAAAAGACAGCATTTTTACGATGGAGGATATTCGGAAAATATTGAGCGGTACTACCAAAATTACTGCGGTAATGGATGGTAAATCTGCCACCAGTACCGTTCGGTTTTTGCAAGATAGTGTGTTGAAAGGAGCCCCATTTGGAAGCAATGTGGTGGCGGTTTCGGGAAGTCAAGCGGTGGTTGATATTGTGGCTGAAAGAAAGGATTTGATTGGTTTTGTTGGGTTGAGTTGGATTGGAGATGCTTACGATGAAAAGCAAAAAGCTTTCTTGAAAAAGATTCGCCTTGCTCGTGTTGAATGCACTGCCTGCCTAGAAAAAGGTGTTTTTGCAAAGCCCTCCCAATCTACCATTACCTATGGTCAGTATCCTTTGGCACGTCCCTTGTATTATGTACTAAAAGAGAACTCGACGGGTCTCGGTACCGGCTTCATGAATTTCATGAGTATGGAAAGAGGTCAGTTGATTTTTAGAAGATCGTTTCTGGCGCCAGCAAAAATGGCTTTTCATAAAAGATCAGGAAGAATAAAAGAGTAATAAAAACAAAAAGAGAAGTAACATGAAGAAGTCCCTTGCTTTGATGTTTACAGCCGTATTTGCTGTAGTGTGTTTAACAGCCCAAATTGCCGATGGTATTAAGTTGTTGAACTATGAAAAAAATAAAAGCGCCAAAGAGCTGCTGCAAAAAAATTACAATGCCAATCCCAAAGATCCGCAAGCCATCTATTGGTTGGGACAAGCTTTTCTTGCTGGCAATGGTATTGAAGTTACCAAAGAAGAAGTTGCCGCAGCCAAAGCTTTGTACCAAAAAGGGTTACAGGAAATTGGGAGTGATGCTTGGCTTTTGGTGGGCATGGGTCACGTTGAAATTAGAGAAGGCGGTGACCTCAATGCTGCCAAACAAAAATTTGAACAAGCCATCACTGCTACCACCGAAACCAAAGGTAAAAATAAAGGCAAACCCAACCCCGGTATATTACTGGCAATTGGTCGCGCCAATGCCGATGGCGACAGTAAAATGGGCGATCCCATTTATGGTATTGATAAGTTGAAACAAGCGGGTGCTATTGATTTGTTGAATCCAGATATCTATATCAATATGGGTATCAGCTACCAAAAAATGGGTGGCGAAAATGGTGGTGAAGCCGTTAAAGCTTACCAAGAAGCCATTTCAAGAGATCCTAAAAATGCCTTGGCCATCTATAGAATTGGTAAAATTTATCAAAGCCAAAACAACAAAGAACTGTTTGAACAGTTTTACGACAATGCTAAAATTGCCGACCCTGCTTTTCCTCCTGTTTACTATTCACTCTACCAATATTATGCAGAAAAAGACGTGACCAAAGCCAAAGAATATTTAGATCAATATGTAAATTCTGCTGACAAAGATCCTCGTACTGAAATTTTCTTAGCTGATTATCTTTTCCGTGCAGGTCGCTACGATGAATCTCTTGCTAAAGCCAAAGAGCTGGAAGCCGCTAATGGACTGAAAGCGTTGCCCAAACTTGGCGTTGTTTTCGCCCTCAACTATACCAGAAAAGGAGATTCGGTGTCTGCCAAAAAATACATCGACGAGTTTTTAGCTACCGCACCCGAAAAAGAAATTCAACCGGCTGACTATAAATTGGGTATTGAAATTGCCACTAAATTCCCCGGTAGCGAAGCCCTAGCCTCTAGCTATGTTGAAAAAGCATTGGCAGCAGATACGTTAAAAGCCAACCAAATTGCTATGATTAATTCCGCTGCTGAATTGTTTGGTAAAGCCAAAGCATATCCAGAGCAATTGAAGTGGATGAAGCGCCAAATGGAATTTAAAACCACCATGGGCGAATCTGATCATTATGGCCTTACGGCTGCTGCATTCAATTCGAAAGACTATGCCCAAACAATAGATTTTGCCAAAGCGTATATGGCGGCCTTCCCCCTAAAACCACAGCCCTATAGTTTTTACAAAAGAGGGGCTATGGCTATTAGTAAAGACACGGGCGTTATTGTTGGGTATTTGAATTACCTCGACTCAGTCTATAAAGTTGTAGATCTTGAAAAATACAAAAAAGCGATTTTTCTGGATGAATATTTTAAACTAACCTATTATGTAGGTCTCTCCAATGAAATAAAGAAAAGATCCGATTTTAAAGTAACTACCGATGGATCTAAAACCCCAGCCGTTCTTGAATTTATAGGAACCTGTCAAAAAGTAGTGGCTATAACAGATAGAATGATTGCACTATATCCGGATGTTGCCGATGAAAACAATAAATATGCACAAGATGTGAAGGCAAGTATTCAAAAAGCCATTGATTATTATACCAATCCTCCCGGAAAATCGGGTGGAAAAGCTGCTGGTGCTGCCAAATTATAAATTTAATGCAAATAAAAAACTCCTCGTTATGAGGAGTTTTTTATTTATACGTTTCTGTGACCTATTTTTGCATACTTAATTTAAGATATGGGCATTTTATATCATTTGTTAGACGCCAGCGCAAACAGTACTGCGGCCAATTATTTCCCCATCGGAGTACAACTGATTTTTGCTGCTGGTTTTGTTGCTACCATGATTGGCGTTTCTGCATTATTAGGTCCCAAAAGACCTACTGCCGATAAACTTGAGAATTTTGCGAGTGGTATTGAAAGTCACGGTAATGCCCGTCAACCCATGGCTATTAAGTATTTTTTGGTGGCCATCCTCTTTGTTTTATTTGATGTTGAAGTAATATTTTTCTATCCTTATGCAGTCAATTTTAGAGAACTAGGCTGGAATGGTTTTATGGCGGTATTGATGTTTGTCGGCTTTTTCCTAGTCGGCTTCACCTATATCATTAAAAAAGGTGCATTGAAGTGGGAAGATTAATGAAATTAGCATCGGAGTTCGCATATTTAAATGGTTAGATGGCGAACATAGCATTCAAAAACTGGTTATTAGTAAGTAAACACTCGCTCTTAGCTTATAAATTATAATTAAAATTATGTCACGTCCGGTACGATTTAATATTCACCCCATTGAAGCAAAGATGAATGAATCTATTGCTGCTATTGAAGCACCCGAAGGGTATAGTGGGGACGGATTTTTTACCAGTAAACTCAGTGATGTGGTGGGGTTGGCCCGTAAAAATTCTTTATGGCCACTGCCTTTTGCCACTTCCTGCTGCGGTATTGAATTCATGGCTACTATGGGCTCACACTACGATTTATCGCGATTTGGCTCTGAGCGTGTCGGCTTTTCGCCCAGACAGTGTGATCTGCTGATGGTGATGGGGACTATTGCCAAGAAAATGGGGCCGGTGCTGCGTCAAGTCTACCTACAAATGGCTGAACCCCGTTGGGTTATTGCGGTAGGTGCCTGCGCTTCTAGCGGTGGCATTTTTGATACTTACAGTGTTTTACAAGGTATTGATCAAGTAATTCCAGTTGATGTGTATGTGCCTGGCTGTCCCCCTCGACCCGAAGCCATCCTTGATGGGTTTATGAAGATTCAAGATCTGGTAGGGCAGGAAAGTATTCGGAGAAGAAATAGCGACCAGTATAAGGCTTTGTTGAATGGGTATGGGATTGAATAGACGGTATTCGTCAAGAAGAATATTTTCGACTATAAATTAATTAATTTTTTGAATGGCACTCAATTATCAATATATACAAACCAAGCTTACCGAGAAATTTGGGGATGCTGTGGGTAATTTTGAAGAGAGCTATGGAATGCTCTGTTTTGAATCGCCCAAAGAACAAAACCTTAAAGTATTACAATACCTCTATGATGAACCTTCATTGGGGTTTCAGTTTTTAACGGACCTATGTGCGGTGAATTATCCCGATAATAAAGGTCGGGAACTAGCGGTGGTGTACCACTTGCACAACCTGCAAGAGAATATTCGGATTCGCTTTAAGGTATTCACGGCAATAGAAAATACCGATATGTATACCGCTACTAAATTGTATTCAAGTGCTGACTGGATGGAGCGGGAGACTTTTGACTTCTATGGAATTAATTTTGTTGGTCACCCCAACTTAAAACGCATTCTGAATGTGGATGAAATGGATTATTTTCCCCTCCGAAAAGAATATCCTTTAGAAGACCAAACCAGAATTGATAAAGACGATCAAATGTTTGGACGGAATTAAGATTCGTATTTAAGATTTTATACCATGAGTGATCACAATATAACTTTACAAGACCAATCCATTGAGCAACAAACCACCACACTTAATGTGGGGCCTACACACCCTGCTACCCATGGTGTGTTTCAGAATATTATGGAGCTGGATGGTGAAAGAGTAGTAAGTACCGATCAAACGGTGGGCTATATTCACCGTGCTTTTGAAAAGCTGGCCGAACGCAGACCCCTTTACCAAATTACACCCATTACAGACAGACTAAATTATTGCAGCAGCCCCATCAACAATATGGGCTGGCACCTTACCTGCGAAAAATTACTGGGCGTAGAAACTCCTAAGCGCGTAGATTATCTGCGAGTAATCATCATGGAATTATCGCGCATTTCAGACCACCTTATTTGTAATTCCATTGTTGGCGTAGATACTGGTGCTTATACTGGCTTTCTCTACGTAATGCAATACCGTGAACTAATCTATGAAATATATGAAGAAGTATGTGGGTCCCGCCTTACTACTAATATTGGGCGTATTGGCGGCTTTGAAAGGAATTTCACAAATACTGCGTTTACGAAACTCGAGAAATTCTTAGCCGAATATCCCAAAGTTTTAAAAGAGTTTGAAAACCTTTTTTCGCGCAATAGAATATTTATGGAACGTACCATTGGTGGCGGTGCCATTAGTGCGGAACGAGCACTTAATTATGGCTTTACTGGCCCCAACCTTCGTGCCGCTGGCGTTGATTATGATGTGCGCATTCACAGTCCCTACAGCAGCTATGAAGATTTTGAATTTGATATTCCCGTAGGAAAAACAGGCGATAATTACGACCGTTTTTTGGTGCGTAACCAAGAAATGTGGCAGAGCCTTCGTATTATAGAACAGGCTTACCAAAAAATTCAAGAATTTAAAGGAACCGATGCCGAAATATTCCATGCCAATATTCCCGAATACTATCTTCCTAAAAAAGAAGACGTATACACTAAAATGGAAGCATTGATCTGGCATTTTAAAATCATCATGGGTGAAGTAGATATGCCCAAAGGAGAAGTGTATAAAGCAGTGGAAGGTGGCAATGGTGAACTGGGCTTTTATTTAATCAGTGATGGAGGTAGAACCCCATTCAGACTGCATTTTCGCAGACCATGCTTTATTTATTACCAGGCTTATCCTGAATTAATTAAAGGCGGTATGTTGAGTGATGCAGTAGTAACCATGAGCAGCTTGAACCTGATTGCTGGGGAGCTGGATGCGTAGCAATTTTAAATTAAGAATGTAGAATTAAGAATTATGCCAGAATTTTCACAAGAACAACTCACTGAATTCAACCGACTGGTGAGTCATTATCCTGCAGATAAACAGAAAAGTGCCCTACTGCCCGTTTTGCATTTGGCACAAGACAGCTTTGGTGGTTGGTTGAGCGCAGAAACGATGGACTATATTGCGGAGCTCTTGCATATCAACTCCATTGAAGTGTATGAAGTGGCTACTTTTTACAGCATGTACAATTTAAAGCCCGTGGGTAAGTATATGTTTGAAGTATGCCATACTGGCCCTTGTATGATTAGCGGCAGTGATGATATCATTACCTATATTCAAGAAAAGTTGAGCATCAAACCCGGTGAAACAACTGCCGATGGTTTGTTTACATTAAAAACAGTAGAGTGTTTGGGGGCTTGTGGTTATGCGCCTATGATGCAGATGGGCAAAACATATAGAGAACATTTAACAAAAGAAAAAGTAGACGCTATTATTGCAGAATGCAGTAACAACGCTGCAGTAAATAATTAAAAGTAAGATTTTGAACGAAACCTACTTTTTAATTGAAGAAAGAACAGGCATTTGCACTGAGATTAGTGAAATTCGAGAAGATTTCAATAAAGTACAAATTCTTAAAATTGTTGGAATAGACAGTGAAATGATCCCCCAACTTTCTGCAAAAACTGTTGATGGTGAGTGGATAACAAAAGCTATAATTGTATATAGTAAATATTTAGCTATTGATAATAATGAGGAAATGAATATAAGAGTTGGTAATAAAGTTTTAAAATCGATATATAGGGAATTTCCAAAACTTAAGTTTCGTTTTAATTATGAGGAATTTGGTTCAAAAAAAAATGGAAGTAAGGTTTATCCTGACTTTCGAAGTGGTCTAATTGATTTAGCTAACTTTTAGTTTAATAACATAAAATCAGCAAAATGGATGAAGAAATAACTATATGTGTCTGTAAGGAAGGTGGTTATGATTTATGTCCGCATTGTTTGGGATCAGGTATAATTATTAAACATAATATTTTCGATGAGTACATAAACATTAAAAAAGCTGCTTCTGATTTCTTGATTAAAGGAAATAGCTCAATCTTAAAAGATCTACCTAAGAATGCGTTAAAGAAAATTAATATTTATAGAAAAATTAAAGATTATCAAAATCAAGATGCTAAAGATGTTAATAATTTACTGAATTCTAGAAGAAAAAAGGATAAAAAGAAAATAATTACTCGTTTAGAAAAAAGATTAACCGAATGGAAAAAAAATATAGATATTGTAAAAGATAATGATCTAAAAAAGATTATTAATGATCATATAATTCTATTAGGTGAGCGTATTAATATGGTTCAAAGAACCTTAGTATAGATAGATTTAAATCAGCCAATTTTAGAAAATGGGTATAAAATTATTACTGGAAAAAGCACACGTAGAAGGAATTCGCTACTTCGATACCTATAGAAGAGAAGGCGGTTACCGTGCTGTTGAGAAAGCTTTGAAAGAAATGGATCCTGCTTCTATTGTAGAAGAAGTGAAAAAAAGTGGCTTGCGCGGTCGCGGCGGTGCTGGTTTTCCTGCTGGTATGAAATGGAGTTTTATTGCCAAGCCAGAAGGCGTTCCTCGTCACCTTGTTTGCAATGCCGATGAAAGTGAACCCGGTACTTTTAAGGATCGTTACCTCATGGAATTTTTACCACACTTGCTTATTGAAGGATTAATAATTTCTTCATTCGCATTGGGTAGCAATGATACCTATATTTATATCCGTGGTGAATACGCATGGATTGTTGATATTTTAGAACAAGCTATTGAAGAGGCCATCACCAATGGCTTCTTAGGAAAAAATATTTTAGGTACAGGCTTCGATTGTAATATATACGTACATCGGGGTGCTGGTGCTTATATCTGTGGGGAAGAAACCGCTTTAATAGAATCGCTCGAAGGCAAGCGTGGTAACCCTCGTATTAAACCGCCATTCCCCGCTATACAAGGCGTTTGGCAGCGACCAACTGTGGTGAACAATGTGGAGACTTTAGCAGCAGTAGTCCCCATCATTAATATGAGCGGTGAAGAATATGCTAAAATAGGCGTAGGCCGTTCCACTGGTACCAAATTAATTTCAGCCTGTGGTAATATTAATAAGCCCGGGGTTTATGAAATTGACATGACCATCTCCGTGGAAGAATTTATTTATTCCGATGAATATTGCGGTGGAATTGCCAATGGGAAAAGATTAAAAGCCTGTATTCCAGGTGGTTCCTCTGTTCCTATTTTACCCGCCAACCTAATTCTTAAAACGGCCAAAGGTGAACCGCGACTGATGAATTACGAAGGTTTGAGTGATGGTGGTTTTGCTACTGGCTCTATGCTTGGCTCTGGTGGATTTATTGTATTGGATGAAGACCAGTGTATTGTAAAAAATACCTTTACTTTGGCTCGATTTTATCGACATGAAAGTTGTGGTCAGTGCTCTCCTTGTAGAGAAGGCACTGGATGGATGGAAAAAATTCTGAAGAATATTGAAACAGGAAAAGGAAAACTGAGTGATATAGATTTGTTGTGGGATATACAACGCAAGATAGAAGGGAATACTATTTGTCCATTGGGTGATGCAGCGGCTTGGCCAGTAGCAGCAGCCATTCGGCATTTCAGGGATGAATTTGAATGGCATGTGTTGAACCCAGCAGAGTCACAAAAAAGAAATTATGGACTGGCGCATTATGCCGATCCTATTCATGTACCAGCTTAATTAAGTTATGTCTGAACAACCATTATTTAAAGTAACCATCGATCATATCACGATTGAAGTGCCTGCTGGTACTACCATCTTGAATGCAGCCCGTAAAATTGGAGGCGAAGTTGCTCCTCCTGCCATGTGCTATTACAGCAAGCTAGAGGGCAGCGGTGGTAAATGCCGTACCTGTTTGGTTGAAGTAAGCAAAGGCTCTGAAAAAGATCCTCGCCCCATGCCCAAACTGGTTGCTAGTTGCCGCACCACCGTTATGGACGGAATGGAAGTTAAAAATATTACCAGCGATAAAGTAATCGATGCCCGCAATGGCGTGGTTGAATTTTTATTGATCAATCACCCGCTGGACTGCCCCATCTGCGATCAGGCTGGAGAATGTCACTTACAAGATCTTAGCTATGAGCATGGTAAGGCAGGCACCCGCTACGAATTTCAACGCAGAACGTTTAAGAAACACGATCTCGGCGATAAGATTCAGCTTCATATGACCCGCTGTATTCTTTGCTACCGTTGTGTTTTTACCGCCGACCAACTTACCAATAAAAGAGAACACGGTATTCTAGACCGTGGTGATCACGCTGAGATTGCTACTTTTATCGAAAAGAATTTAGACAATGATTTTATCGGTAACGTAATAGATGTTTGTCCCGTTGGGGCTTTGACTGACAAGACTTTCCGCTTCAAAAATCGGGTTTGGTTTTTAAAGCCTATGGATGCGCATCGCGATTGCCCCACCTGCTCTGGTAAAGTAACTTTATGGAATAGGGGTGAGGAAGTGTTTAGGGTAACAGCCAGAAAAGATGAGTGGGGTGAAGTAGAAGAATGGATCTGTAATACCTGTCGCTTTGATACCAAAAAAACGAGCGACTGGACTATTGAAGGACCTCGTTTAATTGATCGTCACTCCGTTATTTCTCAAGGCCATTATGCAGGTTCTGTGGGCACCAATAAACCTACCGAGACCTTTCAAGCCGTTCATGGTGGAAGATTACCCAAACTATTGATGGATATTCATACGGTAAGTGATGTAAACCGACCCGATATTACCTTGAGTATGTTGGAACGCCCGGCACACGCTACCGATTTTAAACCTAATCAAGACTAATTATATACCATGACACTATTGGCATTCGATTGGATATTACTACTGGAAAAACTGATTCTAATTGCAATCATTGTTTTTGCTAGTCTTGGTATTGCACTCTATACCACTTTTGCAGAACGAAAGGTTGCTGCTATTTTACAAGACAGACCCGGTCCTAATAGGGCTGGCCCCTTCGGTTTATTCCAACCATTTGCGGATGGTTTGAAACTGATTATGAAAGAAGAAATCATTCCCAACACCGCCAATAAAGCATTGTTTGTATTGGGCCCTGGCTTGGCAATGACCGCTGCACTAATGACTTGTGCGGTGATTCCGTGGAGCAGTAGTGTGGAATTATTTGGGAGGAAAATTGATTTACAGATTGCCGATATTAATATTGGTATCCTCTATATTTTTGGCGTTGTAAGCATGGGTGTTTACGGTATCATGATTGGCGGATGGGCTTCTAATAATAAGTTCTCGCTCATGTCTGCCCTGCGAGGCGCTTCGCAAGCTATCAGCTATGAACTGGCAATGGGACTTTCCTTAATTGCGGTTTTAATGGTATCGGGTTCCTTAAGTTTAAGAACCATTGTTGACCAACAAATGGCTGCTGGTAGTATGTGGAATATTGCTTATCAACCCCTTGGATTTATTATATTCTTTGTATGTGCAATGGCTGAATGTAATAGAACCCCCTTCGACCTACCAGAAGCGGAGAATGAATTAAATTTTGGTTACCACCAAGAATATTCTTCTATGAAACTGGGTTTTTACCTCTTCTCCGAATACATCAATATGATTATGAGTAGTGCAGTAATGGCCAGTCTTTTTTTAGGAGGATTTGATATTCCTTTTCTGGACGAATCCACGCTGGCTCCCAATACCGCAGCCATATTAGGATTGTTGGCTTTGTTAACCAAAATCGTGTTTTTTGTATTTGTATTCATGTGGATTCGGTGGACCATTCCAAGGTTTAGGTATGATCAGTTGATGGATCTTGGTTGGAAGAGTTTAATTCCCTTGGCTTTGTTTAATATGCTTATAACAGGGGCTTTTATTTTGTGGAGACAGGGGTAGCGGTTGAGTTATTAAATTATTGAGGATAGATAATAATATTAAAAGATAAATTGCAAATGCAAGCTTTAACAAATAGAGGAAAATCAGTCAGCCGAGAACCTATGACTTTGATGGAGCGGATGTATATCCCATCTATCGTAAAAGGTATGGCCATTACTTTCAGTCATATTTTTAAGAAACAACCTACCATCCGATACCCCGAAGAAAAGCGCGAGTTCAGTCCCGTATTCCGAGGCTTACACGTGCTAAACCGCGATGAGGAAGGAAGAGAAAATTGTACCGCTTGCGGATTATGTGCCGTAGCTTGTCCCGCCGAAGCCATCACCATGGAAGGTGCTGAACGGATGGAAGGCGAGGAGCATTTATACAAGGAAGAAAAATATGCAGCCAAGTATGAAATTAATATGTTGCGCTGTATTTTCTGTGGATTGTGTGAAGAAGCCTGCCCCAAAGACGCTATTTATTTAAGCGAGACTTTTGCGCCGGCTAATTTTACCAGAAAAGGGTTTATCTATGGTAAAGAAGAACTGCTTATTCCCAACCCCGTTACTGAGCCAGCGGAGTTTGCAAAAGCAAGGGGAGAGAAGAGAATTAATAATTAAAAAATGACTATTAATAATAAAGCAATTGCGCTTAATTACTAATGCTTAATTCGATATATGAGTACGATACAAATATTATTTTTCTTTTTAAGCACATTGGCCATCTTCAGTTCCATTATGGTACTGGTGAGTAAGAATCCAGTGCATAGTGTACTTTGGCTGATTGCCGTATTCTTTGCCATATCTGGTCACTATATATTGTTAAACGCACAATTCTTGGCCATCGTAAACTTAATTGTTTATGCAGGAGCCATTATGGTATTATTTCTCTTTGTAATTATGTTGATGAATTTGAACGCAGCTACTGAGCCTAGAAAAAATTGGTGGATGAAACTTACTGGGGTTGTTTCTGGGGGATGCTTTTTAATGGTACTGGTTTCATTGGTGAGGCAGGCTACCGAAATTACGGGGAAGAATGTGTTGATGAAAACGGGAGATATTGGGTTGATTAAGAATTTAGGAAAAGCCCTTTTTAGTGATTTTGTAGTGCCTTTCGAAATAAGTAGTGTGTTGTTTTTAAGCGCCATGGTAGGCGCAGTAGTTATAGGAAAAAAAGATTAATCATTAACAAACGTATATGCCAATTCAATATTATATCTACTTCTGTTTAACCTTGTTCAGCATTGGTATTATTGGGGTGCTCACGAGAAGAAATGCCATCATTGTTTTTATGTGTGTAGAGCTGATGCTAAATGCGGTGAATCTCTTATTGGTGGCTTTTTCTAAAATGCACCACGGTGCTGCATTGGCAGCAAACCCCCATACTGCTGTTGGTATAGAGGGACAATTATTTGTGTTTTTTATTATGGTGGTAGCTGCCGCTGAAGTAAGTGTTGGATTGGCCATTATAGTGATGATGTATAGGAATACGCATTCGGTAGATATTAATTTTCTGAACCGATTAAAAAACTAATACCCGCAACTTAGTATATGAGTAAAATTGCTTTTTTAGTACCACTGTTTCCCTTGCTGGGTTTTCTAGTGAATGGGCTGGGCAGAAAACACCTTTCAAAATCTGCCGTTGGAATCATTGGCTCAGGAATGATTTTTTTATCACTCTTGGCATCCAGTTATTTATTTGGTATGGTGTTATTCGATTCGTCGCCACTTGCTGGTGGTAAATCATTAGAGTCGGTTGTTACCCTATTTAATTTTATTAAGACGGATGCTTTTACCATTCCATTTGAGTTTCAAGTAGACCAGCTTTCTATCCTGTTTTTACTCATCATAACAGGTATCGGTTTCCTCATTCATTTGTATTCAACAGCGTATATGAAAGAGGAAGAGCCGCAGCATTATGCGCGCTATTTTGCCTACCTCAATCTTTTTATATTTTCTATGTTATTGCTCGTAATGGGTGGCAACTATATCATCCTGTTTATTGGATGGGAGGGGGTGGGACTCTGTTCTTATCTCCTTATTGGCTACTGGTTTAAAAATGGTGATTACAACTATGCTGCCAAAAAAGCATTCATCATGAATCGTATTGGCGACCTTGGATTTTTATTGGCCGTATTCTGGATATTGTATCGCCTTGGTTCTGTTTCTTATTCGGAAGTATTTACCCATATTCACCAACTGTCTGCTGCTGATATTACAGCCATTACCACCTTGTTGTTTATAGGTGCAATGGGTAAGAGCGCACAGATTCCATTGTACACTTGGTTGCCCGATGCAATGGCAGGCCCTACTCCTGTATCCGCCTTAATTCACGCAGCTACCATGGTTACTGCTGGTATTTATATGATTGCCAGAAGCAATATTTTATATACAATGGCACCCGCAACACAAACGCTGGTAGCTGTGGTGGGATTGGCTACTGCCATCTTTGCTGCAACCATTGCACTTAAACAAAACGATATTAAAAAAGTATTGGCATATTCAACGGTGAGTCAGCTGGGATATATGTTTTTGGCACTTGGTGTAGGAGCGTATACCGGTGCTGTTTTTCACGTGATGACCCATGCTTTCTTCAAAGCTTTGCTGTTTTTAGGTGCCGGCTCTGTTATTCATGCCATGCACCACGAACAAGATATTCGTAAAATGGGCAACCTGAAAAAATACATGCCTATCACCCATATTACATTCTTATTGGCGTGCTTCGCCATTGCAGGCATACCGCCTTTCTCTGGGTTTTTCTCGAAAGATGAAATACTGGTAGCTGCTTTTGCAAAAAATCCACTCTATTATTTTATTGGCGTTGGTGGTGCATTAATGACGGCTTTCTATATGTTCCGCCTCTATACCCTTACTTTTCTTGGAAATTTTAGGGGTAGTAAAGAACAAGAACACCACTTGCATGAAAGCCCTTCAGCAATGACTTTCCCGCTGATTGTACTAGCCATACTTTCTGTAATAGGTGGATTTATTGGCATACCCGAAGTATTTGCAGCTGATAAACATTGGCTTGAACATTTCTTATCACCCATATTTGCAGAGTCGGCTAAGTTGAGTGAAGCGCATCACCTCAGTCACTCCCAAGAATATATAATGATGGGTGTGGTTACAGCATTGATAGTAAGTGTAATTCTGTTTACTGTAAACCATTTTAAAAAGTTCAGTGCAACCGATAGCGGTGAAGCCACTGGTTTTGGAAAAATACTAGCCAACAAATGGTATATAGACGAGCTTTATGATAAAGCAATTGTAAATCCCTTGAATGCTTTTGCGGGACTCCTGAAAAATGTGATTGAGAAAACTGGTATTGATGGTGCTGTAAATGGAGTGGGTAAACTGGTGGCTTATGGATCTAGGCAGTTGAGATTGGTACAGAGTGGGCAAGTAGCCAGTTATTTATTGATTATGATTTTGGCCATGGTGGTTTTCTTTATTGTATGGTTCAATGATATTACCATCACCAAATTAGTAGAAAAATTATTTTAATCGTTCATCAAGTAGCGCAGCAATAATGATAGCTTTATTACTCTTATTAATTCCATTGGCAACCGGCTTAATCTGCTTCGGTTTGAAGCAGGGCAACGCCGCCAAACATTTTTCTTTACTGGCTTCAGTGGCAACGCTGGCCCTTGCTTTAGTAGCCGTTTATACGCCCACTGCAATTGGCTACGATACAGCCTGGCTAAGCGATTTGGGTAGTAGGTTTACCCTAAAGATGGATGGCATGGGTAAAATGCTTTGCCTGCTTACCGCAGTAGTGTATCCATTAATTTTTACTGCTGTATATAGAAATGAATATAAAAATGCGTCCGCATTTTTTGGATTGATGTTGTTGACACAGGCGGGACTAATGGGCGTTTTTCTGGCAACCGATGCGCTCTTATTTTATTTCTTCTGGGAATTGGCTTTAATACCTGTTTATTTTCTTTGCTCTTTATGGGGTGGTGAAAAACGCATTGCCGTTACTTTTAAATTTTTCATTTACACATTTATAGGATCCTTGTTAATGTTGGTTGGATTGCTGTATATGTATTTTCAGACTGCCGATCATTCTTTTTCCATCAACTCGTTGTATGCGGTTAAGTTAGATGCTGCGCATCAGTCGCTTTTATTCTGGTTGTTTTTTGTGGCATTCGCCATTAAAATGCCCATATTTCCATTCCATACTTGGCAACCAGATGCTTATGAGCAATCGCCTACCGCCACCACCATGGTGATGAGTGGGGTAATGGTGAAGATGGGGATATTCGCTGTGATACGTTGGTTGATTCCCATGTTTCCGTTGGCTACTGTTCAATTCTCTAATACTGTAATTATACTCTCAGTAATAGGAATGGTTTATGCTTCATTTATTGCCATTCGCCAAGATGATATTAAAAGACTGATTGCCTATTCATCCATTGCGCATATTGGGTTAATGAGTGCTGCTATTTTCACCAATAATTCCTCCGCATTAAACGGTGTAATGATTCAAATGTTCAATCATGGAATCAATGTAATTGGGCTTTGGATTTTAGCAGATATGATAGAACAGCAACTGGGTACCAGAAAATTAAGTGAGTTGGGGGGACTGGCACAGAAAGCCCCAGCAATGGCAATATTGTTGGTAGTGATGGCACTGGCCAATATTGCACTACCGTTGACCAATGCATTTGTGGGCGAATTTTTAATGTTCAATGGATTGTTCCGTTATAATATATGGATTGCTGCTGTGGCAGGTATCAGCATTATACTAGCGGCAGTATATACATTGAATATGGTACAGAAAATTATTTATGGAAACCTAAGTGTAAAAACAGAAAATGCAATAGACCTGCCTTTGAATATAAAATTCGCCTTGGTAATTATTGCATTATTGGTTATTGTATTTGGGGTGTTTCCACAGCCAATGATTGAACTCACAAAAGACAGTGTTACGGCATTATTTGTAAAAAAATAAAAGAACGATCCAGCAATTATGAACGCAATAATAGTTTCGGCAATATTGGGAGTGGTAATGATGTTCTCAGGTATGTTTACCAAGCATAAATCTACCATTACGTTAACCGCTATAGCAGCATTATTCATTTTATTGGGCGCAAATTTGCTCAATAGCTACGGTATATTCTCTATTCAAGTGAATACCCATGAACTCTTATATTTTAATAAGCTAGGTCTTTATTTTAATACCATACTTATAGCAGCAACTTTAATATTTGTATTACTCAGTGGTAGAGAAATAGAAAATGTAGGCATTAATACTGCCGAATATTATGCACTTATATTTTTTGTATTGTGTGGTACTACTATACTAACTTCTTTTAATGGTTTGTTGATGTTGTTTTTGGGCATCGAAATCATGTCAATTCCCCTTTATATTCTTACCGGCGCAGAAAAGCGAAATCTGAAAAGTAATGAAGCATCGCTGAAATATTTTTTAATGGGTGCATTTTCTACGGGTATTATGTTGATGGGAATTGCCCTACTTTATGGTGCAACTGGATCATTTGCTTTAAGCGGACAATCGGTACTTCCGCCTTCTGTCGGTATTCCTGGGGCTTCTTTTTTACAGGCTGGCGGATTGATTCTGCTTTTTGTATCCATGTGTTTTAAAGTATCAGCTGCTCCCTTTCATTTCTGGACGCCAGATGTTTACGATGGCGCACCCACAGTATTCACTTCATTCATGGCTACCATAGTAAAAGCCGCAGGCTTCTTTGCTTTTATCAAAGTATTTGATGCCAATGCTGCATTGTTAGGGCCTAGTTGGAAAATATTATTATCCATCGTAATTATTGCAACCTTATTTGTTGGAAATATTACAGCTGTATTTCAAAGAAGTATTAAACGGATGTTGGCCTATTCAAGTATTGCACAGGCAGGTTTTATGCTGTTTGCATTGTACAGTTACAACGATATGGCTTATCAAGGAATACTGCTTTATACAGTGGCCTACTGCTTGGCCACCATTGGTTTCTTTGCAGTGCTAATGAAAGTGAAGGACTATACTTTTGATGGATTGAATGGGTTGGCTGCGGCCAGCCCCGTACTTGCTTTTGCGGCCACCGTATTTTTATTATCACTTGCTGGTATTCCGCTTACTGCTGGTTTTTTTGCAAAATACTATATGCTTGCGTCTGTGGTGAAAGCAGGAGGTGCTTTATGGATTGTTATTGCCGCTGTATTATTTGCGGCAGTGAGTGTATACTATTACTTTAAAGTAATTCAATCTATGTATTTTAAAGAAGGCCAACCAGAACTGAATGAAATTAGTACTGGGTTTAAAGTAGGAGTCCTTTTATTGGCTGCTGGGATAATTACTATTGGCGTTCTTCCTTCCATAGTGCTCAATTGGTTGTATTTTTAACCACTCTTCATAATTCCGCGCGAAGGACTGTGCTTTTAATGAATTGAAGTTATCTTTATAAAAGGATATTCAATTTAAACTCATTTAATGACAGCATTCGACTCCTTTATTTTGGCTTGGCGCACCGTTAAAAGCAATAAGCTTAGGGCAGGCATTACCGTAGCAATTATTGCTTTTGGAATCATGGCATTAATTGGTATTATTACTGCTATTGAAGCCATGAACCAGAGTTTGAAAGAAAGCTTTTCTTCTATGGGTGCTAACGCGTATAATATTCGGTTTAAAGAGTCAAGAATTAATTTTGGTGGAGGGGATGAGGTAAAAAAAACCAAACGAGGTTTGAAAGTCAAAAAATCCAATCTCGGTAAACCCATCCGATTGGAAGAAGCTGAATTCTTTAAATTAAATTATACATTTCCTGGCGCAAATATTGCGATCTATCGAAGAGGGCCTAGTCAACAAGAATTGCGATTTAAAGATAAGAAAACCAATCCTCAAATTACAGTATGGGGCGGTGATGAAAATTATTTGGCGGTGAATGGCTACAATATTGATATTGGAAGAAACCTCAATAGCTTAGATGTTCAAAGTGGTAGAAATATTTGTTTGCTTGGCAGTAATGTGGCCATAAAACTGTTTGGTAATCGTCCTGAAATTTGTATTGATAAAATTATTAAAGTTGGTAGTACGCCCTATCGTGTGGTAGGATTATTGAAAAGTAAGGGATCGAGTGCAATGTTGCGACAAGATGATATGGTACTCACTTCTTATACCAATATCCGTCGCTACTCTAATATTAATCCTTCTTACTTAATAGGTGTAGTGGTAAAAAATGTAAAGGAGATTCCTGTATCTAGTGATGAAGCAATAGCTGTTTTTAGGGCTGTGCGTAAATTAACACCCACCGAAGAAAATAATTTTGCGGTAGAGAAGAGCGATAAGTTTGCAGAATTGTTTATTGGATTTCTAAGCAGTATCACTGGAGCTGCCAGTGCCATTGGATTGATTACTTTAATTGGTGCAGCAATCGGACTGATGAATATTATGCTGGTTTCTGTGAATGAGCGTACCAAAGAAGTGGGACTTATTAAGGCCATTGGTGGAAAGAGTAAATATGTTCGTCAGCAATTTTTATTTGAAAGTTTAATCATCAGTCTACTCGGTGCATTATTTGGCATCATCTTGGGGATATTGGTTGGTAATATTTTTGGAATTATCCTTGATACAGGCTTTGTAATACCATGGGCTTGGGTAATTATTGGAATAGTAATATGTTCGGTAGTAGGGTTAGCAGCAGGTATTTATCCAGCTATGAAAGCAGCTAGATTAAATCCAATTGTAGCACTACGATATGAATAATATTATTGTTGCGCCTTCTTGTTAAATAGTTTCAGCTTTTCATTAATATAGTACTTAATATCTTCCTCTGTGTTGTGCTGTCTAAGCCACTCATAACTGGGTCGGTATAGTTGCATAAATGCTTCTAAGCCTTCGTTTTTTAATCCGCTGTACTTTGTAACAATAGCAGCAGGAATGCGATAGTCAATATAAGCTTCACGCTCCGCAGTCTCGAAAAAAGCAAAGGCTTTTCTTTTATTTTTTTCTCGCTTAGAAAACCGATCAATATTCACGGCAATACCAGCACCTGAATTAGCAGCTGATACGGCAGGAATGGTGTAGTCGACAATATCTTGTAAAAATTCTTTTCTTCTTTGCAGGCTGTCCCTGCTGTATGCATTAAAAGAGTGTGAGGTAACGGTTACATTACTAATTGTTTTGTACAATGGAGATAAGTAAAGCATTAGCGTATCCTTATGAAAAACTGCTCTGTGAAATTGAATGGTATCAAAAAAATAGCCAACCGCGGCAAAAGAGAGTATTTCGTTTTCGTGTAATTCAATTTTGAAGCGTCCCGCATTACTGGTCATCACCGTATGCTTTCTATTTAAATTTGTAACGCTGGCAAGCACAATAGATTCGTTTGTAACACTGTCTTTTAAATAGCCCCAAACAATATTTTTTTGTTGGGCTTGGGATTGAAGCGTAAAGCCGAAGAGTAATAAGAAGAAGCATACTTTTTTCATAGCGTAAATATACGAAATAGGACTATTGGTATAAAATGGGTTTATCACTTAAGGTTATAAAAAACCCCACAAATCATAAAATCTGTGGGGTTGGTACTTGAAGTCAATTACAAATTATTTGGGATCCAGTCCCTTCTTAATATTTTCAGCAAGTTCTTGCAAATGAATTTTACTGAGTTTATCGCTGGTATTCACAATTGCGCCATTAATTTTAGAGCGTAAGTTGATCAGCTGGGCTCTTACAATTGCGGGTATATCAGACTTGTTAATATCCAGCGAAGAGCCCCCACCAAAGCTTACAATAACTGTAATTCCATTGGTTGGATTAATAATATTCGCCAATCTGCTTACGTAAATTCTTTGTAAAAATCTGCGGTATGAATCAATGGTTTTTTTACTGTTTAATTCGCTGAAGAGGTTTAACTCTACATCATTTAACAACTCCATGGCGGTATAACTATTGTTGCTCCCAAAACGATCACCACTCAGTTGAAGTCTACCCATTCTGTCTCCACTAATTAAGGAATTCAACACAGCTTCTTGCATGCTTAGAACGGGGTCAATATTGGTTGGGTTATTAAATTTATTCCAGAGATCCTTATCAATTAACCAAGTAGGTGTTTCAAAAATTTGTTTGTTTAAAAAAGCAACGGCTTCTTTTTGTCTGCTTTTAGGCGTGATTTCGTACACGGGTTCATTTTGTTCAGCCGTTTTAAAAGTCTCGTAAACCCCACCAATATTGGTAAGAACGTGACCTGCATAGGTTCTGAATTGACCGAGAAGCTCACCGTACATGGTCGCTAGGTTTTGGTATTGATCGGCTTCTTCTTTGGTCCACTCTGGTAAACCTTTGAGGATCCGTTTTAGGTTTAAGATACCGTATTCACTGGCTTTTACGGCGTTATCGCTTAGGTCTTCGCTTTGACTTCTAGGATCTGTTCTATTTCCACGCTCGTAAGTGCCAAACCAATGTCTAGGATTGGCTTTTAAGGCAGCGGTAACCATAATGCTGCTATTTTTCTTAGTCGCTTCTTCTGTATTACCTGAGATATATCCGTAACCCCATTTGATGGCCCATTTGTCGTAATCACCGATACGCGGGTACAAGCCTTTGCGTGATATATTATCTTCTGGCTGAGCCACATAATTAAAACGGGCATAGTCCATAATAGAAGCAGTATGTCCATTGGCTTCTACCCAGGTTTTGTCTCTCAATTTCTCCACAGGGGTTTTGCTGCTGCTGCCCATATTGTGGGCTAGGCCTAGGGTGTGACCAACTTCGTGCGAAGAGACAAAGCGAATCAGATCGCCCATTAAAGCATCGTCCATTTTCATGGTACGAGCGGCCGGATCAACTGCTGAAGCTTGAATCATATACCAGTCGTGAACCAGTTTCATAACATTGTGGTACCAGCCAATATGGCTCTCTAAAATTTCACCACTTCGCGGATCGTTAACATTGGGGCCATAGGCATTTTCAATATCAGAAGCAAAATAACGGACCACAGAAAAGCGGGCGTCTTCCATACTCATCGTAGTATCATTTTCGGGCCATTCCATACCCATGATGGCATTTTTAAAACCAGCTTTTTCAAACGCAATCTGCCAGTCATTAATGCCAGCAATCAGGTGTTTGCGCCATTGTTTGGGGGTGGCGGGATCAATATAATAAACAATGGGTTTATTGGGTTCAACCAATTCGCCACGCATCCATTTTTCCCAGTCACCAGCTTTGGGTTCTAATCTCCAACGAACGGCAAAACTGATTCTTTCTACTTCTTGTTGTGTATCACTGTAACGAATAAAACCACGGGTGAAGAAGCCAACGCGACGATCGGCAATTCTGCGTTCCATCGGTGTTTTTGGTAGCAATAGTAAAGAGGTGTTGAGTTCAACTGTAACCGCACCGGCATCATTTGCAGCGCGTATGGTAGCAGAAGATCCGGGGAAGCCAATACCAGGGCCTCCAGAAGGCATGGAGAAAAAAGTTTTGACAGATTTTATTTCAGTATTAATGGGAAAGCTGCTTATTTTAGAAATATAAGAACGATCACTAGCAAGGCCAGAAAAATTATACCTTCTTTTGGTATTGGGGCTGATGCCGATTGCTTGTTGGTCTCCTTTTAAGAACTCAGTAATATCAATGATATATGAAGTAGAATCTTTACCCAAAGCGGCAATGGGGAAGGAGGCAGAAATCGTATTAAGGTTGGAGAGTGAAACAGCTTTGGCGATTTCTTGGTTAGAATCGGCAGTATTTACTAAAGTTACGGTTCTTAAAAAAATGGAGTTGTTGGGGCCTTTCTCAAATTGAAGGGTTTGGCCTTGTTCGTTGGCCATTTCACCACCATAGCCAGCACCGGCAGGAACTTTTGTAAAACGAACTACAGCCAGAATGGATCTGCCGAGGATGGAGTCAGCAATTTCAAAATAATATTTATCGTCAATTTTATGAACAGTGAACAATCCTTTTTGGGAGATGGCTTTGTCTGTAATTAAATCTTTATAAGCTTTAGGGCCTTGTTTGGGACTGCTAAATGAACTTGGCAAAGCAGGAGTGTTGTTGGCAGGAGGAAGGCCAGAAGGTGAAGGGGACGGGTTTTGAGGCCGTTGTTGGGCAAATAATCCCGAATAAAAAAGTAGTAGGGTAATCAGTAATAAATTTTTTTTCATAATGCCTTTTAGATGATTAATGGGGATAAAGATAACCATGCAGAATATTCAATAATAATTTAACATACAGAGAATGGATGAGCGGTTAAAGGGGCTACAACAAGAAACTAACAAAATAATATTGCCAACAAATTTGTTGCATTAAATAAAATACCTATTTTGTATTCTCTTACGGGCTTTTTTTAACCAATAAATTGCATGAGCAAAGGGTTAAAAGCCAGTTGGGACACATTCTTAAACCATTTGTAATATTAAAAAAAATCAAAAACCAATTGAGTCATGGCTGAAATTAAACCAACCGCTGCAGTGAAACCCGCATCTTCCGCTCAACCAAAGAAGAGCAGTAATATTATTTCATGGATAGCACCATTTTTAGGAATTGTACTGGGTTATGTGCTTTGGAGATTTTGGCTCGGAGCCGATAGTAACTTTACCACTCCAGATTTAACTGGTGGATTCTGGCCTAGTCACAAAGGACCAAAAACAGGTTTGAGTAAAATGTATGAGGGAGGTATAGTTGTACCAATCCTTATTGGTAACTTCTTAATTGTAATGATTTTTGTAATTGAGCGTTTGTTAACGGTGGTGAAAGCGACTGGTACAGGCAACAATGCAGAATTTGTTCGCAGTGTTCAATTCCATTTGGCCAACAAAGAAGTAGATAAAGCATTGGCTGCTTGTGATAAGCAAAAAGGTTCAGTAGGTAATGTAATGAAGGCTGGACTGAAAAAATATAAAGAAATGATTTCCAATACAGAGTTGGAAACTGAGCAGAAAGTATTGAATATTCAAAAAGAAATTGAAGAAGCAACTGCATTGGAATTGCCGATGTTGGAAAAGAATCTGGTATTCTTATCTACCATTGCATCAGTAGCAACCTTATTGGGACTTTTTGGAACCGTATTGGGTATGATTAAGTCGTTCTCAGCATTGGGAGATGAAGGTGGTGGTGATGCAGCTCGTGAATTATCAAAAGGTATTTCTGAGGCATTGTTCAACACGGCTTTGGGTATTGGTACATCAGCAGTTGCCATTATTTTCTACAACGTATTTACTACGCGTATTGATGGTATTACTTATGGTATTGATGAATCAGGTTTCACTTTAACACAAAGTTTTGCAGCCAATTACAAATAGTCGCGCACTATTTGTGGAATCTGTAAGCATTTGAATCTAATAAAAGTGAAATAGTTAAATCATAAACAATGGGTAGAGCCAAATTGCCTCGAAAGAGTACGAATATTGATATGACCGCCATGTGCGACGTAGCTTTTCTCTTGTTGTCGTTCTTTATTTTAACGACCAAGTTTAAGCCATCGGAAGCTATTGCAGTAACAACGCCCAATTCTGTTGCAGCGAAAGTGGCACCTCAGAAAGATTATGTAATGGTAATTCTAGATAAGGATGGTAAAGTATTTCTTGAAATGGATGATGAGGACAAAAAAGAAGTCATCGCTAACACATTAAATACAACCAGAGGGTTGAAATTAGACGTGAAAGCGTTTAAGAAAGCCCTTTTCTTTGGTGCCCCATTGGGAAGTATGGCTTCCTTCTTAGCTATGCCAGAAGATCAACGTAAAGGGGATAAGCTGCCTGGGATACCGGTTAAAGATACCGCCAATAATGAGTTGACTGTTTGGATGCGTGTAATTAAAGACACTTATCTGGGTCAGAAAGAACCAGCTTTTTTGTTGAAGGGTGATAACTTATCAAAGTATCCTTCTTTTAAAGCAGTAATTGATGCGTTTAAAAAGAATGATATTTTGAAATTCCAGATGGTAACCAACCCAGAAGCTGCTCCTGAGGGAACAGATTTGTGGAAGATGAACCAGAGTGGCGACAAACGAGAAGAATAATTTATTATTTAACGAAAACTAAATTCTACCGACATGGCAGAAATGGATACTTCCAGCGGCGGTGGTCATAAGAAAGGCCCCGGCGTTAAGAAAGGGAAAAAATTATCAACCAGAGTTGACTTAACACCTATGGTGGACTTAGGTTTCTTGTTGATTACGTTTTTTATCTTCACAACAACTATGAGTCAGCCTACGGCCATGATGCTCTTTTTACCAAAAGATGCTGATAAGCCTGAGGATCAGAATAAGGCGAAAGAGTCAGGTGTAATTACCATCCTATTAGGAAAAGACAATAATGTTTTTTATTATGAAGGACAACTCAAAGTAGATGGCTCTAATTTTAAATCATCCAGCTTTAAAGAGATCAGGACTGTATTGATTGATAAAAAGCGCAATACCTCTGAAAAGGATTTGGTGGTGATTTTGAAACCTTCTTCTGAATGCAACTATAAAAATGTAATTGATATTTTAGACGAAATGGCCATCAATGTATTGAAAAGATACGCTTTGGTGGATATTTCTGAAGGCGAAGAACAGTTGGTAAAAATTTCTGATGCCGCTGGCGCAGCAACCGCTTCAAAATAATATCAACAAGCAGTTAACCTATTAATATTTTTACAATGGATGTAAATAAAATCATGACGGCCGATGTACTCGATCTCATCTTTGATGGTAAGAACAAAGAGTACGGTGCGTATGACTTACGCAAAACCTATAATAAGCGAATGACTTATGCTTTGGTTGGAACCGTAGTTATTATTCTGCTTATATTAGTTGGTAATTTTGTTGCCAACAGTGCTGGTAATGGTAAAACGGAGCTAATTGTTCAGGATGTGTCTTTGGAGAACGTGCAACAGGAAGAGAAAAAGCCAGAACCACCGCCACCACCGCCACCTAAGCAAGAGCCGCCTAAGGTAGAAATCACCAAGTTCACTCCTCCAAAAATTGTGAAGGATGAAGAGGTGAAGGCAGAAGATGAAATTAAAGAAGTAGATAAGTTAGAAGACACCAAAATTGGTACCATCAATCAAGAAGGTGCAAAAGACGATGGAATTGTTGCTCCTCCGGTAGAGAGTGGTACTGGTGTAGTAGAAGCACCAAAACAGGATGAGGACTACGATAAACTTTTTACAGTAGTACAAATTCCTGCTGAATATCCCGGAGGTCTTGCACAATGGGCTAAATATTTAGAGCGCAACTTAAACAGAGATCTACCTGTTGAGAATGGAGCACCTCCAGGAAAGTATACTGTACTGGTTTCTTTTACCGTAGATAAAGTGGGTAAAGTAAGTGATGTAATTGCTGAGAATGATCCGGGCTATGGTACTAAAGCAGAAGCGGTTCGTGTAATTGCAAAAGGACCAAACTGGAAACCTGCAGTGCAAAATGGTAGAAACGTAATTTATCGTCACAAACAGCAAATCACTTTTGTGGTTTCTGAAGAATAAAATACAACTGTATTAACTTTTGGGAATGCCTCTTCTAAATGAAGGGGCATTTTTTTTGATTATCAAAACTGCGGGATCTTAAGCGTTACTTGGTTTTATGTTCAAACTGAATCTGCTAACTTTGCGTATGAACACTTTATTACAGGGTTGGGATGATACCATTGTTGCGTTGGCAACAGCACCGGGCATAGGCGCTATAGGGCTGATACGATTGAGTGGTTCTAAAACTTTTCAAGTAATGAATGAATTGTTTCCTTCGAAGGATTTAAATGCGATGCCATCACATACCATGCAAGTGGGTTTGTTGAAACACGAGGGAGCAGTATTAGACGAGGTGGTATTATCACTTTACAAATCACCCAAATCTTATACGGGGGAAGATATTATTGAAATAAGTTGTCACGGTTCTCCTTTTATTCAGGAGAAAATAATAGAGAGCATTACTTTGCGAGGCGTGCGGATGGCCAAGCCAGGAGAGTTTACACAAAGGGCATTTTTAAATGGCAAGCTAGACCTGGTTCAGGCAGAGGCGGTAGCCGATTTAATAGCGAGCAATACAGAAGCCAGTCGCAAAGCTGCATTGCATACGATGCGGGGCGGGTTCTCTTCCGATTTAAAAGCATTGCGAGAGCAGCTCATTGGATTTTCTGCGTTGATAGAATTGGAATTGGATTTTTCACAAGAAGATGTGGCGTTTGCGGATCGTGAAAAATTTAGGCAATTGATAGCCCAGTTGCAAAGAACCACACAGACATTGATTTCCTCATTCCGATTGGGGAATGTAATAAAGAATGGGGTACAGGTGGCAATAATCGGGAAGCCGAATGCGGGTAAATCCACTTTACTCAACACCCTATTAAATGAAAACAGGGCCATTGTAAGTGAGATAGCGGGCACTACCAGAGACACCATTGAAGAAGTGTTGAATATAGAAGGGGTATTGTTTAGGCTGATAGATACAGCGGGAATCCGTGAGCATACGAATGATACGATTGAGCAGATAGGGGTGAGCAAGAGTAAAGAAAAAATGCGTTCTGCGCAGTTGGTATTGTATTTATTTGATGTGGATGAAATGGGCGTGGAGGAGTTGAAGGAATTGGTAAAAGAGATGGAGGCAGAGCAGATTAATTATTTGTTGGTAGGCAATAAAGCGGAAGTTTTTGATGGAGATTTGGCGTTAAAATATGCAGGGTTTAAAAAATGTATTTTTATAGCAGCAAAAACACAGTGGAATATTGAAATATTAAAAAAGGAATTGGTGGCAGCAACCATAGGAAGTGGAATTCAATTGGAGAGTACAATCGTTACCAATGCACGCCACCACCAAGCATTGTTGCAATTGTCTCAATCATTAACCGAAGTAAGCGAAGGCTTGGAGAACCATATACCGGGCGATTTACTGGCATTGGATATTCGGCAGTGCCTGAATCATTTGGGTACCATAACGGGACAAATTACGCACGAAGATCAATTAGATTTTATATTTAGTAAGTTCTGTATCGGAAAGTAACCGAAGCACAATTGACGCACGTTCTGTGCACTTTACTTTATAAATCAGCTAGTGACTCGTCCTGATAAAACCTTACATTTTAAAAAATTAATCCTGGTATTACTTTACAGTGGTATTTCTTAGTCCTGGATTTTGTTTACAATTAAAGA
>RDZY01000030.1 GCA_004294135.1 Sphingobacteriia bacterium
TTTATTAGCAATACAATATGCTCTTTGATTTAATCCACTAACCTGCCAATCCGCTATCATCAACATCATTTGTTCGCGGATCTCCTTTTTGTTTTGCATATTAATCTTTTTGCAAAACTCAAATCTTTTATCCTACTTTACAATATGGTATCGGTGGGGGGATTACCGTTATGCGTCAGCTTTAAAAACCGACTCCAACCGATATACTGAAAATATTAGTTTCCAAATTTAGAAACTTTACTTATCTTTGTAACTAATAACAATCAATTTGACAAATGAAATATTTTGAGACCAAGTTTATGGAAGAGGCAAATGAGTTTATAGGAGAACTTGACCCAAAGACTATCAAAAAAATATTTTACAACATTGACCTTGCAGAACAGACGAATGACCCGAAATTATTCAAGAAATTACAAAATGACATTTGGGAACTTCGGACTAAATTTAGTGGACTTCAAATCAGATTGCTTGCATTTTGGGACAAGTCAAACAACAAGGAAACACTGGTGATCGCGACCCACGGTTTTATAAAGAAAGTTGACAAAGTGCCAGCAAATGAAATTGACCGAGCAGAGAGACTGAAAAACAAATATTTTAACAACAAATCTAAAAAATAGAAGATATGGCTACGAAGGAAATTAAGACCTATTCGCTTACCGAAATGAAAGACAAGTATATTGGTAAAGTTGGTACAGCAGACCGTGACGAATACGAATATGAACTTCATATGGACGTGTTAGGAAAAATGATTAAATCCGCAAGACTAGAACGCCACATGACACAAGAAGAACTTGGCAAGCTAGTTGGAGTGCAGAAAGCTCAAATTTCTAAACTTGAAAGTAGTGCCAACAGTGCGACAATTGACACCGTTCTCAGGGTATTCAGAGCATTAAAAGCTGAAATTAATTTTAACGTAAAACTTGAAGACAACTATGTTAAACTTGCTTGACAGAAAATAAAGCCGAACGCATAACAGTGTATTAACCCCCTAAAGGACTGGATATAAAATTAAAAATAATTTTGTAATCATAACTTTAGGGCTTACCACTCTTCTTTACGTTTATAATAGTTTAGTTATTAATTTCAGGGTACTTTAAATCAAACCCATAATTATAATTAATTGCATTAAAATCTTCAACATTCTCTACCCAGGCATTTTCCTCATGGCTTTTGTTTACAATAATATTTACGGTTGCTGCACCAAAATAATTTACCACTGCCTGCATGGCTTCAATTTCAGTTGCTGTAAATAATTCTTCATCAAACACACTTTCTTCTGTTGCAACAAATTGCTCTCCCATATAATCACCATAGTCGTGAAGTTTTATAGTAACCATTTTCTTTTCCATGGTGTTATCAAAAATCCAATCGTAATTTTTAGGTACCGGGCCTTTTTGAATTGCCTGATAAGTAAGCCCACTAATGGAGTAGCAGGTTGTTTTAAAGTGAAAAAAATCGGCATAAAACAACAGCTTATTCATTTTTGTTTTAAACGGTTTTACTTTTTGAGCAAAAAATAAAACCATGTTATTTATTTTTTCAAGGCGGGGAATACGATATCCATTAAATAAACCCGGTCTTTTTTCTCCCAGCATCAACTCTTCATAAATTTTATCAAACTCATTCCAGCCTTCCAGTGTGTGGTTAATTTTTTTATTTATTTTCTGCAGCTCATCTTCTTTAAATTCATTTTTACTAAAATCAATCAACTGCTTAAATTCTTTTGGGTCTTTAACCATTTGTATTAATCTGCCATTTGATACACTGGGCACTTCGCCAGCTTCGTAATTACGATATACATTAATGCCCAGCCCCAAAATTTCAGCCATTTTATTGGCAGACAAACCATATTGCTCTCTTATAGCTTTTATTTCATCAGGAAAGGGGATGCCATACTTTGCCCTGTATTGGTTGTACACCTGATTGATGTTTACTTCATCCAATTGTTCATCCGTAAACTGCTCCTTACTATCCTCACACATATAAAACTGAAACAAAACATGGAATGTTTCCTTACGGAAATCCATTGTTCTCATTTCTTTGTGAAGTGTTGCTTCACCACCTGTAAATGGACTTTTCATTTTTTTAAATTTAAAGGATGATTTAATAAATACATAACTAACCCAATTAAGTACAATCCAAAACCAATTCCTTTCTATTGCTTCTGTGGGTAATTCATTGGGTGCTCAGCAACATGAAATGATATACATATTACTTTTGTACTTATGGTACCCATCGTTATTTTTATATAAATCTCTTTTGCTTTTACTGTTTTGCCGAAAACCCACATATCTGCCCCACCATATAATTTTTCCGGCAATGGTCCTTCAGAATATTCTTCAACCGCAAGGGCCTTTAGCACCTTATTTCGCTGGTCTTTGGTAATTTCTAAATCAAGTAGTGTTTGTGAGTTTTTACCTCTGTCATCTCTTACTACAATGCCCCAGATGTCCATTTTTATATGAAAATCATTTAAAAAAGCCTTTATTTCATCTGGATTAGCCATTTTGTAAAAGTAAATATAGAAATATTTGCTAAAAAACAACTTTAAAGTTGCAAAAAATGGCTATTATGGCATTTTTTACAACCATAAACGATTACACGGATCCTTAAAAATGCAAACCCCACAAAGTGTTTGGAATAACTGGTATGAACAAAATAACACCCCAACAAAGGGAAATGTCAACCCTTTGACAAAATTTAATCCAAGAATTAGGGGGTTAATACACCAAGTACCGACTATACAAAAAGTAAAACAGCGTTTTCCAAAAATTAAACTTAAGGTTTATTTTCCGCCACAAAGGACTTCACAAGATATTTTAAACCACGCTTCACCTGTAGTATTTCTTGAAAATAATGAAGATAAATTCAAGGCTGCGTTGATGAGCACAGAAGTCACAAATGGTGTAAAGAAATATACAAAGCCTGCGGACTGGAAAAAATAAAAAAAGGCTCCGCCGCACAAAAAACAAATACAGCCTGGCGGACAGTTATTAATTAAACATTTGACGGTAGCTTAATCGGCCAGCACCTAATAACTAAGACTTCGTTGGGTGCGCTGCGCCTACCATGAAGTCTAATGTTGAACGGAACCGGTAAATTATTGGGGTGATTGTTTATTATGGGCTTGTCGTTTTGTAACTGGTTACCTGCCAACGATAGATCAGGATAGGATTTTATTTTAATCATTTTTATCAGCAGCGGATTAGGTATTTATCTACTCTTTTTTTTAGTAAAGCATATAGGTTCCCCTGTGTTTGTTTTTGGGGAAAATAAGCTCGCAGCATATTTTAAATGTTCAATCTATTATATATACCCTAAATAAATAAACTAGTTTTGCCAAGACTGACATTGAATCATTTTTTTTCTTTAACTCTTTACCATAAATCATAGATAGCTTTTATATGAAGAAATTTAACTCAAGCATAAAAAAATCAGCTCAATTATATGTATTGTTTTTAATTTTTTTAGTCGCTTCCTGCGCCAAACCCAAAGAGTTTGAATACCGTGATACCCGAAATATAAAACTGAATAGTTTGGGCTTTAATCAGTCCACACTCTCCTTTGAACTGGTATATTTTAACCCTAATAATTTTGGAATAGATTTGAAAACAGTAGATAGTGAAGTATTTATTGACAGCCTCTATCTGGGTAAATTTCAACTCGATACCCTAATGCATATCCCCAAAATGAGTGAATTCACCCTACCTTCTACCATTCAACTTGATATGCGCAACCTAATGAAAAATGCGGCTAAACTGATGTTTAAAAAAGAAGTCCTCATTCATGCAAAAGGCACCGTAAAAGCAGGTAAAAGTGGATTTTATAAGACAGTTCCTTTTACCTATCAAACCAAGCAATCCATCAGCCTCTTCTAGCATTTTTCATAACAGCAACCAACCTTATTAATAAGGTTGTATATGACAGGGCTTTTTAGGCTGGGGGCCACCACCCTCTTCCGCACGCTTACAAATGGGTGGTAATTTGGTATAAGATTCTGGCTCCGCCTTATCAGTATCCGCATCAAATCCTGCATTGTTTAACGCTGCTTTTATCATGGCCGCATTGGTTCTATCAGGCCAATACTGCACTTTAATTTCGCCTTGTAATAGGTTTATTTTCCATTGAATCATTCCCGATTCCATATTGGCTTTATTCTCCACTATCAAATATTTTTCTAGCATTACTTTACATTCCCAACATTTTAAATTGGCCGATTTAATGGTTACCCATTCCTGTTTAGGCATCTGTGCTTTTAAACCCGCAAAGCAGAAGCTGCATAAAATAATAAGTAGGTATTGCATGATTATCTGATTTTTATGAAAATATATTTATTGCATATCCTTACCCCACTCACTAGGATTTTTACTCCATTCCAGCAAGGTTTCTTTATCTATAGCCGATACCACTCCTTTTTCAATAGCCAAATCTATAAGGGTACCATAATTGGTCAACGAACTGGTGAGCACACCCGCATCGGAACAGGCTTTGGCAGCAGCTTCAAATTCATAAGTAAATATACTTACCATCCCTATCACTTCTACTCCAGCAGCTCGCAGCACTTCTACCACTTGGAGACTACTTTTACCAGTAGAAATAAGATCTTCTATTACCAATACCCGCTGCCCGGGCTCAAAAGCGCCTTCTATCTGGTTTCCCAATCCATGCTCTTTGGGCTTGGGACGCACATATATAAAAGGTAGTTTTAACTGATCAGCCGCCATTGCTCCCCAAGGAATTCCTGCCGTTGCCACTCCCGCCAATAAATCTGCCTGCGGATACATCTCAAATATAATATTGCAAAGCTCACTCTTAATAAAGTCGCGGATATAAGGAAACGATAATACTTTTCTGTTATCGCAGTAAATGGGACTCTTCCATCCACTGGCCCAGGTAAAGGGACTGGATGGACTCAGTTTCACCGCTTTAACCTGTAATAATTTCTCAGCAACCGCTTTTTCATTTGTCATCCTGCGAAAGTAAATCCATTTTTTGAATGGTGTAATACAGAATTTAATGCACCTTAGCTTTTATGGAAAAAAAGCGCATTATTGCAGCCGGTGGATTGGTAATAAATGGAGAGAATAAACTACTCATGATTTTTAGAAGGGGATTCTGGGATTTACCAAAAGGAAAGTTAGATGATGGGGAAACAATTGAAGCCTGTGCCATAAGAGAAGTGCAAGAAGAAACGGGTGTAGTTGATGTTGAATTGGGTGATTTTATCACCATTACTTACCATGAATATTTTGATACTTACTTGCAACTACCAGTGATTAAAGAAAGTCACTGGTATGCCATGAAAGTAGAGGGCAGCCCTACACTTATTCCGCAAACAGCAGAAGATATTACCGATATTGAATGGGTAGATGCCATTACCCGAGAAACCTATTTACAAAAATCTTATCCCAGCATTCAGGAGGTAGCGCGTATTTTCTTTTAACCTACAAAAGTGTTTAAAAGAATGAAAAATTAGAGTGAATTAATAACCGCCTGTGGAAGAAATGGAGAGGCATTACCACCATTGCGCAATATATCGCGAACAATAGTAGAAGCAACGGATGTATACTTGGGCTCCCCTGTTAAAAAAATAGTCTCCACTTCATTATCCAGTGTTCTATTGGCGTCTGCTATGGTTTTTTCGTACTCAAAATCACTTACATAACGGATACCTCTAAGTATAAATCTGGCCCCAATTTTTTTGCAGTAATGAATGGTGAGTCCATCATAAATCACACTCTCTACTTTGGGTTCATTCACATAAATTTCATTGAACCACTGCATACGCTGTTCCCCAGAAAACATGGGGTTTTTTGAAGAGTTGATACCTATGCCAACAATTATTTTATCGAATAATGGAAGTGCTCTATTGATGATATCTGTATGCCCCAAAGTAACTGGGTCAAAAGTACCGGGAAAAAGACAAATGCGTTGCATATGGATTTGTTTGATCGTTTGTGTTTGAGCTTTTCTATAGTCTATCCCTCTCTGCCCGCCAGCAGGTATAATACCGCCATTCGAACAGCTACCCCATTCTCTACCTGATTCAATATAATGGAATTTGGCCCATCGGCTACCTCACTGTCCATTTCAACACCTCGGTTGATGGGTCCTGGATGCATGATTACAATATTTTTTCCCAGTCCATCCAACATTTTCTGTTTGATGCCATAAGCTAGATTGTATTCGCGTAGGGAAGAGAAAAGCGGCTGGTTCTGTCGCTCTAACTGTATCCGTAATACGTTGGCCACATCACACCATTGCAATGCCTGCTGTAAGTTATATGTTACTTTAACCCCAAGGGCTTCTCCTATATATTTTGGAATTAAAGTGGGTGGACCTACCACCATCACCTCCGCTCCCATTTTGCGCAATAAATACATATTGCTGAGTGCAACGCGACTGTGCATTATATCTCCTATAATGGCTACCCTTACCCCTTCTAGCCTACCCAATTTCTCCTGCATAGAAAATGCATCCAGCAATGCTTGGGTTGGATGCTCATTAATGCCATCGCCTGCATTCACAATAGCTGCGGGAATATATTTAGCCAGAAAATGGGGGGCTCCTGATGCACTATGACGCATCACCACCATATCTACTTTCATGCTCAATATATTGTTTACCGTATCTAATAAGGTTTCTCCCTTTGCAGCAGAAGAACTACTGGCAGTGAAATTAAGTGTATCCGCAGAAAGCCTTCTCTCTGCCAATTCAAAAGACATTCTGGTGCGGGTTGAATTCTCATAAAAGAGATTCACAATGGTAACGTCTCGGAGTGAGGGTACTTTCTTTACTGGTCTTTGAAGCACTTCTTTAAACTGTGTGGCAGTTGAAAGAATTAGCTGTATATCCTCTTTTAAAAGGTCTTTAATACCAAGTAAGTGTTTGGTAGATAGTTTCATTAAAAATCAAAATTAGTGAATTACACCAAAACAACTTCGTCTTTTTCATCCTTTTCCTGCCAATTCACTTTTACACGGTCTGTTACAATAGTGTCAATGGCTTTGCCAGCAAAGTCTGGTTGAATGGGTAGTTCTCTACTAAAACGCCTATCAATTAATACACATAATGCCACTTTAGATGGCCTACCAAAATCGAGCAAAGCATCCAGCGCAGCACGTATGGTTCGGCCTGTATACAGAACATCATCTATTAAAATAACTGTTTTGCCTTCTACACTAAACGGTATATCGGTGGCATTGGCTATATGGAGACTCTTGCGAACATCATCTCTATAAAAAGTAATATCTAATTTGCCATAATGCAGCTTTTTTTTCGGAAGCATTTCTTTTAATTCAGCCACAATCCGGTCGCTTAAATAAATACCCCTCGGCTGCA
The DNA here is from genome assembly GCA_004294135.1 of Sphingobacteriia bacterium. Classification (GTDB taxonomy): domain Bacteria; phylum Bacteroidota; class Bacteroidia; order Chitinophagales; family Chitinophagaceae; genus Sediminibacterium. The sequence goes on from RDZY01000030.1 coordinate 7,342, forward strand.
AACCAATCAGTACCGTATTTTCAAGCGCAGCATTGTTTTCTAGCATCTGGTGCGCCAATCGCTTTACCGTTAATGCCATCTGCTGCTCTGATAAAATAGTAGTCAATTTTAAAATTTTAATAAAAATAAATCCTTTCTTCCATACCTAAGCCAATAAATTAGCAGGGTTCTTCCTTACTTTGCAGGGCATGCTACAACTTCAGGAAATAGAATTGGTGCAGTTTAGGAATTATACCCAGCAAAAAATCAGTTTTACCGAGCGGATAGTGGCGGTTTGCGGACTCAATGGTACTGGCAAGACCAACCTATTAGATGCCATTTATTACCTCGGTTTTTCTCGCAGTTATTTCACTAGAACCGATGCGCAGAATGTACAACATGGTAATATTGGTATGCGCTTATCAGGGCAGTACTCCCTGCTAAACAAACCCTATACCATTACATGTATACTTCGCGAAAACAATCGGAAAGAGTTGACCGTAAATGATGATTTGTATAAAAAAATTTCCGATCATGTTGGTAAATTTCCTTGTGTAATGATTGCACCCGATGATATTGCATTGATTGCTGGTGGTGGTGAAGAAAGAAGAAAATTAATGGATACCATTTTATCGCAGACCGATCACCAGTACTTGATGAGTTTAATCAGCTACACAAAAATTCTACAACAAAGAAATGGTTTTTTAAAACAGCAAGAAGAAAATGGAGCTATAGATCAAACCCTGCTTTTGATATTGAATGAACAACTGGTTCAAGCTGGTAATTATTTGTTTGAACAACGGAAAACCTTTTTAGCGCAGTTTCTGCCCATGGTTGAAGAAAAATACTTGGAGATTGCAGGAAAAACAGATGGACTCACCCTGAGTTATGAGAGCCAGTTGCTTACGCAAAGCTTTAGTGATTTACTGGCTCAATCTTTTAAAAAAGACCGCTTATTGCAAAGAACCACCAAGGGCATTCACCGCGATGACCTGCTGATTCAGTTAAACCAATACGCATTTAAGGCTGAAGCATCACAGGGGCAGCGCAAGAGTTTACTATTTGCCATTAAATTGGCTGAATGGCAATACCTGAAAGATAAAAAAGGGTTTCCTCCTATTTTATTATTGGATGATATTTTTGAAAAGCTAGATGAGAAACGCATGTTCCAACTGCTGAAAAGTGTTTGCAGTGCAGCTTATGGTCAAGTTTTTATCACCGATACCCATGCCGTTCGTTTAAAAGCGCAACTGGAACAAACTGGTACGGCTTTTCAGTTACTGGAATTATAAGAAGCTGTACCTTTACTGTATGGCTGAAATGCATATAGGCGACGCAATTAAGGGATTGATTAAAAAAAGTAATTTAAAAAATGGCATTCGTGCTGTTCAGATAGAAGAAATTTGGGAACAGTTAATGGGTAAGACCATTGCAAAGTACACCGATAAAATTCAAATCATTCAACGCAAACTCTTTATTCATACCAATATAGGCCCCCTAAAAAACGAACTTCAATACCAGAAGCCACAGATTATTCAACGCATTAATGAATTATTTGGTGAAGAAGTCATTACCGAAGTAGTGATTCAATAAATGGGTTCTTTTGGCGGAATTTCACCAGCAGCAAGTGTGTCTCTCACCAAATCATGAATGGTAATAATACCCCTGAAATTAATTTCTTCAAAAGCCACCAAATACCTTGTTTTATGCTGGTTCATTAGTTTCATACACTCATCACTGGTAGTATCCATAGAAATAATAGGAAGCCCTACGGTCATTATTTCTTGTACGGTGGTATCACTTGAATTTTTATTTAACAACACTACTTTCTGCGCGTAATCGCGTTCAGACATAATGCCTATAAAATTATTTTGCTTCATCACAATAACATAACTCAAATTCTCAGACTTCATCAAAGAAAGTGCTTCAATCACCTTTGTATCTGGAGAAACAGTATTGAAAAAAGGACCTTTTTTGGCGAGTATGGTCAAAGCTGTATTCATAAGATCTCAATTATAGCACTAAGGTCTTAAAAAATGAGCAAAGAAAATAATTAATTCCTTCAGACCGTTATAGACTTACCCTAGGATCTACCATTCTATACAGCATATCAGCCAGTATATTCACCAATACAAAAAAGAGTGCCGTAACCAATACACTTCCCATAACCACTGGAAAATCGAGCTTCTCCAATGCATCCACTGTTACTTTTCCAATACCTTTCCAGCCAAAAATATATTCGATAAAAAAAGCACCTGCAAGTAATTCTGCAAACCATCCTGTAATAGCGGTAATAACGGGATTGAGTGCATTTCTTAAGGCGTGACGCCATACAACGGTTCTTTTACTGAGTCCCTTTGCGTAAGCAGTGCGTATATAATCTTGTTTAAGCACATCCAGCATGGCACTTCTAGTGAGTTGTGTGATAATGGCTAGGGGGCGAATGCCGAGCGTTATGGCGGGCAATATTAGGTTTTTGAGCGCGAGTGCTTTGCCTGTAAATGGATCCATGGTAAATAAGCCGCCCGTCATTTGCAAGCCGGTAATATTACTGAACAGGAACCCAAAAACATACGCAAATACAATCCCCATAAAAAAAGAAGGTGCAGAAATACCCAGTACACTGGCAAAGATGGCACTGGTATCTATCCAACTATATTGTTTGATAGCGGCTATTACCCCTAAAAAAATACCAGCAATTGTGGCAAAAACCATTGCAGCCAAAGCCAACAACAAAGTGCCGGGTAAAGCTTCTGACAACAATGCGCCAACTTGTTTTTTTGTTTGATACGACCTGCGCAAATAAGGCAGTTTAATAGCCAATTTGGTTGATCCTCCTATAAAAAATCCTTTCAGTTGTTTCTGTTCTATTTCTGATTGAGTATGAATAGCTATTGGCGATACATCATTTATATAAAACAAAAATTGTTTCCATACGGGCTGATCCAATGCCAGCTCCTTTCTAATATTCTGAATGGTTGCACTGTCGCCTGTTTGTCCCAATACCAACCGTGCTGGATCTCCAAACCCTTGGAATAGAAAAAACACCAATACAACCACCCCAAAAAGCACCAGTGATCCATACATGAGTTTGCGAAATAAAAAACGAATCAAATTGTATATTTTATTTTTTTGAGTGAAGATTTCAAGGTCTAAAAATGATGTTTGTCAGCATCAAGATAACTAAACTTACCCACAATATCAGCTCCGTCCATTACTAAAAATGTAGGCTTTACCCTTGCGGCTGTTTTAAGCACAGTGGCATCACAATTTAATAGCGTAATTCCTGAAAAAAATGGTTGTAGCAGCCCTGCTTCCGCAGAAACAATCATCAATGGTATATGTTTCAATTGCAATTTAGGTAGCATATTATTCAACTGTATTGTCCACTGCTCCCTATTTTCGGCATTTTGAACCAGCAGCAATATATATTTCCCTTGCTGTGCAAAAACGGCTGCTGTGGTATCATTACCAGATAGGGTTTGTAAGGAAAAATCGGCAATAGCTGGCTTTAATCCATTCCCTTTTTTCACCAGCTTATCTTGTCGCCCAATATAGGTGTACTGCTCATTAAAATCGGGTGGAAAATGATCTTGATCGAACCGAATGAGCTTCCCATTTTTCTGGTATTCAAATTCAATCTGCATACTATCTGCGATAGCACCCTTTGGCATTTTCATTTGTTCAACTATATTATTCCCTACTTTATATGGGAGACAATCTATAAAAGGCAGGTGCCGAAGTGCATACCATTGAGCCAATAGGCTTAAAATCACTGTGGAGGATAATAAAAAAAGGGCTGATTTTTGGGTAGCGATGGACTGAATTTTATACCGCATAAAAAACAGTATCCCAATTAACAAGAGCAGTACCAAATCTTTTGTAAAAGATTGCGCAGCAGTGAGCGGAATACAATCACCAAAACAGCCGCAGGTTTTTATTTTTCCTGAAAACAGCGCAAAGCCAGTTAAGAAACTAAAGAATATAATCAGCAATAATAAGAGCCAGCTAAATAATTTAATTCTCCATCCAATAATTACAGCCACCCCTGCAAGTACTTCAAAGCAATTCATGGCTATAGAAAAAAACAGGGCATAATCGTTTAAAAAAAACAAGTGACCTACCTCAAAAAACTCTTGCATTTTATAGCTGAGTCCCACTGGATCATTTACTTTAATAAGTCCAGAGAAAATAAATAATAGCCCCACCACCCACCTGATTAAATGTATAATCCGATTGTTCATATCCTAATGTTTACCTTCTTCAATTAATATTAATGCAAATGCAGCATAATTAATAATATCAATATAATTGGCATCAATGCCTTCGCTGATTAGGGTTACTCCTTTATTGTGCAGAATCTGTTTGATGCGCAATAGTTTTACCAGTATTAAATCTGCAAAACTTTCTTGACTCATTTCCCTCCATGCTTCGCCATAATCGTGGTTTTTGGCGAGCATTGTAGATCTGGCCAACGCAATTTGGGCACTGTACAAATCAGTAGTTTTAGTGGTATCCATTTCTTCAACGGTTGGATGATCTAAGCCCAGTTGAATTAATCCAATTACTGCGTAATTCAAGATGCCCTTGAATTCGGATGGAATATCGTCGCCTATTTTTTGGGTCTTCAAATCCTGTATGGTCCTGATACGAAGGGCTTTTATAAATAGTTGATCCACTACGGAAATGGTTCTCAATACCCGCCAAGCTGTACCGTAATCGGTTGTTTTTTTTACAAAAATATTTTCACATGCGGCTATTGCGGCATCATATTGTGTATTGGTATTCAACATTATTCTTTTTGGTTTAACTGCTTTGGCAATATCTTTGAATCAAGTGCAATTTAATAGAATCAACTGATGTTTACATTTAACTGCAAAGGAAGTTTATGGATACTCAATCAACCCATTGTAATGGGCATCATCAATACCACCCCAGATTCTTTTTTTGCGGGCAGTAGAAATGCGTCTTTCAGTGCCGCCAAAGAAAGCGCTTTTGCAATGGTGGATGCGGGTGTAGGTATTTTAGATATAGGGGGACAAAGTACCAGACCCGGCAGTAGTTTTATTGATGCCGAGACAGAAAAAGAGCGGGTAATCCCCATTATATCGTTGCTACGACAATACTTTCCCCAGCTACTTATTTCCATAGACACATTTCACCCAGCTGTGGCAATTGCCGCAGTAGAAGCGGGTGCTTCCATAGTAAATGATATTAGTGGAGGAAGGTTTTATAGTGATATGTTTTCTATTGTAGCAGCGTTGAAAGTGCCTTATATCTGTATGCATAGCAGCGGAACGGTAGAGACCATGCATGAAAAAATAAATTATAACGATATAAGTTCTGAACTGTGCGACTATTTTACAGAAAGAATTGCGGCCTGTGAAGCAGCAGGCATAAACGATATTATACTGGATCCAGGATTTGGATTTGGGAAAACAGTCCCCAATAATTTTACTTTACTGAAAGAAATGGTTGCACTAAAAAAGTTTGGTAAGCCCATACTATTGGGTGTTTCCAGAAAGTCTACCATCTACCAAACCCTTCAAATTACGGCGGAAGAATCTTTAAATGGAACCACTGTATTAAATACATTGGGCCTAATGAATGGGGCGGATATACTTAGGGTACACGATGTAAAAGAGGCAGTTGAATGTATAAAATTATGCCGTATGGCACAATAAAAATGCCCGCAAACGAATTAGTAAGCGGGCATTGTAATAAATTATTTAATGCATTATCTTGGCATTGGCTGACCAGGCATTGGAGCCTGTACTGGCTGAGGAGCAGGTGTTTTTACATCAAGAATTTCTACATCAAAAATAAGTGGAGCATAAGCAGGAATGCGAGGCGCACTGCCATTAGGGCCGTATCCAAGCAAGGCAGGAATATAAACCCTACCTCTTCCACCTTTACCAAAATATTTCAGCCCATCTTCTAATCCTTTAATGATACTGCGGCTTCCCATAACAACTTCTAGGGGTTGGGTATTGGGCGCATCTTTATCCATATTACCATCAAATTTTTTACCATCTAGAAAAGTACCTCTGAATAAAACAGATACTTGTTTACCAGAATCGGCTTTTGCAGTAGCATCACCAGCATTGGTTACTTCTACAAAAAAGCCAGTGGCATCTTCTGTTGCCTTGATTCCTTTTTTGGCAAGATGGTCTTTCAATTCTTTAGACTCTCGTTGCTTTTCTTTTTCCATTTCTGCTTGGTAATCAACCATCATTAATTCTTGGGTAGCAAAAGTTTTTATCACTTCTACTTTGCCATTAATTAAGTCTTTAGCATGAAAAATTTCGTTGTACTGAATCATTCCAAAATTCTTTAAGGAATCTACACTCATTACAAAATCTATTTTATCACCCGTAGCACATTTGTTGATGATTTCAATAAAGCTATGCTTGGCTTTTTGATTGGTATCTACCATAAAGTAGACTGGAATTCTGTTAAAAGAACTGCTTAATACAGAATCTTTTGCAGGTAGTTTGTACTCAACGTGCATTTTTACAAATTGGCCTTGCTTCAAAGTTTCTTTGCTGCCGCCTTTTTGAATTTTATACGCTAACCCTGTTGGTGTTTTTTCGTATTGGTTACAGCTTGCAAGCAATACAACCGCTGCTAGCAGCGGGGTGATGATTCTCCTCATTTTATTGTAGTTGATTTTTATATAATGGAATGATCTGTTTAAAATGTTGAATGGTTTTATCTAATGAGTCGCTGCTTCTACCACCTGCAGCATTGGCATGCCCCCCGCCTTCAAAGTGCATTCTGGCAAAAAGATTCACATCAAAACTACCTTTGCTTCTAAAGCTCCACTTTCTTTCTTCGGTTCTATCAATTACAATCGCCCCAAAGCGAATTCCTTTTATAGAAAGTAAGTAATTCACCAAGCCTTCTGTATCACCTGTTTTAATGCTGTATTTATTTAAGTCTTGTTGTGAAATATACATCAAAGCCGCATTGTATTCATACCATACTTCCATTCGGTTGAGCAGGGCAAACCCAATAAATCGCAGGCGATTCTCTAAAGATTGGTCGTAAATTTGACCATGAACCATAGAATGATCAAACCCTGTTGATTTTAGCGCTGCCACCATTAAGTGGACAGAAGCCTTCGTAGAAGGAAATCTAAAAGAGCCTGTATCGGTCATCACCCCAGTGTATAAACAAGTTGCAATAGCTTGATTAATCAGGTGCATACCACCACTGGCAACAATAAAGTCGTACACCATTTCACAGGTAGAACTTTTTCCTGTATCGCTAATACCGAATTGAAAAGAAGCGGTATCTGGTTGTTCATGGTGATCTATCAATACTTTAATAGCGCTAGAATTAGCCAGATGTTGCGCTAAGTGCTTGGTACGGTGAAAAATATTAAAGTCGAGACAAATAATAATTTCAGCATTCGCCAGTACTGCTAGTGATTTTTCTTTATGGCTTTCAAAATTAATTGTTTCACCAACACTGGGCATCCAATCTAAGAAGTCGGCCCAGTTGGTAGGTGATATTACGGTTACGTTGTGATTTAACGCTTTAAGATAATGGTATATGCCCAATGCGGAGCCCATTGCATCCCCATCTGGTTTCTGGTGCATCGTAACCACTATTTTCTTGGGTACTGATAGTAAAGGGAAGAATTCGTTGATCGACTGCATATAGTGGCGGCAAAATTGCGGTATATGTGTTAGTCTATCAAATCATTTTACGATTAAATGTTAAAATTAAGCCATTTGTTGGTATTCAAACCCTTGCTATTGCTTACTTTTGCCGCGAAATAAAAAAATTATGAGCAACAGAACATTTACAATGATTAAGCCCGATGCAACCGGCAAAAGCTATACTGGCGCTATTTTAGATCAAATACTAAAAGCTGGATTCAGCATAAAAGCCATGAAGTGGATACGGTTGACAGAAGAGCAAGCTGGTTTATTTTATGATATTCATAGGGAGCGTCCCTTTTTTCAAGAATTGGTAGATTTTATGATCAGTGGCCCTATTGTTGCGGCTGTACTTGAAAAAGAGAATGCTGTTGCCGATTTCAGAACATTGATTGGCGCTACCAACCCCGCTCAAGCAGCGGAGGGTACTATTCGCAAACTGTTTGCAGCGTCAATTGGTGAAAATGCAGTTCATGGAAGTGACAGTGATGAGAATGCCAATATTGAGGCGGACTTCTTCTTTTCTAAATTAGAAAGATTCTAACAACACTAAAACAAACTTAGAAAAGACCCATGTTTATCGTGGGTTTTTTAGTTAGAATACACTGCGAGGATTCCTCAACCTAGAGCTGCGAGATCCTATCCTTCCAATTCGTTTAGATCCTCCGCCACCACCACCACCGCCGCTACCTATGGAAAAATTGTTTAACCGTACTGATATACCCACCCCTAGGGTATAGTATATATCTTTTGTATACCCTCCTCTATTAAGAGAAGTACTTGGATAAGGAAGGTTGGTTAACTCATCGCCTCTATAAGTGAGCGCAATGGTTGCTGCCCCATTAGGAGACTCACTTAATATAGCATTCTTGTCAGGATAGGTATTCCCAACATCATCTATATAATCTGTAAAAATTTTCCGCAGCGACACATCAAAAAAAGCATTTATATTCTCATTTAATGCAAATTTAATCCCAGCTCCTATTGGAATCTGCAATTGCAGTAATTTATACGGTTTTCTATCGGGATAGGAAGGCAGCCCCTGCCCTTCTGTGCCCAAGGGGTTTAAATATACTTTCTCTCCAGCACGATTATAAGCCCAAGGATTAAAATGAAAAATTCCAAGACCCAGACTGATATAAGGGCTAAGTATATAATCTTCATTTTTCATATTTAGAAAATCATATTCTACACCCAGATTAATTTCCCAAATATTGGTCTGAAAACTCAGGTTTCTATTGATAAAGTCAATTCGATTATTGAACCGATCATCTCCTCTGAGTTTAAGCAAACCAAAGTCTAGTTTACCGATAATTTGATCAGTGATATCGTAACTAACCCCAATTGAAAAAGCTGCGGAAGATTGATTGATGGGTTTTGCCTTTTCTTTCAGGTCGCCAAAATAGGTAGCGAGCCCTAAGCCAACCTTTACTCTAAAAAGATCGTCCTGTGCAAAAGAGCGACTAACTCCTCCCAGAAGCACCAGTAATAATAATCCTTTAAATGAGTTCATAAATTGAATATATTGCAAATATAGATCATTTAAATACCTTTTTTGCAGCTTATGGAAAGCATTGTACTAAAGGTGGGGGTTTTTTCAATAATTGCCACTTGAATGAACAGTTTATTGATATCTGAGCATAAAAAGAGGCGACAAACTGCTCTAGAATTGGAGCGCTTATCACCTCTTTTTTTACTTGACAGAAATGCAGATTTTTAGGGTAAAACGACAAATTAATTGTCGTTTATTTTACCTCCTCAAACTGAGCATCTTCAACGTTATCATTTTTGGCATCAGCAGCACCTGCTTGTTGATTAGCCTGATCCGCACCTTGCTGAGCGCCTGTCTCTTGTTGGGCTTTGTAAATGTCTTCGCTTGCAGCAGTCCAAGCTGTATTCATTTCTTCCGTTGCAGTATCAATAGCAGCAATATCTTGATTCTTGTGGGCTTCTTTTAACTTAGCCAACGCAGTTTCAATGGCTCCTTTTTTATCCGCAGGAATTTTATCTCCAAATTCTTTGAATTGCTTTTCAGTCTGGAAAATCAAACTGTCAGCTTGGTTTAATTTTTCAACTTTATCCCTAGCTTCTTTGTCAGTGGCCTCATTTGCTTTGGCTTCTGCCTTCATTTTTTCAACCTCTTCTTTACTTAATCCACTACCCGCTTCAATTCTTATTTTTTGTTCTTTACCAGTGCCTTTGTCTTTTGCACTTACGTGTAACATTCCATTGGCATCAATATCAAAAGTAACTTCAATTTGAGGTACTCCTCTTGGAGCTGGTGGCAATCCATCTAGGTTAAACATTCCGAGACTTTTATTTTGATTGGCCATTGGACGCTCACCCTGTAATACATGAATTTGAACGCCTGGTTGATTATCACTTGCAGTAGAATATACTTCTGTTTTTTTAGTTGGGATAGTCGTGTTAGAGGCAATCATAGTAGTCATTACACCGCCCATTGTTTCAATACCGAGGCCAAGTGGCGTAACATCTAATAATAGTACATCTTTTATTTCACCCGTTAAAACACCTCCCTGAATGGCTGCACCTACTGCAACAACTTCATCTGGATTTACACTTCTATTTGGTTTTTTATTAAAGAATTTTTCTACTATTTCCTGTACTTTTGGAATACGCGTAGATCCACCAACTAAAATCACTTCGTCGATTTCAGAGGTTGAGTATCCTGCGTCTTTTAATGCACTTTCACAAGGCTTTAAACAACGAGTAAACAAATTATCGGCCAATTGCTCAAATTTAGCGCGACTTAATTTTAACACCAAGTGTTTAGGAACACCGTCTACTGCCGTAATATAAGGCAGGTTTATTTCTGTTTCGGAAGAAGAGCTCAATTCTACTTTTGCTTTCTCCGCAGCTTCTTTCAAACGCTGTAATGCCATAGGATCTTTACGTAAATCAATGGCTTCTTGCGACTTGAATTCATCAGCCAGCCAATCCATAATCACCTTATCAAAATCATCTCCACCTAGATGGGTATCGCCATTGGTAGATTTTACTTCAAATACCCCATCTCCCAATTCAAGAATTGAAATGTCAAAAGTACCACCACCCAAATCGAATACAGCAATTTTTTGGTCAATATTTTTCTTGTCCAATCCATACGCCAGTGCTGCAGCGGTGGGCTCGTTTACTATTCTTCTAACTGTTAAGCCCGCAATTTCACCAGCTTCTTTGGTAGCTTGACGTTGTGCATCGTTAAAATATGCAGGAACAGTAATTACAGCCTCTGTAACTTCATGACCCAAATAATCTTCAGCAGTTTTTTTCATTTTCTGCAAAATCATCGCAGAAATTTCTTGTGGAGTATACATACGGTCGTCAATTGCAACACGAACTGTATTATTATCCCCTTTGGCAACATTATAGCTCCAGTGACTGATTTCTTCAGTTACCTCACCAAACTGACGACCCATAAAACGCTTTACACTGGTAATGGTGTTCTGTGGATTGGTAATAGCTTGACGCTTGGCTGGGTCACCTACTTTTCTTTCCCCATTCTTTAAAAATGCTACTACCGATGGAGTGGTTCTGCGCCCCTCATCGTTTGCAATTACAACCGGTTCATTGCCTTCCATTACCGATACACAACTATTTGTTGTTCCTAGATCTATTCCAATTATCTTTCCCATAATAAATTTTTTCTGTTCCTATACTCTTTCAATCATTATGCCAGCTGAAATAAAAGTGAAAAATTGTCATAAAAGGGACAATTAATCTGTCTCTGGTAGACAGTTTGGTGTTTTAGCAGTATTTTCACTATTTGTTTGAGTCATTTTAGCAACATATATGAAGTATATTCTATATTATTGGATTTTACTCTTTTTGGGTTGTTTACCTATTGGCATCTTTGCACAATCAACCATAAAAGGTAGAATCATGAATGAGTTTACCAAAGAAACTGTTCCATTTGCCAGTGTACAGTGGTCAAAAGCCAAATTCGGGGTTTTAAGTGATAGTACTGGCGAATTCAATCTAAAATTATCTCCCAATAAATTTGACAGCTTAGTGGTTAATTATGTGGGTTATCAGCCTAAGACCCATGCATTCAATTCAATAAAAGATACGGGATTATTGTTCTTAGCACTTGGTCAGATCTCACAATCGATTGAAGTACAAGTAAAGTCAAAATTCAACAAAGGCCTGAGGTGGTGGAATAATATTATAGCCAATAAAAGTAAAAACAACCCTGAGCAGTACAATTCATTTTCGTATACTCTGTACAATAAACTAGAAATTGATCTGAACAATTTAAATAAAGAAAAATTCAAGCGCATAAAGCTTTTACAGCCATTTGGATTTGTGTTGGATAATATTGATAGTATATCTGAAGAAAAGCCTTTTCTACCTGTATTTCTCACAGAAACCATTTCAAAAAATTATTTCAACAGAAATCCCGCTGGCAGTAGAGAAGAAATTATAGCCCAACAAACACATGGATTAAAAAACGAGTCCATTTTGCAATTTATAAATGGCATTAATCAGCATATTAATTTGTACCAGAATGAGTTGAATTTTTTTGGAAAAGAATTCATTAGTCCCCTCAGCAATATTGCAGACAAGTATTATAATTTCAAGGGGGCTGATACGATTACAATTGGGATTGAAAAATACTTCCATTTATTATTCTCGCCCAAAACAGAAGGCGAAAATACATTCAAAGGAGACTGTTGGATACATAGTTCCACTTGGGCAGTTCAACGAATTAGTCTAGATATATCTGCATCAGCAAATATTAATTTTGTTCGGCGGCTTTCAATTTCGCAAGAATTCAAAAGAATTGATAGTGCAAAATGGATTTTTGCAAAGGATATTTTTGTTGCCGAAGTATCCCCCTTAAAAAAAGAAAAATTTTCATTTATTGGGAGAAAAACAAAGTTATATAGTAATGTTAACATTGATGATCAGGAAGTAATACAAAAAATTACCCTCAATAGAAATAAAAATGAAATTATTCAATTAGAAAATAGCAAAATAAATGATAAAGAATACTGGAAGCAGAATAGAACTGAGCCGCTTAGTATGAATGAAACTAAAGTAATTGGTTTAATTGATACACTAAAAACACTACCCATTTTTAAAAAATATTCCGATAGAATTGAATTTATTTTTGATGGTCACAAACGAATTGGCGCATTTGAAATAGGTCCTTGGTATAAGTGGGTAAGTGGTAATCCGATTGAACAGTTTAGGGTTCGGTTTGACTTAGGCACTACCGATCTCTTTAATAAAAATCTAAGATTTCACACTTATCTGGCATATGGTTTTAAAGACAATCGAATAAAAGGAAAATTTGATGTGAAATACAAAATACCCGGCTCCAATGGGTGGAATATATTTGCATCGTATATTAACGACCTAGACAATGGAAAAATCAAGTACAACGATGAAGATGTAACTACAGATAATTTATTCAGTCAACTCATTCGTCGCCCCGGCATACCACAAAAGTTTTTAGGGGTAGAAGAGTACAAATTTGGATTCGGAAAAGATTGGCCGTCGCACTTATCAATGAATGCATTTGTGAGTAAAATTGATTACCAAACCTATACTCCGCTTCCTACTATTGGCAGTTTGTCTGACAATCCACTAATAAATACTGAGTTGGTTTTTAAGTTGCGTTACGCAGCGGGAGAACAAATAATTAATACGCATAGAAAAGATTTTAAAGTACGTTCAAATCAACCCGTATATGAAGTGAGATTTGGGAAGTCGGTAAACGGCCTTTTCAACGGGGAATATAATTTTACAAAATTCAATGCCAGTATAAAACAGCAAGTAAGAATCCCAAGATTTGGGCAGCTCAGGTACAATATCTATGGAGGAAAGATCTGGTCTAACAAGGGACTTCCATTTATGCTTTTAGAACTTCATCCAGGAAATGAAATCTACTATTTCAATAAAGAAAGTTTTAACTTAATGAACCGTTTTGAATATTTTAGTGATCGATTTGTTGGTATTAATCTAGAACATAATATTGAAAAGAAATTATTAAACCTTTTACCATTTATGCGCAAATCGCCCATCCGACAATTTTGGAATTTTAAAACAGTTTGGGGTAATTTAGATTTAGACAGTAGGGCTTTAAATAGAACTGATTTTGGTGTATACCGTTTAAGGTCGTTAAGAGGAGATTTTTATACGGAATTTGGGACGGGTTTTGACAATATTGCTCGTTTCTTCAGGATCGATTTTGTTTGGAGAGCGAACCCTTATTATGCTAGAACTTATCACGCATTAGTTTTACAAAACAAAAACGATTTTGGAATCTTTGCTAGTTTTAGGATTCAATTCTAGAAAGGCGTTTACTTTTTTACAATAAACGTAAAATTTTTCTGAGAGAAATAGCTGAATACCACCACAAAAAAAGTCGTCAGAATTTTAGAAGGTGTAGGATACCAGCCTAACTTTTCAACAAAAAACTTCAAAAACAAGTAATTAAGTATAAGGCAGCAAAGTACTACGATGAAATATTTACCCAACTGTTCCCTTTTTGTTACAGAAGTTACTTGAAACACCACATACCTGCTCAAATAAAATCCAATTGGAAATGTAATTATAAAGCTCATTAAAAATGCAGCAATGTGAGCACCAATGGTAAGTCCCCCTATTAATACAGGTGTCTTTAATAAAATATAATTATAGGTAATAAAGAAAAGACCAATATCTAATATAGTATTGAATCCTCCACAAGCAGCATACCTAAAGGTTTGTAGGGGCATGAATTTTTTAAAGAGCGGATAAAACAAATCGACCGTCTTTAAAATCAAATTACTGATGAAAAAATGCAGTTTTTGCATAACTGGCTGCAAAGGTAGCTTTTAAAACATTAGTTTTGCCATCCGAAATTGTAAAGATTATGAGTGTGGTGTTCAGCATTAAATCAGTCACAGCCGAAAGTATGAATACCCTTTATGGTACTCATATTTTACCAGCAACCGTACTGGTTAATTTAACAAAGCCAGAATTTGAGGGAGATTATACCGTCGTTCTTTTTGCCTTCACCAAAGAATTAAAAATTCAACCAGAAGTATTGGGGCAAGAATTAGGCACTTATCTCACCACCCATTATTCGTCGCTTTTTACTGGATTCACAGTGGTAAAAGGTTTTTTAAATCTTTCCATCTCACACCAGTATTGGTTTACTTTCTTAGCTCAAAATTTTCAGAACCCCAACTTTGGTAAGTCGCCCCATACAAGCAATTGTGTAATGGTTGAATACTCTTCCCCCAATACGAATAAACCCTTACACTTAGGTCACTTAAGAAATAACTTTTTAGGGAGAAGTATTGCTGAAATATTAAAAGCAACGGGTAATAAAGTAGTTAAAACCTGCATTGTAAATGATAGGGGCATTCATATTTGCAAAAGCATGATTGCCTGGCAACGTTATGCAAATGGGGAAACGCCTAATTCAACCCATACCAAAGGTGATCATTTTGTGGGCGACTATTACGTGAAATTCAACGAAGCCTATAAGGTAGAAATTGAATTGTTAAAAGCAGGTGGAATGCTGGAAGAAGCAGCAGAGAAACAAGCCCCCATTATGCAGGAAGCACAACAAATGTTACTGGAATGGGAGGCTGGAAAGCCTGATGTGATTGACTTATGGAAAATAATGAATGAATGGGTTTACGAAGGATTTAAAACCACTTACAAGACCATCGGAACCGATTTTGATAAAATTTATTATGAAAGCAATACCTATTTATTGGGGAAGGATTTGGTAGAAAAAGGATTAGAAGCAGAAGTATTTTATCAAAAAGAAGACAGCAGTGTATGGATTGATCTCACCCCTGATGGCTTAGATGAAAAATTGGTAAGAAGAAAAGATGGCACTTCGGTTTATATGACCCAAGATATTGGGTTGGCAGAGCAAAAACAAAAAGAATTCAACGCCAGCAAAAGTATTTATGTGGTAGGTGATGAACAGAACTATCATTTTAAAGTATTGAAACTGATTTGTCAGAAGCTGAAACTTCCTTCCGCCGATGGAATTTATCACTTGAGCTATGGGATGGTTGAGTTGCCCAGCGGGAAAATGAAAAGTAGAGAAGGCACTGTAGTAGATGCCGATGATTTGGTAGCAGAAATGATTAATATAGCGAGAAAGAAAACGGAAGAACTTGGGAAAGTGAATGATTTTACAAAAATTGAACGAGAAGAATTGTATGAAACTATTGGATTGGGTGCTTTAAAATTCTTTCTGCTACGAGTTGATCCTAAAAAGAAAATGGTATTCAATCCCGAGGAAAGCATTGATTTTCATGGCTTTACTGGTCCATTTATTCAGTATACACATGCAAGAATAAAGAGTATTTTAAGAAAGATTGCCCAAGAATCCACCAATGGTGTACCGAATAGTGACTGCCCTCTTTTTCCTTTGGAGAAGCAACTTATTATTGAGTTGGAGCAATTTCCCGCCGTAATGGAAGAAGCAGCCACAGAAAACGACCCTTCTAAAATTGCTATTTATACTTTTAATTTGGCCAAAACATTCAGCTCCTTTTACAGTGAACACTCCATTGCAAATGCAGAGAGTGAGGAGAAAAAAACTTTGCGTATTATGTTGGCAAAACTTACGGCTGGCGTAATTAAAACTGGTATGGAATTATTGGGAATAAAAGTCCCTGAGCGGATGTAATAAAAATTTTCTAATATTGCATTCCCAGACTGCCCGGGTGTTGAAATTGGTAGACAAGCCACCTTGAGGTGGTGGTGCTGGAAACGGCGTGCTGGTTCGAATCCAGTCTCGGGCACTCTCTTTTAAGCCGTGTTGTTACAGCACGGCTTATTTATTTCTATCTACAATTACCTAGTTCTCATTCAGTATATTCTATACCTTCACCTCCTAATAAAATAGTATGTCGAGCTTTATTATTACCTGCCCCAACTGTAATCACCAATTCGAACCTGGTGAAACTATGCGTGATGAAATTCAGAAAGAACTGCGTGGTAAAATGCAAGATTGGCAACAGAAAAAAGAAATAGAAACAGCTGCTTTTTTAGAAGTAGAGAAAAAACGAATGCAGACGGAAATGCAGGATACTATTCGAAAAAATATTGCAGCAGACTATGAAAATCAACTAAAAATATTACAACAAAATGCTGCCGATAATGAAGAAAAATTAAAGGAATCAAGAAAAAAAGAATTGGATTTTCTACAGAAAGAACAACAGCTAAAAAACAAAGAAGAGGAATTGCAAATCACCTTGCAGCGACAGCTTTTAGTAGAAAGAGCCAAGCTAAAAGAACAATTACAGAAAGAAGAATCAGAGAAGATTAGTGTAAAAGAACAGGAACACCAAATGCGAACCAAAGAATTGGAAAAGCAGATAGAAGACCAGAAGAAATTGGTAGAAGAAATGCGCCGAAAATCAGAACAGGGAAGCATGCAATTACAAGGAGAAGTGCAAGAATTAATGCTGGAAGAAATACTTGCATCTACTTTCCCTTTCGATAAAATTGAAGAAGTGGGTAAAGGTGTAAGGGGAGCCGACTGCGTACAAATAGTAAGAAACCAGTTCGGTATTGAATCGGGTAAAATTATTTATGAAAGCAAACGCACAAAAGATTTCTCGAATGAGTGGATTGAGAAATTAAAAAAAGATATGCGTAGTTTTGGCGCAGATATAGCCATTATTGTTACCCAAACATTTCCCAAAGACATGGAAAGATTTGGCGAAAAAGACGGTGTTTATATTTGTACTTTTAGTGAGGTGAGAAGCGTTGCGCTCCTATTGCGTAATGCATTACTAAAAATTGCAGAAGCCAAGAAAAGTCAAGAAAACAAAGGCGATAAAATGGTAATGCTTTATGATTACCTTACTGGTACAGAATTTAGTGAACAATGGAAAGCCATTAGAGAAGGTTTTATGAGCATGAAATTAAGCATTCAAAGGGAGAAAGATGCGATGGAGAAATTATGGAAAGCAAGGGAAAAGCAATTAGAAAAAGTAATGTTAAACGCCGCATATATCAAGGGCTCAGTAGAAGGAATTGCTGGCGCTGATGCAATTAACTTAAATTTATTAGAAGACAACGACCCTATTTTAATTGATTGATTCTAGCCAATATATCAACCCTGAAAACACCCCTAATAATCCTTCTAGAAAGAAGCCTATTTACCCTATTAAGGCTGACTTAAGAAATTACCTTAAAAAATATGGCAGAGAAGTCAAACTGCCCTTCAGTTACAAAGACTTACAAAGGTTTACTTATACTGTGCCGCTGAAAGACCGTAACGGGAAAGATACGGCTTGGGAGAAACTATCGTACGATATGACCGAATGGACTTTTCTTCGCGAAAGTTTGGTACGAGTATATGCCATCCTTAAAACAGAAGGCGATATGAGCTTTGTGGATCATTTGGATGTTGCTAGAATTGATTATTGCTTTTTTGGAAACAGTCAACCCTTTCGTGTAAGAATCATTAATAAACTGAACGACAATTACGATCATTATTATATAAAACAAGCCGATGCCAGCAGGGTGTATGGATTGGAATTAGAGCACTTACTTTCTCCAAATAGGATGACTTATTTCACTACCAATGATACTTTAATTGAAGAACATATACCGGGCGTTCCGGGTGATATTTTTATTCAAGAACATTTAAATACCGCCGTTACCAATAAAATTAGACTGGCCAAAGAATTTGTAAAGTTCAATGAACGCTGCTTTGTACAATTGCTTGGAGATATGCGTTCTTATAATTTTGTGGTGAATATTATTCCTGATATTGAAGACTTTCAATATCGGATACGAGCGATTGATTTTGATCAACAATCGTATGAGGGTAGAAAAAATTTATACCTACCTCAATTTTTTAAAGACAACCAAGAACTGGTGAATACGGTATTACAACACTTAGATCATAAATCGATAGAGCAATACCAAATGGAGGAAAAAACAATGATGACATTTCGGTTGGTTTCATCTAGATATAGGATAAAAGAGTTGTTGGATATTATGGACGATGATGCCATTTCAAAGCCAGAAAAAATTAAACAATTGAGTGAGATGTTGGCAGCACATTTTAATAATAAACAGTACCAAAAAGCAAATACAATGGGGCAATTGCTGAAAACGCATTTAAAACAAGCGCTGCGTAAGCTGCTAAAGCAAGTGCCCAAAACCAGAAACAAAGTGGCGGATTAATTTTAGTATATCCATGAACCAGTTTAGATGGCAACATGAATGATATGTAAGACAATGACCGACAATTTAGTATTAGAAAAAACGCTTGGGTATGCAGCCGAAAAATTACGCAACAAAAGAGATGCGGCCGATATATTGTATGGTTTCTTTGCCTTCTAAATTGTTTTACAACACTCAATACCAGCTTATTTGTGGTTTTGGGCTTGTTACAAAAAAGGCCACAACAAACTAAAGCAACCGCAACAACGATATCCTTTTTATTCATACTACAAAAAACAGGGTCATCTTCACTTACCTACTTGATCATAAGTTTTACATTGCTCATAAAATTGAACACTGAAAAATATTGATTTTCGTATATTATAGATTTTCTCCATGTCACAAACTAGCTGTTTTCTGGTAAATTTTGTAATGTTGAAATCAGAGCTATTTCCTTGAAGCAATATCAATTGATTTAAAAATACCATTCCTCGACTTGTAATTGTTGAAATCTCAATTAAACATTTTTCAATATCCTTTTTATTATAATCTAATATTTTAAGTTGAGATATTATTTTCTTTAATGTAGACTCATAAGCAAGATGATTTTTATTAATGTCTTTTGAATTAGTAAATGATGTTTGTTGTTTATTAATATTGTCCTTGTAAATATCAAACATGTCATTTGTTTGTTGTAAAGCATAGCCCAAAGTAATCAATACATCTTTTTCATCAAGTTTTAATGGATTATCCAAAACGGCTCTGTACAATAAAGCCCACACCCCCCCCTTATTGCAAGTTATTTCTCTTAGCTCATTTTCATTGAGAAATCTTTCTTCAAGTTGCAGTATGCTAGCGTCTTGAGAAATTAACGCTTCTTCAAATATTGAGTTAAAATCTTCATTTTGTATGTTTTGTAGTTGCTTGTACAAATACTTTGCTATAATTATTTCATGCTGTTCACTCTCGTTTTTGTTCTTTAGTAGATGTAATATTTCAGCAGAGGTAATTCTTAACGAATCCGTAAGGTCATCAAGGATTGGTGTGATAGCACCAAGGTAAATCAAATTTTTTTTTTCTTTTTGCGTTAACCCTTTACCTCTTAATGCACATATCCAACTCGCGTATATGCAACTTATAGCGGTATAAGAGAATATTCTTTTTTTTAACTCCTTTGATAGTGAATACATCTCTATTTTTAGAATTTGATCTAATTCTTTGAAGAGGCTATTAGTATATTTTTTGTTTAGCCAATAAACTTTGAGAGCAATAAAGAGATATGCTTTTAGAATAAGTATGTATTTCATATTATAACGTTTTGCAGATTTTCGATAGGCGGACTTAAAGCACAAAAATTCAATGCTCAGATTTAGTACAAAGACACCACTATTGCTAACCTATCTACAAGCTAAGATTCCATGAAGGTTTTAGTATTCATAAATGAGTGATCTCTATTAATGATATAACCTATAAAATTACAAAAAAAAAATGAGTCGCCAAAAAACGCTTTAGGTGAGAACCAATTGTTTTGGCTAGAAGAGCTTCATCGTGCATTACAGGTAGGTAATTTCAGTAAACTAGATAATAATCCAGTGGAGAACAGCATTAGGCCAGTTGCAGTTGGAAGAAAAAAATATCTCTTTGCTGGCAGTCATGCTGCCACACATCGTTTAGCCGTCTTCTACAGTTTATTAGCTACTTGCAAAAACTACAATCTAAATCCAACCAAATGCATGCATGATATTTTAACTCGTATCGCTGGCTATCCCGATTAATAAAATACAAAAACTACTACCACAAAACTGTAAGCAACCTTAAAGTAAGTAAAATTTTAAGGAGGCAATATTTAGAAATTAAATTTTACGTTAAGGGCATCGGTGGGGGACTTACTCACTGAAAACGAAATAGAGGAAATTGCATTAGGCTATAACCTTAATCCTTAGGTTTCTTTAAAAACCCAAACGAGACTCAGTCCATTTTTTAACTGATAATTTAAACTCAATTTCGTTTCAATATCTCCCTTCAAAAATCTTGCTTCAAGCAGCCCTTCTTGGGATAATGCGTTTGCACGAATCAGCATGGATTTACTAAAGTCAATATCGCCCCTACCCCACCATTTAAAAATGGCTTCTTTACAGCTCCATAAAAGCGTAAGGGTTTTCATCTGCTCCCTATCTTGCAATACTTCAATGCGCCACTCTGCCAATTCAGATGGATCTAAGAATTTATGCTTCACCTTATCTACCCTTGTGGTTATTCGCTCTATATCAATTCCTACCCCATAACCCTTACTTACAATAGCAGCTGCGTAGCCATCACAATGTGAAATGGAAAAATAGTAGGGATGATTGGGTAAAAAAGGTTTGCGACTTGCTGCTATCTGAATGAGTTGGAGCGGGAAATCAGGATAAAGCAATTTCAGTAAATACCTACCTGCTAAATGCTGCAATTGTTGGTTAGGGTGACTGATTAATGGATTTACAATCAGCGTTTCGCTAAAAAACTCGACTGATTCTTCAATCTTCCAGACAGCCATTTTGGTAAATTCGTTGATATTTTGTTGATAATACAGTGGCACAAAAAGATTTTAGTGGATACATTGAAGAATTAGCATTTTTTTGCAATTCATCTGTAAAAGTAATCGGAATGATTTTAACTGATCTGCGTATTCTGGAAGAAATTGAAAAAGGGACCATTAAGATACAACCCTATAATCGCATAGATTTGGGAAGCAATAGCTACGATGTGCATTTGGGTAAATGGTTGGCAACTTATGTGGATGCTACCCTAGATGCCAAGTTGCACAACAAAATTGAATATTTTGAAATACCAGATGAAGGGTTTATCCTTCAACCAAGTGGATTCTACTTAGGTGTTACCGAAGAGTACACAGAAACACATGCACATGTGCCGTTTTTAGAAGGAAAATCATCTACAGGTCGCCTGGGTATTGATATTCATGCAACTGCGGGCAAGGGTGATGTGGGATTTTGTGGCAACTGGACCCTAGAAATTTCTTGTAAGCAACCTGTGAGAATTTATAAAGGAATGCCCATTGGACAATTAATTTATTTCCCTGTAGATGGAGAAATAGGCACTAAGTACAACCAGAAAAGCAATGCAAAATACAGCGGGCAGCCGAATAAACCCATTGAAAGTATGATGTGGAAAAATCAGTTTTAGGCAGATTTTAATCTCAATTCAGCTTAAAAATTGCTGCATTAAGTATGCTGGCGAAGCTTACCCAGAAAAGGTATGGCCATAATAAGAGAGCAGCGGTTTTAGATAATTTCCAGAAATGAAAAATGGTTAGAAGAATAAAGATCCACATCACTAAAATTTCAACCAATGCCCATCCAATTAGATGATATTTAAAGAAGATGATTGACCAGCAAAAATTCAAACTAAACTGAATCATAAAAAATAAGATGGCGATCTTTTTTTGTCGTGAATCCACTTGTTTCCAAATCAAATAAAAGCTGATGGCCATTAAGGTGTAGAGTAAAGTCCACACAGGTCCAAACAACCAATTGGGCGGATTAAAACTGGGTTTATTCAAGCCTGCATACCAATTGGGGATTTCTGTGATGGTAAATATTCCACCCAAGGAACCAATTCCAATGATAAATACAAGCGATAGTATGCACTTTATAATATGATTCATTAATTAAGCAATTAAATTAAAAACTATCAACAGTCTACCGTCTACTGTCTACCTTACTTTCATAAGCAATAATCCAGCCAACAACATCATTATAACTATTAATCCCTTTCAATTGTTGGTTCATTTTAAGGTATTGATCGTATAAGTTGTTGGAAATTGAGCTAATATCTCTCTGGTGCTGCATAAAAAACTGATGAACCATTTTTTTATCTCGGATCACCAAAGTATCAATATGAGATTTATTGTACTGAACGATCTTGTTAAAATCGGCATAATTATCTGCTTTGGCATATAGTAAATACTGCTCCCCCAAAGCGTATTGCAGCATTTCAAAATAAGCGGAGTATTTGAGGTAGGGATCAAAAGAGGATTTTGCGGCCAAAAAACCTACAAAACTAGCTTCGCTTTCACTGGCATATCCAAGTTGATGTGCAATTTCGTGACAGGTAGTAAAAGGAACCAGTATACGGGGAATATCGGTACGCAGTTGAGCTTCTCCACTAAAAGGATTATAGTAGCCCGTAAAACCAATATAATCGGCTATGGGAGTAAATAGACTGCCTTTAATTGCAGGCTTATCATATTGTAAAAATGGGAATTGAAGTTTAGCAGATTGATAGGAGGCGATTGCACTTGTATAAATATTGGGTAGAGTGGGTTGCGGCAGGTTGCGGCTATTAAGTATTTTACGGTAATAATTTGCAGAATCAATCAGCTTATTTGTAAGTGCGGTAACAGCTTCTTTGGAATAGGGCAATTTTTCAATATCCACCTGCCAGGCTATCCCCAAACGATTGTAGTTCAGCCCCCAAATTGACTTAAATAGTATGTAAGAGAGTAGAAAAAAACGAAGGGCTTTTCCTAGAAATAGTGTCACAAATAGGCTGGTAAACCCTTCTTTTTTAAGCTGCTTAAATCCTTTCAAGCATGGCCTCCCCAGCCAGACTAGAAACACCATATAAGCTGTATCACCTACACTAAAAGGCAACCATCCTAAACAAAACCGAAGGCAATTGGCTAAAAGTGGATAAAAACCAAGGGCGTACCATTTCTCCACAAATTCAGGAAAAAGTCCAGTTATATATAACAAACTGGCGCATAAAATGAGCCAAGCAGTGTTTTTTAACCATTTTTCGTCTATTATCAGGTTCATAATATGTAGCAGAATAAACTTAAAGTTATAGGTAAGTGGCCGTGAATGGTTATTTTTGGGTTTACTTTGGCATATTGGCCTCTTTTTTCTACCTTTGCAAACCCTTAAAATGTGGATATGAGTAATCGGCGGGAATTTGAGATCGCTTTTGTGGGTTTGAAGCCGGAAATTCATATATATGAATACAAGGTGGATGATGAGTTCTTTGTTGCTTATGGTGAGCAGGATTTTACCAATTGCGTTGCCAATATCAAACTAAGTCTGGATAAAAAAACAGGCTTTATGTTGTTAAAGTTTGATGTTGACGGAACGGTACAAGCTGGCTGTGATAGATGTGGAAACACACTTCCATTACAGCTTTGGGACGAGTTTAATATCATTGTAAAGATGGTTGACGAACCCGATAGTATGAATGAACAGGAGGAAGATCCAGACATCTATTATATCAGTCGCGGCGCAAGCCACTTATATATTTCTGATTGGATATTTGAGTTCATCAACCTCAGTATTCCATTGCAGAAAATATGTAGTGCAGAAGAGATAGGTGGCTCTAAATGCAATATTGAAGTATTAGAGAAGTTAAGGAAGATGGAAGAAGATGCAACAAAAGACAGTAGCACCACCTTATGGAAAGGGTTAGAAAAATTTAAGAACATAGATTAATTTTTTGATATTATAAATTTTCAACAATGCCAAATCCCAAACGTAGACACTCACAGCAGAGAAGTGCTAAGAGAAGAACACATTATATTGCACAGGAAGTTACCCTTAGCAAAGACGCTACTACTGGCGAAATACATGTACGCCATCGTGCGCATGTGAGCGAAGGCAAGTTGTTCTATAAAGGTAAATTAGTTGCTGAAAAAGCACCGTTGAAAGCTTAACCTTATAGTTCAATTTATTGTCTTAGCTTACTGCAAATGAATATAGGAATAGACATGATGGGGGGCGATTTTGCACCGCTGGAAGCAGCGAAAGGCATTCGCTTGTTCCTATCTAATGATAAGTCTGATGTTACTATTTTTTGTATTGGTGATGAGCATCTGGTGAAGCCACTTTTGGAAGAATACCAGATCTCCTCTCCTTATCTTCATTTAGTGCATGCCCCCGAAGTTATTGGATACAATGAGCATCCTACAAAAGCGCTCAAAGAGAAACAGGCTTCTTCTATAGCCATTGGATTTCACTTATTAGCGACAGGTAAAATTGATGCATTTATAAGTGCAGGAAATACAGGGGCAATGCTTGTAGGCGCCATGTTTTCTATAAAGGCAATATCTGGCGTAATGCGACCCACCATTGCTACTATTGTTCCCAAAATAAACGGCAGTACTGGTGTGTTATTAGATGTAGGGTTGAATGCAGATTGCAAGCCTGAACACCTGAATCAATTTGCAATATTGGGCAGTCTCTATGCCGAATATATTTTGGGGATCAGCAATCCAAGTGTGGGTTTAATTAATGTTGGAGAAGAGGAAGGAAAAGGTAATTTACTTGCACAAGCCACCTATCCACTTTTAAAGGAAAATACTGCAATCCGTTTCACTGGCAATATAGAAGGAAGAGACTTATTTGGAGACAAAGCAGATGTAATGGTGTGTGAGGGTTTTACTGGAAATATCATCTTAAAAATGGCTGAAACTTTTTATGATATTGCCAAACAACGCGGCTTGGGTGATGACCTATACCTAAATCGTTTCCATTATGAAAATTATGGTGGCACACCTGTTCTTGGCGTTGCCAAACCAGTAATTATTGGTCACGGAATTAGCAATGCGAAAGCATTTTCTAATATGATAAAACTAGCCCAGAAAATGGTTTCCAGTAATATTTGCACCAAAATGGCCGAATCATTTCAAGCCTAATCTCTCGCAAATTTTTAAGCTACTTTCTCTATTATAATTGTCGCGCTTCCCATTGATTTAGTGAAGCGTTCTTTCAAAGCATTACCTTTACTAAAATATATACCTATTTATGTGGAAGAATAATGTACTTGAAACAATTGGCAATACCCCATTAATTAAGCTCAATAAAGTGAGTAAAGATATTCCGGGGACCATACTAGCCAAAGTAGATTATTTTAATCCGGGCAACTCTATTAAAGATCGTATGGCGTTGAAAATGGTTGAAGTGGCAGAAAAGGAAGGGAGATTAAAACCTGGCGGCACTATTATAGAGGGAACCAGTGGGAATACGGGTATGGGATTGGCACTTGCTGCTTGCGTGAAAGGTTATAAATGTATTTTCGTTACCACTGATAAACAATCCAAAGAGAAAGCAGATATTTTAAAAGCCGTGGGTGCTGAAGTAATTGTTTGCCCCACCAACGTATTACCAGAAGATCCTCGTAGTTATTATAGTGTGGCAAAACGATTGGGTAAGGAAATTCCCAATTCAATGTATATGAACCAGTATGACAATCTGGCTAATCGACAAGCACATTACGAGAGTACCGGCCCAGAAATTTGGGAACAGACTGAAGGAAAGATTACACATTTTGTTTGTACTGCTGGCACTGGTGGCACCGTAACAGGAACAGCTATGTATTTGAAAGAAAAAAATCCTGCTATTAAAGTATGGGCCATTGATGTATATGGATCTCTGCTCACCAATTATTATAAAACAGGTGAATTAGATATGAGTTTTGTACATCCCTATATCAGTGAGGGTTTTGGGGAAGATTTTCTTCCACAAAATTATGATATGAGTGTAATTGATCATTTTGAACAGGTAACCGATAAGGATGGTGCAGTAATGGCCAGAAAAATAGCCAAAGAAGAAGGATTGTTTTGTGGCTATAGTGCTGGTAGTTGCTTACAAGGATTAATTCAACTCAAAGATCGGCTTACCAAAGACGATGTAGTAGTTTGTGTTTTCCACGATCATGGCAGTCGCTATATTGGTAAAATTTACAACGATCAATGGATGATGGAACGCGGATTTTTAGATGTGAAAACTTTTAAAGACATTGTAAATGGTCGCCATTCTAAGCGACTGGTTTCTGTTGAAAAAACAGCTACTGTAGCAGAAGCTGTGGAGTTGATGAAGAAGTATGATATTGAACATATTCCAGTAATGACCAATAATGAATCGGTTGGTTCGGTAAGCGAAAGTGGTCTGTTCCAAAAAGTTTTTAGCAACCCAGAAATAAAGCATGCAACCGTTGAAAGTGTTATGGAGCATGCATATCCAGTAGTTGATTTTGATACTGCTGTGGAAAGATTGGGCAGTTTAATAACCAAAGAAAATGGTGCTGTATTAGCCAAAGATGAGAAAAACGATTACCATATTATAACCAAATATGATGTAATTCAGAGCCTCGCTAAATAATTTTCTGCGTAATCTGATTTATCTATTTGAGTAGTCATAGAAAATTTTTCAAGATCATACTATTCAATATAGGTTTCTATAGACCTATAAATACTGCATTCATTTTATTTTCTGCACCTGCAATGCTGTAAAGTTCATATTCATTTCATTTGGAAATGCATATATCATCAATATTTTTTTTCTTACCTTAGCAACATGAAAAAATACAGTTCAGGCGTTTTACACGGAAAAGAATTAGAGGCACTTTACAATGATGCCAAAGATAATCAATTTGCTATACCAGCGGTAAATACCATCGGTACAAATAATATTAATGCAACTTTAGAAACTGCAGCCAAAGTAAATTCCCCCGTAATTATTCAGTTCTCCAATGGTGGAGCCCAGTTTATTGCTGGTAAAGGCATGCCCAATGATGCCTTACAAGCAAATATTTCGGGTGGCATTTCGGGTGCATTGCATATTCACAACGTTGCTAAATACTATGGTGTGCCTGTTGTGTTGCATACCGATCATGCATCAAAAAAGTGGCTGCCTTGGATCAGCGGTTTAATTGACGCTGGTGAAGCTTATTATAAAGTAAATGGATGCCCTTTGTTCAGTTCACATATGCTGGATCTTTCAGAAGAACCCATTGAAGAAAATATTGCCACTTCTGTTGAGTTTTACAAGCGTATGGCTCCATTGGGAATGAGTATTGAAATTGAATTAGGGGTTACTGGAGGTGAGGAAGATGGAGTTGACAACAGTGGTATTGAAAACGATAAATTATATACCCAGCCTCAGCATGTTGCTTATTCCTATACAGAATTAAGCAAAGTAGGTAACTTATTTACGGTTGCTGCTGCATTTGGTAATGTACACGGTGTTTACAGTCCCGGTAACGTGGAATTACGCCCAGAAATATTAAAGAATAGTCAAGACTTTATTCAAGCCGAGTTGAAGACTGGCCCTAAACCTGTATATTTTGTATTCCATGGTGGTAGTGGATCTCCGCAAAGTCAAATTAGAGAAGCCATTGGCTACGGTGCTATTAAAATGAATATTGATACCGATTTACAATGGGCATTCTGGGAAGGTGTAAAGGATTTTTATAAAAAGAATGAAGCTTATTTACAGGGGCAATTGGGCAATCCTGAAGGTGCTGAAAAACCAAATAAGAAATTCTATGACCCACGTGTATGGTTGCGTAAAGGTGAAGAAACTTTTTCTAAACGACTTGAAATTGCTTTTGACGACTTGAACTGTATTAACCGGAACGCATAGTTCATCAACCCTTATATATTTATTCCGCAGTATTACTCTAAATGTATGCTGCGGATTTTTTATGCCCATAAATTAAATAAGGTTATTTGTTTTAACATTTTTATTTCCGCTTGGCACGATCATTGTTTATTTAAAGCTTTTTTTAAGGTTAGATGGGAAGCCATTTAAATTAACCACTTAAATAAAGCTCATGATTACTGTAATTATACCCGCACTAAACGAGGAATCTACCATTGCAAGTGTAGTGGAATTAGCCATCCATTCTGCAAATGTTGCAGAAGTGATTGTGATAGACGATAAGTCGATGGACAAAACAGTTGCGAATGCAGCCGCCGCGGGTGCCAAAGTAATTACCAGTACTAAATTAGGAAAAGGTGCTTCTATGAAGGATGGTGTTTTACTTGCCCAGCATGAAATATTGGTGTTCCTAGATGCAGATATAACTACATACCAAGCTGATATTATAAGCCTGCTTACTAGTCCATTAATTGCTGATGAAGCAGATTTTGTAAAATCGTTTTTCACACGCCAAGCTGGTCGCGTTACTGAATTAGTAGCCAAACCATTACTGGCTTTACTGAATCCAGATTTTCCCAATTTCCAGCAACCATTGAGTGGTATGATTGCTGGAAAAAAATCGTTTCTTACCCAATGTGAATTTGAAGAAGGCTATGGAGTTGATATTGGTATTTTGATGGATATGCACCAACTGGATGCGCGAATAAAAGAAGTGAATATTGGCAATATTGAGAACCGTATGCAACAATTGGATCAGTTGGGCAAAATGTCGAGAGAAGTTGCCAAAACCATTATTAAAAAATCTGTGGGCATGAGCCCCCAAAATCTAGAAACATTCGAGAATATACAGGTAGTAAGGGAGCAGATGGAATTTGCCATTCGGGACAGTTTATTGTCGCTGAAAAAAATTGCTGTATTCGATATGGATCATACTATTTTACGTGCTAGTTTTATACATACTTGTGCTGAGCATTTTGATTTTAAAAAAGAAATTATTCAAATTGTAACCAGCAATGGGAATCCATTTGTAAGAACCAAAATGATTGCAAAACTATTAAAAGGCAAGAGTATTAGTGATTTGCTGGCCATTGTTGACAGTATTCCAATCACACCAAATCTTTCAGAAATCATATCACTCTTAAAAGAAAATGGTTATATTGTTGGCATCATTAGTGATAGTTATGATTGCATAACCAATCACCTTAAAAATAAATTTGGATTTGATTTTACCATTGCCAATGAACTCGAATTTTCTAGAAGTATTGCTACAGGTGAAGTGAAAATACCTTCTTTATTCATGCAAAATGAACTTAGTTTATGCAAGCATGATTTCTGTAAATTAAATGCATTGGTAGCAGTATGCGATAAATACCAAGTTGACCTGAAAAACACGGTATATACGGGTGATGGTGAAAATGATATCTGTTGTGTAAGAACTGCAGGCATCGGCATTTCGTTCTGTTCAACAAATGCTTATATAGACGCGGTAGCTGACTTCACTATTAAAGACCCAGATTTTGCTTTACTGGATCCCATCATTTCATGAAATTAAATTATTCAATTACCTCATATAGGCTTACTGGAAACTGTTTATTTTTAAGCAGATATTCGCCTATGCTTTTGCACGAGAATGAGTTTTTTACTTTTTCAAAAGCAGATTGGGGAATTAGTATTTGTCCCGCAGTTGCCACAGACTGTAATCGGGCAGCAGTATTCACTACGTCTCCTACTACTGTATAATCTAACCTGCGTAAAGTACTTGAACCAATATTACCAGAAACTAATTCGCCGCTGTTAATGCCAATTGACAATTCCGGTTTAAAATTTACAGCTTCATTAATATTAGGTAAGGCATTGATTAGATTTCTAAGAGATAAACAAGCATCAATAGCTCTATCCAAATGATACTCGCCTCTAAATACAGCCAGAATAGCATCTCCAATAAATTTATCTATATATCCCTTCTGTGCAATAATTTCTTTTACCATCACATCAAAATAAGTATTGAGCATAGACACTACAGTATCTGCTGGTTGAGTTTCTGTGATGGAAGTAAACCCACAAATATCAATAAATACAACCGTTGCATCTACTGTTTCATTTACCATGAGTGAATCTTCAAATGATTTTGTACCCATAAAATGGAGGACAGAAGCGTCCACATACATTTTAAGAATATTATTTTCTTTGATGGCCAATAAAGTATCTTTTATTTGTTGAACGTGTTTAAGGGTTTTTTCAATGGTTAGTTCGAGGTCTTCGAAATTGACTGGCTTACAAACAAAATCGAATGCTCCTCTGTTCATAGCAGTCCTTATATTGTCCATATCACCATAAGCGGAAACCATTACTGTTTTAAGCAATGGGTACACTTCATTCAATTCACTTAACAGGGTTAATCCGTCCATTTCTGGCATATTGATATCGCTTAGAACCATATCGATATCGAAGTTGTTGCGTATTTTTTCTAGTGCATCATTTCCATTTAGAGCAAAAATAAATTCGTATCGCTTTTCTCGAATTTGTTTCCTGAATTTTTGTTTGATAAGGGTTTCTAAGTCCATCTCATCATCTGCTACTAATATTTTAGTCATATTTATTGAATATGGAGTTTTGATTTTAATAATACAAAATCAACTGGCTTGGTCAAAAAATCATCCGCTCCTAGCTCCATGGCTTGATCGTGATTTTCGGCATCACCATAAGCGGTAATCATCATAACAATGGGAGGAGGTGTATGATATACTTGCTTTATTTGTCGCAACAATTCTAAACCGCTCATACCTGGCATATTAATATCGGAGAGAATCAGAACAGCTTCATGGTCGTTGTATTTCATGTATTCAAGTGCTTTCTCACCAGAATTAGCAAAGGCAAATTGCACAGTCCCCACTTTTATTTCTTTCCTGAACTTTTGTTCAAACAATATTTTCATATCTTCTTCATCGTCTACAACTAATATTTTCATGCTCCATTATTGATGAGGTGAATTTAAGCAAATATACAATGTGAGGGTACGGATAACTTCAATTTTATGCATACCCTCATATTGTATGTGCGAATACGATTTATATTATTTACGAACCCTTACTGGATGAGCAGGTGTTTTTATTTTTTTAGGTGGATTAGATTTTAGCTGCGCTAATAATATCTGAATTGCCTTCTCAAGTTGCGGATCTTTTCCCATTATAATATCTGCTGGCCATTGTTCTACTTCTATATCAGGTGGCGTTCCTACATTTTCAATTCCAAACCCTTTTTCGTCATAAAAAGCAAGATTTGGTGCGGTTACACTACCTCCATCAATAAATTCAGGGAAATTTAAAATACCCACCAAACCACCCCATGTAGTTTTACCAATCAATGTACCCAGTTTTTGTTGACGGAAAAGATAAGGTAAATAATCGCCCCCTGAACCTGCTGTTTCATCAATCAACATTACTTTAGGTCCTTGTATAGATGCATTGGGTGCTTTTTGATCCTTACCATATCTATAATTCCAGTATGATTGAACTGGTTTCTTAAGCATATCAATATAATAATCTGCTAATTGACCACCTCCATTAAAACGCTCATCAATAATAATGGCTGATTTATTGGCTTGAGGAAAGAAATAACGCTTGAAATATTCATGTCCCGCCGTTGTTGTATTAGGAACATATACATAGGCTACTTCACCATTTGTAGCAGCTTCTACTTTCTTCATATTTCCTTCTACCCAGTCGCGGTTGCGTAATGAACTTTCATTTGCAATGGGTGTAACTTTTATGGTTCTGGAATTAGTACCATCGGAAGAAGATGAAACAGTTAGCGTAACAATTTTTCCAGCAGTATTTTCAAAGAAACTATAAAAATTATTTTCAGTAGTTAAGTTTTCTCCATTAACTGAAATGAGATAATCTCCAATTTTTACATTCACACCAGGTTCTGTTAATGGAGAACGTAAATCTGGCGACCAATTTAATCCACCAAATATTTTCTTAATTCGATATCGGTTATTACTTATTTCATAATCTGCACCCAATAGGCCACCGGGTATAAATTCAGTATTCACTCTTCGGTCTCCGCTATTTGAAAAACGATGGTGACCAACAGAAAGTTCGCTAAACATCCATTGCATAATTCTATATAGGTCATTATTACAAGCAATATCTGGCAAGAAAACCGCATACTTTTTTTTCATTGCAGGCCAATCGGCTCCATGCATACCTGGGTCATAAAAATAATCCCGATTTACCCTCCATGCTTCATTAAAAATATTTCCCCATTCATCCTGCGGTGAAATTTTAACCTGTAAAACAGTCGTATTCAACATTGCATCTGGTCCTGGCTTTTGACCAACAGCAGTAATACCCCATTTCCCTTTACTGTTAAAAAGCATTTTCTCCCCCTTAGAAGCAATTTCAAAATCATCAGCAGGCATAATCGGATCTTCCTTTCTTTTTTTCAAACTATAATTATGCAACATGGTTGGCCCAGCATTTTTAGCCATTGCAGATAAATAATACAACTCTCCTTCTTTTGGAATTGACAAAGAACTATAATTGCCATTGGAAATAGGAATAGGAATAATTCTGTTTTCCATTCCTTCCCAATCAATTTTCATAGTGGGCTTTGCAGAAAAAGATTTTGCAGTATCACCCTTAGTCAAAGTTTTATCACCAGTAATTTCCTTTACTTCTTCTTGATCATTTTCTTTTGAAAATGGCGAAGTCACGGATTTTTGAAGTGTAACCAAATAAATTCTGTTGGTAGCATCCATATCTTGGTTAGATTGATCAAACCAGTTTACTACAGGACCAGCATCAGTACTTGCAAGCATGTACAAGTATTTCCCAGATGGGTCAAACTTGGGTTCGCTAACATTACTCAAACCATCTGATACAGGATAAGATTTGTTTTCACCTAACGCATAAATAAATGCTTTTTCAAAATTGGTTTCAGTAATAATAGTATAAGAAATAAAATTTCCGTCGGACGACCAGCTACCAAATAATTCCCTGAAAGCACCACGACCATAATGTATATCCTCTGCAATTTTTTCAGTTTTTCCTGTTGCAATATCCAGCAAGTATAATCTGCGCCCATTGTCTACAAAGCAAAGTTTTTTACTATCGGGACTCCAATGAATAAACGCATAAAATCCCGAACCCGTTAACTTAACTATTTTAGTTTCACCTGTTCCATTTTGATTTTTTATATGAAGTGCATATTCACCATTCGCATCAGAGAAATAAGCAATTGATTTACCATCGGGCGACCATTGAGGATATTTCTCATGAATATTAGGGGTATTGGTGATGTTAAGTTGGTCTCCTTTTTGACCGGGAAGGGTTATAATATCACCCCTAAAATCAACTACTACCCTAGTGCCAGATGGAGAAATATGTGTGGAACGGATATAGTTATCGCCTTTTACAAAACGTGACCTTAGATCAAGCAGGTCAGCAGCAATGCCCACTTTTAATTTGTTAATGGAATTATTAACAGTGTTGTAGACATGTAGATATCCGGACTGAGCAAAAATAATTTCACCAGAAGTTCCATCGAGACTAGAAACAGGAAGATCGTTGAACTTACTTAATTGCTTAACCAACTTGCTAGATGGTTCATAACTAAATAAATTGAATTCGCCATTTCGGTCGCTGCGAAAAAAAACGGTATTGCCTTCCCAAACAGGTTTTGTATCGTTACAACCGCCTTGTGGTTTGGGTATTTCAGTAACAGCATGAGACTTAATATTATACAACCAAATTCTACTCATGGTACCACCACGATAATTTTTCCATTGTTCAAATGCGTCGGGTATAGTTGTATAAGCAATCATTGTACCATCGGGACTATAAGATGCCCAAAATGCATTTGGAATTTGCAATTGATTTTCACTTCCATTATTTACATCAACCGTAAATAATTGAAAATAACGCGTAGTAAAACTATTTCGCTGAGAAGCAAACAACACTTGTTTCCCATCAGGTGAAAAATCTCGAACAAGGTCATTACCAGGATGCCAAGTAAGCCTTTTAGGAATTCCACCAGTAACAGGAACAGTAAATACATCGCTATTGCCATCATATTGCCCCGTAAAAGCAATGGTATTTCCATCAGGTGAAAAAACCGGGTTTGATTCTAGTCCTTCACTTGCAGTGATGCGCTTGGGGTTGGAACCATCGCGATTAGCCACCCAAAGATCTTCTGCATAAATAAATGCAATATGTGATTTACTGATAGCCGGTTGCCAAAGTAAACGTGTATCATTCGTATCAATGGCAAGTGCTATCTGATTAAAGCCAGTGATTAACAATAAAGCGAGTAAGGACCGAAATACTATTTTCATATCTTGAAATTTAGACTGAATTTAAAGCAATTAATTGATGAAATATCCTTGTATTAATATTTATATGGGTAATGAGATAATAAACTCAGTTCCATGTCCTTCTTTCGTTTCTACTTTCAACTCACCGCCGTGTGCTTTTACAATATCATAACTCAAACTCAATCCTAATCCAGTGCCTTGGCCAGTTGGTTTAGTAGTGAAGAATGGTTGAAATATTTTATCGAGAATTTTGGGAGGGATGCCATTGCCGTTGTCTTTTACTGAGATGAAAACCATATTGCCCTCTTTCTTTGTGCTTACTGAAACAGTTGATTCGTAAGCGGGTATAGGGTTTAAGGTATAGGGTTTAGGGTTGAGTTCATTTTCTTCCTTATGCCTTACACCTTCTGCCTTACTCCTCTCATTCAAGGCACTTCGCATTCGCTCAGTGCAGGCATAAAACGCATTGTTGATTAAATTCAAAATAACTCTTCCAATATCTTGTGGTATGATATTGATGTTACCAATGCTTTCATCAAAATCAGTTTTCATATTTACGTTGAAATCTTTATCCTTTGCTCTTAAACCATGATAAGCCAATCGTAAATATTCATCTGCCAATGCATTGATATTGGTTGGTTCTTTTACACGGCTGCTACTGCGGCTATGTTGCAACATTCCTTTTACAATATCTGCGGCGCGTTTGCCGTGGTGGTTTATTTTTTCTAAATTTTGTTTTAAGTCGTTGGCTATTTCTGTTGCGTTTTGCAAATTAGCAGCAGCTTTATCTAAATTACCATTTGATAATTGATTATTACCAGTTGCTATTTCTTCGTTCATTGGGTTTTGAATCTCATGGGCAATGCCTGCGGTGAGTTCACCAAGTGATGCCATTTTTTCGGATTGAATGAGTTGGCTTTGTGTAGATTTTAATTCATGTAAAGTGCTTTCCACTTTATCCTTCTGCTCTTGTAAAAATTTATTGGCTTTTTGCTTTTGCAGATTGTTGCGATAGAGAATAAAACCGATGACGAAAAAAACAGCAAGTACTGCAAGTAAACTATAGGTCCTGATTTTTGATTGTGTTTCTATTTGTTGCTTTTCCAAATCCCTCAAACGGGTGGCTTCGCTTAATAACAAACTCTGAAAGTCAGCAAGGTTCATGTATTTTTCTTTATTCCATGCATTTCTTGTAGTGAGGGTAAGCCCTTGGTATTTAAAAGCACTATCTAGTTGATTGTTGAGCAAATAGGCTTTGCTTAAGTCCTCGTAAACTCCTCCTTCTCTAAACCATTTTGTATTTATCAATCCCGGCTCAGAACCTACTTCATATGCTTTTTTGGCATAATAAAATGCTGAATCTTTAACCCCATCATTCTGATGTACCGATGACATAAGTTGATAAGCCCGTAACAACATTTGCTTGTTAGCTTCTTTAAATTCGGTTGCGATTTGTAGTGCTTGATAGAGATACTTTCTTCCCAATTCATCATTCTTCGTCTTAAAGTTTTTTTCTGCCAGAACTAAGATAGGTGAGCTCCTCCAACTATTACTATTTGTAGAGGTAGAGTTATAATAGTAAGTATCATTTACCTGTTCGAAAAACTTCATGGACTTCTGTGCATATACTTCCACAGAGTCAAGCTTGTCTTCCATATTATACAGCTCTGCAATTTTAGCCGAAGCATAAGCTATTCTAAAATAATTTTTCACCAATGAGGCTATCCTTATACTTTCTTTATAATGAAAAATGGCCTGTTCTGTATTTTCTGTTGCTGCCATTAATTCACCATATGCAAAATTGGCAAAATTCAAAATTATTAATCTAAATTCAGCAGGTGTTTCTTTGCCCAAACCATAGGCTTTTTTTTCGGAAGCAGGGTTTTGCAAAATTTCAAATGATTGTAATAAATTCTTCAGTGATGCGGCATATTCTCCTTTTTGCACTAAAGTGTTTGCCTTAGCTACTAAAAAACGTCCTTCGTGTATTGACTGCTTATTTTTTCGTGCAAGAGATAAACCCTTATCCGCATAAAATATTACGGAGTCATAATTTGATCCCTGATAGTTTCGGTAAATAGCAGTAATTAAATTAATCCTAGTTGAGTCATGGGTTGCTGTATTGAGTGCATTCCTTAGGCTATCAATTTGGGATTCTTGGGCATAAGAAGTGGCCGTTATAAACAGCGTTAGTAATAGTGTTGTAAATATTTTCATGTGTTTATTTTTTTGTTTCAATATCTTCTTCACTTTGCAGCGTATTGTTTACAATATTTATCAAATCGCTTTTATCAGGTAAATACAATTGATACTGGCTTACAAATAACTGACTGTTCATACCATATGTGGCATATTCTACCAATAGTTCATCTTTATCTTTTGACAGTATAATGCCAATGGGTGGGTTGTCGTCTTCCGTATTTTCTTCATTGGCAAAATAGCCTAAATACATATTCATTTGCCCAATATCAGCATGCTGCACCTCGTTTATTTTTAAATCGATTAATACAAAACAACGGAGAATGCGGTGGTAAAACACAAGATCAACTCGGAAGTGTTTGTTATTGATGGTCATGCGGTATTGCCTGCCCACATAGGTAAAGCCTTTTCCCAATTCTAATAAAAATTGTTGCAGGTTATTGCACAAATGGTCTTCTAATTCCTGCTCGGATCTAAGTTGTTCTTCGGGAATTTTTAGAAACTCAAAAACATAAGGATCTTTCAGAATATCTTTTGGTGTTGCTATTTCCTGCCCTTGTGCTGATAGTTGTAAAATTTCTTCTTTGTTTTTGCTTAGTGCAAGCCGCTGAAATAAAGCGGTGTTTTTTTGTCGTACTAATTCCCTTACATTCCAGTTTTCTAATTGGGTTTGCTTCTCATAAAAGCTTCTTTCTAAGTGGTCATCTATTTTTAAAAGTTCCACCACATGGCTCCAACTCAATTGGTGCGACAGTGTCGCACCAATTGGATAGGCCAGATAAAACTGTCTAAACCGCTTTACATTACTGGCACTAAAGCCTTTACCATGAATCAACGAAAGGTCTTTTGCCAAATTACTGATGAGTGCCTTTCCATATTCTGCTCTTTCATTTCCGCCTTGTTCAAACTCAACAATGTGCTGACCTATTTGCCAATAGGTTTCGAGTAACTGAATATTTACTAATTGTGTTGCCCTTACCTGACCTGACTGGTAGGTATCAGAAATTTTTACCACCAAATGCTGGTAGTCTTGTTGAGGGATATTTTTTGAGATTCCTTTTTTCATAATTTATAGATTTAGAGGAATCAAAATAGTAAATGTTGTACCTTCTTCATTAAGTGTTTCTACCAAAATTTCTCCACCATGCGCTTTTACAATATCATAACTCAAACTCAATCCCAACCCTGTGCCTTGCCCGGTGGGTTTGGTGGTGAAGAAGGGTTGGAAGATTGGAAGATTTTATCGAGAATTTTTGGAGAGATGCCGTTGCCGTTGTCTTTTACTGAGATGAAAACCATATTGCCCTCTTTCTTTGTGCTTACTGAAACAGTTGATTCGTAGCCTGAAATGTTTTGTTTTGATTTTTCATTCAAGACACTTCGACTACGCTCAGTGCAGGCATAAAACGCATTGTTGATTAAATTCAAAATAACTCTTCC
Source organism: Sphingobacteriia bacterium (assembly GCA_004294135.1). Taxonomy (GTDB): domain Bacteria; phylum Bacteroidota; class Bacteroidia; order Chitinophagales; family Chitinophagaceae; genus Sediminibacterium. The sequence continues at coordinate 45,531 of RDZY01000030.1, forward strand.
AATATCTTGTGGAATGATATTGATGTTACCAATGGTTTCATCAAAATCAGTTTTCATGGTTGCGTTGAAAGATTTG